>NZ_JBITLH010000018.1:0-99718 GCF_044465125.1 Micromonospora sp. NPDC049836
CGCCCAGTCCTCCACGCTCAGCACCTCCCGATGCTTCCGGAGGGGGTCAACCTTCAGCCGGAACCACGGGGTTAGTTTTCAGGCGGAGCCGACAGAAGGCAGACGCATCGCCGGGAGCTGCTGAAACGGTTGCTAGAGGGGCCAGATCATGGACAAGTCCTGGGCACGGCCGCCGAGGAGTACGGGCGACAGACAAGCGGCGGATGATGGGCCGAGTTCCTCGGGCGCGGCGTCCGCCACCAAATTCGGTGCCGGCGCCGCCGGCTCCAGAACGAGCTGTTCGACGTCCTCGGCATCCACGGCCGCCCAGCTGGCAACCGCAGGGCCCCCGGGTAGTCCCGCTGACCGAGCACCCCGAACGGGCTGCAGCGACGTGCCGCAACCGCGCCAGCGCGGCAGACCCTCGAGGGTGAAGACCCCCGAGACAGTCGATCCGGGCTGCGCCAGCCACTCACTACCGCGGCCGGAAGCGGCACAGCGAGCGCGGTCACGCACGCTGTCGCTTCGCACGTCGACGACCACGAGGACACCTCCACCATCACCGCTGCTCGCAAACGCGAGGGCTGCCACAGCAGTGGAGGTAACGCGAAGTCGCAGCGCCCATCCATCGCCGTGGTTGTCTGTGCGACCAGCCTGCGGGTTCGGCCTGTCCCATGACGATGCGTGGACGTTCTAGTGTTGTCCTAGTTTCAGCTCGTCTGCGCCTGCCGTCGTCTACTACGCTGCCGACTGCGACAATGACGCTGAGTGCATAGCCTGGGGGATATCCCGTGGAGACGGTACGGCGGTGGACCGGCCGCGAGGCGAGAGCACTACGCCTGGCCCTGCGCATGAGCGTGCGCGGCTTCGCCGAGCACTTGGGCGTCAATCCAGCGGCCGTCTCCAACTGGGAAAAGCGCGGTGCCGCGACCCGCATGCGCTATGAGACCCAGCAGATGCTCGATGTCGATCTGGCGCGGTCGCCGATCGAGGTCAAGCAGCGGTTCGCCCAGACCCTTAAAGCATCAGCGGCCGCAGGTTCGAGCGGCTCGCCCCCGCCTGCCGACAGCCCAGGGCCTGCAATACGAGATCTCGGCGCCCGTTCCAGGGAACGGACGGCTGCGATCCTCGCGGCGCTCGGTGGCCAGCAGCCCGACGACCTCGTGTACACGCCTTCGGCCGACGTCCAGCGGCAGGTTGCGGACTTCCTCGCCTCGACGGCGCGCGTCTACCTGGTCGCTGGCCCTCCGGGCTGCGGCAAGACCAGCTTCACGCGCCATCTGGCGTCTCAGGCTCCTGGGGTGGATGTTCAGCTGCTGACTGCGGACTCGTGGACCGAGGACATCGACCTGGCACGGGAGATCCTCCGCTACGGCTCCCTGCCGGCCGGCGAGGATCCGCTGCTGACCCTAGAGGATGAGAGCCGGAGCCTGTCCAGGCCGCTGCTCGTCGTCATCGACAGTCCGCAGTCCCGCGCCGTGGTGGACAAGGTCTGCCGCCAGCTCGACGGCACGCTGCGGCAGGTGCTCTCGGGCAACCTGAGGTTCCTCCTCGTTCTACGCACACCGCCGGACGTCGAGCTCGCGCCCTACCCCGTCCTGGCCGCAGCGGTCATGCCCGGCCAGGATCATGGTGCCGGCCCGTCGCTGCGGCTGGACCGCTGGGACGCCGGCACGGCCCGCGACGTGTGGAACGCGCAGCGGGATGCAAGCGAGCCCCCGTTCGACGCCCTGCCCGCGAAGATTCGTAACTTGGCTCGCCTGCCGCTGTACATGAGCCTCATCCGGGCCGCGAAGTCGACCGAGCCGCTCGGGCAAGCCAACGCCTACCGGCTCGTGGAATTCTGCGTCGCCTCGATCTTGAAGGCGGCGGGCCTGGACGTCGAACGTGCGACGGCGGATCTGACATCACTCGCGCGACGGCAGCTCGCCTCCGCATGGCCGCACCACCTCCTTCCCGCAATCCAAGGCGACCCGCCAGGGAACGTCGGTGACCTCACCGTGTCCTCGGTCGCAAGGCTCGTGCGGTCCGGCCCGTTCGGCGGCTTGATGTTCCATCACGACGTCATTCGTGAGTACCTCTTCGCACGGTGGCTCGCCCAGCTCATCGAGTCCCATGGACGCTCGACCGTCACCATCGAGCTGCTCAACGACCTGGCCGCTCGCACGAGCACGTCGGCCGACCTGCGAGGCGTCCTGGAATTCCTCTTGCAGGGCTTGGATGCGACCTCACCGGAGCTGCTGGCCGCCGTCGCGCAGTCACCGTCGGTCAGCATCACCGAAACGCTGCCACTGATGCTCGACCTCACCAGCGATGCCCCCGCCTTCGCCACGGCCGAGGTGCTGCGCGTGTGCGCCTCCCGGTGCCTGCACGACAACGGCCTTCCCCTCGCCAGAGCCCTCCTGCACACCAGCGCAGCCGCCTCGGCGCTCGGTGCGGAGTACCCCCGGTGGATGCTGCGGGTGCTGCGCCGCTTCGGCCCGGCAGTATGGTCCGACATCGTGGCGTGCGTGGAGACGCGGCTGCCCATCGCGGCCATCCACGACTTCGTCCGGCTCGCGCAACTCGACACCGTGGAAGACGCGGTGTTCATCGCCCGACACTTCTACGTCTTCCTCGCCACCGACGACGGCAGTTCCCAAGAACTGAAGGCACTGCTGGCCCACCCAGACTGGCGAGCCCGGGCCGCCCTCGCCGAGGGCATCCGAGCGGGCCGCGCTATCCCACACCACACGATGGCCTCGATCATGGAAGCGTTGACCGCGGACCGCGACTACAAGGTCCGCGCCGCCGTCGCCGAAGCCGTCGGTCGCTCGACGGCACCCGGCGTCGAACACCTACTTGCCACTCTCCTCGACGACCGGAACTGGCACGTCCGCGAGCGCCTCCTCCAAGGGCTTGCCGCCCGAGTCGGACACGACGACTCGGCCGCCGACCTGGTCATCAGGGCCCAGGGAGCATGGCGAAACGGTCCGCGTAATGTCCGAGTTGCCGCGCAGCGGCTCCTACTCAAATCCGGCAGGCAACCGACCCAGGACGAGGACTCATCTCGCAGCGCCCTGTTCGGCCTGCTACGAGAAATCCGCACCGGCGCCCTACGGCTACCCACGAACGTCCAATCCGCCCTGATCAGCCAGGGTGTCGCCTCGGCGGACTGGCTCGTTCGCACCGAAGCCGACCTGCTCGCCTCGAACGGCACGGCCACGAGCACAGCAACAGGCATCAGCAAGGAAGCCTTCCGCCGTCTCCGAGACAGACGCGCACTTCAAGTCGCGCTCGATGTCCGTGACGTCGACCACGCCATCGCCGTCGCACAGGCTGCCGCTACCGCTGGTGTGCAATTCATCGAGATCGGCGACCCGCTCATCAAGAGCGTCGGAATTCAAGCCATCAGCGCCATCAAGCAGCGAACCCCTGGCGCATGGATCGTCGCCGAGATGATGTCCGCAGACTGGGGACGCGATCAGGTGGTCCTCGCGACCGAGGCCGGAGCTGATGTCGTGCTGCTCATCGGACCCGCCAGCACTGCCAGCGTGTCCGCAGCCGTCGAAGCGAGCAAGCGCCTCGCGGTCCCCATCGTCATCGACGTGCCCGAAGGCCGGCTGATCCAACGCTGGGTCCAGGACATGGAACGCGTGGGAGTCGACGGCTTCGCCATCACCACAAACATCGACCTGGGCGTAGCCGGTTTCCACCCTCTCGACCAGGCGCAACTCATCAGGTCGTGGACCAAGCTGCCGGTCGCGGTCTCCGGAGGCTTCGAACCCACAGATGTCGAAGCCAGCAGACGACGCTCGTGGGACATCCTCGTCGTCGGTCGCGGAGTCACTGACTCCCTGGATCCCGCCGTTGCCGCGCGGGACCTCGCCGCATCGATCGAACTCACCGAAGGAAACCGCTCATGATCATCACCCCACTCACGGTCGACCGTATCCCCGACCTCGAGAAACTGCTGGCACTGGGAGAGCCGTACATCAGGCTTCGTGGTTCATCGGACTACTGGCTGTACGCCACGCTGTTCGCCAATACCTGCCCACTCGCCATCATCGATGGAGAGGTCGTCGGCAGCGTGATCGCCTTCCGAAGCCAGGTCGACCCGTCAGAGATCTACCTGCAGGACGTGATGACGCACCCGAGTCACCGCCGGACAGGAATCACGCGGGCGCTCGTAGAAGAAGTTGACCGCCAAGGCACTCTCTGGGGATGCCGGCGCCTCTTCCTCACATCAGAACCGGAGAACCACGCCGCGCACGGAGCGTGGCTCGCCATGGGCTTCAGCAACGTTCCCGGCGACACGACTGAGCAAGGCGTATCTGTGATCTACGACTACAAGGGGCCGGGGAAGCACCGCGCCGTCTATGAGCGATGGATCGGTGCCTAGCATCAAGTGGCGCGGGCAGGAGGTCGCCGTCGAGATATGTGCACGGCGAGGTAGATCTCGACGACGGTGTGATGTCAGTCGGCGACGGGTCGTACCGGCGAGATCTTCGGCTCGCGCGCAGCCGTGCTCGCTGCGCCGAGACGTGTTCTCCAGCGCCCCGCATGTCGCGCTGTTCTCCTCAACGCGGACAGCTTCCCCTGCCCGTCGAACTCGGGCTGGCGGTCGCACAGCGGCTGCGCCCGCCCCGGTTGGGCGGGCGTAGGTTAAGCGGCGTGTGGTGGAACAGCGGGCTGGTGGTGCAGGCGCAGGAGGCGGGCGCACCATGTCCGCGCGCCGACCTTCCTCGTGCCCGATCCGTGCCGGTAGCCGCTGCGCGATAGCAGCCGTTGAATGAGCTCGGAGGCGCCCAGAACATAGCAGGGCAACGACTACCCGAGGTGTCTTGCATCAGGCGCACTTCCCCGGAGTTGCCGACCCTGGTGATCGTCCGCGGCAACTCGGGCCGCGCCAATCCGGTCGCTCCCACGTTCATGCCCGAACCGGTGCCCCCACTGGGCTGCGAAAGCCTAATGAGCGCCAGTGCGGCACCGGAGCTCTGAGGCGCAGGGGCTACCACTGCCGCCGCCCTACGAACACCGGCCCTTCGACCTCACCGTGACCGACGGCGAACCCTCGCCCGTCGGGTGGACCGTTCGCGATGCACCTCTGGGTCGGCGCACCGAGCCGAGCGACATTGTGGCAGCGCTTCCAGCCCATACTCGGCGACAGCAGGCAGGGTAGGCAGCTCGACGAACGGGTCTCCGCCCTCGGCGCCAGCCCTAGCTGCCCTACCGGCGGCTAACCCGCCGACTCGTTGTACTTGCGCACCACCTCGGGCAGCGCCCGCGACGGCAACTATCGGGAAGGCGGTTACGCGTCGCCATCATTGCATCGCACTCCGTTAGTCGGGTTTCGAGCGCAATGGAATCGATCGAAGCCTTCGGCACTCACGGCTAGTCCCTTACTGCGACTCATCTACGGGCTGTCACGCCGCAGCGTCTCAGTGCGCAATGGATGACCAAAACGACTCTTTGGTGTTGAAACGCACCCTTGCGCGGTCATACGTTCCGGCTGGTGTCGATACAGCGGAGAAAGGGGGTGCTGCAATGCGTAAGGGCGTCGAGTGGGGCTGAACGCCCGCTGCTGGGCTGCTACTGTGGACGATCTACTTGGAAGGGCTGGGGCTGATGATCGCGGGGGACTGATTGATGCCGATCCAGCGTGAGAAGTGGGCGCTGGGCCTGTTTACTTCCATCCTTTTTGCTTCGGCGCTGGCGTGCCTCGTGTGGGCGGTTACACATGCGGGGCAGCCGGCGCTCTACTATTCCGTCTACCTTTTCATGGGCGCAGCGCTCATGGCGGTCGGCGCGATCTGCTCGGCGCCGCTTCCACAACGAGTACCGATCCGGATCACCTTGACGCCCACGGCGTGTCTGGTCTGCGCCTCCGCTCTTCCGGTCCCGTGGGTTGTCCTGTGCACGGCGGTTGGGGTCAGTGTGGCGCGGCTGGTGGTGAGCCGTTCCCGGTCCTCGGGCCTGCACAAGACGATCCACAACAGCAGCATGGATGTGGTCACTGCGGCAGCGGCCGGGTCGGTTATGTATTCCTTTGGCCTTCAGCCCGGTTTCTCCGAAGCCGATGTAGGCGACCCGAATCTGGTTCGGCACATGATCGCGTTCCTTACGGCGGCGGTGGCGGTACTGGCGCTGGAAGAACTGGTCACGATCACGACGGTCAGATTGGCGACAGGGCGGCCGTTCCTGCTTGTTCTACGCCATCTGTGGCGGACTCGCCTGATCGTTGCCGTTGGGGAGATCGTCACCGCAGGTCTTGTTGCGGTCGTTACCGGGCTTGACCTGCGAGCGTTGATAGCGCTGCCGACGGTGATGCTTATCGTGCACCTCGCGTTGACTTATCGACTTCAGATCCGCGAAGAGCGGCGTGCTTGGGAGGACCTGGCGGTGCTGAGCGATGCACTGTCGGCGCGTGACCTCGACTTCGTTCTTCGCACCGCCGCAGCCGGAGCGGTAAGGCTGTTCGGTGCTCGGGCCGCTGACATCGAGATCGATGGCAGCGAACGGCTGGTTCGTGCTGGTGGCGACGCTGGCGATGCGCGGGTGGTGTACGACGGGCCGGCAGCTGACGCTCCCGACATCGTCGAGTCGCGGCCAACGGTGCGGTCCGAGTTCGGGGACAACGCGACCGGGCTGCACGGTGTGGTGCGGCTGTATCTCGCCGGGGTCGGTGATGAACTGTCAGCGCGGGAACGTGTCACCCTACGAACTTTCACTGCGACCCTGGCGACGAGTCTCGACAACGCGCACGCGTACGACCTGCTGGAGCAGGAAGCGCGCCGGCATGAGGTGGCAGCCGCCCAGGATTCGGACACCGGTCTTTGTAATCGCAGAACGCTGCTGGCCCGCGTCGCCGAGATCGCCACCGGGACGTGCCATGTGGTCGCGGTTCGCCTAGAGAACTACGACTTTCTCGCGGACCAGATCGGCAGGGATGCGGCTCTGACGCTGCTGAACGAACTTGCCGGAAGGCTGTGCCATGCCCCAGGGGATCCGGGCTCCGTCGTTGGACGTATCGGCGACGCCGAGTTCGCCCTCATCATGTGGGCCGTGCCGCGGGACGCCGCGTACCAGCGGGCGTGCTGGACCGTCGCGGCACTACGCCGCCCGGTCACCACCGATCGGGGCATGCTCAACGTCCGGGCCAGCGCAGGAATGACATCTGGTGCCGCCGCCGATGTCGCGGAGCTGCTCGTCGCCGCAGAACAGGTGATGTGGCGGGCTATTCGCCGGGGGCAAGACCGTTTGGTGTCATATCACACTGGTCCTGCATACGGCCGCGCCCTGGACCGGGACCTGGTCGACGCACGGATGTCGATCGCGTACGAGCCGATTGTCGACCTCACCACCGGCAGCATTGTGATGATGCAGTCCGTGCCGCGAATCCTCTACTCACGGCACGATGTGCTCGTCGCCGACGAGTACATCTACCAGCTCGTGACGAACCAGGACGGCCTGGAAGCCCTCGCACGAAAGGTGCTCACGCGATCCCTGTCCGCCGCGGTGACCTGGCGGGAGGCGCTGCCGCACGTCGCGCTGGTGGTGCCGGTGCCCGCACGCGCCCTCACCCCCAGATTCGTCGACGGGCTCCGTGATCTCCTGCGCAACCACGCTGTGGCGGGGTCATCTCTGGTACTGGAGCTGGCGCAACCTACTGGCCTGCCCGGCCGCGACGTGACCGACCTGCTCCGGCAGTACGGGGTGCGGCTGTTGCTGGGCAGCTACGGCAGCATTCAGGGCAGCATTCAGACGCTCAACGCCGCCACTTGGAGCTTCCTCCGGCTCGACCCGGCCTACGCACTCGACGCCGGTTGGCGGCCGGCGCAGGCTGTCATCCGCGCGGCAGCCGACCTCGCCTTCGACCTGGACCTCGCGGTCATCGCACCCGGGATAACCGTCGAAGAGGAGCGACACGAGTTGGCGAGGCTCGGCTGCGCACTCGGCGGTGGGCCATTGTTCGGGGGCGAGATGTTCCCGAGTCAAGTTCGGAATCACGCCTCGCTGTGGCAGCCGACGGCCTTGCACGACGGGGCGCAGATCGTGCGCTTACACCGCACGCGCTGGACGACCAGGCCGCGTCGCGCTGTCTGGCAGCGGCATGACGGTTAGACCACGCGCCAACGTCGCAGGGGGAGAGGCCTCGCTGGTATCGGCGGACGCGATCACCGGCACCCAGCAGTCCACCTCGGCGGCGACGAGGGGCGAGTCATGCAGAGCGCGAGACATCCTGGCCAGGCGGCGGGCCTCAGCCCGCACGTCAGTCACGTCCAAGGGCGCGGCGACGAAGGGCGAATCGTCAGCGAGCGGCAGCGCGGCCTGGCGCCGACGCAGCGCGACCGCTACCGTCGCTGCTTCGGCGACTGCAGCTACAGCAGCAGAATCGAGCCGGTATCGCAGGGCTCGCCGCTCCGCGCTGTCGTGAACCTGTCCACTGCACCACGGTCTCAGCAGCCGCAACGCGTCGTGGACCTCGATCACCCGTCGATGGCGGTGGTGTCTACCACCTACCTCTACTGGGACCTGCTCACCCGTGCTCGTGCTGATGATCTTTGCGTCAGGCATACCCGCCCGCAGCGTCATCCACAACTGGGTGACGTGCCAGTCCGCACGAAGGTCCGTCCATCTCCGCGATGACCAGAGCCTCAACGGCATCCGCGAGAGAGCTGCTACCTGCCGCGTAGAAGGTTCGGCGGTGCTGCCAGCGGCGTGGGCCATCTGCTGGCACAGCAGGTCAGCGGCCAACTCGGCTTCAGCCTCTAGCGCAGCATCGACGTCTGCGTGTAGGGCATCGCCGTCGTGATCGAGGACCAGATGTGCGACCTCGTGTAGAACCGTCTGCGCTCGCGCGAGCGTGGGCAGCGCTGCGTCGATGATGATGTAGTCGGCTCCGTCGAGCCGAACGAGTAGACCGGGCGGATGCTCGGCTCCCAGTCGTTCACCGCGTATGTGTAGGGGGCGGCCCCGAACACCCCCGATGGCCTCGCACCACGCGTCCACCGTGTACGGAGCGGGCGGCGGCGGCACGCCAGCCTTGCGCAGACGTCGTGCGAGACGCGCCCGAGCCCAGACCATCCACACCTCCTGACACTACGATCAGTGCCGGACCAAAGGTCAGAGTGTAACGCCCGAACGGTTACCTGCAGGCCCCCTGATCATGAGGGCCCACCGAAATGAGCCTGTTCGACTAGGCTCCGCCTCCACAACGGACGGCGCCGACGGCGTGGCATCACAGGTGCGCAGGGACGGGGAAAGAACAGTGGCCGAAACACAGAAGGATGCACACGGCGCCAGCGGTGGCCGCGCTACCGTCGCACGAATCTATGACTACCTCCTCGGCGGCGATCAGAACTTCCCCGCAGACCGCGAAGCCGCACGACAGCTCGTGCAGGCTGTTCCCGACGCGGCCGACATCGCCTGGTCCAACCGCCTGTTTCTGCGGCGCGCGGTCCGAGTGCTGACCGAAGCGGGCATTCGACAGTTCCTCGACCTCGGCTCTGGCATCCCCACCCAGGGCAACGTGCACGAGATCGTCCAGGCGGTCGACCGCACCAGCAGAGTGCTGTACGTGGACATCGACCCCGTCGCGGTTGTCGCATCCAACGAGCTCTTGATGGGCATCCCGGGCTGCCGGGCCATCGAAGGCGATTTCACCCGTCCCGACCTCATTATCAATGCCCTCCACGAGGGTGACCTCGCCAGCGTGATCGACCTCGACCAGCCCACCGCGCTGCTCTATTGCGCGGTGCTGCAGCAGGTGCCCGACGATCGGATCGATGAAGTCGTGGCACCAATCCGTGACCGGCTTGTCCCCGGCAGCGCGATGGTGCTCTCGCACCTGAGTGCGGCGGCTGTTACGGACACATATAAAGAGTCGAGCGTGTCAACGGCGAAGAGTGTGTTTCGCACCCAAGCGGCAACCGAGATCACCCTCCGCACAGACGCGCAGCTCACCGCGCTCTTCGGCGACTACACGCTCATGGCGCCAGGCCTCGTGCCGCTCGGCGAATGGCGACCCGAGTTGAGCGAGCCGGACCCCTACGCCGCGACGCCCGCGCGTTCACCGATGCGGGGTGCCGTGGGGACCAACTGACCGCTGAGACCAAGACGGGCGCGAGATCGGGAGCCGAATGTCCTAGGCGCTCGCGATACTGGCGGCTATGGCAACCGGAGCGACCTGCCCACACTGCGGCTCCACTGGAATGCGCGCCCTGCCTGCGGTGCGCGCAACGGGGGCGCGAGTGGCGCGTACGTCCACGACGACACTGGCGGGGGAATGCTCGCCGTACCCAGCCGCAGTGCCACGGCGTCGTCGAGCCTTCTGGCTGTGCAACTACGGCCCCCTCCTCACCCCCGTTCGGCGTTGCGGCCATCGGCAGTAGCAGCAGCATGTGCGGGAATCGTGGTCTTCATCAGCTACGGGCTGCTGGCCGCACCATCGCCCTCCGCGCAGGACTCTGCTGCGGGTATGTTCGCAGCGGCGGTTCTGGCCGCTGTGGGCGGCGTCGCTGGGTTGCTCGCGGGTGTCCTCCGGCACCGTGCCCAGGGATCGCGCGCGGTGACAGAGCGGGCGATGTGGGTGTGGCGCTCAGCGTCCTGGTGTCGAAGCTGTCACCACGTGGTCCTGCTGGTCCCCGGCGCTGACCGTCGGGTCATCGTGAGCGCGGAGCACGCCTACCAAGCGGTTCGCGACCTCGCGCGAGCGGATGCCGCTGGGGCCCTCCGGCCGGCTCGCTGAGGATACGGAAGGTACACCTAAAGTCCCGGCCCGTTGAGGCCCTGGTGGTAGTCAAGCAGTGGCTCGTCGGCCTGCTGCTGCGCGATGGTGGTTTGCCGGTGGTGGGGCTGGAAGCGCGATTGTTGGAACGGCTTGTGTGACCGGATCTGCAGAGGATGCTGGTCTGGGATGGCGGGAGTCGAAGCTGTGACTGCGCTGCGGCGAAGTCGGGCGCGCAGTTCACGGCGGCTTGCTTCGTTGGGAGGGTCTGACTCGTTGATTCCGGGGAGGGCGGCGACACCGGCTTCGCGGGCCATCCAGCTGGCGTGGCTACGTAGTTGGCTGGTGGCGCTGCGTAGCACGATGCCTTGTGGGCTGGCTGGGCCGGCCTTGATCCAGAGGGCTCGTCTTGCGGGTTCGCCGGCGAGTGCGGGCCGCTGTCGGGGATCAAGTTCGAGGAAGGCGCCGCGGTGCAGGGCGGCCAGGGCTGCGCGGTGGACGAGGGTGGCAAAGTCGGGCATCCTGGCGGCGAGCTCGAGGCCAAGGGTCAGCCAGGCGGCGGCGTCGGGACTGTTCCGGAGGGTGTCAGGGTCGCGCCAGCCGCCGTCAGGGCGTAGCTGCTTGCGGAGCCAGGCTTCGGCAGCGGTGAGAACGGCGGGTCCGATGCCGGGCTCGGGCCTGGTGAGGCTGTGCAGGTGGCCGGCAGCCCGGGCTGCGATACGCCAGGCTCCGGCGAGGGAGCCGATGGCGCCGGTGTTGGTGCGGTCGTCTGCGAGGCCGACCAGGTAGTCGGTCTCGTAGGACAAGGCGAGACCGGTACGGGTGAGTGCGTTGAGGTCGGCCGCGGTGAGGCTGCCGTGGTGCTGCACCAGCCAGGCACGTGTGACGTCCATGGCGGTCAGGCAGTCGGCTGGGGAGTTGAGCGCGGTCCATCTCTCTGCGAGGTCGGTAAGGGGAGGAGGCTGGAGGTGGTAGATGGGGGTGCGCCCGAGTGTGCGGCGGATGGCGCTCGCGGCGGGGTATAGGACGGCACTCGCGGTGCGGGCGTCGGCTATCGCGGTGCGCACGATGGGTTGGTGGCTACCCGCGGTGTATCCGGCTTCCAGCCAGCCGGCAAGGATGCGATCAGCTTCGCTGGCCGCGCGGGCGAGTTGGGCGAGGTGCGTAAGGTTCTGAACGCGATTAATCCCGGCCAGAATCGCGTGGCCTTCCGAGGATCGGGGGCGTCCGCTTGCTGGGTCGAAGTGGCTATTCAGGATTTCGCTGGCGGCACGGGCAGAATCTGCTGCCTGGCGCAGCGCGACCGCCACCGGATGAATGGAAGGCGGCGGCAGAGGAAGATCGGATGCCGTGGTTTGGGTAGCCTGTGAGAGCAGTCCGCCGAATTCCGTTTCGTCTCCCCTTGCGGTGAGGCGGGCCACTTGCCGCTCGATTGCCCTGTAGAGATGTGTGCGGGCGATGGCTGCGGCGGCGTAGTCAGCGATCCCGCCGGGGTCTGGGTTCTGGAGGGTGACTTGCACGGTGGCCAGAGCCTGAGCGGTCTCGTCGAGATGATGGCCGTAGGTCACGGCAGTTCCTGTAATGCGCGGGCGATGTGCTGTGCGACTGAGCTCCACGTCAGCCGTCGCCACGGTGGCTCGCTGTCTCGACCGGCGGCGGAGGTGTACAAGGCAGCCAGTGTGGTGAGCAACGCGCGGAGTGGTTGGCTTATGGTTGCGGCGGCGTCCTCGTCGATGTCAGATGCGTCGAGGGGAAGGATCAGCTCGCCGGGCAGGTCTTGGGTGAGCCGGTCGATACCCTCGGCGATGCTGAGGCTGGCAAATGTCCATCGGTCCGGATCGTCTTTCGCGACGGCGGCAACGAAGTCTGCCACTTTATAGGCGATCACAAGAGCGCTAAGTGCCTCAACTCCGTCGGGGTCTGAATCGTCGGTCAGAATCCGCTGTGCGTAGAGGATGTTTTCGGTCATATGGCTACCCTGCCCTTCGCGGGTGTGGGGATCAACCGGCAGTTGCCAGCCTGTGGATAACGGGGACCTGTTCCACAGATCGTGTTGCTCTTTACTTGGCGGTTCACGGCGGTGCGCACCTGGCTCTGCGGTAGGGCTCGCATGCGGTCCTGATTAGCGTGACCTGACGCTGCGTGTGGCGGAGGGTGGCGAGATCGAAATTCGGTCGCAGTTCGACGTTGGTCGGTTCCCGGAATGAGTGGGAGTGCCACTCCGGCAGGTTTGCTGCTGCGAGAATTGCGCTGGGCCGATGGTCAGCTGGCTTGGTTCCAGAGGTCGCGTAGTGGCACCCAGGAGGAGCCCAAGTCCTCCGACCAGTAGGCGAGGAAAACTCCCGCGATTGGCTGAGTCGGGTCGCTCCACCACACGGCCACGACGACTTGCCCCGCGCGCTCTCCCGATGGGATCTCGTAGGCGTACTCGATGTACTGCACCTTGCGGGAGCCGCCGGGAGCGATCCGATCGACCGGGGGAGTGGCACCGGGAGCGAGCTTCGGCGCATTTGCAGCCTGCGCCCGGTACCGGGCCTGTGCGCGGTCGCGGTCAGCGAGGGTGTGGTAGGAGATCCAGTAGGTAGTGATGAAGCCGGCCGTGCAGCGTGTGCGGCTCTGCTCGCCGGTGCTGCGTTGTGGACCGCCGCTGCTGACATCAGTAATGCAATCGCTGACCGTGGGTAGCCACGGCTCGGCGAAGTCGGCGATGGCCGGGGCCGGGAAGCGAGCACGATTGAGCGCTGCTTGGCGCCGCGCCAATGGTTCACGCGTGGGCGAATGCGAGGAGGCCACTGCGGGTGGCTTGTCGTCGTGCGGCTGGCTGCCCCACCAATTAAGACCGAACGCGGCGGCTGCGCCAGCAAGTGCGACGGCCACGCCCACGGCCACTGCGAGAACGGACCGCGGGGACTGGCGCCGAGATCTGGTTCTGCCGGTATTCACCGCGGGCCCTGCGTCGTTCAGCACGCGTCGAGCGCCGGTGGTGCTGGTCGGACTCGTCCGTACGGGTGGGACGGCAGGCGCCCGGCCAGGTGCGGTGGCTGGCACGTCACCGTACGAGACCGGCCAGATTGCCTGGTCCGGGCGCTGCTTGGTCAACGATCAACTCCTCCCGTTCGACCGCCGCCATCCCTGCGGTTACTGCCGTTGGTGGCGCCCTGGCTCATCGAGCCGTCGACGGCCGGCGACGACTAGGCCGATGCCGGCGGCCAGTGCCGTGGCGCCAAGTCCGAAGATTCGGGTTAGGTTCGCGCCGGTCACCGGCAGGGACGGTCCCGACGGCGCCTCGGGGCCCGTCCCCACTCCGCCCTCACCACCCGGGTATCCGCCAGGCCGCGACGCCCCAGCTCCAGCCGAGCGGCTGGCCGATGGCCGCGCTGACCCGCTGCTTGGGCGTGGGGCGGAGGGCGACTGTGGCGGCGCCGTGCTCGGGTCGGGTACAGGCGGTGGGGTCGCGGGATCAGGCCCGGGAGGAATCGTCGGGTCCGGATCCGGCGGCGGATTCGTCGGCTCAGGTTCGTGGGTCGGTGTCGGCTCCAGAGCGGGCGGACCGCTCTCGGCCTGGGACGGATTCGGCTCGGGCTGTGTCGTCATGGCGGCCGAGGACGTGCTGGTTTGAGTGGCTTCGGCAAAGGCTGGAGACGGCAAAGCGAATCCCGCCGCAGCCAGTCCGACGATGATAGCGGACCAGCCGGAAAAGCGTTGGATTGTTCCTCTCGGTTGGCGTATCACGAACTAGTCCTCCCCCCGTTGATGTTCTGATGATCGCTGCTCGGCGCAGATTTTGGACTGCGGATGAACCTGTCGGCACGCTAGCGAAAGGCTGTCACGCAAGCCAGCGACAGTTCGAGTTGACTCACCCATCTTCAAGGCTTTTTCGCTGCTCAGGGCAATGGCCGCATCCCCGCAAAAGGCGGGTAGATTCGGCTAGGGCTAGCCGTATGAGTGGACACGAGCGCTGCCGTCATGCTGAGTTGTTAATGCTTGGCGCGGCTCCAAGGACGGGGGAGGGGCACCGCCAATACCGGTCGCGGGACCCGTGACTGGCTTATCACCGTGCCCCGGGAAAGGCTAAGGCCGTCAGCATGAATCGTGTCAGCACATTGATGCCGCAATGCCGAAGTACTGCTCTGGGCGTAGGCGACGGCACTGAGAGTCGCCCCGACGATGCATCGCGACCCAGCTCCCTTACCCACGTGCTGCCCGCGGGTGACGTGGCAGCGGAGCGGAAGCTTCCGCAGCATCCCCGAGATGGCAGGAGCCCGACCATGCTGGCATCGGGACGCCGCCTCACCCGTGTGGGGCTCGGACTCGTTATCGCGACGATGATCGCCGGCGCTGGATGCTCGCAGGCCGAACGAGCCTCGCAGCAGCCGGCTTCTCGCGGGACCTCGTCTGCCGCCGCCCCGTCGAGCGCCGTTTCGCCCTCGACGCCACTGGCGGCTGCGGAAACCTACCGTCACGTCGAAAAGCTGTGCCAGGTGCTCAAGCCCTCTGCGTTGCGCGAGTCGCTCGGGCCCGTCAGTAACGAACGAAGCGAGGTGCGGCAAGCGAGTGCTGACACCAACATGACGTGCACCATGACGGTAGGGCGGTTGCCCGACGGCCTGGTAGTGGTGATCACGGCTACGGTCGGCGGCCCCGCCTCGGGTCAGCCGATGTACGAGGGACTGCGGAGCGTCCAGGAAGACAGCGGCCCGGTCACCGACATCAGCGGCCTCGGCGCAGCTGCCTACACCTACAGCGATGAGCTGACTGGCATCCACGTCGTGACCTACGACGACAACCTCTACCTAACTATCGCGGCAGCCCCGCTGCGCCTCGGCGCGCCCATGCCCCGTGACATCGTCGCTCGCCTTACCAGGGTCGCAGGTACGGCCGTGTCCGCACTACGTGCCTGAACCTCTCCACGCCTGCGCTCCAGCCTCCTGCCATGTGTTCCGCCGTGCCCGACGTACCTGACGAATCTGCCCGGAGGACATCGTGTCCGCGACATCCCTACCCGCCGTGCTGCCCGGATCCGGCGCAACCGATTACGCCCGCTACATGCGCATCGACGACCTGCTGTCCTTGCAGAAGGGACCGGGGGAGTGGGTACACCCTGACGAACTGTTGTTCCAAGTCGTGCACCAGAGCAGTGAACTGTGGCTCAAGCTCACCCGCTCACATCTCGCCAGGGCCCTCGCGCACATAGCCGCAGAGCAACCGTCCGCGGCGGAACTCCTCCTCCGTCGGGCTGCGGAAGCGCTGAGGCTCATCACCGAGCACCTGCGCATCCTGCGGTCACTGCCACCGGCGCAGTTCGCCGTCATCCGGACCGCGCTCGGCAACGGGTCAGGGTTCGAAAGCCCCGGGTGGCGGCTTCTCCGCGAAGCGACCACGGAGCTGGACATCGCGTTCGCCCGGCTGCTGTCCTCGCTGCGCCTCACCCCCATCGACCTGTATCGGGGACAGCCGTCGGACCCGCTGTACCGGCTCGCCGAGGCGCTGGTGGAGCTGGACGAGCGGATCGCGCTGTGGCGCACCGAGCACTACAGCGTCGCCACCCGTGTCATCGGTCAAGGCGTGCTCGGCACGGGCCGTACCCCGGTTGACAGCCTCACCAAGCTCATCGCCCACCGCCGGTTTCCGACGCTGTGGGAAGCCCGCAGCGAACTCACTGAAGCGTTCTCGCGCGTGGCCTGTCCCCGGCAGGTGCAGCCGTGACCGCCGCGGCACTGACCCGACCCGCGTTGCTCCGGCAGCGGTTGGCCACGCCATCCGGCAGCGCCCACCTGGCGGCGTGCAGCATCGCCCCCCGCACCCTCGACCTGGAACAGGCTGTTGCCCGGATGCTCAACGACCTCTCGCGGCCCGGCTTCTGGCAAGCATGCGAGGAGCAGGTCGCCCGGGCCCGCCAGCTGTTCGCCCGCCTCATCGGCGCCGACGCCGACCAGGTCGCGATCCTGCCCAACGCCAGCATTGCCGCGCACCAGGCGGCATCCGGCCGCCGGTGGCGACGACGCCGGGAAATCCTCACCACCCGCGCCGAGTTCCCGGGAATCGCGCACATCTGGATGGCCCAACCCGGTGCGCAGGTGCGCTGGTGTGGCACGCCCGACGGAACGGTGCACACCGGCGACTACCTGTCGGCGATCACACCCCGTACCGCGCTGGTGTCAGTGCCCGCCGTCACCTACCGCGAGGCCATCCGCCTCGACATCGCACGTATCGCCGATGCCGCGCACGACACCGGTGCTGCCGTATTCGTTGACGCCTACCAGGCCGCCGGCGTCATCCCCCTCGACGTCGACGCCCTGCGCTGCGACTACCTCGTCACCGGCACCGGAAAATATCTGCTCGGGCTGCCCGGCCTGGCGTTCCTCTACGTCCGGCATCCTGGCGGACAGCCGCCGGCGCTCACCGGCTGGCTCGGCCGCATCGACCCCCATGCCTTTCGCACCACCGTCCTGGACTCGCCACCGCACGCCCGGCGCTACGAGACCGGCACCCCCGCCGCAGCCGCCGTCTACGCCGCCGTCGCCGGCCTGTCCCTGATCGGTGACCTCAACCTGCGGCAGGTACGCCACCACACCCAGCGGCTCATCGCCATGACCGCGCAGCGGCTGGCCGCCCAGGGCGAGGTCGTGCGTCTGGCCGCCGACGTCAACGCGCAAGGCGCCCACCTGGCGCTCATCGAGCCACACGCGGAGGCGATGGCCGCCTGGCTCGGACACCGCGGCGTCATCACCGCGCCCCGTAGAGGTGTCCTGCGCCTGGCCATGCACGCCTACACCACCAACGAGGACATCGACGCCGTATGCGAGGCGATCGCCGCGTACCGGTGCCGCAGCCGCACCCGCCCTGGAGCGGCCCGATGAATCCCGAGCCGCTGCACCGCTGGCTGGCCCACCGCCGGCCCACCACACACCGCTTCCCTTACGACAGTGTCGTCGACGCCTACCTCTACTACGGCAAGCACTTCATCCCCGAGACGTGGACCACGCCGCTGCGCTCCGCCCGTGAGCGCCTGCCCGAGGTGTCCGGGCCGCGCGCATACCTGGCCGACTTCCTGGCCGTCGCCCTCGACAAGGTCGACGGCAAGTACGACTACCGCACCTACCTCGCCCTGCCCCTCCTACCCATACCTGACGCGGAGAGCAACGCCGGACCGGCAGACCAGCTGCTGGCCCGCCGCGACCACCTGCACACCTTGCTCCTGACGGACCTCATCTCCTTCGAGCTGCGCGCCCTCGACAGCACCGGGGCGCCGCTGCCCCAGATGCGTCCCGACGCGATGGTGGTGAGGAAACGGGTGCGACATGCGGTACGCGCCGCTGCTCCCGCACTGCGCCGGCTCAGCTTCGACATCCCTGCCGCCGGCGATCCGATGGCGCTGGCCCGCCGCCTGACCGCGCTGACCGCGATCGATCGCACCGCGGGTGACCGGCTGATGCTGCGGACCACCATGCTGCCGGTCGAGCGCGTCCACGACGAGTACCTGTTTATCCGGGTCCTGCAAGCCTTTGAGTCCACCCTCGCCCTGCTCGCCGTGGACCTCACCGCGGCCATCACCGCCGTGGACGAAGAACGTCTGCCCGCGGCCGGCACGCGCCTGTCCTTCGCGGCCTCGCTTCTGCGCGAGACCGCACCGCTGTGGTCGCTGTTGGCCACCATGCAACCGGAGGCGTTCCACGCCTTCCGCGTCTACACCGACGGGGCAAGCGCGATCCAGTCCCGCGCCTACAAGCTGGTCGAATCGCTGTGCCGCACACCCGACCCGCAGCGTCTGCACTCGGCGGCGTACCTGTCCGTGCCCGACGTGTACGCCCGCGTCAGCAACGGACAGCGCAGTCTCGACGAAGCCCTCGACGCCATCCGCGCCGACCATCGGGCACTCGCGCAAACGCCCATTCTGGCCGACGGGATGCGGCAGTTCGCCGCCGCCGTGCGCCAATGGCGGCGCACCCACTACCGCCTCGCCGTGCGAATGCTCGGCACCGAACGACCAGGCACCGGCGCCACGCCGGGAACGCCTTACCTCCTCCACGGCCGCGACCAAAAGGTCTTCCGCAACAGCGACGCCCACGATCCTGAGGAGCGGTGACCGATGACTGCGCCATCGACCGTGCGCCGACGGGCGGACATGCCCCACGATCAGCTGCCAGCCCAAGCCCACGCCTTCCTCCGCCAACGGCACAACGAGTTAGGGATGCCCGGCCTCGCGCGCCGCTGGCGAGAGGTGCGCGCCGAGATCCGCGCGAACGGGACGTGGCGGCCGACCTACGACGAGCTGGCCTACGCGGCGCGGGTGGCCTGGCGCAACTCCGGCCGCTGCATCGGCCGGCTGCGCTGGCCCAGCCTCATCGTCCGCGACCGCCGCCACATCACCACCCTGCAAGAGGTGCGGCGAGAACTGGCCGCTCACCTCGACGAAGCCACCAACGGCGGACGGATCCGCTCCGTCATCACCGTCCTCCCACCCGCCACACACACCGGCCCGCCCCCGGTGCGCATCATCAGCCCGCAGTTGGCCCGCTACGCGGCCTGGCAGAGCAGAGACGGCGTCCTCGGTGACCCCACCAACGTGGCCTTGACCCACCTGGCCACCTACCTCGGCTGGTCAGGACCCACTCGGCGTGGCCTGTTCGACATCCTGCCCTGGATCGCCGCCACCAACGACGGGAGACTGCACCTGCTACCGGCCGAGCCGGCGCACATCCTCGAAGTGCCGATCCACCACCCCGATCATCCGTGGATCGCTGACCTCGGACTGCGCTGGCCCGCCGTACCCGTCATCAGCAAGATGGCGCTCCACTTCGGTGGCCTGCAGTTCCCTGCTCCGTTCAGCGGCACCTTCATGGCCTCAGAGATCGCCACCCGCAACCTCGCCGACGCCCACCGCTACCACCAACTCCCCGCCATCATCGCAGGCCTGGGCCTCGACGACCGTGACCGGCTGCGCGCCGACAAGGCTCTGCTCACCCTCCACGAAGCCGTGCTGCACAGCTTCGAAACGGCGGGCGTGTCCATCACCGACCACCACCGCGAAAGCCGGGCCTTTGCCCGCTTCGTGCAGCGCGAGGAAGCAGCCGGCCGCGTCGTGGTCGGTGACTGGAGCTGGCTCAACTCCTACCCGAGGACTCCTCAGGCCCCTCCTGGAGCCGCTACTACCACCCCGGCCAACCCACCCCGGCCCTTGTCGCGGACCCGTACTGCCTCGCCCTCACCGCCGGCCGCCCCAGGCCCGGCCACGAACCCTCACCGCGTCAGCGCGCCGACGTCCCCCCGGCCGCTGCCGCCACACCCAACCACTCAAGGGAGGACACATGTCCACACGCACACCCGCCAGACCCCACCGGCGACTGACGCGCCTGGCCGCGGCAGCCGTCACCCTGATGGCCGTCACCGCCGGCCTCGTCGGTGTCTCCGGGCCCGCCCAGGCTTCCGGCTGCCGCGCCGCACCGTACAGCGCGAAATTCGGGGCCGCCGACTACTTCATGCAGTACGACGGCGTCGAAGTCATCAGCTACCCCAGGTACCCCAGCTACTACCGCACCACCAGCCAGTGCCGCGATATCCAGGTCCGCAACACCGGCGACGGCGTGGACTTCGGCCCCTTCTACGCCTGCGTCAACTTCTACGGACGTGCCACCTGCAACAACTGGACCTACGTGCCCGTCGGCCAATGGCGCAATCTCGCGACCAACGTCAAGGACGGCACCAAGTTCTACGTCTGGGTCCGCATCGACATGGGCAGGTACTACGGATTCAGAGCCGTCGGCGACTGGTGATCGAGCCTGGGGCCCGCGGTTGCGCGGGCCCCAAGCTCCGCACCGCTAGTAGTCGCCAATTGGAACGCGTTGCATCGATGCGATGAGACCTGAGAGCTCGGCTCCCGAGCAGGTCACCTACATCCTAGGACGCCTAGCGGATGTGATCTTCTCGGAAGCGGCAAATTTGGGGCCGAGGTCGCCGAGAACCAGATTCTATGAACTAGATGTGCGGGGAGCCGGAGCAGTGGCTTTTGCGAATGCAGCATCCGGAGTTGACGAGGGCGCGAGGCTATCGGCCAAGGCGCCAACATCATTGCTGGCAGCCATCGGTCTCCCGGCCCCTCGGAGACGTAGATCCGCGAATGGTGGCCATTGGCAATACCGTCTCAGTGTCATGGACGCGCGAGGGCGGCTTGCCGATCGAGCCCCGGTTCGCGCCATGGGGTGGACCCCGGGCGACTGGCTGAACGGCAAAGTGGGGGATGGCTTCATCATAATCGAGCGCGGCGAGGACGGGACTTGTCTGGTTACAGCACAGGGACACCTCCGCGTACTCTCTGCGATCAGGCATTCGGCCGAGCTGTCCGCCGGTGAACGATTCTTGGTGATAGCGCGGAGGAAGGAAGGAGCGGTCATCCTTTGCACCATGGATCTTGTGGAGTCTGCGCTCGCAGCTTTCATGCGCAGTGACTCAGGTGGTGTTACATGACCGGCCCGTTGCCGAATGGACTAACCAATCAAGAGGTAGCCGCCCTGCGGTCGATTCTTGCGCGGATTCCCAATGAAAGGTCGCCTGGGCCGTCGGCAATCGGCGAAGCGACGGGAGTCCCGACCTTTCGCGACTACATCCAGCGTGTATCGGTGGCCGTTGCTCCAGGCTCCCGCCGACTTTACGAGAGCTACTGGAAGCGAATCGACCAGTGCTGGGGCGAGCGCCAACTGAACGACCCGACACCATCCGAAATCTCGGCGCTTGTAGAGCAGATCCGCGCGAGTGCAGTCGTGCGGAGTAACTCACGCGGGGGTCGATCTGCGGCTGAACACACGGTCTCTGCCCTTCGCTGCCTCTATGCATTCGCGGTCGCCGACGGCTTGATTGCCGAGGCCGAAGATCCAGCTCGACGGGTGGCGAAGCCCCGAAGGCTGCCGAGTAATCGGCATGCCCTAACGGAACGTCAGCTTGCGCAGATTGTGGAACACGCAGTGAGTACGGGAAATGATCCGCACCTAGACTCCCTCATTCTGCGACTTCACATCGAAACAGCCTGCCGGCGGGGTGGAGCGCTCGGTCTGGACCGAGCGGACCTGGACCTCGACAACTGCTGCATTCGGCTCACCGAGAAGGGCGGGACAGTTCGCTGGCAGCCCGTCTCGCCTTCTATGCTGCGTATGCTTGTCCGGCACTACGAAGAGCGCCGGAACAACGGCGGCGATACGCACCTGCTCAGCTACCGGTCGGGCGCTCCGTTGACGAGCCGTCGCTACGATCATCTCTGGCAGCGATTGGGGCGTCGCCTCCCTTGGGTCCAAGCCCAGCAGGTATCGACACATTGGCTACGCCATACCACGTTGACCTGGGTTGAACGGAATTTCGGATATGCCATCGCAAGAGCATATGCCGGGCATAGCGGCAGGTCGGACGCCGGTGTGACAAGCACCTACGTCAAGGCAGACATTTATGATGTGGCACGGGCGCTATCTTCACTTTCAGGCGAGCCGCATCCGCTTGTTGCCGAGGAACAGGCGATACCTTGGCCGGAGCGCATGCTAGCCGTGCCCGAGGGCGAGGATGAGGTCATGGCGCCGTAGCTGAGTTAGAGCCGGACGACTTCGAAGCCGAGCTGTCCCCAGCCGCAGGTCTGGCGGATGAGGAGCCCGTCCTCCCGGCAGGGAGGCTGGCACTGACTCCGCCACCGCTCTTTCAGCTCCTGCTCAGCCTGTTCAAGATCCGCCAGCCAGGACTGTTCCTCGGCGTACCGCACCCGCGCCTGTTGTCAGCGAGCCTCCTGCCTACCTGACCATCGTGCGTTTGGAGCCACATGCCGTACGCCGGCGTGGATGCCGACCTCGCAGGCTTGCCCTGGTGGGCGGCTGGCCTAACCGGCGAGGCAGGTGATGCTCCAGGGCGCCATCCAATCCCTCTCCGGCCAGACCGATGACAGCGGCTGCTCTCCCCAAAGCCCTGCTTCGATCGCATCCGCACGCGGACTGGACCGGCCGGTGGCCAGCGCACGCGGAGGCCCGCGAGTTCGGCTGGCACGTGCGGTGGGACTTGGAGGGGCGGAAGTTCGTGCGCTGCGCCCCCGACGTGGAGGGCTCCGGGCCGGACCTGTCGCGGCTGTACGAGCACGCGCGGTGGGACCAGGCGGCGCGGCGCTGGGTGCGGCGCCGGGCGGTGCTGTTCTCGCGGGCGGTGCGCGGCGGCCGGGCCACCCTGGAGGAGCTGACGAAGGCGGCGCAGCGCTGGCGCGCCGAGCAGGGCTACGAGGTGGTCGGCGAGCACGCCGGCACCCGCGGCTGGCGGGAGGCCGTCGCCGACATCGAGGACGGCGTGGCCGACCTGGTGGTGGTGCCGTCGGTGGAGCGGCTGGGGTTCGGCAAGCAAGTGTTCGAGCGGATCGCAGCGGCATACGCGGCGGGCGGCGATGTCGCCGGCCCCGGTGTGCAGATCAACGGGAACGGCCGGATCGTCGGCGCCTCAACCAGCTAATCCGCTGAGGGGACCAGCGGCGCGAGCTAGGCCGCTCAGCGGACCAGCCGGCCGCCGAGCCGGCAGCAACGGGGACGGCCCCCGCACCGGATGATCCGGTGCGGGGGCCGTAAGGGTTCAGCGGTACTGCCGGCGCTCGCGTTGCAGCATGACGAACGTGGCCAGGGCCAACCCGACCGGTGTGGCCGACTCGGGCACCAGGTGCGTGCCGACGCCGACGGCGGCTGCGAACAGCCCCATCAGCAGCGTGCTGTACGGGATCCCCGGCTCGCCGAGCGCACCCTGCGGTATTACCTGGGGTGAACCCTTGTGGATTACCTGGGGTACCCCGTGCTGCACTTCTGCTGCATAAGCCCGTAGTCTGGGCATTGCGTTGACTCCTTCCGCCCGCACGGCGTTGGTGTTGCGCTTCGACGGGCGCCCGGGGTCCAGCCGGGTGCCCGTCCTTCGTTTGCGCCGGGATCGGTCGACCACGGCACGCGTCCGGGTCCTTCAAGTGGCTCCACGCGATGAGCTTTACCTGGGGGTCATCGAAGTACCGGACTCCTAGGCACTCTAGTGCGCCGACGGGACATTCCCCGTGTCGGACCACCTGTTCGTACGCCTGTGCGGCGGGAGTGCTGAGAACGGGGTGGACGGCCTGTGCCGCAACGGGATCGAGGCTGCCAGGGGTGCTGGGTGGCGGCAAGGATTTCACAGTTTCGCCACCCGCTAAGAGCTGGAACGTGCAGCTCTCCTACAACGCGTAGCCGTTTCACCGGTCCTGGAAATGGGGCGGCGGGCAGGCGACGAGGCTGGTGAAGAGGTCGCCGAACTACCAGGAAGTTCGCCTGGGCGGTCGAGTGCCACGGGCGGACCGGCCGAGGACCTGGAAGCCGTAGCAGATGCCGAAGACCGGCACGGGGTGCGGGTCGAGATGAGTTCGGCGAAGCCGACCCAGTTGCCGACTTTGGGCAGCCCCGAGGACACCGGCCCGATCGTCGACGAGATGGGGGTGGACTCGTTATTCGGGGGTTGGCGAGGTCCTGCATCTCGTACTCGTCGGTCAGGCGCGGCGTGGCGTGTCGCAGCCGTCGCCGATGGCCGGTGGAGGGCACCTATTCGACTTCTGCGCTATTCGTCGATCTTGGCATTCTCGGTGGCATGCAGCCGGCACTACTAGGTATCGCCGGCTTGAGCCCAGCCGGGCATGGAGCGAGATATCGGATCGCACGGCTGCCCGAATGGTGCCGACGTGTGCTGACGGATCGGGACAGGGGAGGGATCACCAGAACACTGCTCGCCGCTGGGCTGGCCATCGCGTCGGTCGCGGCGCATGGGCGTCCGGGGCCAGCTGCCAGCCCTGCGCCGTCAGCTCGCGCACCTCCGACAGCTGCTCTGGCTCCAACCCGTCCGCGTCCGTGTCGGCGGCCGGGTTTGGGGGCTCGTCGATGCCCCAGCCGTAGGCGCTGTCCATTTCCGCAGCGTACGACCGCAGGCGACGGGTGCCTCAGAAGTCGGGCTTGGGTCGGCTGTTGAGGTAGACCGTCCAGACCAAGTCACGACTCGGACATTCGGGGTGCTCACAGCTGTCACCTCCCATGTCACCCTCACCATTCCTGCTCACACCGGACTCACCTACGCCTGCTGGGATCCGCCGTGCTGCCGGAGGCCGCCGCGAAGCCCCGTTTATGCTTGTCGGGTGCCTGCGGTGATCCAGACCCAGCCCGGCCGGCCGGTCCGGCTGGCGCGGTTGTGGCTGGTCGCCGCGGTCCTGGTGGCTGTGGGGTGGATGCACGGCCTGCAGTGCAGCGACGGCATGGCCATGGTCACCGCCATGCCCGCCGGCGGCGTGCACCTCACCATGGACTCGTCGATGGGCCACGATGGCCCGACGATCACCACCAGCGATGAGAACCCGCCGTCCGGGCTGGGCGGCGAGTTGCTGGGCGCGTGTCTGGCGCTGCTGGTCGGCGTGGTCGGCGCGATGCTGCTCGACCGACACCCGGCCCGCCCTCTCATCGCGCTAGTGCTGGCCGCCGCCCGCTCACAGCATCGCGCCCGGATTCGGGTGCGGGCGCCCACGCTGGCACAACTCTGCCTTCTGCGCACGTAGGAGAAGTCTGCCCATCGCACCTGGTCGCCGCTGCGCGCCCAGGGCGATGTTCTGGCGTGCTCGCTTCTCTCGTTCGCTCAGAAAGGCCCACTATCAATGAATCTTGTCCCTGTTCTGCTCACCGGACTGTTGGCGGGCGGGGTGTCCTGCGCCGCCGTCCAGGGCGGCCTGCTCGCGGGCCTGGTCGCCCGGCAACGCGCCACGGTTCCTGCCGGCCCGGCGTCGCCGCAGGTCCGCCCCCGCCCAGGCAGCCCCGCTTCCGCGCCCACCCGACCGGCCCGGGTGTTGCTGGCCGATGACCTCGCCCCGGTCGGCGGGTTCCTGGCCGGCAAGCTGACCTCCCATGCGCTGCTCGGCGCGGTTCTCGGCGCGCTGGGCGGTGCGGCGCAGCTGTCCCTGCACGTGCGCACGATGGCGCAGCTCGCCGCGGGCGTCCTGGTGATCGCTTTCGGGCTGGCCCAACTCGGCGTGCCCGGTTTCAAGGGCCTGGTCATCGAGCCGCCGACGGCGTGGACCCGGTTCGTGCGCGGCCGGGCCCGCTCCGGCTCGATCTTCGCGCCGGCCCTGCTCGGCGTGGCATCGGTGCTGATTCCGTGCGGGGTCACCCTCTCGGTGATGGCGTTGGCGATCACGTCCGGTTCCGCTTTGGCTGGGGCGGCGACGATGGCGGTGTTCGTGGCCGGCACCGGCCCGCTGTTCGCGGTACTCGGCTACGCGGCGGCGGCGGCCCGGCGGGCGGCCGGGGCGTGGCGGCGCCGCCTCGCCCTCGCCACCGGACTGGTCGTGCTCGCCATGGGCCTGTACACGTTCAACGGCGGGCTGGAGATGTCCGGTTCGCCGGTGGCGGCCAGCCAGCTCGCCGCCGCGGCGGGGTTCGGGCCGGCGCCCGTCACCGCCGCCGCAGTTGCCGCCGACGCACCGCCGGTGTCAATGGTCGACGGCAGGCAGGTCGTGGTGATCACCGCGACGACCGGCGCGTACGCGCCGGGCAACATCGCCGTGCGGGCCGGTGTACCCACCACCCTGGTGGTACGGGCACACAACGCCGAGGGTTGCGTCCGCGCGTTCGTCATCCCGTCCATGGGTGAGCAGTGGATCCTGCCGGTCAATGGAGATACCAGCATCGACCTGGGTACCCCCGGGGCCGGCACGTTGCGCTACACGTGCGGGATGGGCATGTACACCGGCAAGCTGACCATCAGCGAGCAGTCATGAGCAGGTACACGTTCTCCGTGACCGGCATGCACTGCACCAGCTGCGGGCTGCTCATCGACGAAACTCTCGAAGACCTGCCCGGGGTCACCCGTTCGCAAACCAGCGTGCGGGCCGGCCGGACGGTGGTCGACCTCGACGAAGCGTTGTGTGCCCCGGCGCAGGTCGCCGCCGCCATCACCGCTGTCGGCTACCCCGCCCAGCCGGAGGTGTCATGAACACCATCACGGTGCCCCGCCCGGCCGGGGCGGTCCGGTACACGCCGCTGGCGGTGTGGGTGATGCTGGCCGGCGCCACCGCATACGTGCTGGCCTTCAACCCCACCGACCGGCTCGCCGATCCGACCGGGCCGTGCGTGTGGCACGCCTTGTTCGGCATCGACGGACCCGGCTGCGGCGGCACCCGCATGTACTGGTATCTGGTCCACGGCAACCTGATCCAAGCCGCCCGGCACCACCTGGCCGCCTGGGCCGCCACGCCGTTCGTGCTGTACGCCCTCGTCGCCTGGACCGCCAGCTGGACATTCGGCCGGCGGCTACCTCAGCTACGGATACCACGCTCGGCCTACGTCACCTACCTCGCCTTCTTCCTCCTGTATTCGGTGGTTCTGCGCAACCTGCCCTGGGCCCCCTTCACCTGGTTCTATGTACCCGACCTCGTGTAGGCGACGGCCTGACCGGTCCGCCCGACGGTGTCGACAGACGCGCGCCGGGTAGTACCGGTCAGGCCCGTGGCGGGAGGTGAGGCCAGGTGATGGACGGCATGGCCGGCATGGTCATATACATGCTGATCTGGGGTGTGCTCGGACTCGCCCTGATAGCACTGGTCGTGGTGGGCGTGGTCTGGCTGGTCCGGTCAATGTCAGGTACCCGGGCGGATGCGGCTGAGCAGGAGCTGCGCCGCAGGTACGCGGCCGGCCAAATCGATGCCGAAGAGTTTCGCCGCCGCCAGGAGGAACTGCGCCGTCCGTAAGAGTCGGCGGCTGAGCGGTGAGGCGCCGCCTGGACTCCTCCCCTCCCGCGCCGCGACCGAGGAGACTGTGGGACCGGCACAACCGAGGGCTGGCAGCAAGCACTGAACACCCTCGCCATGTACTACGGCGAGCGCGCCCCCACCAGAGGATGAGAAGGCGATCACCGCATCCCACACAAGGTTCCGGACAGCCTCCCGCCCTGCCCGGGACGTGCCCGGGCAGGGCGCCCGTGAGGTTCAATGTCGATGCAGGCCCTTGGCTTAGCCGGGTTGGAGGCCAGGTCAGTGCCGGATTCGGAGCCGGGTGTGTAGGCGGTGTAGCCGTTTCGGCGCCCACCAGTTGGCGGAGCCGAGGAGCCTCATGAGGGCGGGGACGAGGAGGGCGCGGATGATGAAGGCGTCGACGAGGACGGCGAGGGTGAGTCCGCCGCCGAGGACCTTGAGGTAGGTGATGCCGGAGGTGGCGAGGGCGGCGAGGACGATGGCGATGAGCAGTGCGGCGGCGGTGACGAGCCGGCCGGTGCGTTGTAGGCCGGTGGCGATGGCGGTGGTGGTGTCGCCGCTGTGGTCGTATTCCTCTTTGATGCGGGAGATGAGGAAGACCTCGTAGTCCATGGCGAGGCCGTAGGCGACGCAGAACATCAGGACGGGTGCGGTGACGTCGATCCAGCCGGTGGGGGTGAAGTCGCCGAGCAGGTTGCGGAGGTTGCCGTCCTGGAAGACGTAGACCAGCGCGCCGAACGTGGCGGTGAGGCTGATGGTCGACAAGACGATGGCCTGGACGGGGATCAGCAGGGACCCGGTGAGGGCGAACAGCAGCACCGCGGTGGTGATGATGACGATCCCGAGCGCCCATGGTAGTCGGTCCGCGATGGCGTCGCGGGTGTCGACCAGGGTGGCGGCGGGGCCGGTGACCAGGGCGGGTGCGGGTGCGGGCAGGTCGCGGATCTGTCGGACGAGGCGGGTCCCGCTGCCGGAGGTCGGTTCGACGTCGGTGACGGCGGACAGCCAGGTGGAGCCGTCGGCGGCGCGGAACCGTGCCGATGCGGGCGTTGGTGGGGCGAGGATCTGTCCGTTGCTGTAGCTGCCGAGGGCGGTGTCGACCCGGGTGACGTGGGGCAGTGCGGACACGGTTGTGGCGTAGGCGTCTAGTTGCGGATCGTCGACGGGGTTGTCGAGGACGATCGCGGTGGCGGTCGTCTCCTGCGTGTCGAAGCGGGTGCGTAGTTTTTCGGAGGCTTGGTAGCCGGGTGCGTCTTTCGGCAGGACCCGGTGGTCGTTGATGCCGAATTCGACCTGGGTGAACGGGGCGGCGAGGGCGGCGAGCACGGTGACGGTGGTGAGGGTGACCACGACGGGCCGGCGCATCACCGCGGTGGCGAGGCGGTGCCACCGGTCATCGGCCGGACGTTGAGGTGTGCGGCGGCGTCGTAGCCGTGGGCGCAGATTGAGGGCGTTGATGCGTGGTCCGGCCAGCGCGAGCAGGGCGGGCAGGACCAGTAGCGTCGCGGCGGCGGTGAGGGTGGAGACGGCGATGCCGGCGTAGGCGAAGGAGCGCAGGAAGTAGCCGGGGAAGACCAGTAGCGCCGACAGGGCCAGGGCAACGGTGATCGCGGAGAACAGGATCGTGCGCCCGGCGGTGCGCATCGCCGCCTCGATCGCGTCGGCGACGGCCTGGCCGGCGGCGAGTTCCTCGCGGTAGCGGGTGATGAGGAACAGGCTGTAGTCGATGGCCAGGCCGAGACCGAGGGCGGTGGCGAGGTTCAGGGAGAACACCGACACGTCGGTGACGGTGGTGATGGCCCACAGCGCGGCGAGGGTGCCGAGGATGGACAGCACCCCGATCAGCAGTGGCAGGGTGGCGGCGACGGCGCTGCCGAACACCAGCACCAGGACGAGCAGGGTCAGCGGCGCGGTGAGCAGTTCGGCGCGGGTGAGGTCGGTTTCGGCTTGGGCATCGACCTCCCGGTCCAGCTGCGCCGATCCGGTCACCTGGACGGCCAGCGGGCCGTTGTCGGCGCCGAGGTGGCGAAGGACCCGGGCGGCCGTTGCTTCGGCGGCCTCGTCGTCGCCGGCCATGCGCAGCAGGAGCAGACCGATCCGCCCGTCGGAGGACCGTAGCGCAGACGGTCGGCCCGGGGACCAGTAGGAGTCCACGCCCGCCACACCCTCCACGGTGGCGATCTGGTCGGTCAGGGCGGTGCCGGCGGCGACCGCCTCGGGATCGTCGACCGTGCTGTCGGCCTCTGCGAGCAGGACCAGTTGTGGCTCGCCGGCGTCGAACCGGTCGGCGAGGATCTGTTGCGCCCGCTCGGATGGCGCGTGCGGGTCGGTCAGCCCCCCGGAGCCCATCCGGTCACCGGCGGAAGCGCCGATCACCCCGCTCAGCAGCGCCGCCGCCAGCGCCACCACGAGTACGACGACCGGGTGGCGGATGGACAGGCGCGCCAGCCTCGCGAGCATCCCAGCCGGACGCCGGTTGGCGGGCGGTGACGGTGGTGACGGCGTGGCGGCGATGTTGACGTTCATGTCGCTCAGCATCGCCAGGTTGCCAGCGGCCGGCTTGAACAGATCCGCTACCGCCCTAACCTGCCCGTGGGCAGCGAAGGTGTGCGCGTTGGGGGCTGCCCAGCGGGTGCCGCGTGACTGCGGACGAGAGGTGCCTGCCATCCCTGGATTATCGGCTGGCGGCGATGATAACGTGCTGAGCCGAATAACCGCGAGCGGGCGATGACAACATAGTTGAACGATGAAGGGGATGGTCGGGCGTGACGACAAGGGGTGGTGCCGCGGTCGGATCTGCGGTGCCGGTGGACCCGCGGCGGTGGTGGGCGCTGGCGGCGATCGTGCTGACTGCCGTCACGCTCGGCTTCGATATCACGATCATGAATGTGGCGTTGCCGACGATTGCGTCCGCTTTGGACGTGGGGACGTCCGGGCTGCAGTGGATGGTCAACGCCTACGTGCTGGTGCTGGCCGGGCTGATGTTGACCTGCGGTGCGCTGGGTGACCGGTGGGGACGCAGAAAGCTGCTGCTGGTCGGATTGGGTCTGTTCGGTGCCGCCTCGGTGGCGGCGACCTGGGCCGACACCGCCGCGATCGTGATCGCCGCCCGCGCGGTGATGGGTGTCGGCGGCGCGATCATCCTGCCGGTCGCGTTCGCGGTGCTGCCGGCGCTGTTCCCGCCGCACGAGCGGGGCAAGGCTGTCGCGGTGACCGTGGCGGCCACCGGCGTGGGCATCCCGCTCGGCCCGCTGATCGGCGGCTGGCTGCTAGACCACTTCTGGTGGGGTTCGATCTTCCTGATCAACATTCCGATGGCCGCGGTGGCGATGCTGGCCATCGTGGTGCTGCTGCCCGAGACGCGTGACCCCCACCCGCCGCGACCCGACGCGCTCGGCGCGGTGCTGTCCACCGCCGGGCTGGTCGCGCTGGTGTACGGGTTCATCGAGGCTCCCGGCCGTGGCTGGAGCGCCCCCGTTGTCGTGGTCGCCCTCACTGCGGCGGTGGTGCTGTTGGCGGGGTTCGTGTGGTGGCAGCTACGCACCGATCAGCCGATGATCGACCTGCGGCTGTTCGGCCTGCGGCAGTTTCTCTGGGGCAGCGTCGCCGGCATGCTGGTGACCTTCGGCCTGCTCGGGATGCTGTTCGTGGTGCCCCAGTATCTGCAGCTGGTCAAGGGGTTTGATCCGTTCGGCACCGGGCTGCGCCTGTTGCCGATGATCGCCGGGTTGGTGATCGGGGCGTCGGCCGGCGAACGGATCGCCGCTCGTGCCGGCTACCGGATCCCGATCACCGCGGGCCTGCTGATCCTCGCCGCAGGGCTGGCCGCAGGAGCGACCACCGATCTGGACAGCGGGTACGGGTTCGTCGCGGCCTGGCTGGCCGCCGTCGGGCTGGGCATCGGCATGGCGTTGTCTCCGGCGATGGACGCCATCCTCGCCGCCCTGCCACCGCAGCGGTCCGGCTCCGGCACCGCGGTCACCATGACGCTGCGCCAGGTCGGCGGCGCGCTGGGCATCGCTCTGCTCGGCAGCGTTTTGTCCCAGGGCTACACCGCCCGCCTGGACACCACCGGCCTGCCGACCGCAGCGGCCAAAGCCGCGGGTGAGTCCCTCGCCGCAGCCCTGGCCGTCGCCGCCCGCCTCGACAACCCGGCACTGGCTGCCGACGCGAAGGCCGCCTACCTCCACGGCATGACCCTCGTTCTGGTGGTCTGCGCCGTGATCGCCCTGCTCAGCGCCGTGGCCATCGCCGTGCTCATGCCGGGCCGCCGCCCGTCCGCCGGGCTCACCCCTTCGCCGGAGCGCAAGGTGCCGGCGTGAACAGCATCAGCACCGCCGCGCCGACCGGCGGACCGCGACAGCCCACTGCCCCTACGCCCGCCGCTCCTCAGACAGCCCGCGACGCCCGGACACCCGCAGGCGGTGGCTGGGCCGGCACTCTCACCACCGAACCAGGGGTCATGGCCTACACCGGCGTCATCGGAGCGGCCCACGCACACGCCCACGCCGCCGTGCAGGTTCTTCACCTCCACGACGGCCACGTCATCCTGCGCGACGCCACCGGCGCCACCCGCGCCGCCACCCGCGCGATCATCCCCGCCGGGGCGCGTCACGAAATCGTGACCACCACAGCCGCGACCGGCGTCATGACCTTCCTCGACCCGACGAGCGCCGCCGGACATGCCGCCGCTACCGCCCTACAGCGCACCGGCGGCGAGCTGTCTGATGTCGACACGTGGCGAGCCGCCGCGGACCCTACAGGCGCCGCCACTTCGACAGACGGGCACACGCCCACGCAACGTCACCAGCATCCGGCGCTGGTGCAGGCCCTGACAGCCGCACCGAACCTGATCGGCGGTCCGATGACGCTGACGGACCTGGCCGGCCGGGTCGGCATCTCGCCCAGCCGCCTCGGGCACCTGTTCGCCGGGCAGCTGGGCCTGTCATTCCCCACCTGGCGCCGTTGGACCCGCCTGCAACACGCCCTACGACAGGTGTCGGCTGGAGCATCCCTGACCGTGGCGGCGCACGCCGCGGGATTCGCCGACAGCGCCCACCTGACCCGCACCTGCCGCGCCATGTTCGGCCTCACACCCACCGAAGCACTACAGGCCATCGGTTGGGACAACCAGCCAAGACCATGACGCAGGCCCTCGGTCAGCAGGTGGTGCGCCTGCTCCGCGTGGGTATCCACGGCCGGGTCGGACTGGCGTTCGCGCCGAGGGTTTGGCGAGCCTGAGGTGCGCGCTGCATTCGCTCGACTGACGGTCCGCAACGCAGGCCGATCGTCCAGCTCAGTGCATCGGACTGGGCCAGGAGCCCTCTCGTTCATTCTCTCTATCAGTTGGTTCCGGCGTAGGAGTGCAAGCCGGCGATGACGAGGTTCACGGCGAACAGGTTGAACATCATGGTCGCCCATCCGAGAATAGCGAGCCACGCGACGACGGGACGTTTGACGCTGGGGGTGGCGCGGGCGTGAAGGTAGCCGGCGTAGATCACCCAGGAGATGAAGGACCAGGTCTCCTTGGGGTCCCAGCCCCAGTACCGGCCCCAGGCGGCCTCGGCCCAGATGGCGCCGGCGACGACGGCGAAGGTCCAGATCGGGAAGGCGAGCGCGTGCATCTGGAACGTCAGCCGCTCCAGTGTCTCGGTGGCGGGGAGGTAGCGGCCGAGCGCGGAGACGAACCCGTACGGCTTGTTCGTGGCGGTGTCGCGGTCGTGGCGCAGTCGGATCAGGTAGCCGGTGGCGGCGATGAAGCCGATCAGGAAGATCCCGGACGCGATCGCGGCGGCGCTGACGTGGATCTTCAGCCAGTAGGAGTCGAGCGCTGGGACGAGCGGCCCGGCGGGTGTGTGCAGCCGCATGGCGGCCAACCCGAGCAGGGTGACGGCGGCTAGGGCGATGTAGAGCCCGACGGGACGCACCGCGGGACGGCGTGTGAGCAGCCCGAGCCAGGCCAGCACACCGACCAGGGTGACCGCGAGAACGAACTCGTACATGTTGCCCCACGGCACCCGGTCGGCGGCAAGGCCGCGGGTGACCAGACACGACGCGTGGGCTACGGCGCCAGCGCCGGTGGCGGCTACTGCCAGCCAGCCGGCCAGCCTCGACCGGCTTCCGGGCGCGGTGGCCGAAGTGGAGGCAGCGGCGCGAGTAGAGGTCGGTGGCGGGCCGGTGGGTGGGCCAGCGGTTGTGGTGGTGGCCATGGCCGGTAGGCGTGTGTCGACGGCTGGGACAGCGTGGGATCGGCGGAAGGCGTGTTCGGTGGCGTAGCCGACCATCGCGACCAGGTAGGCCAGCAGGGTGACGATGAGCAACTGGTCAGACAGTGCTGCCATGGGGGCAACCTTTCGTGACTCGGCCGGCGCTGGTCGCGTGACTTCGCCGACGCTGGGTTACTGGATGTCGGTTAGGTGCAGCCCGGTGAACGGCGGCCAGGGTAGGTTCCGCGCGATGGCGAACACCGCCCAGGACGCGGCGTAGGCAATCAGCAGCCAGCGTGGCAGCGGCAGTGCAGGCAGCCACCGCCCCATGGTGGAGGCCGTCCACCGTGCCCAGGCGTAGCCGACAACGGGCACAGCGATCAGGGCAGGCAGGTGGTGGCGGGCGGCCTCGGGCAGGTTGCCGTGCAGCAGGTGCCACATCATCCGGGTCCCGCCGCACGTCGGTCCCTGGGTGCCGGTCATCGCGGTCCACAGGCAGCCGCCACTGATGTCGGGGATCGCGTCGGTCGGATTGTGGGTGAGGACCCAGGCGACCGCGGCGGCGAACAGCGCCGCCGCGCCGAACGGCCCGGCTAGTCCCCACCAGCGCGGCGGCGCCGACGGGCCGCCGCCATAGGGTGAAACGCTGCTCATACGGCCTCCCGCGTGGGTTCGGTGATCTGGCGACCACCACGCTCGGTGACTCCGCCACCGCCAGCGGGCGTGATGGTGGTGTGGCGTACCCGGGCGGAGGCGAGCAGCGCGGCGACGGCGGCAGCCACCATGGCCCACTCCGGGGCGGAGCCCACCCGGGTCGCCATGGTGATGGCTGTGGCGAGGCGCACCTGGCGCACGAGTACCGCCTGGGTGTTCATGGTGGTGGCGTCGTGCGTGGTGGCGTCCGGGTCGACGAACGCCGAAATCCCGACGGTGGAGGCCATGAGGGCGGGGCGGCCGTGCTCGACCGCCCGCAGTCGCACCATGGCCAGCTGTTGGCTGGCCTCGGCGTAGTTGAAGGTGGCGTTGTTGGTCTGTACCGCCAGCAGTTGCGCGCCGCCGGTGACGGTGTCGCGAACCAGGCCGTCGTAGGCGACCTCGAAGCAGATCACGTCACCGACCCGGACACCGCCGATGGGTAGCACGCCGGGGGTGGTGCCGGCGACGAAGTCGGCGCGGACCCGATCAACGAGCGTGGTGACGCGCCGCACGAGTGGTCGCATCGGCACGTACTCGGCGAACGGCACCGGGTGACGTTTGACATAGGTGTCGGTCGGCCCGGCGGTGGGGGTCCATACCAGCCCGGCGTTGCGGACCTTGCCCTGGCCGGGGCCCTGCAGCACGGCGCCGACCAGGATCGGGGCGCCGATCGCGTGGGCGGCGGCGTCGATGCGGGCGGCGGCGTCGGGGTTGAGCAAAGGGTCGATGTCGGAGGAGTTCTCCGGCCAGATCACCAGTTCCGGGCGCGGCTGGCGGTGCTCGCGTACCGCGTCGGCGAGCTGCAGCGTGGCGGTGACGTGGTTGTCCAGCACTGCCCGGCGTTGGGCGTTGAAGTCCAGGCCCATGCGCGGCACGTTGCCCTGCACGACCGCGACCACCACCGTGCGGTCGGCCGCCGTCGGCAACGGCACCAGCGCGGCGAAGGCCATCACCGCGGCGGCGAGGCCACCGAGCAGACCGGCGTGGACCGCCCGCCGCGACAGGCCGGCACCGGTCCGTACCGACAGCCGCCACACTGCCATCGCGAGCAGTCCACCGGCCACGGCGACCGTGAAGGTCACCAGCGGTGCGCCGCCGAGCGAGGCCAGCCGCACGGTGGGCGCGTCGGCCTGGCTGAATGCCAGCCGTCCCCACGGGAACCCCCCGAACGGGGTCCGTGAGCGCGCGGCCTCCTGCGCCACCCACAGCAGCCCCGTTACCAGTGGCCACGCCCACCTGGCCCGGTCCACGAGGGCGCTGGCATAGGCGGTCGCGGCGCCGAGCAGCGCCAGGTACAGCGACTGCAGTGTGGCCAGTAGCAGCCACGGCCACCAACCGACCTGCAGGCCGGTGAAGCTCAGCAGCGGAACGAAGAACACCAGACCGCACACCATGCCCAGTGCGGCACCGGCACGCGCCGGCCGGCCGTGGACGGCCAGGGCCAGCAGCGCCACCCCGACCGGGGCGGCCCACCACCAGCCGTACGGTGGGAACGCCACCAGCAGCGCCAACCCCGCCGTGGCCGACGCGGTGAGCGCCCACGCCGTGGACACCCCCCGCACCCCACCGTTCTGATCCGCCACGGCGACGACGGCCGGCGGGGATACGACGGGGGTGGTCATATGCCGACCTGGCCGGGTCCGACGGTGGCGCGCAGCCAGATGGTGAACGTCGACCACCAGCCGGTCATCAACGCCACCCCCACCACGACGAGCAGCACCCCGCCCACGCGGGTGATGGTGCGGCTGTGCCGCCGGGCCACCGCCAAGGCGGCCAGCACCCGGCGCAGGCCCAGGCCGAACAGCACGAACGGTGCGCCCAGCCCGACGCAGTAGGCGACGGCCAGGGCCACGGCCCGCCCGGTGGTCCCATCCACCGCGGCCAAAGCCAGCACCGCACCGAGGGTGGGGCTCACGCACGGCACCCAGCCGACGCCGAACACGACACCGAGCAGCGGCGCCCCGGCGAGCCCGGGCGCCGGCAGCCGTCGTAGCCGCCGTTCGTACTGGGCCGCTGGCACCAGGCCTAGGAAGCTGAGGCCCAGCACGACGGTCAGCGCGCCGGCGATGATCTCCACCGTGCGGGCGTGGACTAGCAGCAGACGCCCTGCGCTGGCGACGGTGACCGCGGTGAGGATGAACACGACGGTGAATCCGGCGACGAACAGCAGCGTGCCGGCCAGCAGCCGTCCCCGAGCCGGGCGCCGCGTCATCGTGTTCACCGTCCCCGCCGCGGCTGAGGTGCTCACGTCCTCGCCGGCCATCCCGGTGACGTAGGAGACGTAGCCGGGGACGAGGGGCAGCACGCACGGCGACAGGAAACTGGCCAGCCCGGCGAGCGCGGCCACGCCGAGGGCGAGCAGCAGCGGACCTGACGTCGCCACCCCGGCGAACATCTCACCCATCGCCGCCACCGGCCTCGCCCGCGATCTGGCGGACCAGCGGTTCCAGCTCCCGCTGGCTGACCACCTTGCGCAGCACCACCGCGACCATGCCCTTACGGTCGACGATCACCGTCGCGGGGATCGTGTTGGGTGACACGTCGGTGAACCCGAGCGCGACCCGCCCGGCCGGGTCGAACAGGCTCGGGTACAACTCCCGGCCCTCGACGAACGCTTTCGCTTGGTCGCGGCCGTCGCGCAGGTTGACCCCCACGAACCGCACCCCGAGGTTCTTGGTCGCCGTGAACGTGGCGTTGAGTTCGCCGGCCTCGGCCCGGCACGGTGCGCACCACGACGCCCAGAAGTTCACCACGGTCACCTGGCCGTCAAGGGTGGCGGCGTCGAACCGGCTGCCGTCGAGCAGTTCACCGCCCAGCCGTGGGGCCCGCGCCCGCTCGGCGGGCGGATACACCACGCTGGCCCCGGGGTCGACGCGGCCGGTGTCGGCGCCCTGCACCACCGCGGTGCTCGCCTGCCCGCCGTCGCGGGTCGGTCCACCCGCGCAACCGGTCGCCGCCAGGATCACCGCCGCCGACAGGGTCGCCGCGGCCAGCCGCCAGGACATTCCGGTCACCGCGGCCTCCTGCCCTGTTCGGCGCACAGCGTGACCGGATGCCCGCCGTCGGCCAACAGTTCCTCCGCGGCCCGCAACAGTGCCTGCAGGCGCGGGGAGGCCAGCCGATACCACACCGACCGGCCCGGTCCCGGCCGGCTGGTGACCAGGCCGCAGTCGCGCAGGCAGGCCAGATGCCCGGACACACCGGACTGGCTGGCCCCCACCGCCGACATCAGCTCGGAGACGGTCCGCTCGCCGTCGCGTAGCGCGGTCAGCAGCGCCAGCCGAGTTGGTTCGGCCAAGCCCCGAAACAGTCGCGCGGCGACCTGCACGTCGTCCCGCGACGCCACCTGCGGTATCGTCACCGGGCGACGTTATCAGCCGAAGCTGATACTGCCTCGTCCGGGACCGGCATGCTGTCCTCGGTCGTCATCCGGTCGGTAGCCTGCTCGTCGAGTTGGGTGGGGACCGCCGCGCGGGCGGCCGCCGTCAGAGCGGCGAACTCGGCGTTGAAGCCGGGGTAGTCGCTGCGGGGCAGGCCGCCGGCGGTGATGGCGCAACCGTCGGGTGCCGGGGTGATCCGGAACCACAGGCGCCGCCGCCGGACGGTCAGCGTGCCGACGAGGCCGGCCATCATGAGAACGGCGGCGGCCAGCACGATTGGCTCGCCCGGATCATGGCGAACGGTCATGGCGATCCACCGCCGGGTGCCGAGGAACTCCAGGGTCGTGCCGTCGTCGAGGGTCCACCGCTCGCCCGGCCGTAGCATCTTCGCCGGCCCGGGTAACTGCGTGAGCCGGCCGTCGGCCAGGGCGCGGCGCGGCACCTCGTACACCGACTGGGGTATCCCGGTTTCCAGGCCCAGGTTGCCCCGGTAGGCGGTCAGCAGCAGGCCGGGCGCGTTCTCGGCCGGGTGCGCGGACAGCGCCGGCGGCCCCGTTGCCGGGACCGTGGGCACGTACACGCCGGAGAACGCCGCCTGCGCGTCGGTGGACCGGGTGCCGGTACGCGGGTCGGCGTTGGCGTCCGGGAACAGCGCCGCGCCTTCGCTGGTGACTGCGGCGTCGATCGGCAGGAACGGCGACACGGAGGTTTGGGCCCGCCCCTGCCGGTCGGTGTAGCGCAGCACCGGGGCGTAGCCGTGCCCGAGCAGATACAGGTTCGCCCCGTCGAGCCGCAGCGGCGTGTTGACCTCCAGCACGTGCCGGCCGCCGTTCTGCTGCGGCGTGGACCAGGTCACGTCGGCGCGGAACACGGTTGGCTGGCCGTTGTCGAGGAACTCGGCGTGGAACCGGTTCAGCTCGACGCAGAAGCCCGGCAGGTCGCGTGGCTGCAGCTGCGGCCCGAGCCCGTACTCGTCGAACTGCTGCAGATTGGTGCAGAACCCGGTGTCCGGTCCGGCTACCACGATCCGGTTGCCGTACCAGCCCCACCCGTACCCGTACGCCACCCCGGCCAGCAACGCCAGCAGCGCGAGGTGGAACGCCAGGTTCCCGGTCTCCTTGAGGTACCCCTTCTCCGCCGCGACGGTCACCTCGTCGCCGTCGGCGCGGACCGCCACGCGGAAACGCCGCGACCGCAGCAGCCCCCGCACCCGTACCGCGGCCTCGGCCGGCGCCAGGGCCGACTGGCCCACCCCAGTGTGGGCCGGCAGCCGGCGGAAGTGCCGCGGCGCCGGCGGCGGACGACGCCGCAGCGCGGCCACGTGCTCGCGCAGCCGTGGTGGCAGCACACCCACCAATGAGGTGAACAAGAGCAGGTAGATCGCCCCGAACCAGGGCGAGGAGTACACGTCGAAGAATCCGAGGCGGTCCAGCCACCTGCTCAGCTCGGGATTGGCTGCTCGGTACGCGTCGACCTTCTCCACGCCCAGGTTGCGCTGCGGCAGCACCGAACCCGGCACCGCGGCCACAGCCAGAAGGAACAGCAGCACCAGCGCCGTACGCATGCTGGTCAACTGCCGCCACCAACGGCGCGCCAACCCCAGCCCGACCGTCACGCCGCGTCGCTCCACCAGGTTCCTCTCACCCCGAACCGCCAGCGATTCATCGCTGGCGGCCGACGATAACAGTCTCACCTGATGCCACCCGCCGGTGGCCAACCTCCGCCTACAGAAGTGCCCGCCCGTCCGGTGCCGCCGGCCGCCGCGTTCAGCGCACGGTCGATGTGTCTGGATCACCGTCGACCCGCCGCGTCTGACACCGCCGGTTCGTGGCGGGGCGATCAATCAGAGGTTGCGGTGTTGACACGGCTCGTAGGCGCCCTCCCGGCCTGGGATGGTCCCCGGCGGCGGATGTCTGCCAACATGGCCGCGTGACGAACCACCGGTCCGATCTGCCAACGGAGAACCACGCCGGCTTCCGCAGGAAGGGGGCGGGACGGCGCTGGCTCGTGGCCAGCGCAGCGGTGTGGGCCGTGCTGTTGATGGCTGCAGCCGGGTTCTCGGCGCGCCACGATGCGCCGACGGTGCGGGAGCAGCGAGACCTCGCCGCCGCCGACACGGTGGTCGACACCGCGCTGGGCGCAGTGTTGGCTGCCGCTCACCCGTGGCCGGTCCTCGAGATCACGTCCGACCTGGTCTCACCAGGGTGCCGCATCACCCCGTTCCGTGACGGCGCCAGCCTCAGCCGCCGCCTGCTGCTTGCCCTGCCCGAACACCACACCACCGACGCCTTGACCCTGTTGGCGCAGCGCCTGCCCGCAGGGTACCGGGCCAGCGTGGCGGCATCGCCCGGCGCGGCGCCGACGCTGCAAGCCGACGCGGGCGGTTTCGTCAGCGTGCGCGGGATCGCCAGCGCGCCGGACACGATCACGGTGACCGTCGACAGCGGTTGCCGGCCGCCGGCGCGGCTGGCCCCCGCACCGTCGGTGGACGAACGCGACCGCGCCGTGCTCGCGCCGGTCGCCGCCGCACTCGGCGGGTCGGCGGATCAGTTTTCCGCGGTGCAGGTGCCGTGCCCGGGCGGCGGCACGGCCCGCGCGGTGACCGCCACTGTCGCCGGGGTGCCGGTGCAGCAGCGATGGGCGCCGGCCCTGCGTGCGATCTCCGAGGGGACCGTTGTGCTGGTGGACGATGCTGCCCGCTTCGCCTACCGGACCGCCACGGGCACCGTGACGGTCCGGCGCGACAGTGACCGGCTTGCGGCCACCGCCGTTACCGGTTGCCCATAACCGCTCCGGGCATGTCGACGCGCCGCGCACCGGTGTAGGGACCGTCGGGGCCTGCATCGACAGCTAGTGCAGCGGAATGATGGTGGGGTACTTGCCTCCCGGCGACGCCTGTGGCGGTTCCCCGCCGCGTTCGGTGCTCACGTGGGAGAGGTCGTGCGTGGCGAGCAGGCGGGTGATCGCGGCGTGCACGGTTCGCCACAGCTGGTCCGGGTCGGCGTCGGCGGCTGGTCGCAGGCGTACCCGCAGGGTCGTCGGCGTGGTCTGCGCGATCTGGTACAGGTCGATGCCGGGTATGGGTTCGAGGGTCGTGGCGAAGGCCAGCGGCGCGATCGCGACGGTCCCGCCGTGTGCGGTGGGGAAGGTGAGCAGGTCCGCGGCGCGGCCCTGGACGCGGAGTGCGGGCAGGGGATTGCCGCAGGGGCACGGGTCGGGGCGTTGCAGGACGCTGTCGCCGAGGTCGTAGCGCAGGATCGGCTGGATGCGGTTGGCGAGGTTGCTGATCAGCACAGTGTGCGAGGGTTGGCCCGGCGGGGTGGGTCGATGGTTGACGTCGACGGGTTCCACCACGACCCAGTCGGCGTTGACGTGCAGCCATCCGTGCTGGCAGCTGTAGCTGAGGAACGGGCACTCGGTGGCGGCGTAGCTGTTGGCTACCGTGGTCCGCAGCGTCCGGGCGATGCGGTCGTACTCGGATAGGGGCAGACCCTCGGCGGACAGCATCGTGAGCACCGGGTTGATGTGCAGGCGGCCGGCTGCCTGCTCGCTGGCCAGCAGCGCGGCGGTGCTGGCGTAGGAGGCGAGCAGTGCGGGCTGGAACCGGTTGAGCGCGTCGACCAGGTCGGGCAGTGGCGTGGTCACCGGCAGCACCTGGACGCGGTTGCCGCGGCGCCGCTGCAGCCGGACGGCGGCCACGGTCGAGGCGAAGTGTCCACCGGCCGCGTTCACCATGGTCATCCTTGCGCGGCGGGCGAGGATTCTCGGCAGGTCCCGTGGACGCAGCCAGGCGCCCACCACGCGAGCGGCCAGCACGTTGGTCACTCGAAGGGCGGCGTCGTCGATGAGAAACACACCCCGGGTGCCGGTGGTCCCGGACGTGGTCGCCACCGTGTAGCGGTCGAGGAATCGTTCGCCGATCAGAGCCGGGTTGTCGACGAAGGCGTCGACGGCCTCCCGGGTTACGGCGCGGTCGGTGCCCCACGCGTCGAACTCGGCCATCAGCTGCCCTTTGGTGGTGGCCGGCAGCAGCGTCGGGTCATCGACGCCGGGCGGAACCTGCCGGTACAACTCGCGGTAGAACGGTGAGTAGGCGCGAGCGAAGGCCACCATGTCTCGCAGGCGGGCACGCTGGCGCTGCTCGATGCTGGCGGCGCCTCGTCGCATCACCCGCCGGGTGTCGCGCAGCAGCCACCACACGGAATCGTCCATCAGGCGTGCCTACCATGTGCTGCGCCGAACTGTCGTCCTCCCGCGGCGCTGGGTTGACGGTTCGCGGGGGCTGGCCGGCCGAGCCACCCACAGGGACGTCGTGGCCGGCCGGTGCCGCAACCGGCCGTTGCGCCGATTGGCCCCGCCCCGGCCGTCTCGACGTGATTGCGCCGATTCGCGGCGTTTGGCTGAAGCCGCTGCGAGGAAGCACAAGACTTATCCATGACACCACCTCTACATCATGAAGCGGCGATGTGATCGCCATCTCGCGATCTTCGCCGGCCTGGTGCGGTAGCATCGCCACATGGCGATGACACAGGAAGTGGAGCGGGAGGCCCTCGCGCCCGCCGCGGCGCTGTTCCGCGGGCTCGCAGACCCGACCCGGCTGGCGATCGTGCGCCGGCTGGCCGGCGGTGAGGCGCGGGTGGTGGACCTCGTTCGGGAGTTGGGGTGGGCGCAGTCGACGGTGTCGGCGCATCTGGCCTGCTTGCGGGACTGCGGACTGGTGGACTACCGCGCGGTCGGGCGCCAGTCCTTCTACTTCCTGACCCACATGGAGCTGATGGACCTGCTGGCGGCCGCCGAGTCGCTGCTGGCCGCGACCGGGGAGACAGTGGCGCTGTGCCCAACCTACGGCGACGGCCCCCGGTGACCGCCGTGCAGACCCCGCCGCAACGTGTGGCGTGGCTGGCAGGCGCGGCGGTGACGGCGCTGGCGGTGGACGTCGCGTCCAAGAGCGCCGCTGTGGCGTGGCTGCCGGGCCGCAGCGTCGATCTGTTCGCCGGGCTGGCGCTTCGGCTGACCCGCAACCCGGGCGCGGCGTTCTCGATCGGCACCGGCATCACCCCGGTCTTCACGGTCGTGGCGGTGGCCGTCATCGCGGGCATCTCCTGGTACGGGCGCAAGGTCACCCATCGCGGGTGGGCGGTGGCGCTCGGCCTGATCGCGGGCGGGGCGGCCGGGAATCTGGTGGACCGGCTGTTCCGGTCCCCGGGTCTGGGCCGGGGGCATGTGGTCGACTTCCTGCACCTGGACTGGTGGCCGACGTTCAACCTGGCCGACAGCGCCCTGATCTGTGGGGTGGCGGTCGCGATGTGGCTGAGCCTGCGCAACGTGCCTCTCAGTGTGCCAGCGGCCGATGACAGCGCGGTTTCCACCAGCGCGGGGGCAACCGGTGAGCGCTGAGATCGAAACGACCGTCAGCGGGCGCGGCGCCGCGGGCCGCATCGTCCTCGCCCTGGCCGTCGCCGCCCCGGCGGTGATCGTGCGGCTGGCCGGGGTGGAGCTGGCACCGGTGGCGGCGATGGTGGTGTTCGGGGCTGCGGTGTTGGCCTCGGTGGCGCTGCTGATGTGGGCGTCGGAGGCCGCCCGGGTGGACATCTCCGGCAGCCTCGCGCTGGCCATCCTGGCGCTGGTGGCGATCCTGCCCGAGTACGCGGTGGACATCTTCTTCGCCTACACCGCCGGCCACGACCCCGCCTACGCCGCCTACGCCACGGCGAACATGACCGGGGCGAACCGGCTGCTGATCGGGGTGGCGTGGCCGCTGCTGGTCGCCTTCGCGATCTTCGCGGTGCGCCGCCGCCGGGTGCGCGGCGAGCGCGACAGGGTCACCTTGGCGCCGCATCGGCGCACCGAGATCGTGTTCCTCGCCGCCGCCACCGTCTACGCCCTGGTCATTCCGCTGACCGGCCGGCTGGCCTGGTACGACACCCTGGTGCTCGGTGGCCTGTTCGCCGCCTACCTGTGGCGCATCCGCGGCAACGAGGAAGGCGTGGAGGAACTCGCCGGTGTCGCGGCCACCGTCGCGGCGCAGCCTGCCGCCCGCCGCCGTGGCCTGGTCGCCGCGCTGTTCGTCGCCGCCGGCGCGATCATCCTCGCCGCGGCGGAGCCGTTCGGTGACTCGCTGGTCGCCGCCGGCGCCGATTTGGGCATCGACGAGTTCCTGCTGGTGCAGTGGCTGGCCCCGATCGCCTCCGAAGCGCCGGAGGTCATCGTCGCGATCACGTTCGCGCTGCGCGGCCGGGCCGACGACGGCATGGGCGCCCTGCTGGCCGCCAAGCTCAACCAGTGGACCCTCCTGATCGCCTGCCTTCCCATCGCGTATTACCTGGGTGGCGGCGAGTTCGCCGGGCTTCCGCTGGACGCCCGGCAGACCGAGGAGCTGGTGCTCACCACCGCCCAGACCCTGCTCGGCGTGGCCGTGCTGGCCGACCTGCGGCTGACCCGCGGTGAGGCGCTGCTGTTGTTCGGCCTGTTCGCCGTGCAGTTCGTGCTGCCCGCACCCAACATCCGCTACGTGATCGCCGCCGTCTACACCGTGCTGGCCGTCGCGCTGCTGATCCGGCAGCGCCGGCACGTCCCCGCCCTCATCAAATCCCTGTAACCCCAGTTCAGAGAGGACCCGTGACCATGACTGCCACCCCTCGACCCGGCAGCGCCCCTGCCGCCGTCGCACGACGAGCAGGTGCCCGATGAGCGACGCGTGCGGCTGCGGCGACGACAAGCCCACCGGCGCAGGCGAAGCCGAGGAGCGGGAACCGGAACGGCTGTGGGACGTCTCCGAGATCCGCGCGGCCGCCGTAGCCGGGGTCCTGCTGCTGGCCGGCTACGGCGCCGGGTGGACCGGCGCGCCGCGGCCGGTGGAGATCGGCCTGCAGGCCCTGGCTCTCGCCGTCGGCGCGTGGACGTTCGTGCCGTCCACGCTGCGCCGCCTGGCCAAGGGCAAGATCGGCGTCGGCACGCTGATGACCATCGCCGCCGTCGGCGCCGTCATCCTCGGTGAGGTCGGCGAAGCCGCCATGCTGGCGTTCCTGTACTCCATCAGCGAAGGGCTGGAGGAGTACTCGCTGGCCCGCACCCGCCGCGGTCTGCGCGCCCTGCTCGCCCTCGTGCCCGCCCAGGCCACCGTCCGTCGCGACAGCATCGAACAGGCCATCTCCCCGGCCGAGCTGCGCGTCGGCGACCTGATGATCGTGCGGCCCGGCGAGCGCATCGCCACCGACGGCATCATCCGCACCGGCCGCAGCGCCCTCGACGTCTCCGCCATCACCGGCGAATCCGTACCGGTCGAAGCCACCACCGGCAGCGACGTGTACGCCGGGTCCATCAACGGCACCGGCGTGCTCGAGGTCGAGGTCACCACCACCGCCGAGGACAACTCCCTCGCCAAGATCGTGCGGATCGTCGAGGCCGAACAGGCCCGCAAGGGCGCCAGCCAGCGCCTCGCTGACCGCATCGCCAAACCCCTCGTTCCCGGGGTGATGATCGCCGCCGCGCTCATCGCGGTCGTCGGAAGCCTGCTCGGTGACCCCGCCACCTGGATCGAACGGGCCCTCGTCGTGCTCGTCGCCGCGTCGCCGTGCGCGCTGGCGATCTCCGTGCCGGTCACCGTGGTCGCCGCCGTCGGCGCGGCCAGCAAACTCGGCGTACTGGTCAAGGGCGGCGCCGCCCTCGAAGCGCTCGGCGCCGTGCGGGGTGTGGCGTTGGACAAGACCGGCACGCTGACCCGCAACCGGCCGACGGTCATCGACGTCGCCGCCACCGGTGCCGCCACCCGCGAGCAGGTCCTCGACCTGGCCGCCGCGTTGGAGGCCCGCAGCGAACATCCCCTCGCCCGGGCGATCCTCGCCGCCGTCGACACCCCCCGACCGGCCACCGACGTCGAAGCCATCACCGGCGCCGGCCTCACCGGCGTCGTCGACGGCCGGACCGTCCGGCTCGGCCGACCCGGCTGGCTAAACCCGGGAGAGCTCGCCGACACCATCACCGGCATGCAGCAGGCCGGCGCCACCGCCGTCCTCGTCGAGGACGGCGGCCGACTGATCGGCGCGATCGCCGTGCGCGACGAGCTTCGACCGGAAGCCGTCGAGGTGATTGACCGGCTACGCCGCAGCGGCTACCACGTCTCCATGCTCACCGGCGACAACCACGCCACCGCCACCGCCCTCGCGGAACAGGCCGGCATCACCGAGGTGCACGCCGACCTGCGCCCAGAAGACAAGGCCCGCATCGTGGCGCAACTCCGCGATCAGCGGCCCACGGCGATGGTCGGTGACGGTGTCAATGACGCGCCCGCCCTGGCCACCGCCGACCTCGGCGTCGCGATGGGCGCCATGGGCACCGACGTGGCCATCGAAACGGCCGATGTCGCGCTCATGGGCGAGGACCTGCGCCACCTGCCCCAGGCCCTCGACCACGCCCGCCGGGCACGGTCGATCATGCTGCAGAACGTCGGCCTGTCCCTCGCCGTCGTCGTCGGCCTGATGCCCTTGGCCCTGCTCGGGGTGCTCGGCTTGGCCGCCGTCGTCCTCGTGCACGAGATCGCCGAGGTGATCATCATCGCCAACGGTGTCCGCGCCGGCCGGGCTCGCGCCCTACAGCCGCTGACCACCACCACCGACGCCGACACCGCACCAGCCCCTGAGACGGTGAGCGTCGGATGACCGGCCGGGAGGAGGCGCTGCGCCGACGGGGGCAGCGCCTCGCCTGGCTCATCGTCGTCTGGGACATCATCGAAGGAGCCATCGCCGTCACCGCCGGCCTGGCCGCCGGCTCCATCGCACTCCTCGGCTTCGGCATCGACTCGGTCATCGAGGTCTTCGCCGCCGCCGTCGTCATCTGGCAGCTACGCGCCGGACCCCGCGCCCGACAACGACCGGCGCTGCAGCTGATCGCCGTCAGCTTCCTCGCCCTGGCCGGATACGTCACCTACAAGTCCGCCTCGGACCTGATCGGAGCCGAACGCCCCGACACGTCGTTAGTCGGCATCGGACTCAACGTCGTCGCCCTCGCCGTCATGATCCCCGTCGCGGTCGCCCAGCGCCGCACCGGCCGCGCACTGGACAACCCGGCCGTCACCGCCCAGTCCCAGGAAACCTGGGTCTCCAACTACCTGTCCGTCAGCCTGCTCGTCGGGCTCGGCCTCAACGCCACACTCGACTGGTGGTGGGCCGACCCGAGCGCCGCCCTGGTGGTCGCCGGCGTAGCCGCCAAGGCGGGCATCGACGCGTGGCGCGAAGCTCACGAGTACCCGCAGCAGGAGCAGAGGCGCTGACCGTCTGGGGGACGCTTGCGGCACCGGGGCTGCCAAGGCCCACCATCGGCGGTTGTCTGACATCGTCACGGCTATGCCTGGACTAGCCGCTGCTGGCGCAGTGGTCGCGGGCGTCGCAGTCCGTGCTGACCACCGGTGGGGTGATCGCTTCGTCGACGATCAGGCTCATCGCGGTGCCCAGTGTCAGCCCTGCGGTTACCGGCCGCATCGGCGTGGTGCGGCGCAGCAGGGCGTACAGGGGTGCCCACGAGACAGCGAGCCCGTAGTGGAACAGCAGTCCCGCCCAGTCCAGCTGCTTCTGGCTGAGGTCGAGGCCGAATAGCTTGGCGGTTTGGGCGGCTGCGATTCGGTACGGTGAACCCCCGGGACGGGCCGCGTCTTCGTGGGCGCGGGCCTGTGCGGGTTCGAGTTCGTAGAGTTTCTGCGACACCGGCTCCATGATCTTCGTGCCCAGGTAGCCGGCCAGAGCGCCGACGCCCAGGTCTTCGCCGGTGGCGGCTGTCCTATTCACCAGGCATCTCCTGTCGTTGGGACTGGTGGGCGCGGGTTAATCAGGAGGCGCAGCAGGACAGTTTCGACACGTCGCGGGTGTAGGTCTGGGCGGCGAGTTTGAGGCCTTCGGCCATGGTCAGGTATGGGCACCACAGGTCGGCCATCTGCTGCACGGTCATGTCGTTGGCGAGGGCGTACACGGCGGTGGCGATGACCTCTCCGGCGGCGTCGGCGACCACGTGGGCGCCGAGGAGTCGGCCGGTGTCGGCGTCGGCGACCAGCTTGATGAGGCCGCGGGTGTCGCGGTTGACGATCGCGCGTGGCACGTACTCCAGCGGCAGTACCCGGCAGTCGCAGCGGTGACCAGCGCTGATCGCCTGGGCCTCGGTCATCCCGGCCGACGCGATCGCCGGGGTGGTGAAGGTGACTTGCGGCAGGTGGTGGTAGTCGACGGTGCGACCCGCGTTGTCGAAGGCGTTGTCGGCCACGATCGACCCGTGTGCGCCGGCGACGTACACGAACTGGGGGTGGCCGGTGACGTCTCCGGCGGCCCAGATACGCGGGTTGGTGGTGCGCAGGTGCTCGTCGACCAGGATCTCGCCGTGCTGGCCGGTCTTGACTCCGACCGTCTCCAGGTTCAGGCCGTCGACAACTGGGCGGCGTCCGGTGGCGATCAGGATCTGCTCGGCGTGGATCTGTCGGCCGGGTTGTCCGTCGAGCACGGCGACGACGTGTCCGTTCTCGCGGCGTACCGACCGTACGGTCGCGGTGGTGTGGACGGCGATGCCGTCGTCGGCGAAGACCTGCTCGATGGCAGCGGACACCTCCGGTTCTTCCTTGGGCGCGAGTCGGTCGAGGGTCTCGACCACGGTGACCTGGGTGCCGAGTCGGGCGAACAGTTGCCCCTGTTCGAGGCCGATGTAGTTGCCGCCGACCACCAGCAGGGACTGCGGCAGGTGGTCGGATTCCATCGCCGTGGTGGAGGTTAGGTAGCCGACCTGGGCGAGGCCGTCGATGGGTGGTATCCACGGGGCCGAGCCGGTGGCGATCAGGTAGTTCTCCGCCTCGATGCGTTGACTGCCGCCGTCGGGCAGATCGACGCACAGCAGCGGGCCCTCGGTGAACCGGCCGTGGCCGGTGAGGATCTCCCAGCCGTACTCGGCGGCGAGGTCGACGTACTTGTCCGCCCGCATGTCTGCCACCAGTCGCCGCTTGCCGGCGATCAGCTCCTGGAAATCCACCTGCTCGGCGCTCGCGCGAATTCCCGGGAAGCGGGCCGCGTCCAGCGCGACGTGGCGGGCGTGCGCGGCGGCCAGCAACGCCTTGGACGGTACGCACCCGGTGTTCACACACGTGCCGCCCACGTCGCCGTGCTCCACCATCACCACGTGCTTGCCCTTACGCCGCGCGGCGATCGCCGCCGCGAAGGCACCGCCACCGGAGCCGACGATTGCCAGGTCGTACCGCATCACGCACCGTCCTCAAGCGGAAACCATCCGGGTACCGGATCCTCGGATGCCACGCTAGCATCTGCTTATCCGGATGATTCCAGGATTGGGGTGGTGAGGTGACCGAGCGTGCGACGCCGGCCTTGACAACGCCGGCCGTGGCGCTGCTGCCGGCCGAGGACGAGGGGGTGGGGATGGTGGCCAAGTTCTTCCGCGCCCTCGCCGATCCGACCAGGCTGCGGCTGCTGGAGTTCCTGCTGCACGAGCCGCACACGGTCGGCGAGTGCGTGACGCACGTCGGCCTGGCCCAGGGCCGGGTTTCCAGCCACCTGGCCTGTTTGGCCGACTGCGGCTACGTTGCGGCCCGCCGCGACGGGCGGCGCACCTTCTACCAGGTCACCGACCCTCGGGTGGCCGACCTGATCATGCTGGCCCGATCTCTGGCCACGGACAACGCCACAGCCCTGGCCGCCTGTATTCGCATCGCCCCGACGCGCAGGACGGAGGGGTGAGCGCCGTGCCTCCCACCGGCAGCACCCCGGCCCAGCACCCATCCACCGTCGGCGGCCCGGCCGCCATCGCTGGCGGGATCGGCGCGATGGTCGCCTGCTGCACCGTGCACCTACTCATCGTCGCCGGTGTCCTCGCCGGGCTCGGCGGCACCGCGATCGGCGGCATCGCCCTCGCCGTTGGGCTGGCCACGGCCGCCACCGTGTGGGTGATCGCGGTCCTGCTGCGCCGGCGCAAGACGACCACCGCAGCGGTGTGCTGCCCACCCCGGTGAATGCCTGGGCGTCGAGCAGGCCGCGCGACGTTGGGCCAGGTCTGAGGCAACGGATGAGGATCAACCGTTAGCGTTGTCTTCGGGCTGGCGGCCTGCACCCCCGCCGGCGCGCAATGCACCACCGCGGTTCGCGCCGGATGCACCCCGAGCAGCCTTGCCGCCTGCAGCAGGACCGCCGGGTCCGGCAGCCGCGCCGTAACCTCCTGGCCGTCTAGCACGAGGTCGGTCAGCTGGTCGATGCCGAATCCGTTGCCAGGCCGGCCGATGACTCCGGACGTCAGCCCCGACCGGCGCAGCGACCCGAGCAGGCTCTGCGCCTCCGCGACCATCACCGCAGTCGGCGGCCCCCAGGTGGCCGGTGGGTTGTGCTCCGACACCGCTGCCAGGTCGAACAGGACCGCGTCGAGACGTTCGAGGGGCAGGCGAAACCTGTCAGCACCGCAGCTGTCTCGCGCGTCGATGCCACTGTCGCCGCAAGTAGTCACCACCCGCCTCCACGAGCCTTCGGGTGAGGAGGCCCGCCCGGCAGGAGCCGCAGACCTTCCAGCGAGACCCTATCCGTGGCCAGGCCAGCCAGCGGCGGAATCGCTGAGATCCCACCGGCGCGCCGTCGCACCCGCGATGGTGAAGACCTGGGGCGTCGGCGCAGCGCCGCCCCAGCCGCTGATGTGCCGGGGCGGTGAGCGTGGCACCCGGCGGCCGCAGACAGGTTTCGGGAGGCGAGGCAGGTGCACCACGGCGGCGGGCAGCCCGGCCATGCCTGCGGCGGCGCCGGGACGCACCCGCAGCACGACAAGCACGCCGGCCACACCCCCGAGATGTTCCGCAGCCGGTTCTGGGTGTGTCTGGCGCTGACCATCCCGGTCGTCCTCACCAGCCGTCTAATCATGGACTGGCTGGGTTACTCGCTGGACTTCCCCGGTGTTTTGTGGGTTGGTCCGGTGCTCGGGTCGGTGGTGTTCTTCTACGGCGGTTGGCCGTTCCTCGTCGGCGCGGTCCGCGAGGTCCGCGACCGCGCCCCCGGCATGATGCTGCTGATCGGGATGGCCATCACCGTGGCGTACGTCGCCTCCGCGGCGACGAGTGTCGGCCTGTTCCGCCTGGACTTCTGGTGGGAGCTCGCCGCCCTGGTCACGATCATGCTGTTCGGCCACTGGCAGGAGATGAAAGCCATCGGCCAAGCCCGGGGGGCCCTGGCCGCGCTGGCCGCCCTGCTGCCCGATGAGGCCGAGCGGGTCGGCCCGGGCGGAGCCGTCGAGCGGGTGGCGGCGGCCGAGTTGCGGGTCGGCGACAGGGCGCTGGTCCGCCCCGGTGGACGCGTGCCCGCTGACGGGCACGTCGTCGAGGGCGGCGCCGAGCTGGACGAATCGATGATCACCGGCGAGTCGCGGCCGGTCCCACGTCGGGTGGGGGACCGGGTGGTCGCCGGCACCGTGGCCACCGACTCGGCGATCCGCGTCCAGGTCGACGCGGTGGGGGAGGACACCGCCCTGGCCGGCATCCAACGGCTGGTCGCGCAGGCGCAGGCAGCCGGTGGGCGGGCGCAGGCGCTGGCCGACCGGTTCGCCGCGTGGCTGTTCTACATCGCCACCGCCACCGCGCTGCTCAGCCTGATCGTCTGGTCCGCGCTCGGCCGGGTCGACCAGGCCGTCGTCCGTACCATCACCGTGCTGGTGATCTCCTGCCCACACGCCCTCGGCCTGGCGATCCCACTGGTCATCGCCCTGTCGACCAGCGTGGCGGCCAACTCCGGGATCCTGGTCAAGGACCGTCTCGCCCTGGAACGGATGCGCACCGTCGACGCGGTCCTGATCGACAAGACCGGCACCCTGACCAAAGGCCAGCACACCGTCACCGGCGTCGCCGCCGCCGACGGCACCAACGAGGACGAGGTGCTGCGCCTGGCCGCCGGAGTTGAGGCCGACAGCGAGCATCCCCTCGCCCGGGCCATCGTCGCCGCCGCCCAACGAGTCGGACCGGCAAGCGGCTCGGAGTTCCGGTCGCTGCCCGGCCGCGGGGTGCAGGCCACCGTGGCCGGGGCGGCATACGCGGTGGGCGGCCCGGCCCTGCTGCGGGAACTGCACGCCGACGTCCCTGCCGAACTGCGCCAGGCCGAGCAGGCGTGGTCGGCGCGCGGCGCCGCCGTGCTCTACCTGGCCCGCCTCGACGGCCCGCCCCAGCTGCTCGGCGCGCTGGCGCTCGAGGACGAGGTACGCCCGGAGGCCCGACAGGCCATCGCCGAGCTGCGCCAACTCGGAATTCGGAAGATCGCGATGATCACCGGTGACGCCCGCCCGGTCGCCGACGCGGTCGCCGCCGATCTCGGTTTCCGTCCCGGCGAGGACGAGGTCTTCGCCGAGGTGCTACCCGCCGACAAGGACGAGATCGTCGCCGGCCTGCAACAGCGCGGCCACCGGGTGGCGATGGTCGGCGACGGCGTCAACGACGCCCCCGCCCTCGCCCGCGCGGACGTCGGACTGGCCATCGGCGCCGGCACCGACGTGGCCATCGAATCCGTCGGCGTCGTCCTCGCCTCCTCCGACCCGCGTGGCATCTCCGCCACCGCCCGCCTGTCCAAGGCGTCCTACCGCAAAATGGTCCAGAACCTCGTCTGGGCCGCCGGCTACAACGTGGTGGCCATCCCCGTCGCCGCGGGCGTCTTCGCTTGGGCCGGTGTGGCACTCAGCCCGGCCGCCGCCGCCGTGCTCATGTCCGCCTCGACCATCGTCGTCGCCCTCAACGCCCAGACGCTGCGCTGGGTGCACCTCACACCACAGGACCACTGAAGACGCATGTCAGTCCTGTCAGTCGCTGGCGCTGGCAACGGTCGCCCCGCTGACCGTCACGGCGCGGTAGGGACGCGTCCGGGGGAGGTTGAGGGCCCAACCGGACCTCGGTCGTCCTCAGTGCCGACCCAGTCAGTAGCGGTCCTTGAGGATCTTCTTCATCTGTGTGATCTCTTCCTCCTGTGACTTCACGATCTGGTCGCAGAGCTCGATGATCTCGGGGTCGGTGATATCTGATTCCTGGCAGACCAGCACGGCCCGGGAGTGGTGCGGGATCATCGACTTCAAGAAGCCCTCGTTACCCACGAACGGCTCGGTGCGCACGGCAGCGAATCCGCCGATGAAGACAGCAGCGAACGCGATGTACAGCATGATGTTGAGACGCTTGTTGGTGAACATGCTGCTCATGACGCCCATCATGATCACGCCCATGATCGACACCATGATCAGTGACATGTAGAAGTTGCTCAGGTTGAGGTAGAAGTCGCCGAAGCGGCGGATCTGCGACAGGGTCAGGACGAACATGACGACCAGACTCACCGCCAGGACGACACCGAACCGAACATAGTTCTGCTTCATCGCTCCTCCGGAGTGGACAGCGTGGTGAGCATCGGGCAAGGGCCCTCAGTACCCGGGTAGACCAGATCCAACCGACGCAACTCTCACCACGTTCGTCGAGGCGTCCCACCAGCGGATGACATCTTCTGGGTGAGGACGCATCGGGCGGGCATGGGTCCTAACGTGCGGGGGTGGACAGCGTTCACCTGCCCCGCCGGCTGCTGCTCGCCGGACTCGGCTCAGCTGCAGTGGCAGCCGTTGCCGGCTGCGAGTCGCACCGCGCCACATCCTCGACGCCCCGGCCAACGAGCAGCCCACGGCCGACCGGCGCATCGCGCGGAGCCGGGGCGGCGCTGCGGCGAAAGATCGCCAGCCTGCTCGTGGTCGGCTTTCGCGGCGCCCAAGCCCCGAACTGGATCATCAAGGCGGTGCGGGACGGTCTGGGCGGTGTGATCCTCTTCGACCAGGACCTGGAGAGCAAGTCGGTGCGTAACATCCGCTCGCCCGAGCAGGTTACGGGCCTGGTGAATACCCTGAAAAGCGCCTCGCCCGGCCGGCTCATCGTCTCCATCGACCAGGAAGGTGGCCGTACCGCCCGCCTCAACCCGAGCAACGGCTTCCCGGCGACCAGGTCGGAGGCCGAGATCGGCGCGGAGAACTCCACGTCGGCGACCGGCGACTGGGCGCGAGGACTGGTGGCGGGGCTGACGCGGATCGGGGTCAACCTGAACTACGCCCCGGTCGTCGACCTGAACATCAACCCCGACAGCAGGGCTATCGGCAAGCTGGGTCGCAGCTTCTCGGCCGACCCGGACGTGGTCGTCAGCAACGCCACGGAGGAGATCCAGGCGCACCGGGCGGCTGGTGTGAAAACCTGCCTGAAGCATTTTCCCGGATCGGGTAGCGCCGCCGGAAACACCGATTTCGAGGTCGTCGACGTCAGCGACACCTGGCAGGTAAAGGAACTCGAACCGTTCCAACGGCTGATCCAGGCCGGCCTCGCCGACTCCGTCATGGCCGCCCACGTGCTGAACAAGCAGCTCGACCCGGCGTACCCGGCGTCGCTGTCAGCCGCGACCGTGACCGATCTGCTGCGCGGCCGGCTCGGCTGGCGCGGGCCGGTGGTCAGCGACGACATGCAGGCGGTCGCCATCACCGACCGGTACGGTGCCGCCGAGGCGGTCGCCCTGGCGTTGCAGGCCGGCCTCGACCTGCTCGTCTTCGCCAACCAGCAGGTACACAACGAGAGAGTCGTCGAGGAAACAGTCGACACGATCACCAATCTCGTCCGGGCCGGGCGCATCACCGAGGACCGCATCGACCAGTCCGTCGCGCGAGTGGATTCCCTCCGCCCGAAACGCTGACCGAGGTGCTCCGGGCACGCTCCAACCCGTGTGCGTGCTCGCGGCACAACATGCGTCGGCTACTACCTCATGATAGTAGAAGTGGGTGAGGAGACGGCTGGATCGGCAGACGCCGGACCCGACGATGGGCTTGTCACGTGCCGGGTGAGGGTCCGGTAAGGCAGGGCACCCTCTGATTTCGGCCCAAGATCTCGCACAGTGCCTGACGGCGAGCGGCGAAGGGAGACAGCACCGGCCGGCGGGGCCCCGGATGGCCGAGCGCTCGGTGAGCAGCTTGGGAGTCAGCAGCGCGGAGGGAAGCGGAATGTACGCAGGGGCAGCGAGCATGGCCTTGGTGGCCGCGCTCATTGTCGGCGGTCTGTACCTGGCCCACCGGGCTTTGGCGATCGCTGCCTCACCGCTGGGGAGCGTGCCCTTCCAGTCCGGGTGGCAGCCTGAGGAGCACGCGTTGTCGCGCTACCACGTTCGGTGGTACCTGGCCACGCTGCTCTTTCTCGCGTTCGACGTGGAGATGCTGTTCATGTACCCGTGGTCGGTGGTCGTCGCCCGGCTCGGGGCCACAGCGATCGTCGAGATGTTCGTCTTCCTCGGGGGAGTCTTCCTTGCGGTGCTGTGGGCCTGGCGGGAAGGCGCGCTGCGATGGGTCTGAGCGACGCGGTGAGTCGGCTCGCCGTCCGGCACGCGCACGTGCTTGTAGCAGAGGCGCCGGGGCACTGGGTGACCCGGGCCGCGGTCGAGCGCCACGTCCTGGCGCGCGGCTGGCGGCTGGCTTTGTCCCCGGCAGAGGCCGACATCCTGGCCGTCTGCGGCCCACCGCCCTCGCAGCTGGCGGAGCCGCTGCACCGGCTGTGGGAGCAGATGCCCGGCCCGCGGGCTCGCATCGATGTCGAATCCCCGCATGCCGTCCCGCCCGCCCTCGTCCTAGCGCAGGAAGATCTGCTCGACCTCAACCGGCAGCGGACCGACAGCCAGGACCGGTCATCCGGCCACACCGCGATCGGCCATGCCCACACCGGCGACCAGCTGCCCCACGAACGGCACGCGCCACAGGAGCACGCCGACCACACCCCGGAGCGCCGCCATGGCGGCGGACAGCAGGACGAGGCGGCCCATGAGCCGCACGCCGACCACGGCAACGGCGCCGACTCCGCGGGAAGCCAGGAACGTCCACACCGCGCAGCGCCGGCGCATGAGGGGCACGGCCACGTCGGCCACGAGGAACCGCCACGCGGCGGCGGTGAGCACGCCGACGACGACGGCGGCCAGGGGCATGGCGATCACGGCCACACCGAGCATGGCGACCACGACCAGAAGGCGGCCCGTGGGCAGGCGGGTCATGGTGGTGGTGCGGCGCACCCCGGGCACGAGGACCTGCCCTCTGAGGGCCACGGCGACATGAGCCATGCCGGGCACGCCGCCCACGCCGATTCTGAAGACGTCCATCACAAGGGGATGGGGCAGTCTTCCCACGGCGCAATGACGCACGAGGGCCACGGCGGAATGGAGCATGGCGGCATGGCCCACGGCGGCATGGAGCACGGGGGTATGGACATGGCCCCCGGCGGTATCCCGCTCGCCTCCGGCGGTGAGGACCGCGACGGCTTGGAGATGGACTTCCTGCACCTGCGACTTGGCCCGGTCCTGGCGTACTGGCCGGCGGGCCTCGTCCTGCGGTGCACCCTTCAGGGTGATGTCATCGTCGATGCGGAGACCAGCCTCGTCACCGCGACCGATCCCGCCGCCGAGCCGGAGCGCCGGTACGCGCCGGAGGACCTGCGCCGGTTCGCCGCCAGACGCTGCGACAACGCCGCCAGCCTCCTGGGCCTCGCCGGCTGGGGTGATGCCGCCTCCCGCGCTCGGCGTATCCGTGACGCCCTGCTGTTCACCGATGACCGTGACGGGCCAGCAGGGGAACTCGAACGGCTGCGCCGCGTGGTCGGCCGGTCGTGGTGGCTGCGGCGCTCACTGCACCGCATCGGGCCACTGGATGCGGACGACCTCGCCCGCCGGGGTCTGCCGGCCACCATGGCAGGCGACGTGCGTGACCGGCTGCTGGCCATGCTCAATCACGCGGCGAACAGTATCGGCGGCCAGCGGCCCGCTGGCTCGTCGCTCGGCGTACCCGTCGACGCGATCCCTGATCTCGTACGCGGGTGGGACCTCGCCACCGCCCGCCTCATCGTCGCCAGCCTCGACCTCGACCCCCTCGTCACGGACCGCGAGGTGAGTCATGCCTGACGTCACCGTGCTCCCCGCCGGCTGGGCGCTGGCCGCCGCAGCACTGCTCGGACTGTTGGCGGCCGCGGCCGCCGCCTTTGACGGGTTCCTGGCCTCATGGGCATCCGGCGCAAGCTCCTCAGGGCTGAGTCAGCCGTTCGGTGAGGTGGCCCGGCTGATGCGCCAGCGGCGGCGGACCACGGTAGCGGGGGACAGCCTGCTGTGGCGTATCGGCGGGGCGGGACTGCTGTTCATGGCGTTGATGATCATCACGGTGGTGCCGCTGGGGCGGTGGACGCTGTTCAACCTCGATGTGGGGGTGATCTGGTTCAACGCCATGGACGTTCTGGCGTGGGCGTTCGTGTGGCTGACCGGCTGGGGTGCCAACTCGGCCCACTCCCTGATCGGCGGTTACCGGTTCCTCGCCCACGGCCTGGCCTACGAACTGCCGCTGATGTTCGCGCTCGTGGCACCCGCAGTAGGTGCGTCGAGCCTGAACGTCGGGACGATCGCCGCCGCCCAGCAGGGCCTCTGGTTCGTCGTCTGGATGCCGGTGGCCTTCCTCGTCTTCTGCCTGGGCGTCCTCGCGATCGCCGTCTGGGGACCCTTCTCCCCGGCCCTCGGCGCCGACGTGGCCGGCGGTGTGACCGCCGAACTGTCCGGCGTCGACCGGCTGCTGTTTCAGGGTGGCCGGTACGCGCTGCTCGCCGCCGGGGCCGCGTTCGCGGTGCCGATGTTCCTCGGCGGCGGCGCCGGCCCGCTGCTGCCCGACTGGGCCTGGGTGCTGATCAAGACCCTTGCCCTGCTGGCCGCATTGGTGTGGCTGCGCCGCCGCCTGCCCGCGGTACGACCGGACGTGTTCATGGAGGTCGGGTGGATCGTGCTGCTGCCCGCGGTGCTGCTGCAGGACCTGGTCGTCGCGGTCGTCGCCGTAGGGAGGGGCTGAGGTGGTCACCCACGTCGTGTTCTGGGCCCTGGCGGTTGTCGCCGTGCTCGCCGGCGCTGCGGTGTTCGTCGTCGACTCGATGGCCCGCGCCAGCTACGCGCTCGCCGTGTCGTTCATCGCCGTCGGTCTGCAGGTGCTGCTGATGCAGCAGAACTACGTCGGGGTGGTGACGATCCTGATGATGGTCATGGAGATGGCCGTCATGGCGGTCTACATGGTCATGTTCATGGGCATGAACCCGGCGCTGATGCCGATGAGCATGGTCCACGACAACCGGCACGCCCTGGCGGTGTCCATCGGCGTGTTCGTCCTGCTGGCCGCCGGGGTGCTGCTCGTGCCGTGGCCCACGCGGCGCGGTGCCCCGCCCGTCGACGTCACCGAGGCGTTGGGGGAGGAATTGATGGGTCCGAAGATGCTGGTCATGACCGGCGTTGGGGCGGTCATGGCGGTGACCATCGTCGCCGGCGTGGTCCTCGCCGCCCACCGGACCCGCTACGACCGGTTCGGCGACGACCTGCGCCGGCGACCGGCCGACGACCCGCAGCCCGGAGGGGTCGGCCGATGACCCTGCAGACCGTGCTGCTCGTCGCGGCCGCGCTGTTCAGCGTCGGCCTCTACGGCGCCCTGTCCCAGCAGGTCGTCGTCATGGTGATGATGGGGCTGGAGCTGATGCTCAACGGTCTCATCCTGGCCGGCGCCGGATTCTGGTGGTTCCTCGCCCCGCACCCGTCCGGGCAGGTCCTGCTGCTGGTCATCATCACGGCGATGACCGTCGAGATGGCGATGGGCTTCGCCGTGGCCACCCACCTGCACCGGGTACGCCGCACCGACATGACCGACATGGCCGCGGACCTGTCCCGATGAACGGGCTTGCGCAGGCGGCGCTCTGGTCACTGGTGGCCCTACCGGCTGGCGTCGGCGCGTTGCTCGCGTTCGACCGGCGGGCTGACCGGCTCGCGGCACCCGTCGCGCTCACCGTTGCCACCGGGTCGGTGGCCCTGTCGGCGGTGGTCGGGGTGGCCCGGCCGCGGGTGGCGGCGCCGTTCCTCGCCGGCACCGAGTTCGCGCTCGCCGTCGACGGGCTCGCCGCCCTGGTGCTGCCGATGTTGACGGTGGTCACCCTGCTCGTGCTACTCGCCGCAGCAGGGGAGATCCGCCGCTCCCGGGCCCGCTTCCACGGCCTGATGCTGCTCTTCGCCGCCTCCGTCGCGCTCACCGCCACCGCGGCGACGCTGCCCACCCTGCTGTTCGCCTGGGAGCTCGTGGGCGCCGCCTCGTACGCCCTGATTGGGTTCTGGTGGCGCGACTCCGACCGGGTGTCCGCAGGCCTGACCGCGTTCGTCACCACGCGCGCCGCCGACCTGGGCCTCTACCTCGCCGCCGGCGCGGCCCTCGCGGGCGGCGCCGGTCTGGCGTTGCGCGATTTGCCCGACAGCAGCCCCGGCTGGCGGCACCTCATCGCCGCCGGGATGCTCATCGCCGCGCTGGGCAAGGCCGCGCAACTGCCCTTCTCGTTCTGGCTTTCTCGGGCGATGGCCGGCCCGAGCCCGGTCAGCGCGCTGCTGCACTCCGCGGCCATGGTCGCCATGGGCGGTTACCTGCTGCTGCGCGTCGAGCCGCTGCTGGCCACGACCGGGTGGGCGGGCCCGGCCACCATGTGGGCCGGAGCGGTGACGGCGCTCCTGCTGGGGGCGGTGGCGGTCGCCCAGCGGGACCTCAAGCAACTCCTCGCCGCCTCCACCTCCGCCCAGCTTGGTTTCGTGGTGCTAGCCGCCGGGGCCGGCGGGATCGCGGGCGGCGCGACGCACCTGATCGCGCACGCCGCCACCAAGGCCTTGCTCTTCCTCGCGGCCGGAGCTTGGCTGACGGCGCTGGGCACCAAGCAGCTCGCCGGGCTGCGCGGGGTCGTCGCTCGGTGGCCGTGGGTCGGGTGGACGGCAACCGTCGGTGCGCTCGCGCTCGCGGGGATGGCGCCGCTGTCGCTGTGGGCGACCAAGGACGAGGTCCTCGCGGCGGCCCTCGAGCAGTCGCCGTGGCTCTACGCGGTGGGGTTGGCCGCGTCGGCGCTCTCCGCCGCCTACGCGGGGAAGGTGCTGGTGGTCATCTGGCGGCGGGTCCCCCCCGACCAGCAGGCCGACGTCGACGCCCACCGGGACGAGGAGGAGACGGCCACCAGGCGGGTCGGCGTCCTACAGCAGGCGCCGCTGGTCGCGCTCGCGATCGGTGCGGGGTTCGCTGGCCTGCTGGCTCTGCCACCGGTCGGCGCCACGGTCGCGCGGACCGTCGGGCAGCCGGAGAAGTTCCACGTGTCGCTGCCGGAGCTTGGGGTGTCGGCGGTGATCGCACTGGTCGTCGTCCTGGCGGTCGCCCGCCGCCCGATCCCCGAGCCGCGCTGGGCGCTGCACTGGCTCGGGCTGGAGCCCGCAGCACGAGTCCTGGTCGTCCGACCGACGCTGCGCTGCGCCGAGGCGTTGGCCCGTTTCGACGACCGGGTCTTGGACCGGGCCGCGGTAGCCCTGGCGCGCACGGTGCTGAGCCTGTCCCGCCGGGCCGGCTCGTTCGACGACCGGGTCCTCGACCGGGGCGTCGAATTCGCCTCGGCCCGGACGCTACGGATGGCCGCTCGGGCCGGCCGGGCCGACGACCGGTGGCTCGACGGGGCGGTGGAGGCGTTCGCCGCCGGGATGCGCCGGCTCGGGCAGTTCGCGCGCCGGCCGCAGACCGGACAGCTCTACCAGTACTACCTACAGGCCGTCGTGGTGCTCCTCGTCGGTGTCGTCGTCCTCGTGGTGTTGGGGTGAACCCGTGCTCAGCGTGATTGTCTTCCTTCCCCTGTTCGCAGCGGTGGCACTGGTCGCGCTGCCGCGGCTGGGAGACACCGCGGCGCGCTGGACCTGGATCGCCGTGACCGCCGTCGATCTCGCGTTGATCGCCGTCGTCTGGTGGCGTTACCACACCCCGCCGACCGGTGAGCTCGCCTTCGCCGAGCGGGCGGCGTGGATTCCCGGCGTGAACAGCAGCTACCACATCGGTGTGGACGGGCTCTCGCTGCCGCTGGTGGTGATGACCGCCGTGATCTTCCTGGCCTGCGCGGTGTACGCACTGCACGAGCGACACCGGCCCCGAGGGCAGGCGGCGCTGTTTCTGTTCCTGCAGAGCGTCAGCCTCGGTCTGTTCGTCGCCGCCGACCTGGTCCTGTTCTTCGTCTTCTTCGATCTGTCCATCGTCGGCATGTACTTTGTCATCGCCGGCTGGGGCCATGGCAACCGGGCACACTCGGCGCTGAAGTTCTTCCTCTACACCTTCCTCGGCTCCCTCGCGTTGCTGGTTGGGTTCATCGGCCTGTACGTCGCTGCCGCCCCGCACACGTTCGACATGCCGGAACTCGTCGCCACGCCGCCGTTGCAGGGCCGGCCGGTCGCGGGTGGGCTGGTGCTGGCGGCGATCCTGCTCGGTCTGGCGGTGAAGACGCCGACCGTGCCCTTCCACACCTGGCTGCCGCCGGCACACACCGACGCACCGGCCGTCGGCTCGGCGGTCCTCGCCGGGGTGCTGCTGAAGATGGGCACCTACGGCTTCGTCCGCATCGCCATGCCGATGCTCCCGCAGGCGTGGAGGGCGTGGGCCTGGGTGGTCGTCGTCGTCGGCGTCGTGTCGGTGCTCTACGGGGCGCTCGTCGCGCTGGCCCAGTCCAACGTCAAACGCATGATCGCGTACACGTCGGTCAACCACATGGGCTACATCGTCCTCGCCGTCGGCGTGGCCGGCCTGGTCGCCGCCGACACCGCCCAGGCTCGCGGCGTGGCGGTCGTCGGGGCGGTCACCCAGATGGTCAGCCACGGCCTGATCACCGCGGCGCTGTTCCTGCTCGCCGGCGTCCTGCGGGACCGCGCCGGCACCTACGACATGCGTGACTTCGGCGGGCTCGGCGCGCCCGCGCCGACCTTCGCCGCGCTGTTCGCCGTGGGTGCGTTCGCCTCCCTCGGCCTGCCCGCCTTCTCCGGCTTCATCGCCGAGTTCCAGATCTTCACCGGCAGCGTCGCCGCGGCACCGGTCACCGCCGTCGCCGTGCTCGGCATCCTGATCACCGCGGCGCTGTTCCTCCGCGCGCTGCAACGCGTCTTCACCGGCGACACCACCGGCAGGTCCATCGGGTTCACCGACCTGCGCGCCCGCGAACTCTGGTCGGTCGGGCCGCTGCTGCTGCTGTCCCTGCTGATTGGGGTGCTGCCGCGCCCGCTGCTCGACGTCATCGAACCGGCAGCCCACGCCGTCGTCGGCCTGCTCGGGCGGTGACCGGTGGAAACGGAGATGATGCGACCGCTGCTGCTGGTCCCCGAGATGCTGCTCGCCGGCGGCGCCCTCGCCGCTCTGATCGGCGGTTCCTTCGTCCCCCGCCACCGGCAGTGGATCATCCGGATCTTCACCGCCGTCGTGCTCGTCGCCACGATCGTCGTCGCCGCGATCCAGTTGGGCGAGCCGGCGACGAGCGCCTTTGACAACTCGTTCGCCGTCGACACGGCCACCGGGATCGCCCGCATCCTCGCGGCGTCCGGCACCCTGCTCATCCTGGCGATCGCGGCCGACGAGATCTCCGGTACCGCGCGGGAGAGCGAAACCTACAGCCTGCTCCTGTTCTCCACCGCCGGCGCGGTGCTGCTGGCCGGGGCGAACGACCTGCTCGCCCTCGCCGTCGGGTTCCTGCTCGCCAGCATCCCGCTCTACGCGCTGATCGGTCTTGCCCACACCGCTGCCGGCGCCGAAGCCGCGCTGAAGACGTACCTGTTGGGAGCCTTGTTCGGGATCCTGCTCCTGCTGGGCGTCACCGTGCTGACCGGCCTGTCCGGCACCACCACCTATCCCGAACTTTCGCAGCGCCTGCCGGACATGCCCCGCGGGGCGGTCGCGGTCGCTGCGGTGGCTCTCCTCGCAGGGCTGATGTTCAAGGCCGGCGGCGTACCCGCGCATTTCTGGGTGCCCGACGCCGCGCAGGGCACCTCCGCCACCGCGGCGACGTTCCTGACCACCGTTCCGAAGATCGGCGCGCTGATCGCCGTCTTCCGACTCGCCGGCGTCCTTCCCACCTCCGTGTCCTGGGCGGTCGCGGTGGCTGTCGTGGCAGCCGTCAGCATGACCCTGGGAAACCTGGCCGCCTACTGGCAATCGGACCCACGCCGGCTGCTCGGCTGGTCCACCGTCAGCCAGGTCGGGTTCCTGCTCGTGCCCATCGTGGCCATTGGACGAAGCGACCTGGCACTGCCGTCGCTGCTGCTGTACCTGGCCGGCTACACGGTGACGAACATCGCCGCGTTCGCGGTCACCGCCGCCCTTCCGGAGCACCGCGACCTCACCGACTTCCGGGGCCTGGCCTACCGGCGGCCGGGGCTCGCCGCGGCCCTGCTGGTCGCCCTCCTCGGCCTGGTGGGCACCCCGCCGACGGCGGTGTTCGTCGGCAAGCTCACCACCGCGACCGCCGCCTGGGACGGCGAGTACGCCTGGCTCGCCGTCGTCGTGTTCGTCAACAGTGTGCTCAGCCTCTTCTACTACCTGCGCTGGATCGTTCCCGTGTACCGAGAGCCCGGCGACTCGGCGGTGACCTCCGAGGCCGTCCTGCGGCGCGTCACGGCGCGGACGGCCATCCTCGCGTCGGCCGTCAGCCTGGCGCTGGGGCTGGTGGCCGGACCGCTCTGGTACGTGGTCAGCCGCTAGCCCTCGGTGACACTTTGGCTGCTCGGGCCGTCCCCTCTTCAACTATCGGCCAATAGTAGGTAAGGATGTGGGCGAACCCGCCGCGGGTGGGGCCGCTACCGCGCAGCCCCGCCCGCTTCCCAAGGCCAGAAGGAGTCCGTGCTGGTGGCATCCCTGCCCCTTCGCCGTCCCCCCGCGAGCCACCCGCCCGTCCGTCGCGGCGGGCTGGCCCGCCGTGCACTCGTCCTGCTCGCGGCCGCTGCGCTCGGCGCCGGGCTCCTGGCGGCACCGGTCCACGCCGCGCCCTCGGCGGACGAGATCGAAGCGCAGATCGACAAGCAGTGGGAACAACTCGAGCCCACCATCGAAGGCTTCAACAAGGTGCGGGCCCAGCTGAAGGTCAACCAGAAGAAGGCGGCGGACCTCGAGAAGAAGATGGCCCCGCTGGAACTGGAGTCCGCGCTGGCGATGAACCGGGTCGGCGCTATCGCCGCCCGGTACTATGTGCGGGGCCCCTCGCAGGAACTGGGTGCCCTTCTGGTGAGCACCAAGCCTGGGACCCTCGCCGAACAGTTGGTGATCCTCGACCGGCTTGCGGCCCAGCAGCACCAGGAAATCGCCGGTGTGCTGGCTGTCCGCGACCGGTACCAGGCGCAGAAGAAGAAGCTGGACGAGCTGATCGCCGCGGAGGTCAAGCAGCAGGACGAGTTGGCGGCGAAGAAGAAGCAGATCGACGCCGAGATCAAACGCCTGACCGCGTCGCTGCCGAAGACGACGGTGAAGGTAACGGGCTGCCCCACTATCAGCGGCGTGGTCAGCAGCGCCGCGCAGACGGCGATCCGCGTCGCCTGCCAGCAGGTCGGCGACCCGTACGTCTGGGGGGCCGACGGCCCGGACGCTTTCGACTGTTCTGGGCTCACCCAGTACGCCTACAAGGCCGCGGGTATCTCGCTCACTCACTTCACCGGCGCGCAGTGGAACGAGGGTCGGCCGGTGTCCCGGGCCGACGCCCGCCCCGGCGACCTGATCTTCTTCTTCAGCGACCTGCACCACATGGGGCTGTACCTGGGTAACGGCCTGATGGTGCACGCGCCGCGGGCCGGTAAGCCGGTCAACGTCCTGAGCATCACCTACATGCCGGTCGCCGGCTTCCGCCGCGTCACCTGAACCGTCGGTCGATGACAGGAGGCTCCCATGGCCGAAGGCCGCGGGAGCCTCCTGTCACCCCGGGGGATAGGTCAGGCTGTTACTCCTGGTACGCCAGGTTGATCATCATGCCGGTCTCGGCGTGGTAGATGTTGTGGCAGTGGGTCATCCACTGGCCCGGGTTGGTCGCGTCGAACTCGACCGCGACGGTCTGCTTCGGCACCACGATCACCGTGTCCTTGCGGACGCCGGTGTCGGTGACGGCGAACGTGTGGCCGTGCACGTGCATGGGGTGGAACATCGTGCTTTGGTTGACGAACTCCAGCCGCACCCGCTCGCCCTGGCCGACCAGCAGCGGGTCGAGCTTGTCGGTGGTGGTGCCGTTGATGGTCCACCGGTAGGGCATCATCGAGCCGCCCAGTTCCAGGCGGTGCACCCGATCGGCCTTGCGGCGCTCCAGTTTGACGGCGTCGGCAGGGCTCAGGCCGCCGGTGAGCAGCACTCGGAGGTCCAGCTCCGCAGGGTGGACAGTCGCGGCCGGCGGGCTGCCGGCGCCGGTGCGGACCACGGCCACGCCTTGGCCGCTCTTGCCTTCGGCGACCGCGACCAGGGGAAAGACGCCGTCGCCGAGGTCCACGGTGACGTCCGCCCGTTCCCCCATGCCGAGCACCAGGGCGTCGCAGGTGGTGGGGGTGACGGGGAAGCCGTCGGTGTGGGTGACGGTGAGACGGTGGCCGCCGAGGGCGATCCGGAACGCGGTGTCGGAGGCGGCGTTGACGAGGCGGATCCGCACCCGCTGGCGCGGTCGACCGGTCAACGTCACCGGGGCGTCCGGTGCCCTGCCGTTGATCAGATAGTGCGGGTAGACCACGTCTCCTGCCCCACCTAGCAGGGGCGAGGTCATGCTCTCCATGCCGCCCATCGACATGCCGCTCATGCCGCCGTGCTCCATGCCGGCCATGCCGTTCATGCCGGCCATGTCGTCGTGGCCGCCCATCGACTGCAGCGACGCCAACACGTCGTCGGGTGTGCGGCCGGTGCCGTCGACCCAGTCGTCGAGCACCACGATCCACTCCTGGTCGTACCGGCCGGCCTCGTGCGGGTCGTCGACCACGAGCACACCGTAGAGAGCGCGGTCGAGCTGGACTCCCGAGTGCGGGTGGTAGAAGTAGGTGCCCGGGTCAGGGGCGGTGAACTCGTAGGTGTGCGTTCCGCCCGCAGCGATCGACCGCTGGGTCACTCCGGGCACGCCGTCCATGTCGTTGCGCAGCGCGACGCCGTGCCAGTGCACGCTCGTCTCGGTGGCCAGACCGTTGGCCACCTCGACGCGGAGCACGTCGCCGGCCCGCGCGCGCAGCAGCGGACCCGGCGCGGAATCCTGGTAGCCCCAGGTCTGCACCTGCCGGCCGCCGAGGTCGAGGGTGACCGGGCGCGGGTTGAGCCTCGCGGACACGGTGCGGGCGCCGGCCCGCCGTCGCGCTGCCTCGGTCCGGGCCACCAGGTCCCCGCCCGGAGCCACGAGACGGGGGTCGAACAGCCCGCCGGCCCAGGCGGCGGCGCCGGCCGTGCCGGCGATACCGACCGTGCCGGCGATTCCGGCCAGCAGTCGTCGGCGGGTGAGGGTGGGGGACATGGCTGCTCCTTCGGCTGCGAGGAACCCTGTCTGCAGCCTGACCTTCGCCGCGGGCCGACGGCCACGTCGCACGGCTTTCTTCAGTGAATCTTCATGAGCGATCGCCGGTGACCTGGGTCCGCCCGGCCTGACCGGCAGGGCAGGATTGGCCCATGGGTGTACGTGTGCTGGTGGTCGACGACGAGCGCAGCCTGGCCAAGGTCGTCGCCAGCTATCTGGAGCGCGACGGTCACGAGGTGAGCTGCGTCTTCGACGGCCGGTCGGCGGTCGCGGCCGCCCGGCGGGACCGGCCCGACGTGGTGGTGCTGGACCTCGCCCTGCCGGGCCTGGACGGCATCGAGGTCTGCCGCCAGATCCGCACGTTCACCGACTGCTACGTGGTCATGCTCACCGCCCGCAGCGAGGAGGTCGACAAGCTCATCGGCCTCGGCGTCGGCGCGGACGACTACCTGACCAAGCCGTTCAGCCCGCGCGAACTCGTCGCCCGGATCCGCGCCATGCTGCGCCGTCCCCGCGCCGCCGTGGCCCCGGCCGCGGAGCAGTCGACCCGGACGGTCGGCGGGCTGCGGGTCGACCTGGCCGGCCGTGAGGTGTACGTCGACGAGCAGCCCGTGGAACTCACCCGGACGGAGTTCGACCTGCTTGCCGCGTTGTCCGCGCAGCCGGACACGGCGCTGCGCCGCCGGCAGCTCATCGACGCGGTGTGGGGTGCCGACTGGGTCGGCGACGAGCACCTCGTCGATGTGCACATCGCCCACCTGCGCCGCAAGCTCGGCGACGATCCCGCCGGGCCCCGGTTCATCCGCACCGTCCGCGGCATCGGCTACCGGATGGGGCGGGGATGAGACGACAACTGGGACTGCCGGGCCGGCTTCTCGCCGCCCAGGCCCTCGTGGTGCTGGTCGGCGCGGGAACCCTCGGCCTGGTGGCGGCCGTGGTCGGGCCGGCGATCTTCCGGAGCCATCTGAGGCGGGTGACCGGTCCGGTCGACCCCGGGACCGCTCATCACGTCGAGCAGGCGTACGCCTCGGCCAGCGCCCTCGCCCTGGGGGTCGCGATCGCCGTATCGCTGCTCGCCGCCCTCGCCGTCAGCGCCTACCTGGCTCGCCGCCTTGCCCGACCGGTCACCCAGTTGGCGACCGCCGCCGCGGACGTCAGCCGGGGCGACTACGCGGCACGGGTCAACGGTCCCGGCCTCGGTCCGGAGTTCGACACGGTCGCCGCCGCCTTCAACACGATGGCCGCCCGGCTGGCCGACGCGGAGGCGACCCGCCGCCGTCTGCTGGCCGACCTCGGCCACGAGCTGCGTACTCCGTTGGCCACCATCGAGGCGTACGTGGACGCGGCCGAGGACGGGATCGCGGTCGAGGGCGAGGACACCTGGACGGTGCTGCGGGCGCAGACCACCCGGCTGCGCCGTCTGGCCGAGGACGTCGTCGCGGTGTCCCGCGCAGAGGAGCACCAACTCGACCTGCGCCCCCGACCGGTCGCCGTCGGTGAGCTGGTCAGCGCTGCCGTGGCCGCCGCCCGGCCCCGGTACGCGGCGAAGGGCCTCACCCTGCACGAGCAGGTGGCACCGGACGTCGGAGTGGTCGACGCCGACCCGGTACGGATGGGGCAGGTGCTGGGCAACCTCCTCGACAACGCCCTGCGCCACACCCCACCGACCGGGCGCGTCAGCGTGCACGCCACCCGGGCTGCCGACGAGGTGCGCGTCAGCGTCACCGACACGGGAGACGGCATCGACGCGCGGCACCTGCCGCACGTCTTTGAACGCTTCTACCGGGCGGACGCCGCCCGGGACCGCGAGCACGGGGGATCGGGCATCGGGTTGGCCGTCGCCCGCGCTATCGTGACCCAACACGGCGGCAGGATCACCGCCGCCAGTGAGGGCCCCGGCCGGGGCGCGATGTTCACCGTCGCCCTGCCCGGCGCAGGGCCCGCCGCAGGCAGCTGACGAAGCGCGTGGGGGAGGCCCGTCAGCGCAACCCGTCCAGCCTGCGGCGGTACTCCTCGTCGTCCAGCTCGCCACGGGCGTAGCGCTCGGCCAGGATCCGCCGGGCGGAGTCGCCGTGGTCCGTCGCGCGTCGGCCGGTGCCGACCGTGAGCCAGACCGCCGCGACGATGATCACGGCCAGGACCAGCCAGCCGACCATCATCAGACCCATCGGCCAGAACCAACCGTTGCCATCATGCATGTGGGTCACGTCCTTTCCGCTGTCGGACCCTGCTGTTCTCCTGGACCTGACGGCGTCGCCGGCATACCCGTCGCCGCTGCCGGCTCACCTGACCGACGAATTCGTCTCCGACGGGCCGCGGCGCTCGCTGCCACCGGAGTGACCGCTGTGGTCACCGTGGCCGCCGTGCATGAACAGCATCATCAGCGGGCAGGCGAGCGCGAGCAGCCCGTACGCCACCGAACGTGCCGGCACGCCGATCGCCAGCGCCCCCGCGATGAGGATCACCAAGGCGGTCACGTACAACGGCAGATGTCGCCTCATCACCGGTCTCCTTTCTCGTAGCTCCCAAACCGAGCCTGCTCCCGGGTTCCGCCGGGCGGCAGCGCCTACCGGCCCCGGCCGTACGGTCGAAGGTCCTACCCCCTCCGGGTAGCGGTAACAGGAAGCGCTCAAGACCACGTACCAGCAGCCTTGCCCTATACCCCCTAGGGGTATATGTTCGAGGCGGAGGTGGACCTCATGACACGCCACGACACCCACCATGCCCCGCTCGCGACGGCACCCGAGCACCCGCACCCCGCTCACGGCCACGTCGCCGAGCGGCACGCAGATCACACGCCAGAGCGTCGCCCGCCGGATCAGCCCCAGCACCACGACCACCACGGGGGACACGGCGGCGGACACGACAAGCACGCCGGGCACGACCCGGAGCAGTTCCGGCGCAAGTTCTGGCTGAGCCTGGCGCTGACCGTGCCGATCGTCGCCACCAGCCACATGATCATGGACTGGTTCGGCTACACCCTCGACTTCCCCGGCATGACCTGGGTCGGGCCCGTCCTGGGGTCCCTGGTCTTCGCCTACGGCGGCTGGCCGTTCCTGGCCGGCGCCGTTCGGGAGGTCCGCGACCGGGCTCCCGGCATGATGCTGCTGATCGCGATGGCGATCACCGTCGCGTACGCCGCCTCGCTGGCCACGAGCCTGGGTGCGTTCAGCCTCGACTTCTGGTGGGAACTCGCCGCGCTGGTCACCATCATGTTGCTCGGGCACTGGCAGGAGATGAAGGCGATCGGGCAGGCCCAGGGCGCCCTGGCGGCCCTCGCCGCCCTGCTGCCCGACGACGCCGAACGCCTCGACGACGCCGGGCAGCCGCACCGGGTGCCCGCCGGCGACCTGCGCGTCGGCGACCTGGTCCTGGTCCGCTCCGGCGGCCGGGTTCCCGCCGACGGACGGATCGTCGACGGGGCCGCCGAACTCGACGAGTCCATGGTCACCGGCGAGTCCCGGCCCGTGCCCCGTACGGTCGGCGACAAGGTGGTCGCCGGCACCGTCGCCACCGACTCCACCCTGCGGGTCCGCGTCGACGCCGTCGGCGAGGACACCGCCCTGGCCGGCATCAGCCGGCTCGTCGCCCAGGCGCAGGCGTCCGCCGGCCGCGCGCAGGTGCTCGCCGACCGGTTCGCCGCCTGGCTGTTCTACCTCGCCACCGCCGCCGCGCTGATCACCTTCGGCACCTGGTGGGCACTGGGCGACGTCAACGAAGCCGTGGTCCGTACGGTGACGGTTCTGGTGATCGCCTGCCCGCACGCCCTCGGGCTGGCCATCCCGCTGGTGATCGCTCTGTCGACCGCGGTGTCGGCGAAGGCGGGCATCCTGGTCAAGGACCGCATGGCGCTCGAACGCATGCGCGGGGTGGACGCGGTGCTGTTCGACAAGACCGGCACCCTGACCAAGGGCGCCCACACCGTCACCGCCACCGCCGCCACCGCCGGGCTCACCGAGGACGAGGTGCTGCGGGTCGCCGGCGCGGTGGAGGCCGACAGCGAGCACCCGCTCGCCCGGGCCCTGGTGCGGGCAGCCCAGGGGCGCGATCTGGTTGCCACGGCGCGGGACTTCCGCTCCCTGACCGGACGCGGCGTCCAGGCCGTCGTCGACGGCACGTCCTACGCGGTCGGCGGTCCGGCGCTGTTGCGGGAGCTCGGCGCCACTGTGCCCGCGGACCTGGCGGACGCCAGCGCACGCTGGTCGGCCCGCGGCGCGGCCGTCCTGCATCTTCTGCGGCTGCCGACGGACGGCCGACCCGAAACGATCGGCGCGTTCGCACTGGAGGACGAGGTCCGGCCGGAAGCCCGGGAGGCGATCACCGAGCTTCGGGACCAGGGCGTCAAGAAGATCGTGATGATCACCGGAGATGCCCGCCCGGTCGCCGAGGCGGTCGCCGCCGACCTGGGCTTCCGTCCCGGTGTGGACGAGGTGTTCGCCGAGGTGCTCCCGGCGGACAAGGACCGCGCGGTCGCCGACCTGCAAGGGCGTGGCCTGACGGTGGCGATGGTCGGCGACGGGGTCAACGACGCCCCGGCACTCGCCCGCGCCGACGTCGGCATCGCGATCGGCGCCGGCACCGACGTGGCGATCGAGTCCGCCGGTGTCGTCCTGGCCTCCTCCGACCCGCGTGGCGTCACCGGCGTGATCCGGCTGTCCCGCGCGTCCTACCGGAAGATGGTGCAGAACCTGGCCTGGGCGGCCGGCTACAACGTGGTCGCGATCCCCGTCGCGGCCGGCGCGCTGGCGTGGGCGGGCGTGGCGCTCAGCCCGGCGGTCGGCGCGGTGCTGATGTCCGCCTCCACCATCGTGGTGGCGCTCAACGCACAACTGCTCCGACGGGTCCGTCTCACCCCCGGACGCCGTTGAACGTCCCGCTCTGGCCCGGCCGGCTTGCCGTCGGCCGGGCCAGAGCCGGCACGAGGGATCCGGGCGGCGACACGGACCGCCGGTAGGCGACCGCGACGGCCAGGGACAGCACCACGATCCACCCGGAGGCCAGCACCAGCGCGCCGAGTTCGTCGAACCCCCGGGTCAGCGCGCCGTCGAGGAGAACCCTGACGCTGCCGTAGCCGGGCAGCGCCTTCGCCCAGGACGGGGGCTGGGAGCGCAGCATCGGGCTCTGGCTGATGCCGAGGTCGAGGAAGGGCAGCAGGAACGCCATGAACACCCCACCGACCCGGCCGAAGACCGGCGCGAGCAGCGCACCGACGAGCGCGTACGTGCCGGCGACCAGGATGTTCCCGGAGGCGTACACCGGCCAGCGGACCGCGTCGAACACCGACGCCGTGGTGGCCAGCGACACCACCGTGGCCAGCAACGCCGCGGCGGCGAGCACCCCGAGCCGGCCGGCCAGCAACGCCGCCGGACGCAACCCCGCCAGGGCCGCGCGGCGGTCGCCGGCGCGGCTGTCCAACAGCGTGAACAGGCCGGCCAGCGCCGCCAGCGAGGCGACCGCGATGGGCGCCATCGTCGCCCCGTGCACCTCGGGCATCGGGTAACTCCCGGCCAGCCGCCGGCCGTGCTCCCGCACCGTCACCGTGATGGGCTGGTCGGGAGTGATCGCGTCCGCCAGCAGGATGAAGATCACCGGCACCGCGACGTAGAGCGCCCACAGGGCCGGATTGCGGTGGGCGTCGCGCCACGCCGCCCGGCCGGCGCCCGCAAGCTGGGCCCGCCACCCGCCCGGCCGCTGCCGGCGACGGGGCTGCCCGGCGCGGCGGGTACGCCGCACCGCGAGGGTCCAGGCGACCGCGACCGCCGCGACGGTCCACACAAGGGCCTAGCCGATGTCGCCGAGCCGGCCGGCGTGCCCGGACGGGAGATCCACCATCCACGAGGTGACGAAGTGCGTCGGCAGTATCCGGGTGCCCACCCGCTCCTGGGCCCCCATCGCCGGGCCGAGGAAGACGTCCAGGATCCAGATCAACAGCACCACCACCGAGCCGTTGACCGGGTTGCTCACTAGCGTTCCCACGGCCGTGCCGATGGCGACGTAGATGACCGCCGCCATGAGTGTGCCGACCACCACGTGCCCCGGGCGGTCGATACCGGTCCGGAGCGCGAGTGTGACCAACGCGATCGCGCTGACCAGGACGGCCAGCGCCAGCCCGGTGAGCAGCCGGGCCGCGACCATGCGTGCCGGCCGCAGGCCGGCCAGCACCACCCGTTGGTCGGTGTCGCGGGTGGCGGCGCTCTGGAAGTACATGCCGATGCCGGAGAGGAACGCCGCCGACCACGCGGCGGTGGCGTTCTCGACCGCCGCGCCGCCGCGACCGCCGAGAATCCGCGCTGCGTCGGCCAGGGTGCCCGCCACCACCGCCACGAAGACGACGGGTACGACGACCAGCAGCAGCAGGTTCACCCGGTTGCGGGCGTAGTCGGCCAGGAACCGCCGCACGAACGCCAGGACGGTCACCGGGATGCCACCCGGCCGTCGGTGATGGCCACGATCCGGTCGAACCGTTCCTCGTCCACGACGAAGTGGCTGATGACCAGTGCGCTGCGGCCGGCCCGCCGGCGTTCGCCGACCAGGTCCCAGAACTTCTGGTACGTGTCCCAGTCGAAGCTCGCGTAGGGCTCGTCGAGCAGCATCAGTTCCGGGTCCGGCAGCAGGGCCAGCGCGAGGTTGAGCTTGGCCAGAGTTCCGCCGGAGAGCCGTTCGGCGCGGGTGCGGGCGTACCGGGGGAAGCCCAGCTGGTCGTACAGCGACTGCCGGGACCGCTCCGCCTCCTCCTCGGCCATGCCGTAGGCGTGGCCGAACAGATCGAAGTGCTCGTCGCAGGTCAGCCGGGGATACAGCTGCGGGCTCTGCGGGCAGTAGCCGATCCGCCCGCGGTGCGTCACCGTCCCCGCGTCCGCGCGCAGCGCGCCGACCAGGATCTTCATCAGGGTGCTCTTGCCCGAGCCGTTCTCACCGATCACCCCGACCACCTGACCTGGCCCCAGGTCGAGATCCACCCCACGCAGCACGGGCTGACGCCGCCGGAACGGTCCCCGACGGTAGGACTTGCGCAGGCCCCGCGCCGTCAGCACGGCCGTCCCCGGCGCCTGGTCGGCTATGGGGTCCTCACCGCCGGTCACACGTCACCTCCGTACGCACGGGGTGGGGGTGTGAGGGGTCCGTACTGCTTCAGCTTAGGGGGCGGTGGGGGAGGGGTACCGCCGTTACGTCAGGCCCGTCTGCTGCGGCTGCCACCGGCTCCCGAGTCGGCGCGGAGCCCTACGTCACCCGTTGGCCTCGCGACGAACAGCCGATCCCCGCCCACGGTGAGGGCCACGGGAGTGTCCCGGGTGGCTCCGCCGCTGGGCGACCAGATGCCACCGCTGATCTCCTTGGTGCGGGTCCCCTCGGCAGGGTGCCCAGGCGTGCCAACTACTATGCGCGGTTAGTAGACGCGTGTCGGGATCACTCGCTCCTGCCCCTCTCGGCACGTGTCCTCTCCTGGCACACGAGGAGGTGGCGATGCGACAGGTGGCGGGTTCCCCCCATCGCGCGACGCAGCGCGCGGCGACTCTCGCACTGGCCGGTGCCGTCGGCGCGGCGGCGGCGTTCGTTCTTCGCTTCGATCCGACCGACCGGGTCGCCGACCCCACCGGCCCCTGCCTCTGGCACGCGATGACCGGCATCAACGGTCCGGGTTGCGGCGGCACCCGGATGTTCTACTACCTGCTGCACGGCGACCTCCTCGAAGCGGCCCGCCACCACCTGGCCGCCCTGATCGCCGTTCCCTTCCTTCTCTACGCGGGCATTCGCTGGGCCGGCGTCGCCTGGTTCGGGCGGGAGCTGCCCGCGCTGCGGTTCTCGCCCCGCGTCTACTGGGTCTACGGTGCCGCCTTCCTGCTCTACAGCACCGTGCTGCGCAACCTGCCGTGGCCACCGTTCAGCTGGTTCGACATCCCGAACCTGACCCCTTGACGCGGCGTCCGCGGACCTCGATCTCCGGCAGGCGGATTTGCACCGACTATCCTGGTACAGCATGAAAAGCGCGAAGGTGGGCGCGTCGAGCGGGCCGGAGCAGCACGCGCCCCTGCGGCTGATGCTGCTCGTCGCCCTGGCCTTCGGCGTTCTCGGTATGCACACCGTCGGACACCATCCCTATCTCGGAGGCTCCGGCGTCGAAAGCACGATGGCGGACCTGCACCACGCACCCGTAGCGCCGGCAGGGGAGCACAGCCCCAGCGGCTCGGACGGCCACGGTCACGGCGTCGACGCATTCGCCGTATGTCTGGCGGTGCTCGGCGCGGCGGTCGTCCTCGCCTCCCTGTCGATGCTCCGGCGATGCCGACGGGATCTGCCTTTATCCGCACGCGCCCGGCACTGGACGAGAGGTCGGGGATACGACCCTCCATCCCGACCTCGCCTCGGACTGCAGATGACCGCGGTGTCGGTCCTGCGGACATAGACCCTCGGGGCCGCCGGGCTCCCCAGCACAGGACCCTCTGCCAACCACTAGCGACAAGGACCATTCACTCGATGAAGCGAAACATCCTGCGCCGGACCGCCCTTGCCGGTGTCGCCCTGTCTGCTCTGCTCGTCACCGCCGCCTGCGGCGGGGGCGACGACATGGCCGGCATGGACCACGCCAGCAGCAGCCCGTCGACCGGCGCCTCGTCCGCGGCGAACGGTACGTTCAACGACGCGGACGTCATGTTCGCCCAGATGATGATTCCGCACCACCAGCAGGCCGTCGAGATGGCCGGCCTCGCCCCGAGCCGCGCGAAGGACCCGGAGCTGAAGGATCTGGCCGCCAAGATCAAGGCCGCCCAGGATCCCGAGATCACCACCATGAAGGGTTGGCTGACGGCGTGGGGCAAGCCCACGTCTGCGCCCAGCGGCCACAACATGCCGGGGATGTCGGCCTCGCCCGGTCATGACATGCCGGGGATGAACTCCGACATGCCGGGCATGATGTCTGACCAGGAGATGGCTGACCTCACCGCCGCCATGGGCACCGACTTCGACAAGAAGTTCGCCGAAATGATGATCGCCCACCACAACGGCGCCATCGAGATGGCCAAGACCGAACAGGCCAACGGCAGCAACCCAGACGCCAAGGCTCTCGCCGCCAAGATCGCCGCGGACCAGGCGGCGGAGGTGCAGACCCTCCAGAAGATCCTCGACCGCCTGTAGGCACGTACCCGTCCGGCCGGGCCCGAACTCTGCTTCGAGCCCGGCCGGACCCTTGCTGGGCCGTTGAGTGCTGTGTCCCTGTGGCCGAGGACTCACGGGTGGAATGTGGGCCCCGTGCCGCCAAGTTGTGCTCACCGCATGCCGGAGCCGGACGCTCCGGCATGCGCACATCCGGCTCGCAGGCGCGTGCCGACCCGAGAAGAGCGGTGAGTGGTCCGTGACCGCCGCGGCTCCCCGAGGAGAGGCGATACATGAACAACCCTGCCCGACGGCTTTCGGTCAGCCACACACACAACTTTGCCATGGTGAGAAAATGCGTGGCCGCAGCGGGAGTGGCTCTTGCCGGCATGATCGCCGCAGGTCCGGCGACAGCTGCCTATGCCGCCCCGGCTGCCGCGGCGACAGCCAGAGCAGCTTCTGCCAAGCAGGTGAACGACTACACGTTCCAGGCGCAGCCCAACATCTACTACTGCGGTCCTGCCTCCACGCGGATCGCACTGAGCGCGCAAGGAAAGATGGAAGACCAGGACAAGCTGGCGAGCGAGCTCGGCACCACCTTCGCCGGCACCGCCTCGGCCTTCGAGATCACCCGCGTGCTCAACGACAGTCTGGGCAGGCAGATGTACAAGACCGTGGAGATTCCCAACGAATCGGCCAGCGCCGACGAGGTGACCCGGCTCAGGACCGACCTCACCAAGGCCATCGACGAGCAGCGCATCCCGGTGGTGAATGTCATCGGTACCGCCGTGGACGCCGAAGGCATCACCCGGTCCTTCCCCGTCGGGCACTACCTGACCGTGGTCGGCTACGACAGCGACGGAGGACGTCTCAAGATCGCCGATCCCTGGCAGCCCGTCGGCGACGGCACCTACTGGATCTCGGCTGCGGACCTGGCGAACTGGTCCGCCTCGCGCGGCTACTCGGCCTGACCAGCACCGTGGCCCCTCGCCGTTCTGGCGAGGGGCCACGATGCGGCTCGGCGATCCGACGACGGATCCCTCCACCGCGGTCGACCCGACGATCAGGCCCAGATCACGTGGGTGAAGACCATGGTGCCGTCGGCGAAGTGCCGGACGTAGGTGGAGTGCCGGTCAGCGCGCGAGCCGCTGACCAGCGTGCCCCAGGACTCCGGGGAGTTGCCGCCCGACGCGTTGGCCGGCGCGGAGCCAACCGTGCTGGTCGAGTCGACGTGCGAGTACATGGTCACCAGCTCGTCGTAGTCGTGCTGGTTGGTGCTCGGGTCGTTGGTGTAGTCCATGCAGGTGCCGAGGTTGGCGTTGTTGAAGTTCTCGTCCTGGTGGTCCAGGCCGAAGGTGTGGCCGACCCCCTGGCAGGTGGCGAGGTTGCGCCACGCCGGCGTGTTGTACTGGGCGGTGTTGAAGTAGGTGTCGTTCAGCTTCACGGGCTCTGGGTGATGTGGGTGCCGCCGGTGACCGAGATCGAGGCGATGCCGAGCCAGCCGTTGTTGCCGTAGGCGGAGTTGCAGACCTCCACCCGGCCGGCGGTGGCCTTACAGGTCTTCGGGCTTGCGGAATGCAACTTTTTCGCCTCTCGTGAATATGGGCCACCATTGAGGTCGTCCTGGGACAGCGGGACGCTCCTGAGGTATCGGGACTCTGCGCTCGCCAGCCGTCACGGTTCCGGCACGCCCTGCTGGCCTGGCGGGCCGCCCCGCGTACCCTTGCGGGCACGAAGGGAGCGCACGTGGCAGAGCTGGGCAGACTCGAAGCGGCGGTCATGGACGTCCTGTGGCGGGCGGACCAGCCCTTGCTGGTCAGAGAGGTCCTCGACGCACTGACCGCCGACCGTGCTCTGGCCTACACGACCGTGCTCACTGTGCTCGACAACCTGCACCGCAAGGGTTGGGCGGCGCGGGAGAAGGATGGCAAGGCATACCGCTATCGCCCCGCCGGCAGCCGTGAGGAGATCGCCGCTCGCACGCTGCGCCAGGTGCTCGAGACCAGTACGGACCCCGACCTGGTGCTTCTGCATTTCGCCAGGTCGGCCTCGGATCGGGAACTGCACATCCTCAAGCAGGTGCTGCACGAGCGGGAGCCCGGGGCGTGAGCGTCGCGCTGGCACTGGTCGCTGGTGTCGTGGCCGCCGCCTGGTGGGGGCCCGTCGCGCTGCGATTCTGCTTCCGCCACGTCGCCGACCCGGTCGCCGTGCTGCTCGGCTGGCTCGGGCTGATCGTCGCCGTGACGGCCACCTTCGGCGTCGCCGTCGCCGTGCTGCTCGCCCCGGGCGCCGCCCACGAGTGGGCACTGCATGACCTCGCCCGGCTGTGCTGGCACTGGGCGCAGCCCAGTCGCCCGCAGGCCCTCGGCGAGGTCCTCGGGGCGGCGGGCGCTCTGACCATGTTCGCGGCGTTCATGAAGTTTGCCGCGTCGTGCGTCCGCCGCACACGGACGGCATGTCGCGCCCGACGCGCTCACGCGGATCTGCTGACTCTCTCCGGCGGCGCGGCCGAGCCCGGTGCCAGGGCGGTGCTGTGGATCCCGCACGCCACCCCGTTGGCGTACAGCCTCGGCGGCTCCGGCGGCCTGACCGTCCTCGCCAGCTGCACCCGAGACCTGCCGGCGGATCAGCTCGCCGCGGTGCTGAGCCACGAACGGGCCCATCTGCGCGAGCGCCACCACCTGCTGGTGTCCGCCGTGGAAGGGCTCGCGTCGGCCGTCCCCTGGCTGCCGCTGACGCGGGAAGCACCCACGGCGGTCCGCCTGCTCGTCGAGCTGCGCGCGGACGCCGCAGCCGTAAGGGAGTGCGGCCAGGCGGCTGTGCGAGATGCGCTCTTGAGCTTCGCTGGTGCGCCCCACCCGCCGTCCGCCCTGTCGATGGCCGGGGGAGAGGTGGGGATCCGGTTGCAGCGGCTTCAGTCGCGTACCCCCCACGGCCGCAATCTCGCGACTCGGACCGCCTTCGCCGCGGTCGCCCTCGGGGCGCCCGTGGGCATCGGCATGCTCGCCGCAGTCATCACCTGTCTCTAGGCGGCGCGGACTCCGGCGGGCGCGGTGGAGGCGTCAGCTGGCGAGGCCACCAGTTTGATGGCGGTTGCTGGCCAGGTGCGCGCGCAGTTGGTCGTCGGTGGGCTCGACCAGGAAGCTCCCGTCCGGCCAGACCAGGGTGGGAATGCGGCGTTGCCCCTGCTGCAGACCACGGATCAGGTGCGTCGCGGCCTGGTCCTCATCGACGTCTACGTACACGTACGGGACGCGGGCGGCGTCGAGCAGCGCTCGGCTGCGTCGCACGTCCGGGCACCAGCCGGTCCCGTACACGACGAGCTCATCCTGGCGGGCTTGATCGTTGATGGTCAACTCGTTCTCCTCGTCGCCGGGACGGATGGCAAGGCTGCATCCCCAGGGCACCCACCAGCGCCCTGGGGATGCGGGATGCCCGCGGCTCAGTCCACGAGCTGGTAGCCGGCTCGCTGCACGACCGCGCGGACCTCGGCGGTGTCCAACGGGTTCTCGCTGAGCACCGTGATGGTGCCCGTGGCCACGTCGGCCTGAACGTCAGTCACGCCCGCGATCTCGGAGAGGTGCCCGGTCACCTTCTTGGCGCATCCGCCGCAGGTCATGCCGGACACCTGGTAGGTGCTCCGGGCGCCGCTGCTGGTGTTCTGGGCTGCCGGGGCGCTGTCGATCGTGACGGTGCCGCAGCCGCAGCTCGATTCATTGCCGCACATGGAATCTCCTCGGTGTCGCAGACGATGGCGTGACGGTGCGCAAGGCCCCGTCCTGGCGACGGTCGGTTGTATGCCGTCCCACAGGACTGAAGATACCCCTCCCCGGTATCTGTCTCAAGATCTCGGCTAATCCAGCGGCGCGCTGGGGATGTCATCCGGATCACTTGACGGTAGATACCGATGGGGGGTACAAACTTGCCACTACCTATACCCCCTAGGGGTACCTGAAGGAGTGGCTGTCATGTCGTCCACCTCGAAGCGCTGGTGGGCCCTCGGGCTCATCGCCCTGGCCCAGTTCATGGTCATCATGGACACCTCGATCATCGGTGTCGCCCTACCACGGATCCAGGCGGATCTCGGCTTCTCACCCGAGAACCTGTCCTGGGTCTTCAACGCCTACGTCGTCGCGTTCGGCGGCCTGCTGCTGCTCGGCGGCCGGCTGTCCGACCTGCTCGGCGCCCGCCGGATGTTCGCCGCCGGCTGGCTCGTCCTGCTCATCGGCTCCGCCGCTGCGGGCCTGGCCGACAGCGTCGCCGTCGAACTCGCCGCCCGCGCCGTCCAGGGTGCTGGTGCGGCGCTGATCGCCCCGTCGGCGCTGACCCTGCTGATGATGCTCTTCGGTGCCGAGCCCAGGGAACTCACCCGGGCCCTCGCCCTCTACGGCGCCGCAGCACCCGCCGGCGGCACCGCCGGAGTCTTCCTCGGCGGCGTCATCACCGAGTACGTCAGCTGGCCCTGGGTCTTCTACATCAACCTCCCCATCGCGGCCCTCGCGCTGCTGGCGACCCCGCTCCTGATGCCCGCCGGGGGTACCCGCCGCGGCTCACTGGATGTCTTCGGCGCCCTCACGGTCACCGTCGGTCTCGGCGCCGCCGTGTACGGCATCGTCCGCGCCCCCGAAGTCGGCTGGGCCTCCGGGCAGACCTGGCTGGTCCTCGCCGGCGCTGTCGTCGCGCTGGCCGCGTTCGTCGCCATCCAGGCGGCCCGCCGCGAGCCGCTGATGCGGCTGTCGATCTTCCGGGCCCCGAACCTCGCCGCCGCCAACATCGCCCAACTGCTCCTCGGGGCCGCGTGGATCCCGATGTGGTTCTTCCTCAACCTCTACCTGCAGCAGGTCCTCGGCTACAGCGCCTTCCCCAGCGGCGCCGCGCTGCTGCCGATGACGATCCTCATCATGATCGGCATGATCACCATCGCCCCGCGGGCCATCGCCCGGTTCGGCGCGAAGCCCATGGTCGTCACCGGCCTCGCGGTCCTCGCCGTCGGACTCGGCTGGCTCGCCCTGGTCCGCCCCAACGGCACCTTCACCGTCGACGTCCTGCCCGCCTCGCTGGTCGCGGCGCTGGGCATGTCGCTGGCGTTCATCCCCTCACTCGGCACGGCCATCTCCAGCGCCCGGCCCGAGGAGGGCGGACTCGCCTCCGGCATCGTCAACACCAGCTACCAGGTCGGCTCCGCGCTCGGTCTAGCCGCGATGACCGCCGTGGCCTCCGCCGCCGGTGCCGACCGGCTCGGCGACCTTGCCGCCCTGACCGACGGCTACTCCGCGGCATTCCTCGGCGCCGGGATCATCGCCGCCGCAGGCGCCGTCACCGCCGGACTCACCCTGCGGTCGGAGAAGCGGGAGCCGGCCGAGACCAGCGAGCCGGTACACGTTGGCTGATCTGGCCGTCGTCGCGACACGCCGGGCGCCGGCGCGGCACAGCCGCCGCCGGCGCCCGGGGGTTGCACGACTCCAACGGTCATCGCCTCCGTAGGCCGACCAGCCTCGGCCGATGACGACTCCACCTAGGTTTCGGAATTCACCAGAATCGCGGTAGCGACCACCACAGCCATCATCAGGAACGCCTCGGCCACGACCGTGCGCCGCAGTTGTCGGGTGCCATCCGCGGCGCGATCGTCCAACCTCGGTACCACGCGCCTACTGTTGTAGAGCCCGACGAGTGCAACCGCCGCGACGATCGCGACCTTGACCAGGAGCACCCGACCCCAACTGGTGCTCACGAGATGTGCCGGCCGCTGCAGGATGAGCAGTGCGAGAACAGCGCCCGCCACGCCGGTGAGCACGACCGCGGCGCTGGCCGGAATGGAAAAGCGCACTGCCATCTCCGCAGCGCCCGTCGGCACGCCCGACCGGGCACGACCCAGCAGCAGGACGGCCAGGAGGAGGACCCCGCCGACCCACACTGCGGCAGCGATGGTGTGGGCCAGATCGGCCACCACAACGGCCGCTCGCGGCTCGGCGGTGACGGTGTGCCCATCGAGGAGGAAAGAGCCCAGTAACAGCATCACCGTGACGCCCAGCAGCACCGGGCGAACAGCCCGCGCTCGCACGCGCTGAGCCGCCCCACTCGTCGCATCGCCCCCTGCCACCGCCACAACCAAGGACCGTGAGGTCGTCGGAATTGCGGCGACCGTCGGTATCGAGTGACGACCCACAGCATGACGTCCCCGGATCAACGCCGCTTCCAGCGTCCCGGACACGAATAGACCGGCCGCGCCCATGAGCCGCAGCACCAGGCCGGCAGCTACCGGAGTCCGACTCAGCGCGGCCAGCGCCGGCGTACCGGCGCCCGAGGTGAAGGTGCCCTGCTCGCTGAACGCCGCGGCCAACGCCGCCAACTCCAGCGACGCCCCAACCGCTACCACCAGCCCGGCCGAACGCACCCACACCTGGACCACCCGGATGTCGCTACGGGTGCCGACCAATGTCGTCAGGGCGAAGACGAGACCGCCGACACCAAGCAGGATCGCGCCGTAGCACAGCCAACGGCCAACGGCACCGACAATGCTTGGCCCTGGCTCCGTATCGCTCGGGTGGGCAACCGCATGTCCCCGTGGATGCGCCGATGGCAAAGTCGAGGGCATCCCAGAGTGGCCGGCATGCGCGTGCGGGCTGCCCGTCGGGTGGGGTGTGGGTGTCACTCCCGGCGTCCCCGGCGGTGAGGCCACCGCGAAGGTGATTACACCTGTTAGGGGATGTGCGTCGGGTGCTGCGACGCTCCACCGCAGGTGGAACGTGCCGGCAGTCAGGGGAGTGCCCGGGTGGACCAACCACGTGCGGCCCTCGTCGGGCGTGTGACTGCCCGCAGGCACGGCGTTGCCCATGCCGTCGGAGAGCTTGAAACCCGCACCCGTGGGTGTGCCGGCGGCACTGAACGTCAGCCGGATCTCCCGAACCGTGCCATCGATCCGCGCGCCGTCGGCCGGAACGGCCCTGACCAGCTTGAAATGCGCGGCGGCAGGCGAAGCAAACCCGAGCGCCACGACGAGGGCCGGAAACAACGCCAGCCACACCCGCAGTGCCCAGCGTGCGGCGTGACGTGCTGACGGCTGACGACAAGCGGGACGCGACGATGCAGCAAGCAAAATCAGGCCGCCCGACGACGCCGCTGACAAGACACTGTCGATCCTTCCCCCGAAGGAGGCGTGGACCCGATGCCCACCTATCACTCTTACCTGGCGGTTGCCATCCTAGGGCAACTACTAGCACCCGATAGTAGGGGCATCCGGCCTCGAGGACTTGAAAAGCCCCTGCGGATGCGCGGCGATCCGAGGCGGGTGTGTGATTAGGGCGGACGACGGGTCTGAGGTCACGATCTCCTGTGCAGCAGAGGCGGACCCTGAGTCGTCGGTGGCATCGGCCCCAGAGGACGTCTCGCAACTCGGTACCCGGTCCATGGTGGATCATGTCGGGGTGGAGGTGATCTTGGCAGCCCGCCAGGAGTAGATCTTCCGTTCACAGGGCGGCAGCTCGGCCTGTTCCGCAGGCTGGTGCGACTGGTCGCCGAGCGTGGCGGGAACGCGATCGGTGCGACACCGGCATTGTGAGTAGCGTCCAACTCCTGTCAGAGACCGTCTGCAGGGCTCCCCACCCGTCAGCGCAAGCTCCGGCTGATCGCCATGTCGCCGCCGATCGGCTCGCTCGGACTTGCACTCCAGCCGCAGGTAGCAGCCCGTGTGTTGGCGGGGTCGGCGACGCGGGCGTAGCAGCGCCAACGCCAGCCTTCTTTTGTGCGGTGCAACGCGAGCGTGGTGGTACTGCAGCAACGCTCGCATATGGGTGGTGACTGACGGAACTGAGCCGCACTTTCGTGCTCAAGTATCTTGCGTGCGAAGTGGGCGCCTTCCATCACGAGCATGACTTCACGGCTTTGGCGTTGTGAGAGTACGTTGAGGCTTCCAAGGAGCACGACTCGCTCGTCGATGACGACGATCTTCTGGTGCATCTTGTACATCTCGACGATGATCGGTCCGGCTGCGCGGAGTGTCGCAAGGTTCTGCTGCGCGTTGGCGGTGCCCTGTAGGTGGTCTCGCGCGTCTCGGACGAAAATGATCACCTGAACGCCCCGTGCGATGGCGTCTGCGAGCACTGGTGCCACGGACCTGGTGCGATTCGTCGTCCAGGTGGCCCACATCCAGATGGAGTGGCGTGCGGAGTTGAGATGCTCGGTGAAGGTTTCGTAGAACTGCTTCTCATCCTGAATTTCGGCGACGCGGACATGTTGGGCCAGGATGTCCGCCAGGTCGCTCCCGAACTCTCCGAGAGCGGGGCGGTCGGGCTCTGCCACCGATGGTGCGGTGATCAGCCGCTCTGCGGGCACGGTGCGAATGGGGTCACCCAGTAACGGCGCGAGGTGGGCGAGCGCGGTGTCTGGCGGCGCTCCCTCGATAAGGTCGCGGCTGCCGATGAGGTAGAGACGGTTCTTAGTACGGGTGACCGCGACGTTGAACAACTTGAGGCCTTCGCGGGCGAAGCCGCCGCGAGAGACGCTGGCTTGAGCAATCCATCGAGGCTTGCCATCGTCCTCGACGAGGTCGAGCACCACGACGTCGAACTCTCGTCCTTGGAAGCGGTGAGCGGTGCCGACCTCGGTGGGCTCGGTGCTGGTCTCTTCCCGGTCGCGTAGCGCTTCAAGCGTGGCCTCGGCCTGCGGGTTGTAAGGAGTGATGACGCCGATCGTCTCCCCGCGGGAGCGGTGATAGTCGGCCAAGGCCCTGCTGATGAGCGCACCCGCCGGCCACCAGCCCTTCGTGCGGCCGGTTGCCCGCACGGTGGCGAGGTCTCCGAGCCTGTCGGTGTCGATGAGGACGATCTCCGGGTCGTCGTTGCCCCGCTTCGGGATGGTGGGTGCGGCGCGCAGCAGGCCGTCGTACGCGATGGCGTTGGCCACGTGCATGACGTCGTGTCCGAAGCGGTGTTGCTCGTCGAGCACGGTGCAGCCGGGGTGTGCGATGGCGTCGGCGGCAACGGCGACGCCGCACATACCGAACACGTCGTCGCACAGCCACCGCTGTACGTCGGGACGTTTGCTGTCGGTGAGGGGCTTCGGCAGGACAGGGCCGAGTTGCATGAAGTCACCGAGCAGCACCGCGGTGGTCGTGGCGCGGGACACCGCCAGCAGCGTTTCCGGGATGGTGGCGGCGCCGACTTCGTCGATGAGTACGACGTCGTAGGGCCCGTCGAGGAGGACGTCAGCGGTACGCAGTCGTGCGAGGGTGGTAGCAATCAGGCGCGCCTGGCGTATCAGGGTGGCTTCCGCATCCCGGCGGAGACGGTCGTAGTCGTCGTGGGCCTTAGCGTGCTCCTTCTCGAGGCGGGACCGGGCACACGCTTCGGCAGCGACGCGACGGCGCAGCGCCTGCAGACGCTCGTACTGGGCTGGCAGGTCGTGACGATCGGCCTGCTCGACAAGGGCCAACTGTGCTGGTGTAGCGCGCGGTGCCGCCTCGGCCGCCAGCAGCCGCAGCTGAGCCGTCTCCTGTTCGGCGATTGCCGCGGACAGGTCAGCGCTCGACGCTTCGCGGGCTCGCTGCGCCTCGGCCAGAGCGTGGTCACGGCCAGCGATCTGCTCGCGGGTGTACCGAGCCTCGGCCTCCAGCGCAGCCACCCTCGGCTCGCTGGATCGCTGGAACCGGCTGAGGAGAGACTCGTTGCGTTGTACCTCTTCCTCGAGCGCGGTAAGCATCTCCTGCTGCTGGTGAAGCAGCCCCCGCAGATGCTGCAGCTGGCGCCAATCTCGGGTCCGCGCCAGTAGACCGCCGCTCTGAACAGCAGCCAGCTGCGCCTCGGTGCGGTCGCGCTCGCCCCGAGCGGCGAGCAGCCGCATCGCAACCTGGTCAGCCTCCTGCTGAGCCAGCGCGCCCTGCCGCCGAATGTCGTCCAAGGCATCCAGAGCGGCTCGTGACTCCGAGGCGTCCGCGACCGCGGCTCGCGCTTTGCGAACTGCCGTCTCGGCGCGCGCCAGCGCGTGGCGACATGCGATGACGTGATTCCCGACATCCGCCACCTGTTGCGCCAATCGAGGGATGTTTCGGTCCCGGTCAACCGCCGCCTGGGCGCTTGTGTGCTCGTCCGGGTTGTAGTCGGCGACGAGCTCTTCAACAACGCGTAGCTCGTTGACCGTCTGCTTGAGCGCCAGCAGTTGGTTCTGCACCTTCAGCCGTCGTTGCTCGGCCTCGGCCAGCGCGGCCTTCACGAGATGGGCGAGCGACACGTCGGGGTCGGTGGCGATCTCCCGCAGATGAGGCGGCCCGACGCGGATCAGTTGTCCTGGACGGTGCCGACGATGCCTAATCACTCCGGCGAGGGCGTTGTCGACGGCGATGTTGGTAGCCGACACCAGTAAGACACGCTTACCGCTGGCGATCAGGGAGCTGACCGCCTCGCTGAGCACCCATGTCTTACCTGTGCCCGGAGGCCCCCACACCAGGCGCACACCCGGACGCAGACAGGATGTGTACGCCTCGCACTGTGCTGGGGTGAAGCCCGCAACATGCTCCAGCGGCTGAGGCGCGGGCGAGAGGCGGCCGGCGGCGAGGTCTCCGGCCAGACCCTCCGGCTCTACGGTGGCCAGGACCTCGCGAAGCCGATCTAGCAGGTACGCGGGAGACTGCCGCAGCTGCCACAGATAGGCGTCAGCGAGGTCTACGAAATCCGCCACCCTGACCCGGAGCTGCTGCCCCTCCTGCATCACCTCAAGCGGCCGGTACCCTCCCTGATCTCCCCTCGGCAGGGTCGGGCCGGCCACCCGCAGCGCATCAAGCTGTTCCATGTCGGCACGTGACCCGCGAAGGTCAACGCGGTACCAACCCGGCTCGGCAGTGGGGTGCGCGCGTCCCACTCGCCCCCACGTCGGCCTGCTGGTACCACCCGCGACCGACCTCCACACATCGACCACCGAGCAGACTTCCTCGCGCCACCCCGACACGATCACCTCCGAATGCTTGCCAAGCCAGCTGAGGAGGATCCGCCGTCAGCTCTGGGAGGCATGCGCTACGGCGCCATCGCGCCGTCAGCCAACCGGCCGTTTGTCGAGCCCGAGCCGCTGCCGCTCGACCATGATGATTCGCTGCTCAAGTGGGATCGCCTCATCGGTGAGCAGGCCGTGGTCGACGTAGCGGCCGTCGACCGCTGACGGGTCCGCTCTCTTCGCGACGCTGTCGTGGGCATACGCGCGGATCAGCGCGGTCTTACGTCCAAGCATCTCCAACAGCCGCTGGTCGACGGTGTTCCTGGCGAGCAGGCGATGCACCCGCACCCCGCGGGTCTGCCCCATCCGGTAGCACCGTCGGATGGCCTGCTCTTCGGCCGCAGGCGTGAGCTGCGGTTCGGTGAGCACGACCACGGACGCCGCCGGGAGGTTCAGGCCCACCCCTCCGACGGTGATCTGACTGATCAGGACCGCATGACCGTCGAGTGCGCTGAACTCGTCAACGACCTGTTGCCTGGCAGCGGGAGCAATGGCACCCGTGAGCAGGAAAGTCGGCGAATCATGCAGACTCGCGCGTACGCGGTCCAGTACCTCCAAGAAGTAGGAGAAGACCACGACCTTCCACTGGTTGTCTGCGGCCTCTTGCACCACCTCGCGTAGCCGCTCCACCTTCGCCGGCACTGCTGACTCGTTCGTCACCACGGCAGCACGACGCATGCTGGCGAACTTCCGGTCTTGGACCGCCTGCCGATAGGCACGCGCTTCAGCTCGACCCATCTCGACCCAGTCTTCGACCTCGATCAGGTCCGGAAGCTCGGTGAGGACGTCCTTCTGGTTGCGGCGGAGGTAAACATCGGCGACCTTGCGGCGGAAGTTGTCGGCGCCGGCCAACCCGTCGGTGATGTTGATCGTGGCCGCCACCGCTGGGTTGAGGTATCGGATCAGGTTCCGGAACTCCTCGACCCGGTTCAGCACTGGCGTACCGGTCAGGAAGACCGCTCGCGGAGCTTGAGCGAGATAAGCGGCGACGGCCTGAGACCGCTGAGCCTTCGGGTTCTTGATCTGCTGAGCCTCGTCGACGATGACGAGTCCGGGACGGAGGTCACCGGGTAGGGAAAGCCGACTCAGTGTCTCGAAGGTCGTGACCGCCACACCTCCATCGGCGTGCCACTGTCGGACCGCGTCGTCGCGCTCCGGCCCGTGAAGGCGGTGAGCGGTCAGCGTGCTGTGGAGGGCTACCTCCCCGAGCCAGTTGACGACCACGCTGGCCGGGCAGACGACGAGAAAGTGGCGCTCTCCGGCCGCGGCGAGATGGGCACAGACGGCGATGGCCTCAATGGTCTTGCCCAGCCCCATCTCGTCCCCGAGGATGCATCGCCGTTGCAGGAGCGCGTATCGCACTCCGAAGGCCTGATAGCCGCGCAGCGTCACGCGGAGCTTTCCCAAGTCCAGACCGATCTGCCCGGCCCGGTTCTGCAACGCCTGTGGCAGGTGCCCGTGGGCCGCCGCGCCGTCTGCAGCCCTACCGCTGACCCTTTCCAGCAGCGTGGTGTAGACCGCTGGATGTTGGGCGAAGTCCGCCCACAACTCCTCGTGCCCGCTTGCACCTGCCTGGGCCGCCGCGCGCTCCCACTCGGTGAGCAGCGCCCCTGCGGCCTTCGCCTGCCGACTGGCAAGAAGGCGCTGGACATCCGCGACTGCGGACCACACAGCCGCCTTGGTGGCCGCCCGAGCTAACACCAAACCTGCCAGGCGGGTGGCTGGCCTCGCCCTACGCAGCGCACCGGGGAGATCGTCCGTGAGAGAGCCGATCCGGGCGGTGCTGTCGGCCTGCAGCCGTGTGATATCGCGAAGCAGCCGCAGAGCGCGCAGCAGCGGATCCAAACCTGGATCTCTACCGTCGACGGCCAAGCGGACAGTCACGTCTTGCTCGACGAGGCGCTGCATCGTGTGCGCCGCCTCCGCGACTGCCGCCGCACTGTGATTTCCCACCCCCTGCAGCCGCACAAGATCGTTGTGCGATGCTCGCAGCACGTCCAGGACTGTCCGATAACCCGCACGCTCGAGAGCTGGAATGCTTCGCACACCTTGCCGCACCGACCGCAGCTCTTGGACAGGCATGTTCCGCAGCCGCTCAAGCACGGCGGCATGATGCGCTTGGCGATACAGCTCCGTCGCCTGATGTTCAGCAGCCCTGCGAGCTGAGCCGAACAGGTCCAGCTGCTCGATCAACAGCTGTCCACGGCGCCAGGCCTCACGGGCGACCGCTCGACCAACGGATGGCTCTGCCGTGTCCCGGGGCTCTGATCCTGCCGCTCCCCGTTGGCCCAAGCTGCTATCCCTTCTAGCGGCTGGAACAACCAGCCTGCGTCAGGTCGACACCCGAGGCAATGAGACGGCGATGTCGGATGGCTGATAGACAAGCGCCACTTGAAGCCGGGACGGCTCGACGCCCAACACCGGGTGCTCTCCGGCCAGGCGAGCTGGCCTGATCCTTTCGCCCGGCGGTCAGCGTGCTTGCGTCGTGATGGTGCCGCCCGCATGCACCTTAGATGCCGGGCTGGCAGGTCCAGGCCGAAAGTTCGAGCGCCTCTGCCGTCTTGCGATGCTGGCCACGCTGCGGCCGGTGAGCCGCTGCTCGAAGATCCACCGGACGTACGGGGCGGTGGCCGGGTCGGGTTCCAGGCGGTGCAGACGGCGTCCCCAGGCGGCGTGGGCGCGGTTCGGATGAGGACCGGCGTCGACCAGCCGGTAGCCGTAGGGTGGCCGGCCGCCGAGATGTCGACCCTGCAGCTCGGCTTGGGCGCGCAGGGCCGCAGTCGTGCGATGCTGCGCCCGGGACACCTCCCGCTGGGAGTGCACGCCCAGCAGGTCCAGCAGCGCCAACTGTCGGGGGTTGTTGAAGTCCACCGGCCCATAGGTCTCCGGAAGCCACAGCTGCACACCATGCCTGAGCAACGTGGGGGTCATCTGTTCGAGCTGCTGGCCGTGAAAGGCACGTTCGTACTCGCCCACGACGATCGCGTCGAACCCGCGCGCCGGGTCTGCTAGCGCGGCGAGCAGCCGTGCCGCCTGCGGCCGATCCGGCCAAGCGATTCGGCGAGAGACACCCTCGTCGAAGAACTCGACCACAATCCGACCATGACCAGCAACAAGATCTTCGGCGTAGCCGCACTGCCACCGGCACGACGACACTCGATCCTGGAATTCGACCGTGGACATCCGGCGTAGAACGCGAACCGCAGCCCATCGGTAGATGAGGTGAACCGTCGTGGCCGTAGCTTCCGCTGCCCGGTGGCCCACGACGAAAGAGTGCCCCGCTCCGGGGGTGTCGTCATCCTCGTCGACATAGGACCTCCACGATCGGCGTGTCTACCCCCGTCCTGGGGCCAGAGTAGGAGGGGCGGCTGATTCATGCAGGTCCGCCACCCTTTCGGGTGGTATTAACGACATCCGGCCGAGTGGCTGACGGGCAGCGTCGGGGCAAGGTCTGTCGGCGACCCTGGCTGCTCGTTGATAAGGGTGCGCCGGGGCGGCGCAGCGTGACAACATAGCCGCCCGTCGGTACGTTACGTACTGGTTCTGCAACGCGGCGCCGCTGCCGGGCGCCGTTACGGGGAAGGTCGTCAGATGAGTTCCCAGGCGCCGCTGTGGTTCCCGCGCTTCGCGGACGTGCCGGGCGTCCGCTACTCCCCGCCGGCAGGGCTGGACGTGTCCAAGCTCAGGCAGCGCAGCGTCCGCCCGACGGTGGACCATTGGCCGGACATGCCGCCGTCGCTGAGCTGGCCGCTGCCGAACGGAACCACCAGTGAGGCCCCTGCCGGTGCTCACCGTCTCGATGATTCCCGTAAGGCGACGACGGCCCGGGTGCTGCGCACCCTCGCCGAAGCCCTCGAGCTACCCGGCGAACCCGCCGACTACCACTTCGCGATCCAGGAGGTCGTCTCGCTGTTGTGGTCGCGCCGCGCCGAGGGGCCGCAGGCATTCGTCGAGCTGGAGCGGCTGGGCTGGTTAGACCTCCAGCTGATCCAGGCCTGCCCCGACGCGGTCACCTATGAGCACCGTGACGGCGGGGTGCGGTTCGTTAGCATCACGGCGTTCCGGACACTTCTTGACCTCTACCTCACCGAGGGGGCACTCGGCGACGCAGCCCAGGTGCTTGAGCTCGCCGACCGGTTCGACAACGGCGACACTCCATCGGCCCGGCGGGCACGGGAGCGGTGTGCTGCGTTCGCCGCGGAGGACAACAGCTGATGATCCCCGCCCAGGCGGGCAAGGTCACGTCGCTGGCGGACGTGCTGCCCAGCGACTCGTTTCTCGAGTGGGCGTTCCTGCGGTGGGTACTCACGCCGGCCGCGTCCCACGCGATCGCCGCTCGGGTCCGCCCGCAGGCGGAGGTCACTGTCGACGGGCGCACCTATCGCTTGGACTATGAGATCGTTGGGGACGAGCTGACTGTCGCTGTCGAGCTCGACGGCTTCGCCGTGCATGGCACCCGTGCGGCGTTCACGTACGACCGGCTCCGGCAGAACGACCTGATCGCCACCGGCCGTGCCGTCATTCGGTTCTCCTACGATGCGATCCGCACCGACACCGCCCGCTGCATTGCCCAGCTTCAAGCGGTAATCACCCGCGACGCCGCGCTTGCTCTCCTCGTCGTCCCCGATCCCCATGTGGAGGCGCCCGACATGGCCCCCGACCCGATGTGGGCGTTGGCGCCCTCCCCGCGCGCCGCGGCGGCGACGTCCTCCGGGTACTTCGTCGGCGTCCGTTCCGCCGTTGACGTCCGCACCCTGCGGGAGTGTCAGAAGCAAGCATTCACCGCGCTCGGCAACTATTACGGCTCCGGTGGCACGAAGGCCGCCTGCGTGATGAGCGTCGGTGCCGGCAAGACCGTCCTCGGCGTGGTCGCGGCCCTAGCGTTCACCCGGCGCCGCGCGCTGGTCGTCACGCCGGGCAACGTCATCCGAGGCACGTTCGACCGCGCCTTCGACCACCAGGCGCCCGGCAACGCTCTCTACGGGCTCCCCGGTGGCCCGCTCATCCCCGGCCGCCGCCCGCCAGTGGTGCGGGTGCTCGACCGGGACACCGGCGGCATCCGGCGCGTCACTTGCGAACAGTTGCTCGCCGCCGACGTGATCGTGACCAACTTCCATTCCCTGGGCACCGGTGACGACCCCGACGACCTGCTGGCCAAGCTCGCCCCCGGCGACGTGGACATGATTGTCGTTGACGAGGCGCACATCGCCGCCGCGGAGTCCTATCAGCGACTGTTCGCGCACTTTGCTGGTGCCCGGTCGCTGCTGATGAGCGCCTGCTTCACCCGCCTGGACGGCAAGCCGATCGATGCCGACGTCGTCTACCGCTACCGGCTGATCGACTCCATCGCCGACGGCAACGCCAAGAACCTGCGGTTGCTGCCTTTCATCCCCGACACCGCAGTGACCACCTACGAGCTGGTGTGGCCCGGCGGGCGCCGGGAGGAGATCGTTGGACGCGACGCGCTGCTCGCTGTCCTCGGAGACGAACGCAAGCTGTCGCGGATTACCGCGCGGTCCACCGAACCCATCCGTCAGGTCATGCGGGTCGTGGCCAGCGCATTGGGCGCTCAGCGGGAGCTGCTGTTCCCGGTCAAGCCGCGGGCGCTGTTCGCGGCGATGGGTCAGGCACACGCCGAGCAGATCTCCCGCATCGCCAATGAGCACGGCATCGCCTGCGACGTGTTGCATCACTCGATGACTGACGCCAAGATCAAGCGGGTTCGTGAGCGATTCGAGTCCGATGCCGGCGACCTGGACGCGGTCGTGCAGTTGAAGATGCTCGGCCAGGGCTACGACTTCCCGCCGATCTGCGTTGTCGTCCCGATGCGCCCGTACGGCAGCTTCAGCGAGTTCTACCAGTTCATCGGCCGCGGGATCCGGGTGCTGCTCCACCCGGCGCTGATCGGCCGGGTCGGCCCGGAGCAGCAGTTCCTCGACGCCGTGCTGCACGCTGAACTCGGTCTCGACGAGCACCTGAACACCCTTTACGCCGAGAACGACATGGACCCAGTCACCGGTGATGCGAAGCTCGATGCCCTCCCGGGCGGCACCCGGCCGCCGTTGCCCGGCACTACCGGCGGTGACGAGGCCGGCCGGATGGACGCCTTCGTCCTGTTCGAGCGCGGCGAGATTGCCAGCCGCGTGGTGTACGACGCCGACCGGGTCGAGACCCGCCGCGCGGAACGCGAACGGGAGGCGCTGGCCGCCCGGTACGCCGCCTACGCGGCCAGCACCGCCGACCCGGTGAAGTTCGAGCAGTACGTCGAGGTGATGCGAGGCATGCGTGACTGACAGCCTGGGACGCCGGCTGGCCGCGACCACCGACGCAGAGGAGTGGCTGGCCGTCGAGGACGAGGCCGGTGCCGGCAAGCGGTTCGCCGCGGTGGACGGGCTGCTGGCCGCGGTCACGTCTGCGGCGTTCGCAGGCAAGCCCCCAGTGCGGGTGACCGCCGCCGGAGCCACCAGGGCGCTCACGCTTCGGCACGTTCCCGCCTCGGCCCGTGCGGCGCTCAAGGAGGGGTTCGACCTCGCCACGCAACAGGCGGCGGGCGCGTGGTGGCTGCCGGAGTCCGCGCCGATCAAGCCAGGAACGGTCAACCTGCCCGCGTACTACGCCATCGAGCCGCAGTGGGCGATGAACACCGCGGCGACCGACGCCGTACGCGTCGAGTTCGGCGGCAGCCCGGACGCGCTGGCCAGCTGGGCGCTGCTTATTCCGTTCGCCAACGCCCTCTACGCGCCGCTGATCCTGCGCGGACCCGACGCCGGCGCGCTCGAGCCCGCCGCCCGGGACGCCTCCTGGGCCGCGGTCGACGCCTTGTATACCGCGCTTGGACTCGCGAGCGAGAACGTGCGGTCCACGCTGACCCGGATGCGTCCGGGCAACGGCTGGTCGCAGCTGCCAACCGCGGAGCAGATTGCGACGAAGGTGGCGCTGCTCGACGCGCTCCGCCAGGTCGTCGGCCGGCAGACAGTCCGCCGTTGGCGCGCCGAGGTGCTACGGCCGCTGGTGCGCCGGTACTACGCGAAGGCGAACAAGGACGCGCCCACCGCACGCGTGGTACTGACAAAGGCGCTGCAACCAGCGACCGCCGCCTACTTCGGCGGCAACTGGCTGGCGCTGCTGGACTACCTCGGCGAGGCCGTGGCCGCCAGCGAGGAGATCACCACCGCTCTGCCGGAGCCGCGGCTGTATGTGCAGGCCTCAGCGAAGGTCGAGCAGGTCGCCGCGGAGAAGAACCTGCCGGTCGCGGAGGTCGCGAAGATCCTCGCCAGCTACCTCGGCACCGACGAAATCCGTTCCCCAATCCAGCGCCGCCTCGACGTCCTGCGCCGCTACTGGACCGCGTTCGACACCGTCCACGCGCGGCAGGCCTCCGGCATGCCGGCGCCACCGGACCTGACGCCGGGCCGCGGCTTCGACATCGGCAAGGACGTGCCATTCACCCGTCCCGATCTCGAGCGGGTTCTGCCCCCGGCCGTGCTCGCCGACATCGAAGCCCTATGGAACGGCGCATGCGTTCCTCGCTACCCCGACCGCATCGTCTCGGCGCTGTTTCCACACGCGGAGATGGTCGCTGCGTTCGGCCCCGCTCTGACCTTCTGGAACAACATCGCGCTCACCTGCTGGTTCTACTGCGAGGGCCCCTACTCCCGCACCGACATCGACGGCGCGGCCGAGTTCTACAGCCGCAGCGTCAAGGCCCTCGCCGCCGCTGACACACCGGTCGACCCGCAACTGTTCGCTGATCTGCGCGCCGCGCAGCAGCGGCTGGGACCCCCGCAGGAACTGTGGGCAGACCGCCGCGTCCTCGAAGCAGGCCCCGGCGTCAGCATCACGATGTCGATGGGCGGGGGCGTTCGCCGCGACGGGTTCGAGATCCTCCGCGACATCGTTACCACGCACCGCCGCGCATGGGCCGCCCAGAACCTGGAGACTGCGCTGAACCGCGCCTGGGAGGAGCCGCTGCGCGAGCTCGCCCGCCAGGTGAACCTTGCCGTCGCCCGCCGCGGCAAGCTCCCTACCCTCAAGCAGTTCGCCACCCTCGGGGCGCCGGTCGCCAATGCGTGGTTCGGCGGGGACCTCGCCGCGCTCTACGCCGCCGTCGGCGAAAGGGCACCGGTCGAGCAGACTCGCGTGCAGCTGATGCCCTATGACCGGGCGGCGTTCTGCAATCAGGTCTTCACCGACCTCGGCGGCCGGTACGTGCCCAACAGCCGCGCGGTTGAGGACATCGAGGGCAACCGCCTTTCGTGGGACCTCCGGAGGCTGGCCGCCGAGGCCCCCCGATTCGTCCAGCTCGAGGAGGCGCTCGACCGGCCGCCGACTCCGGAGGAATTCGGCGCGGCCCGGCTCACCTGGCCCACCACCGTTCCCTTCAACCGGTACGCTGCTGCCGTCCGGCAGGTCCGTGCCGGACTCGACACCGTCCGTCAGACCTCGACCACCACGGAACAAGCTGCGAGCCGGGTCGCCGGCACGGAGCCGACGATCACCTCGGTAGGGCCGCCAGCGTCGGCATCCCCGCCCGCGCGGATGGCTCCGCTCGGGCGGTCATGGGAGTCCACCGGCCAGGCAGCTCCGGCCCGACCCGCCCCGGAGCAACGGCCAACCCCTGCGCCACCGTCGACGCCCGCTACCGCGGCGCAGCCAGCCCCAGCCCCACCAGGGCAACCGCCCACACCGCCACCTGCGGTCTCGCCGGACGCCGACACCGCGGCCCCCGAACGACGCTCAGGCGTGCTGGGGCGGCTGCTCGGCCGCCGGCAGGCGTCGGCCCCGGCAGCCCCAGGCGCCGGCTGGTACCCGGACCCCCACGTGCCGGCGCAGCTGCGCTGGTGGGACGGCGCCGCGTGGACGGAGCACATCCACAGACCGTGACGACCGACCCGAGCGAACTACTGGCCGGTTGCGCGCTCCCAGCCTTCGGTCGTAGTCCCCTCCTGACGCGAGGTAACGAGCCGGCGGATACCGGGGCGTAGGCGCGGGCCGCCTGCTGATGCGCGTGCTCTCGCGGCGACGACAGGCGCGGGATGTCCAGTGCCTTCATTCCAATGGAGCAAGCAGTGGGAGACGACCGGTACCCACTGATCGCAGGTGCGGGGAACGGGCGATCCATCAGCGTCAGGCAGCGCCGGCATCTCCTCCGCCGGACTGTGAAGAGAACTTGGGCCACCGCAGTGTTGATGGCTGCATGTCCGGCTACGGCCCCTTAGTCATGTCGTGTTGTGCGATGTTGCGGCGGACGGCGTTGGCGTGGGGGTCTCCGAGCGGGTCGAGAATTTGGAGTGCTTGCTGCCAGCAGCGCTGCGCGTCGTCAGTTTGGCCAGTGGCGTGGAAGGTGTCGCCGAGAGCTGCGAGGGTGAGGCCCTCGCAGCGTCGGTCGTCGAATCTGCGGAAGAGTTCCAGGGCTCGCTGATGCTGTCGAAGGGCCTCGTCGAGTTGGCCGGCCCGCTGGTACGCCAGGCCAAGTGGGTAGGAAGCCCAGGCGATGCTCCATTGGTCGTTGATGCTGCCGAGAATGGAGACGGCTTCCTGGTAGTGGGCGATGGCGGTGTCGAGGTGTTCGCGTGCGCGGTGGCAGTTGCCGAGGCTGAGCAGCGACATGCCTTCGCCTCGGGTGATGCCATGGTGGCGGAAGACCTCCCGCGCTTGGCGGTAGAGGTCCATGGCTTGGTCGATCTGCCCGAGTTCCTCGTGGATGAGGCCGAGGCCACGCAGGCAGAATCCTTCCACCCAGTGGTCGCCGACGTCACGGCTCGCGTCGACGCCCTGGCGGTAGCAGTCGAGGGCGGTCTCGCGCTGCTCCATCCGCCAATAGGCGTCCCCGAGGCAGCGGAAATTGGCGGCCTCGCCAAGGCGTGACGCAGCCGAGCGCGCAGCGCGCAGGCCGGTGAGGTGGACGTCGCGCCAGTCGGCCCAGTACGACTTGAGCTCGAAGAAGCCGTCACTGACGACGGGCAGCTGCCAGGCGATGTCGTGGTCACCCAGCTCGTCTGCTTGCCGAATGGTGTCGAGCAGGTTCAGTCGCTCCTGCTCGAACCAGGCCATCGCCTCGGCCACGGTGCGGACAGGAGTCAGGGGGACGTCGGGGTCGGCTGCGGGGAGGGCGATGGCGTGGGAGTAGGGGAGGATGATCTTCCGCCCTTCCTCCGCCATCCATAGGTACCAGGTGTAACCGCGGCGTCGTGATTGGCGCTGCTGTTCGGGTGTCTCCTCTGCCTGCGCGCGTTCGAGGGCGTAGGCACGCAGAAGATCGTGGAACAAGTACCGATCGCGAGCGGGGTTCTGCATGAGGTGTGCCGCGGTGAGTTGGTCGAGGAGGCTACGAGCTCGGGGCAAGCTCACGCCAGCGGCCGCTGCCGCTGCCGCGACGGATATGTCGGAGCCTGCGTGCAACCCGAGGAGCCGGAAGAACCGCGCCGCATCCTCGGGCAACGCCGAGTAGGACCAGGAGAACACCGCACGTACGTCGGACAGTTCGTCATCGCCGATCGTGAGGGCGTCAAGCTGGTGGTCGGCCAGCGCGAGGTCCGCCACGAACTCGGCGAGGGTGACGTAGGGGGCATTGGCGATGCGTTCCCCGATGATCCGCAGGGCTAGCGGGAGGTAGGCGCAGCGGCGAGCGAGTTCGCCGGCGGCCTGTGGTTCGGCGCGGACACGGTCTCCGCCGATGCTGTCGCTGAGTAGCGCGATCGCTTCTTCGGGGGACAGGACGTCGAGGGTCATCCGTGACGCTCCTTCCCGCGCGATGAGGCCGGAGAGCCGGCTGCGGCTGGTGATGATCGCCATGCAGGTCGGTGTGGCGGGCAGCAGTGGGCGGACCTGGCCGACCGTGGACACATTGTCCACCACGATCAGGATCCGTTTGCCGGTCAGAGCGGAGCGGTAGAGAGCGGCGCGTCCGTCGGTGTCCGTCGGGATCTGTTCGGCCGGTACGTGAAGGGCACGCAAGAAGGTGTTCAGTGCTTGTCCGACGTCGAGGGCCGGTCCCGGGCCGTAGCCGCGCATGTCGACGTAGAGGTCTCCGTCGGTGAACCATGTGCGGGCCCGGTGGGCCCAGTGAACGGCCAGCGCTGTCTTGCCGACCCCGGGGGCGCCGGCGATGGTTGCGATGGTCGTTGACGTGCCCTCGTCTGCTGTCGCGTCGTCGTGCGCCGGCAGAGTCGCGTCCAGTTGCGTAAGGGTCTGCTCGCGGTTGACGAAACGAGCGGTGTCGAGGGGAAGCTGGCGAGGCGGCGGGGGAGGCGGTTCCCTGCGCCCGAACAGGTTAACCCCGCCGTGTACCGTACCGGCCTGGACGACGGCCCCAGCACCGCCGGACAACTCGTTGCGCGCGGTGTGCACGGTGCCTCCTCCCCGACGGCGAACTACAAGTTAGGGGGAGCTGGGCTGAAGCTGATCCGCGCACTGCCGGTAGGGGATGGCTTCCGCTACGGCCGCATCACGCCACAGATTGGCCTGCACAATTTTCTCAGGCTCGCTGATCAGCTCACCGGAGACGAACCGCCCCGCCTCGTCGTAGTACATCGCCACGAGCTGGGAGGAGTCGAACAACCAGTAGTCGTAGTGCGGCAACCCGGCTGGCCAGTCGTCGCCGGAGACCACGATGAGGCGAACGTCCTCGCCCGCCTCGACGGTGTGCTCGTAGGCCCAGCCGCACTCGAACCGCACGTAATCTGACAGTGGCTCGACGACGACGTGGACCCGGTGCATGCGCTTGCCGGCCGACGCAGCCGCCCGCACGGTGTCGCACCACGCCGCGATCCCGGGAAACTCCCCACGGCTCTCACCGGCCAGGAACCGTGCGAACTCATCCTGCTCGTACGACACGTCGTACCGCTGCAGCGTCTCCAACCGGTAGGCCGTGTAACGGAAGTCGCGGAACAGCCGGTTGAACTCGTCGTCATCCAGAGACGTAAAGGAATGGGTCAACCCTCGATCACCGCTGCCCCGACTCGCGATAGCGCTCAATGGCGCCCAGCACGACCTCGGCAGGGATCCGAACCGCACCCTCGCCAGGAAGAACGTTCTCCAGCTCGCCGTAGGTGTCCTCATCGACCAGGTTCCCCTGGACGACCAGATCGCCGCTCTCACTCAGGTAGACCGTGGGACAACCGTTGCCACCCGATCCCGGGTCCTTGTAGAGCTTGGTCAGCTTCATCGCGGCCTCCTTCAGAGGGGAAGCAGACGACAGGCCAGTGCCGTCGGTGAGGAGGGTAATGCGTAGCGTAGTCGCCGGACAAGCCGATATCAGATGCCCGATCATAGTGACCCGGTAGCGCGCCCGTCGTAGATGCCTCAGTGTGAGGCTCGCCGAGGTGGGCCGAACCCGGAACCGGATCTCGCCGCCTGGCGCGAGGTCGTCGGTGGCATCTGTTGCACAAGCTCCTGCCAGCAGTTGCGAGCCGTCTGTAACATCCAGGCGGATGGATGAGCGCCGTGGTTGTAGTTGATCTTTAGGGTGCCCGAGGTCGGACGCTTGGAGGTGAACAGACAGTGGATCCGCTTCTGCTTGCTGCCGCCACGACACTCGTCGCGTGGACGACCACCGAATTGGCTCAGGGCGGTCGCTTGGCAGTATCGGCGCTGATCGACTTCCTGCGAGAGCGATTCCGGCGCGAGCCCGGGGCGCGAGAGGCCATTGAGGCCGTGCTTCACCAGCCGTCATCGGATGCCGCTCGTCTGCTTGCCGAACTGCTGCATCGCGAGACGTTGCGGGACCCAGCGTTCGGTGCCGAGTTCCACACTCGATGGGAGCAGGCCAGCAAGGCTGTCGCAGCGAGTCTGGGCGGAGTAGCAAACTCAATCTCCGGTGACGTCAGTGGGCCAGTGGTGCAGGCCCGTGATGTCCATGGAGGTATCTTCTTCGGCGACGCCGGCACCGGGCGACGCTGACGGTGACGTCGAATCAGTGGAACGGTAGACGGCCTGAGTCGACTGAGTGATTGCCCCGGGCACGTCGCTTCCCTGCCGGTGCTGATGGTGGGCAGACAGGAGAGCCGTGCTGGGACGGGTCGCACCTGAACGTCAACTCCCCGAGCGTAGGTAACTGTGATCACCCATGACGAACTCGCTGACTGGATCTTGATCGTCTTGGGGGACCTTGGCGGCAGCGCCACCCGAGCCCGGGTCCTTGACGTGATGGAAGGGCAGTTTGGCGGTTGTCTTGCGGCCGACGACCGCGGGCGGCGCAAGAGGGGAGAAATTGTCTGGAAGAACAACGCCTCATTCGCCCGGGACGGGCTCGTCAAGGCGGGACTACTCTTATCGAAAACGGTATCTGGGCACGGTACGTGGACGTTGTCGCCCGCAGGGAAGCGGAAGTCTCAGGCCCTGCGAGCGAACCAGGACGCACCGCTCTGCCCGTCATTTCGTTCGATCGCGGCCAACGTAACTTGGTCCACGGCTGCGGGGCGGTTGGTCGGACTGGTGCCTATGGAGCCCACCTTTACCGACAACGCTCTGCTCGCCCTAGCGATCCAGCACTCTGGCCAGATCAAGATCCAACGCTTCACCTCCTATGAGGAGGCCCAATCCGGCGCCGACTGGGAGTGGTGGATCCGCGATCGATACGGGTACGCAGGGTTCCGGGTCCAG
>NZ_JBITLH010000019.1:0-91050 GCF_044465125.1 Micromonospora sp. NPDC049836
AAACCCGTCTACGATGAGCCCACCGAATCTTCCCTAGGCCACTCCGTCAACCATCAGCTGGGACGAAAACGTCAAGCCTCAGGTGGGACTCGACACGCCGGAGCGTCCCTTCACGCGACGTGCTCGACAACGGCATCGGATCAGTCGCTTGAGATGAGGCACCGGCGCGCGACTGAAAGCAGACCATTGCGGTGCCAACCTGTAGCCTGGACCGATGGACCCTACCGTCCAGGTTGCTCTGTATGGCGTGGCCGGCACCACGCTCGCCGCTCTTGCTGGGGTCGCCGGCACCGTCTTCGGCCCCCTGCTGGCAGGACGGCAATCCGCGCGGGTGGCAAGGAATGGTCAGCTTAGAGACCTCCGCCACGCGCTGTATCTGAAGGCTTTGGCCTACGTCGAAGACGTTGAGGCAAGGCTTGACCGCATTTCAGAACCAATGGCTGATAACCGAGGTTTCGCTTCGACCGTCGCCACCCGTGGAGAGATCACCGCAGAACTGCGTCTACTGGCCGAGTCCGACGTTCTCGACGCCTGGGTGAAACTCGTAGCTGCCGACATCGACCTGGCGTACCGAGAGAATTACGATGACTCGTTAAGACACGGCAATCTTGTCGGAGGCAACGAACCCATGGTGAGAGATGTCGTAAGTGCCGTAGCCAACTTTCGGCAGGCAGTCCGCCGAGCCGTCGGCAGCGACAGTCTTTGACAGCAGCATCTAACGGTTGAGGAGTTAGGAGTTGGCGCGGCGCAAGCCTTCGAAGGCAAGAAGGGCGCGCCCGACAATTCGAACGACGCGGCGGGTAGCCCCGAATGCCGTCGCCTCGCTTCCCTCCACCAACGCAAGGCTCCGACCCGATTCATCGAACGGGGCTTGTTGCTTGGCTCCCAACATCAAGGCCCACTGCTTCGCGTGCGCATAGCCCGAGTAGAGCCGGTATATGAACTGTGCCCGTACCCCCTCCGCGACCTGCTCGTACCGGTCAAAGAGTTCCACCGTGGCGGGAACGGAAACCGAAAGAACCTCCTGCCCCTTGCGGTTGGTAGTCGTGAGTCCCGCCCTTGCCGCCTCATCCATCAGGTCCTTCAAACGGTCAATCGCAAGCTTGCCTGGCGGCGTCACTTCGGTACGCCCTATCGAGTCCTCAAGCTTGCGACGTTCCTCGAAGTCTGCTGCCTGAGCGGCGACGCCTCGCGCACGCCTGTCCTCGACACTGCAGCTAGCCTCGGTTAGCCAGTAGGCAAAGAGAGCGGACTCGTGGGCGGTACGCAGCAGGGACAAATGTGCATAGGCGGGCATGTACCCGGCTGCCAACAACGCCCGCCATGCCTGCAGGTGGTCTATCGCCGCCCCCAGCGCCGTCGCCGCTTGGTCGAAGGCGTAGCCGTCAAGGCGGCTAGCCCGAGCGCGATCCGCTGGACTATTCAGCGCGGGAGGTGTCATAACGATGATGTCCAAGCGGCGTGCCAAATCGTCTATTTTGGCCACGTCCGCCATCAACGCGTCGTATAACTTGCGATCTATAGGAGTCCATACGGGATCGCCGGGTTGGTGCAGAGGGGACATGTTCACTCCCGAAGGATGCTCACCACTCATTTTCGAGGACCGAGTATAGGAGCGAGTCCCGCCAGGCTCCGTTGGTGAAGACGTGGTCACGGATTTGGCCTTCGTATTGCATGCGAAGCCGCTGCGCCACTGCGATTGACGCGGTGTTGTCAGGGCCGATGGCAGCGGAGATCCGGTGTAGGCCCAGTTCCCGGAAGCCGAAATCGATCAGGGTCTGTGCCGCGTCGGTGGCGTAGCCGTGACCCCACTGGTCGGCGCGAATAGCGTAGCCAAGCTTGGCGGCCTTCACCCCGTCGAGCCCGAGTCTGGCGAAGCCGATTAACTCGTCTCCTGGCAGCGTCACCGCTAGGTAATACTCGTTGCGGGGCTCTGACTTGGCGCGGGAGACGGCTCCTTCGATCATCGCCGTCGCAGCTTCAAGGTCGCGGTTGTCGAACGAGAGCCACTGGGTCACGCGCTCGTCGCCTACGAGGGCAAGAGAAGGGGCCGCGTCGTCGCTGCGGAACTCTCGTAGGATGACGGCGCGGCCCTTCAACGTCACGGGGTACATGCCCCGATCTTGCCCTACCTGGGAAGTGCCTTCAGGGGCGTGCTGGTGAAGTCCTCGATCTGCTGGAGCAGGTCACGCCCCTCGACCGACAGCCCAGCGCGGGTGACGGCCTGGTGCACGCGCTGCACCGAGTGGATGATCCCGTTGATGCGCTGGCTCGGCGGCAGTTCAAGCACCGGCCGGACGGCCTCGACGGCGCCCTCCAGATCCCGCGCGGCAATCCGTGCGATCGCCAGGTCTGAGTGTGATCCGGCCTGGTCACCGAAGGCCCAAGCAGGGTCGTTCGGGTTGGCGTAGGCGTTGACGGCGCGGGTGGAGAAGTCGACCGCCTGGTCGGCCTCGTTGGGGAGCCAGGCGAGGGCGTCGGCGGCGTAGTAGAGCGTGCGGGGCTGGTTGAACGTACAGATGCCGCCCAGTTCGTCGACCTCGTCCGGCTCGACGCGGTTCCACGCCTCCTCGGCTGCTCGGATCGCGCTGAGGGCCTTGGCGCTGTTGCCGAGTGCGGCGTAGCCGCGGGCTGCGCTGACCGGCAACCACACGGAGGTCGTGCCTGCGGTGCCGACGGCGATGTTGGTGCCCGCCTCCGCGTATCGGACGGCCTCGGCGTACCGGCCAGCCCAGTAGGCGACCATGGATTGGAGGCCGCGAAGCCAGGCCCTCAGCCCGTTGTGGTCGGCCTGGTCGGCGCAGAGGACGGCGGTGCGCGCTTGCAGCATCGCGGCATGCGGGTCAGCGAGGTCGTGGGACGCCTTGGCAAGGAGCCCGCTCGTGACGGCGGTGAGGAAGTGCAGTTGCCGGGCCTGTTGCGGCGTCTGCCTCCGCTCCAGTAGGGCGAAGAGGGTGTCCTGGGTTTCGACCATGTCGCCGAGCAGTTCGGTGAGTGGGCGCTGCGGGTAGGCCAGCGCCAGGCGCTGGACGTCGTCGCGGAGCTGCTCGACCGCTTCCGGGGTTGTGCTTTCGGCGGCGAGGAGGGTGAAGCGTCGGGCTCGTTCGGCTGCCATTCTGATCAGACTCCTTTCGTTGCCGGGTGACGGCAGCACCAATGAGCCGTCGTCGGTAGCCGGCTGGGCTATGACAAGTTCCGGAGTCCAGGGCCGGAGGAGTTCTTCGAGCGGCATGCCGAACATCGCCTGTAGCGCTCGCCTGGTGGCGGGCGTTGCGCCGGCAGAACCTCGCTCGCCTCTGGCCAGTCGGCCGAGGTGACGGGCGCTGATCGCGGCGGGCTCCTCAAGGCGGAGGAAGGCGTCGGCCATTTCCTCGTAGGTGCGCTCGCGTTGCTGGATGAGGTACTCCAGCATGGTTCGGGGTGCGCGGCGTGTGCTTGCCACCTGTTCCCCTCCTCGCTCTGAGCTCCTACGTCGACGGTCGCGCATTGCATGGCGTCCCTCAACGGATGTCCTCCGGTTGTCCGCCGGTGGTCCGTCAGAGGTCCTGACGGGGGCCTCGATAGGTCCTGGTCGATCACGCCACTCTCAGTGTGAGCCAAAGAGGCACACCGTGACGAGCGGGTAGCGACGGGGAGGGCAGCGCCATGGCTAGTTCTCTGCTGATGCCAGCGATCGCCATGATCGTTGGGACGGCTCTGCTGAGCTTGCAGATCTACATCATGATCCGGATCAACCACGGCGCTACCCGAACCCGGCGGCGGGAGGTTCGTAAGACCAGCGGAAGCGGGGCGAGGGGCAGCATTCGCTACAGCGTCGGTGCTGCCCCGTCCCGTATCCTGAGCAGTGATGACTACGGCGACCGATCCCACCGAGCTGCCCGACGACTGGTGGACAGCGGCGGAATGCGCCGCCTACCTCGGGATCGCGCGCGGCACCTGGACGGCGTACGTGGCCCGGGAGCAGGCACCCGCCCCGGATCGGATGTTCGGCCGTTCCCCTGCCTGGCGGCCCAAGACCGTCAAGACCTGGGCGCAGTCGCGCCCGCGCCACAGCAAATAGCTTCGATCCTTCCGTCTACAGCACCGGTGCTGTAAAGTCGGCTTCAATACAGCACCGGTGCTGTATGCAAGTGAAATAGGTGGCCCCAGCGAGTTGCACCTCGCTGAGGCCGGGCGCATCGGTTCCCCTGCGAAAGGACCACACGATGCCTGTTCAGCGTACCCGCGTCCCTGTCACTGCCGCCTCTGGTCACCCCACCTCGGCGCGTGCCGCCATCCTGTCCCTGTCGGGGCTCTCGGGCGCGTACGTCGCTTCGACCCCTGCTGAGGCTCCCGGACTGCGACCCGTCACCTACCCGATCCCCGTCCCCGACTCTGCTCCTGTCTCGTGCGCCGATCCCTTCAACCCGGGCTGTTCCTGCCCTGCCTGCCTGTCCTGCACCGTTGACGACGGCTTCGTCGTCACCCTCTTGGGTCGGCGGTGATCGCGATGACGGTCACTGCACTGCGGCCTTCCTCCCGTCGGCCGTTGCCGGTTGATGTGGAGTCGCTGTCGCTGCGGGAGTTGGAGGTGGCGTTCTACGTCGCTGACTACCACCGCACGCCTGAGGAGATGGCGGCTGGTGGTGACGTGCTGCGCATGGCCGCCGCTGTCACGGCCGCTGTGGCTGATCTCGGCATCGACCTGATCCGTGAGGTCGCGGACCTGTTCGAACAGGTCACCGTGCGCGGTGACATCGGTTTGCGGGACCGGCTGACCCCGGACCGCGTCCGGCTGTCCCACGCTCAGGGCACCGCCCGGTGCCTGCGCCGGTTGCTGACCGGTTCCGGCTCGGCCCTGGACACCGCTCGCACCGTCGAGCGCTGGCAGATGGCCTTGACCGGTGCCGAGTCTGAGGCGGTGGCGGCATGATGACCGTCGCCGTGATGCACCCGGCCCGGCAGCGTCGTCTGCTGCGCGGGTGGGAACCCGTCCAGCTCATCGGCCGCATGCGTATCGAGGCGGCCAAGGACGGCGTGATTCTGCCCAAGACGTACTTGCTGGTGCGTCTGCTGTTCCTGTGGGAGAACCACCGTCTCCCGCTGCCCGGCTACTACGCCAGTCTGCTCACCCGCATCCTCGGTGAGCTACCCACCGCCACCGACGCGCGGAGTGCCGCGTGACGGTAACCGCAACACCTGTTCTCCCGGGCGACCTCGGTCGCCCGGGACCACACCCCCACGTCTTCACCCGCCGGGCCGTTGACGCCGCCGACACGGGCAGGCTCCGCGCCCAGGACCCGAACTACTTCGCCTGGCTCGACCACGTGCGCCCGGCCGCCGCCTGCACCCGCCCGGTACGGCTGACCGGCGAGTGCGCCACCATCAACCCCGCCACCGGGGAACTGCTGTCGTTGGCGTCGACTGAGGACATGCCGGACGGGCAGATCTACAAGCCGTGCGGCAACCGCCGCGCCGCCGTCTGCCCCTCCTGCGCCGAGGTCTACCGCCGCGACGCCTTCCAGCTCATCCGCTCCGGCCTGATCGGCGGTAAAGGCGTTCCCGCCGCCGTGGCCGGCCACCCGGCCGTGTTCGTCACCCTGACCGCCCCCTCGTTCGGAGCGGTGCACACCCGCCGCACCAGCAAGACCGGCCAGGCCATCCCCTGCCGCCCCCGCCGCACGGAAGCCCTCTGTCCGCATGGGGTGGACCTGCGTTGCCAGCGGCTGCATGCCGCCGACGAGAAGTGCCTGGGGACGCCGCTGTGTCTGGACTGCTACGACCACCACGCCCAGGTCGTCTTCAACGGCCAAGCCGGGGAGCTGTGGCGGCGCACCACCATCGCCATCCGGCGGCACCTCACGAAGACTGCTCGGGCGTTCGGGCTCCCCGCGGCCTCCTTCCGCCTCTCCTACGGCAAGGTCGCCGAGATGCAACGACGCGGCGTCGTGCACTACCACGTCATCATCCGCCTCGACGGCATCGAACCCGACTGCCCCGGCGCGATCGTCGCCCCACCCGCCCCGCTCGGCCTGCTCGACCTCGTCGCCGCCGTCGAGCACGCCGCCGCCTCCACCCGCTTCACCACCGACCCGCACCCACACCAACCGGCCGGGTGGGCCATCGGCTGGGGCGACGAAGGCAAAGGCCGCTACGCCGACATCCGCCCGGTCCACATCGCCGGGGACGGCGACATCACCGACGCCATGGTCGCCGCCTACCTCGCGAAATACGCGACCAAGAGCACCGAGGCCACCGGCCACGCCTGCGGCCGTCTCAACGCCGACACCATCGACCTGTACGCCAACCCCGACGGCACCCACCCCGAACGTCTCATCGACGCCGCCTGGACCCTCGGCGGCGCACACGGCTGGACCCGCCTACGCCGATGGGCGCACATGCTCGGCTTCGGCGGCCACTTCCTCACCAAAAGCCGCCGGTACTCCGTCACCTTCCGCATCCTCCGCGATGCCCGAGTGGTGTGGCGCCGCACCGTCGAGCACGACCAGGACCACGAGCACGACGCCGAGACGACGGTGGTCATCAACACCCTCGCCTACACCGGCACCGGATGGCTCACCACCGGCGACGCCCTCCTGGCCAACACCGCCGCCGCCATGGCCCGCGAACGAGCCGAAGCCGCCCGCGAAGCCCTCCACGAGCACCACGGCTGACACGTACGTGTCAACCAACCCACCCCGCTTGACACGTACGTGTCAACACCCGCGACCCCTCACAGGAAGGACCACCCCGTTTGACCGCACCCGCCGTCGCGCCGGACAAGGCGCTGTACCGGATCACCGAGGCCATGCGACTGCTCAGCCTGTCCCGGACCGTGATCTACGAACAGATCCGCGCCGGTCGGCTACGCACCGTCCGACAGGGCCGTACCCGCCTCGTTCCCGCTGCCGCGATCACCGCCTACGTCGACCTGCTCGAACTGGAAGCCATGAAAGGAGGCACCCGATGACCACCCGCCGCGCCCGAGGAGAAGGCGGCCTGCACTGGGACGAAGCCCGGCAACGCTGGATCGCCACCGTCACCGTCGGCTACACCCCGGCGGGCAAGCGCATCGTGCGCAAAGGCAGCGGCAAGACCAAGACCGAAGCCCGCGCCAAACTGCGGGAGAAGATCCGCGACTACGAAGACGGGCTCGCCATCGCCGAGCACCACTACACCGTCACCGAAGCCGTCACCGACTGGCTCACCTACGGACTCAACGACCGATCCGCCGGAACGAAGACCAAGTACGAGATCCTGTGCCGCACCCACATCATCCCGGCGCTCGGCGCTCGGAAGCTGCGCGAGCTTCGCGCCCAGGACGTCGACCGGTGGCTAGCCGACAAGGCCACCACCCTCAGCACCCGCACCCTCGGTGAACTTCACGGGTGCCTCAACCGCTCGGTCAAGCGAGCCATGGCCCGGGACAAGGTGAAGCGCAACGTCGTCGCGCTGTGCACCGTCCCGCGCGGCCAGGAGGGCAGGCCCTCCAAGTCACTCACTCTTGCCCAGGCTCACGCGGTGCTGAACGCCGCCGAGAGCACACGGCTACACGCCTATGTGGTGCTGTCGCTCCTCACCGGAGCGCGCACCGAGGAACTGCGTGCCCTGCGCTGGGATCACGTCGACCTGGACGGTCGACCCAACCTCGACCCGCCGTTGCCGCCTTCGGTGCAGGTGTGGCACTCCGTTCGGGCTGGCGGCGACACCAAGACGAAGAAGTCACGACGGACGCTCGCCCTTCCCCAGCGATGCGTCACCGCGCTGCGGCTTCACCGCGAACAGCAGAACCGCGATCAGGTTGAGGCCGGAAAGGACTGGCAAGCACTCGGCCTGGTCTTCACAACGGCTGTCGGCACTGCCCTCGACGCGGCCAATGTCCGCCGGGCCTTCCGCCGCGTCGTCGCCCTGGCGGACCTCGACCCGTCAGGCTGGACGCCACGCGACCTACGGCACAGCTTCGTGTCGCTGCTCTCCGACAACGGCGTTCCGTTGGAGGCGATCGCTGACTTGTGCGGCCATTCCGGGACCACCGTGACCGAGAAGGTCTACCGGCACCAACTTCGGCCGGTTCTCCTCGGCGGGGCACAAGTCATGGATGTGATCTTCGGGCCTGCGAACCGGTAGTCACTCAGTTAGTAACTCAGGAATGGAGAGAGGCCCGGATCATCAATGTGATCTGGGCCTCTACCTGCGTGGGCGATACTGGGATCGAACCAGTGACCTCTTCGGTGTGAACGAAGCGCTCTCCCGCTGAGCTAATCGCCCTCAGCGCGGATGACTCTACCTGATCGTCGACGCGGACCAAAAACCGGGCCTCAGTGCGTCGCGAGGTAGTGCATGGCGCGGGCGACCAGGTCGATGCCGAGGCTGTACTTGAGCGACGCCCAGACCACCGCGGAGACGAACACCAGCCCGACGGCGCCGAGCAGGAAGCGTACGGACAGTGATCGACTGGTCACCCAACGGGTCCAGGCCTGGACGTTGCGGCGGGTGAAGGCGAGCAGCCGGCGGGCCCAGTGGAATTCGACGGCCCAGACGCCGAGACCGGCGATGACCAGCAGCCAGCCGGGCCCGGGCAGCGGGATGAGGGCGATGCCGACGGTCACGATGATCGCGCCGAGGACGGCGATGAATATCTTGAGGGCGATCCGGCCGGTGGGGTTGGCCCGGATCAGTTCGAGGGTCAGGTGCGCGCGGGCCCGCCAGCCGCTGCGGCGCCGTTCCACGACGAGGCCGCGTTGACCGGGTTCGACAGGCACTTCGTACCCCCGCCTTTCGGCTGTTCGGGCCGCTCCTTTCGGCGGGTCGGCCATGGTCACGAAGGGTTCCTCTGTGGAGCCGAGGATCATTTCCACCCCCAGTGTCGCGCGGGACCGTCACCCCTGCTGAGGACTGGACGTTACCGGAGTAAGTCGACGACTGAACCACCCGTTGCCGGGCGGGATCATGGACTGGGCGAAGCGGAAATCCTACAAGAATTTTCATGTTCTCGGCGGCGTTCCGACACCCTTCCCACCACTGGGTGAAGTCAGCGTATGGCGGAGCGTAGCCAGGAGTAGCACCTGAGTATGGGAAAAGCGGGACACGCGCGTTCCGCAGCGGTGCCGGGGGGAGAACGTCAATGAGTGTCATCCGACCGACGACCGTAGAGGTCGAGACGTCGCTAAGGCTCGTCGCGCCTGACGCCACCGCATTGCCGGTGCGTGCCAGTCTGCGTTACGACCCTGCTGACCCGTATGCGGTCCATGTCCTGTTCCACGCCGAATCCGCCGGCGGTGAGGCGGTGAGCTGGTCGTTCGCCCGCGAACTGCTGGTCACCGGGCTCGACGAACCGGCCGGCATCGGCGATGTCCGGGTCTGGCCGTGGGCCACCCCGCGCGGCGACTTCGTCGCGCTCGCGCTGTCGTCCCCGGACGGCAACGCCCTCTTCGAGGTCCCGCGCAGCGTGCTGGTGCGCTTCCTGCGCCGGACCTACGTCGTCGTGCCGCGCGGCCGGGAGGCCGAGCACCTGGACGTCGACACCGCGGTGAACCGGCTGCTCGCCGGTCGCTGACACGGCAACCTCCCGGGGCCGCGCGGATCTGCCGAGTCCGCGCGGCCCCGGGCCGTCGCCGTACGCCGGTCAGCCGTGCGTGGTGATCCCGCCGTCGACCGGGATGACCGCCCCGGTCAGGTACGCGCCGGCGCGCGAGGCCAGGTAGATCGCCGTGCCCGCCATGTCCTCCGGCCGGCCGATCCGGCCCAGCGGCACCTGCTGCTCGATCGCGGCCCGGGACGCGGGGTCGTCCAGCGCGAACGCCATCATCTTGCTCTCGAACGGCCCCGGCGCGATCGCGTTGACGGTGATCCGCTCGCCGGCGAGCTGGTGGGCGAGGCTGCGGGTGAGCATGTGCACGGCTGCCTTCGTCGCCGAGTAGGCGTACACCTCCATCCACGGCACGCGGATGCCGTCGATCGAGCCGATGTTGATCACGCGGGCCGGGTCGTCGGGGTCGGCCGCGCCGCGCAGCGCCGGCAGCAGCGCCTGGGTGAGCCGGAAGACGGCCTTGACGTTGACCGCCCAGAGCTTGTCGAAGGCGCTCTCCGGGTACGACTCCAGCGGCGCGCCCCAGGTGGCGCCGGCGTTGTTCACCAGCACGTCGAGCCGGTCGCCGGTGTGCTCCCGCACGGCGGCGGCCAGCCCCAGCGCGCCCTCGTCGTGGCTCAGGTCGGCCGGCAGCGCCTCGCAGGACCCGGCCGCGGCCAGTTCCTTGGCCACCGCCTCGCAGACCTCGGCCTTCCGCGAGGAGATGATGACCTTCGCGCCGGCCGCGACGAAGCCGCGGGCGATCATCAGCCCGATCCCTCGTGAGCCACCGGTGACCAGGACCGTCTTGCCTTCGACCGAGAACAGATCCGTCATGCCCATCCCATCGCGAGTCGGCGGGGGTCGCGGACGTCTCCGCGGACCCAGGCGCTACCGCTCGGTAACCTAACCGTCCCGCGTCCGGCCGGACAAGCCGCCCTGACCGGGGGAAACCGTCGGGGTGCAGGATGCACCGGGGGCGGTTACCGTCGAGTCGATGGTCACTACCGGACATCTCTCCTCGGCCAGCCGCACCGACCTGCCCCCGTTCGGGCGCGACGACCACCTCGACATCGTGGCGCTGCGTGACCTCGCCCCCGGGCCCGGCTGGTCCCGGCCGGTGCTGCTCGACGCGGAGCTGCTGATCCTGGTCACCGGCGGTCACGGCACCGCCGAGCTGGATTTCCGCGCGCTGCCCTGCCGGCCCGGCACGCTGCTGCGCGCGCACCCCGGCCAGGCACTGCGCTGCGTCGGCGGGCACCTCGACGCGACCGTGGTGCGCTGGGGCGCCGGCACGCTGCGCGGGCTGGACGTCGACCCGGACGCGGTGCCCGCCTACCGGCAGCTCGCCGGCGAGGACGAGGACGCGGTGATCAGCGAGGTGACCCAGCTCGCGGTGGACGCCGAGCGGCACGCCGGGGTGCCGGCCGCGGCGGCGCTGCTGCGGCACCAGCTCGCGGTGCTGCTGCTGCGGTTGACCCTGCTGCCCGGCGCCGCGGACCGTCCGGCCCCCCGGCCGGAGCGGGAGACCTTCGAGCGGCTGTGCCGGGAGGTGGAGCGCGGTTACCGGCACACCCGCCGGGTGGAGGACTACGCGGCGCAGCTGGGCTGCTCGGTGCGTACCCTGACCCGGGCCTGCCTGGCGGTGACCGGGCGCAGCGCCAAGCAGGTCATCGACGAGCGGGTGGCGTTGCAGGCCAGCCGGCTGCTGGCCGCCACCGACGAGCCGATCGCCCGGATCGGCCGCCGGCTCGGTTTTCCCGAGCCGACCAACTTCGGGCGCTTCTTCACCCGCGAGGTCGGGGTGAGCCCGGGCGCGTTCCGGGCGGGCCGGGAGCGGCCGATCCCGGTCCGGGTGGTGCGGCCCCGCCCGCCCGCCGACTCCCCCGCCGCGCCGGGGCGGGCATGATGGCAGGGTGCAGATCTCCGCGCGTGGTGACTACGCGGTCCGGGCGGCCCTGAGCCTGGCCACCGCGTACCCCGCCCTGCTCTCCACCCAGGCCATCGCGACCGAGCAGGACATGCCACGCAAGTTCCTCGAGGCGGTCCTGGCGGACCTGCGCCGGGCCGGCATCGTGCGGGCGCAGCGCGGCGCCGAGGGCGGCTACACCCTGGCCCGGCCGCCGCGCGAGATCACCATCGGGCAGATCCTGCGCGCCGTCGACGGCCCTCTCGCCGGGGTACGCGGGCTGCGCCCCGAGGAGACCCGCTACGAGGGCGCCGCGGAGAACCTGCCCCGGCTCTGGGTTGCCGTCCGGGCGGCGGTGCGGCAGGTGGTCGACGAGGTGAGCCTGGCCGAGATGGCCAGCGGGAAGCTGCCCGGGCACGTGCGCCGGCTGATCGCCCGCCCGGACGCCTGGGAGCCCCGCTGAGCCGACCGGTGGCCGGCGCCGCGCCCGGCGGACGGGGGCACGGTGCCGGCGCCGGCGGTCACCGGGTGTGCACCACCTCGTCGTAGCCGAGCCGGGGCAGCCGGTCGTGCCACCCGTCCGGCCCGGGGGCCGGCCGATGTTCAGCAACACCGGATGCCGATCTGACCAGCGTTTATGGACCCACAACACCCACCTGATCAAGGGGGGTTGGGTGGCCGTTGTCCACCGTCCAGTGCGGAGCCGGCCGGTTTGGCGACAACGACGCTTGGGCATGTTCGAACGCGCAGAAGCAGGGAGACACTGAGAGGAGCCCGGTCATGGGCATCGTGTTCCGCAAGCGACAGAAGTTCGGCCCGCTGATCCTCAACTTCACCGAGAACGGCTTCTCGTCCTGGAGCATCAAGATCGGCAAGTGGTCCTGGAACTCCCGGACCCGTGCCCACCGCGTGGACCTACCGGGCCCGATCTCCTGGAAGCAGGACAAGTCCCGGGCATGACGTCCCGAGGTCGAGCGGGGCGCCGGTGGCTCACCGGCACCCCGCTCGGCATGCGGCGCAGGCCGGCCGGCCTTGCCGTTCCGCCGCCGCCGGGAGCGGGACACCGGACAATCGCCGCATGGCCCACGAGTCCTTCCGGCGGGAGCGGCGGCTGGCAGCGCTGGCCGTCGCGCTGCTGCTGATCGCCTACTTCGCCGTCCCGGTGCAGCCGGACCCGAATGGGCTGCGGCTGGCGCTGCGTTCGGCCGGCACCCTGGTCCTGGTGATCGTGGTGGCGTTCCTGGTCACCGGCCAGGTCCGCCGCCAACTCGCCGAACAGCAGCCCACCGGCGAGGCGGAGGGTCGGGCGCTGACCCGACTCGCCGTGACGCTGATCGCCGGGTTGCTGGTCTTCGCGCTCGCCGACTACGTGGTGGCGAACACCCGGCCGGACGAGTTCGTCGGCCTGCGGACCCGCGTCGACGCGCTCTACTTCGCCCTGACCACCCTGACCACCGTCGGCTACGGCGACGTGCACGCCCAGGGACAGGTCGCCCGGGTGGTGGTCTGCGGCCAGATGATCTTCAGCATCGGCGTGCTCGCGACCGGGGCGTCCATAGTGGTCAGGCAGATGATCCAGCGTCCCCGGCCGGCGCGGCGCTGACCACCACGTCGCCGCCGAGCCGGCCGTGCTCCGGATCGCGGGTCACCGCGCCGGCGGCGAGCAGGGAGGCCAGCGCCCGGTTGGCGTCGGCGGCCCGGTAGACCGTCGAGGTGGCGGCGAAGCGACGCAGCTCGGTGACGGTACGCGGGCCGGAGCGGGTCAGCTCGGCCAGCAACTCCCGGCGCAGCGGGCCGGGTTCCGGGTCGAGGGTGATGGCGAGCAGCCGCCCGGCGGGGTCGGCCGGGTCGCGGTAGCGCACGCCGGCGTACTCGTCGACCGCCCAGAGCGCGTCCTTGAGCACTTCCAGCCCCTTGTCGGAGCCGGTGCCGTAGCTGAACAGCCGGGCCGGCACGTCGTCGTCGGGCACCAGCTCCACCTCGGTCACCAGCGGGAAGCCGGCGTCGGTCAACGGCCCGCGCAGGGACCGGCCGGCCGGGGTGACCAGCAGCAGCTCGGCCGGGCGGCCGCCGGCGACGGCCGTGAGCACGCCCGGGTCGGGGTCCCCGCCCTCGATCACGGCCAGCAGCGGGGCGCCGGCCGCGCCGGCCGCCTTGAGCGCCACCGGCAGCCGGTCCGGTGCGCCGGGCACCACGTGCACGGCGACGTCCGTCGGCAGGGCGGCCTCGGCGGCGCCGAGCCGGGCCGGCAGCTCGGTGCCGCCGCCGGCCAGCACGAGCACGGTCAGTCGCCGGCCGCGCAGCCGGTCGGCGAACTCGGCCACCACCCGCAGCGCGGCCTCCGCGCCACCGGCGTCACCCCCGGCGTACGCGAGGGCCAGGGTGGCCCGCCGGGAGCGGTGCAGCGCCCCCGGCAGCCAGTGGTCGAGCTGCCGGACGAGCAGTTCGCGCAGGACGGCGTCGGTCGACATGCTGCCGTTCTACCGCACCGGCCGCCGGGGCGGACCGGCGGTGTGGTCAGGCCGGGATCGAGATGCCCACCCCGCCGCGGGTCTGCCCGCCGTAACGCGCCCGCTCCCGGTCCAGGTCGAGGCGGCCGATCCGCTTGCGGGCGGCGAGGGCGGCGTCGTCGAGCAGGTCGGCCGGAACGATCCAGACGATCTCGAACTCCAGGCCGTCCGGGTCGCGCCCGTAGAGGCTCTTCGTGGTGCCGTGGTCGGAGGTGCCGACCAGCGCGTTCGCGGCGGCCAGCCGCTCGGCGGTGGCGGCCAGCTCGTCCAGGGTGTCCAACTCCCAGGCGAGGTGGTAGAGGCCCACGGCGGTCCGGCCGGCCGGCGAGGGCCCGGCGGCCGAGCCGATCTCGAACAGCCCGAGGTCGTGGTCGTTGGTGGAGTCGGCCGCCTGGAGGAAGGCGGCGCCCCGGAACCCGTCCGGCGTCATCGGCACCGGACGGAAGCCCAGCACGTCCCGGTAGAAGGCGACGCTGCGGTCGAGGTCACGGACGTAGAGCACGGCGTGGTTGAGGCGGTGGATTCCCATGTCCCCCACGGTAGCGCGAAATAGTTGAGCCTTCAACAATCGCGGCTATGATGGGCGTCATGACCCGGTGGCTGGACCCCGACGAGCAGCGGACCTGGCGGGCCTTCCTGGCCGCCTCCCGGGCGCTGATGGACACCCTCGACCGCGAGCTGCAACGCGACGCGGGCATGCCGCACGCCTACTACGAGATCCTGGTCCGGCTCTCCGAGGCCCCCGACCGGCGGCTGCGGATGAGCGAACTCGCCGACGCCACCGGTTCCTCGCGCAGCCGGCTCTCCCACGCGGCGTCCCGGTTGGAGGCGGCCGGCTGGATCCGCCGGGAGGACTGCCCCACCGACCGGCGCGGGCAGCTCGCCGTCCTCACCGACGACGGCTTCGCCACCCTCGCGGCCGCCGCGCCCGGCCACGTCGCCGGGGTACGCCGGCACCTGTTCGACGCGCTCAGCCCGGCCCAGGTCGACCAGCTCCGGCGGATCAGCGAGACCCTCGCCGACCACCTGACCGGATCCTGACCAAACTGATCCACTCCGGGGGTTGTACTTACCGTCGCCGAATGAGCACGATGGGGCGTGTCCTCCGGCTTCGGTGAACTGACGGTCCAGGCGCACCACCTGGTGTCCGAAGGCGACCTGGCCGGCGCCCAGCGGCTGCTCGCCGACGCGCTGACCGACGTCGACCCGCGTCCCGCCAACGCCTCCCCCGAGCTGGCCGACGCCGCCGGCCTCCAGGCCCGGGTGCTCGTCGCCCTCGGCGAGCCGCACTCCGCGCGCGGCTGGGCCGCCTTCGCGTACGCGGCGGCCACCCGGCTGTACGGCCGCTCCGACGAGCGCGCCATCACCGCCGCCGCCACCCTGGCCGCCGTGCTGCACCGGGTCGGCAGCGACGCCCGGGCCGCCCGGCTCTACTCCGACGTCATCATCGAGCTGACCGCCCGCGACGGCCCGGAGTCGCAGCGGGTCCTCGCCGCGCACGCCGACCTGGCCACCGTGGAGTACGCGCGGGGCCAGTGCGTGCTGGCCCGCGACCGGCTCCAGGACGCCTGGGAGCTGCACCGCGAGGTGTACGGCGACGGCCACCCCAGCGGCATCAAGATGCTGGCCAAGCTCGGCGCGATGGAACGCGACTGCGGCCGGTACGCCGAGTCCCACGACCACCTGGCGCTGGCCGAGGAGCTGTCCACGGCGCACCTGGCCGCCGACGACCCGCTCGCCGCGCAGGTGTCGACGCTGGTCCGGACGGCCGCCGATCCGGACCACGTCTGCGAGCCGGCCGCGGCGGCACCGGTGGTGCCGGCCGCCCGGGTCCCCCCGTCCGCCGAAGGCCCGCCCGAGCCGCCGGTCTACCGCCCGCCGGCCCGCACCGCCGAGCCGGCCGACCCGGTCGGCGGCAGCCACGTGCCCACCCCGCGGGTCGCACCCGAGGCCGACGACGACCGCTTCGGCGCGCCGGACGACCAGGACGGCTTCGGCGCGCCGGCCGACCAGGACCCCTTCGCCGGGCCCGACGACGACCGGTTCGGTGGACCGGCCCACCAGGACCCGTTCGCCACCTCCGACGAGGACCGGTTCGCGAGCTCGGCCCACGGCGTGCCCGACGACGACCGGTTCGGCGGACCAACCCACCAGGACCCGTTCGCGAGGCCGGACGGGGACGGGTTCGGCGGGCCTGCCGACGACGAGTGGCCCCCCGACGAACAGCCGGAGGACACCTGGCCGGTGCGGGAAAGCGCCCTGCCGCCGACCGTGGTCGGGCTCACCGACGAGGTGCCGGGCGTCCGCCGGGTACCCGGGGCCGCCGAGCCGGAGTCGCCGTCGCGCTACCTGCCGGTGCACGTGCCGCGCCAGCCCGAGCCGGAGCCCGTGCGCCCCGGCCGGCCCTGGCTGCCGCTGGTGGTGGTCGGCGTGGTCGTGGCGCTGCTGCTCGGCGTCATCGCGGTGGTCGCCGGAGTGTCCCGGGTGGACCGGTCCCGCGACACCCCCGCGCCGGCCCGCACCACCGCGGCCGGTCCGAGCGGCACCGCCGCCGCTCCGACCGGCACCGGCACGCCGGGCGCCGCGCCGGCCTCGCCGGGCAGCCCGCCGGGCGCGGTCCGGCTCGTCGACCGCCGGGACAGCATCCAGCTGAGCTGGACGTACCCGGCCGGCGCGGAGGGGCCGGTGGTGATCGCCGGCGGGCGCAGCCGGGACACCCAGCGCACCTTTCAGGAGTTGCCGGCCGGCACCGACAGCTACGTCGCCTACGGGTTGAGCCGCAACATCGACTACTGCTTCACGGTGGCCGTGGTCTGGTCCACCGACACCGTCGCCCGGGCTGCCCCGGTCTGCACCCGCCGGGGCTGATCCCACCGGCACGGCCGCGGCTGACCGCCGGCCGCGCCCAGCGCTCAGTCCGCCTCGGGCACGTCGAGCGCGGGCAGCCGTACGGTCACCCGCAGCCCGGATCCGACGCCGGGCCCGGCGTCGGCGAGTTCGACGCTGCCGCCGGCCCGGCGGACCAGTTCCCGCACGATGGCCAGGCCCAGCCCGGCACCGCCGTCGTCCCGCGCCCGCGCGTCGTCCAGCCGGGTGAACCGCTCGAAGACCCGCTCCCGGTCCGTCGCCGGGATGCCCGGCCCGTCGTCGGTCACCGTCACCAGGTGGTACGCCCGCTCCCCCGGCCCGGCCGGGCGCGGCGTCGGCACCCGACCCTCCGGCCCCACGCCGGCCCCACCCGGTGTCGGCACCGCGCCCTCCGGCCCCGCGCTGGCCCCGCGCCGCGCCGGCACCGGGCCTGCCCCGCGCCGCGCCGGTTCCGGGCCGGTCACGGTGAGCAGCACCTCGCCGCGGGCGTGCCGCAGCGCGTTGTCCACCAGGTTGGTGATCACCCGGTGCAGCTCGCCCGGGTCCCCCTCGGTCCAGAGCGGCGCGGCCGGCGGGCGCAGCCGCACCGGCGGGGAGGGGTACCGGTCGGCCACCGTACGCAGCAGCTCCCCCAGCTCGACCGGGCCGGCGCCGGGCCGGCGGGCCGGCTGCTCGTCGAGGCGGGCCAGCAACAGCAGGTCGTCGACGAGCCGGCCCAGGCGTTCGGTGTCGGCGAGCAGGTCGTCGGCAACCGTCGGCCAGTCCGTGGCGGCGCCCAGCCGGCGCGCCACCTCCAGCTCGGTCCGCATGTTCGTCAACGGGCTGCGCAGCTCGTGCGCGGCGTCCGCGACGAACGCCCGCTGCCGGGCCCGGGCCGCCGCCAACCGGTCCAGCATGTCGTTGAGGGTGACCGCCAGCCGCTGGATCTCGTCGCGGGCGGCCGGTACGGGCAACCGCCCCGGACCGGCCCGGTCGGTGATCTCGGCGGCGCCCCGGCGCAGCGCCTCCACCGGACGCAGGGTGGCCCCCACCACCCGCCAGGCGACCACGGCCATGCCGGCGACCAGCAGTGGGAAGCCCACCAGCAGCAGGGTCCGGACCACGTGCAGGCTGTGCCGGACGTCGCTGAGCGACTTGGCGACCAGCACGGTGAGCGGTTCGGCCGGGGTGCCGGCGGGCACGGTCACCACCCGCACCGGACCGGCCATGCCCACCCGCCGGCCGTCCACCACCAGCCGCTGGCGCTGCCCGGCGCGGAGCTGATCCGGGTCGAGCATCGGCACCAGCCGGTCGGCGTCGATCGAGGCCGCCCGGACCCGGCCGGCCGGGTCCACCACCTGCACCCGGAGCTGGCCGCCGGCCACCGGCAGCGGATCGGGCAGGGCCTCCGAGGCGGCCAGCAGGGCGACCGCGTCGGCGGTCCGCAGCGCCTCGGCGTCGACGGTGCGTTGCAGCGTCCAGCCGAGGGCGCCGAGCAGCAGCGTGCCGCCGAGCGCAAGGCCGACGACGAGCCCGAGCACGCCGATCGCCATCAGCCGGGCGCGCAGGCCGAGGTTCAGCCGAGGGCGGCCCTGGCGGGGGCGATCCGGGCGAACCCGGTCCCGCCGGCTCATGTGGCGAGGCGGTAGCCGGCACCGCGGACCGTTTCCAGGCGGTCCCGGCCGATCTTGCGGCGCAGGTAGCCGACGTAGACCTCGACGGCGTTCGGGGCGGTCTCCAGGCTGGCGTCCCAGACGTGGTCGAGCAGTTCGGTCTTGGAGACCACCTCGCCGGGCCGGCGCATCAGGTAGTCCAGCAGGGCGTACTCGCGGGCGGTCAGGACCACCTCGGCGTCGGCCCGGGTCACCCGCCGACGGGCCGGGTCCAGCCTCAGGTCGCCCACGGTGAGCACGGCCGGGCGTTCGGGCGCGCCCCGGCGGAGCAGCGCCCGCAGCCGGGCCAGCAGCACCACGTACGAGAAGGGCTTGGTGAGGTAGTCGTCGGCGCCGCAGTCGAGCCCGTCGGCCTGGTCGTACTCGCCGTCCTTGGCCGAGAGCATGAGCACCGGCAGCCAGTGCTCGCCGGCCCGGAGCCGGCGCACCACCTCGTACCCGGACAGGCCCGGCAGCATCACGTCGAGGATCATCGCGTCGTAGTCGCCGTGCCGGGCGGCGTCCAGGCCGGCCGGGCCGGTGGCCGCCACGTCCACCGCGAAGCCCTCGGCCATCAGCCCGCGCCGCAGCGCGGCGGCGAGCCGCGCCTCGTCCTCCACCACCAGCAACCGCACGGTCCAAGGGTGCCACCCGGTGACCGCCCCTAGGGATTCTCCTCAGCGGCCTCACAGCGACCGGGGCGCAGCATTACGGTCAGGAGGTGCACAACATGCCCGTACTGAAGAACCGCGCCGTGCTGCGCTGGCTGGTCCCGGTGACCGCGGGGGTCGTCGTGGTCGGCGGCGGCGCCCTGGTCGGCACGTTCGCCGCCGGGGCCGACCCGGCCCTGCCGCCGCGGACCGCCGCCCAGCTCCTGGACGACCTGCGCACGTCCCGCCTCGATGGGCTCTCCGGCACGGTGGTCCAGCGCGCCGACCTGGGCCTGCCGCCGCTGGCCGGGCTGGCCGGGGCGGCCGGCGGAAACGAACTGACCAGCCTGCTCACCGGCACCCACACCCTGCGGGTCTGGTACGCCGGCCCGCAGCGCCAGCGGCTGGCCCTGCTGGACACGCTCGGCGAACGTGACGTGCTGCGCGACGGCCGCGACCTGTGGACCTGGAGCAGCCGGACCAACACCGCGTCGCACCGGACGCTGCCGGCCGACGGGGCGGAGCGGCCGTCCGACGGGGCGGAGCGGCCGTCCGCGCCGGCCACCCCGGCCGACGCCGCGGACCGCGCCCTGGCGGCCATCGACCCGAGCACCGCGGTCACCGTCGGTCGCTCGTCGACGGTGGCCGGGCGCAGCGTGTACGAACTGGTGCTCACCCCGCGCGACAAGGACTCGCTGGTGCACCAGGTGCGGATCGCGCTGGACGCCAAGGAGCACGTGCCGCTGCGCTTCGAGCTGCTCGCCGACGGCGTGCAGGAGCCGGCCGTCGAGGTCGCCTTCACCCAGGTCGACTTCCGTACCCCGGACGCGGACCAGTTCCGGTTCAACCCGCCGCCGGGGGTGCGCGTCACCGAGGACCGGGGCGACGGGCACGGGCCGGCCGGCCTGCACCGGCCGGACGGCGACCTCGGCAAGACCGGGCCGGGCGGCGACCGGCGCGGGGACGCGCCGCAGGTGCGTACCGTCGGCACCGGCTGGACCACGGTGCTGGTGGCGAAGCTCGACGCGGCCGGCAACGCCTCCGGTGGCACGGCGCCGGCCGGCGCGGCCGGGGCGGACATGCTGGGCAAGGTGCTCGGCGGCCTGCCGAAGGTCAGCGGGGACTGGGGCGGCGGGCGGCTGCTCACCGGGAAGCTGTTCAGCGTGCTGCTCACCGACGACGGCCGGGTGCTCGCCGGCCTGGTCCGGCCGGAGCGGCTCTACGCGGCGGCCAAGGTCTGAGCGGAGCGAGGCCCGTCGGGGGCCCGGTCGGCGCGAGCCGGCCGGGCCCCCGACTGCGCGGCGGTGTGCCGTCGGGTCGGCGGGTCGGCGGGTCGGGCAGGCTTGGTCCGGCGGTGGGCCGCACGGTATCTTGTGCAGTTCAAACACAAAAAGGAATGACCCGAAAGGCCATTCCTCTGCTGGACTATAGCGAATGGGGAGCCGGTTTGTCAACGCACTCCGACGTACCGGGTGGGCTGGACCAGGACGACGAGATCGGCCGCGAGCAGGAGTACGTCTCGATGCTCTACGGCCGGCTGGACGGTATGCGCGAGCAGGCCGCCCGGCGGCTCACCGAGGAGCTGCGCAACACCGGCGGCACGCAGCAGGCCCGCTCCCAGCGGGACTCCGCCGTCGGGATGTACGCCGAGCAGGTCGACCGCTACTCCGCCGTGGAGAGCGGGCTCTGCTTCGGCCGCCTCGACGGCGACGACGGTTCCCGCCGCTACATCGGCCGGATCGGGATCTTCGACACCTCCGCCGACTACGACCCCCTGCTGATGGACTGGCGGGCCCCGGCCGCGCGGGCGTTCTACCTGGCCACCGCCGCCAGCCCGCAGGGCGTACGCCGGCGCCGGCACCTGCGTACCCGGGAGCGGAAGGTCACCGGCCTCAACGACGAGGTGCTGGACATCACGGCCGCCTCCCCCACCGCCCACGAGGAGCTGACCGGCGAGGCGTCCCTGCTCGCGGCGCTGAACGCGGGGCGTACCGGCCGGATGCGCGACATCGTGGAGACCATCCAGGCCGAACAGGACCGGATCATCCGGGCCGACCTGCCGGGAGTGCTGGTGGTGCAGGGCGGCCCGGGCACCGGCAAGACCGCGGTGGCGCTGCACCGGGCCGCGTACCTGCTCTACACCCACCGGGAGCAGCTCTCCAGCCGGGGCGTGCTGCTGGTCGGCCCGAACGCCACCTTCCTGCGCTACATCTCCCAGGTGCTGCCGGCCCTGGCCGAGACCGGCGTGCTGCTGCGGACCCAGGCCGACCTGTTCCCCGGGGTCAGCGCCCGGCGCACCGAACCGGCCCGGACCGCCGCGCTCAAGGGGCGGGCCGTGATGGTCGAGGTGCTGGCCAACGCCGTCCTGGACCGGCAGCGGGTGCCCGACGAGCCGCTGGAGATCGAGCTGCCGCAGCGGGAGATCCTCACCCTCGACCCGGCGGTGGTCCGGCAGGCCCGGGAGCAGGCCCGGCGTTCGCAGCGTCCGCACAACCTGGCCCGCGCGCTGTTCGATGTGGAGGTCGTGCACGCGCTCGCCGCCCAGGTCGCCGAGCGGATCGGCGCCGACCCGCTGGGCGGGGAGAACCTGCTCGCCGAGGCCGACGTCGCCGAGATCCGCCGGGAGCTGCGCGAGGAGCCCGAGGTCCAGGCCACCCTGGACGAGCTCTGGCCGGTGCTCACCCCGCAGCGCCTGCTCGCCGACCTGTACGCCGACCCGGAGCGGATCGCCGCCGCCGCGCCCATGCTCACCGAGGCGGAACGCGGGCTGCTGCACCGGACGCCCGGCGGGTGGACCCCGGCCGACGTGCCGTTGCTGGACGAGGCGGCCGAGCTGCTCGGCGAGGACGAACGCGCCGCGGTGGCCCGCCGGGAGCGGCTGCGCGCCCTGGAGCGCGAGTACGCCGAGGGCGTGCTGGAGATCTGGCGCGGCTCCCGCTCGATCGACGTGGAGGACGAGGCGGACGGCGGCGAGATCCTCGGCGTGACCGACCTGATCGACGCCGACCGGCTCTCGGAGCGGCAGGAGGACGCCGAGCGGTTGACCACCGCGCAGCGGGCCGCCGCCGACCGGAGTTGGGCGTTCGGGCACGTGATCATCGATGAGGCGCAGGAGATGTCGCCGATGGCGTGGCGGCTGCTGATGCGGCGCTGCCCGAGCCGGTCGATGACGATCGTCGGGGACGTGGCGCAGACCGGGGCGCTCTCCGGCACGCCGTCCTGGGCCGAGGCGCTGCGGCCGTACGTGGCGGACCGGTGGCGGCTGGAGGAGCTGACCGTCAGCTACCGCACCCCGGCGGAGATCATGGCGGTCGCCGCCGACGTGCTGACCGTGATCGACCCGGCGTTGCGCCCACCCCGCTCGGTACGCGCCGCCGGCGTGCCGCCCTGGGACCGTACCGTCGAGGCGGGCCGGCTGGCGGCGGAGCTGATCGAGGCGACGGCGCGGGAGGTGGCCGCGCTGACCGACGGGCGGCTCGGGGTGATCGTCCCGACCGGCCGGATCGAGGAGTTGGGCGCGGCGGTGGTCACCGCGCTGCCCGAGGTCGCCGTCGGCGAGCAGCCGGAGCTGGCGAACCGGGTGGTGCTGCTCACCACCGAGCAGGCCAAGGGCCTGGAGTTCGACACGGTGCTGGTGGTGGATCCGGAGCGGATCGTGGCCGAGTCGCCGCGCGGACACAGCGACCTCTACGTGGCGCTCACCCGCGCCACCCAGCGCCTGGGCATCCTGCGCACCACCTGACCCAGGGTCCACGACCGCGGCCCGTCGGCGTGCGGCCGGGCCGGCAGTGCCGACGCGGCCGGCAGGGGACGGCTTCCGCCCCCTGCCGGCCGCGGTACCGGCTGCTCAGCCGGGGTTGGCGCCCTCGTCGGTGAAGTTGCCGACCTGGGCGCCGGCCGACGAGGCGTCGCTGGTCGAGCCGCCGGCCGGGGTGCTCAGGCCGCCGGTGGTGGCATCACCGGTGGTGGTCGGGGCCACCTTGCCACGGTGCTGTTCCGGTTGGCGGGCCACCCGGCGCACGCTGGCCGGGCCGGCCGTCCCGGTGGTGGTGGTCACCGCGCCCTGACCGCCGGTCGGCCCACCGTCGCGGAGCATGGTGGGATCCACCGGAGTGTGCGCCGGGTCGTCCGAGTCGTTCTCCTGGAGCACCCGGGTCTCGTCGGTCTGCGGCACCGTGAGCTCGTCGAGCGCGCCCTCGCCGTACACACCGCCGGCGATCCGCTCCTCGGCCCGCCGCGCGGCCTGCTGCCGGATGTCGTCCTCACGCACGTCAACCACCTCGCAGAACTCTCTCGGGGATCCACCGTGCGTGCCCGACGACCGCCCGCTGAAACCGGCCGCCGGGCGCGGCGGGTGGTCTGTGCCCGGCTGTCCGGTTCGGCGGTCCCGGTCCGTGGGCGGCGCCCGCCAGGTGGGCGGTGGCCGGCGGTCGCCAGGTGCCCGGGGGTCGCCAGGTGCCCGGGGGTCGCCAGGTGGGCGGTGGCCGCGATTCGGCCGGCGGCCGGGGTTACCCCGCCCCCGGGGTCGGGTAGACGGTGGGTGCCCCCGCCACAGAGCGTGAACCGCGCCGTGGCCGACACGCGGCAGCGGGGCGGGCGGTGTGCAGAGAACGACTCATCAAATCCTGAGGAGGACCAGATGAGCACGCAGGCTGCATCCACCAGGTCGATGAACCGGCCGACGCAGGACATGTCCAACCGGACCGCGATGCAGGAGACGCCGACCCGCCCGATGCCGATGTACGACGGGCAGCGGGAGCAGGCGATGCAGGCGCCCGGCACGGAGACCAAGCCGTCGTTCGCGACGACCGAGTTCTGGATCTACCTCGCGGCCGTCGCGGGGGTGCTGGTGGCGTCCTTCCTGGTCGGTAAGAACTCGGTCGGGGTGGACATCTTCCGCGCCCCGCAGGCCTGGTTCTTCATCACGCTGCTGACCATCGGCTACCTGGGTAGCCGGGGCCTGGCCAAGGCCGGCAGCAACTTCCGCAGCGGTGACGAGCGGAAGGCCCGGCACTGACCGAAGCCACGCTTGACCCGACGGTGCCCCCGGGAGCCATCCCGGGGGCACCGTCGTGTGCCGTCACTCGCCGCCGAAGTCACCGAAGTCGCCGCCGAAGTCGCCCTCGAAGGCGTCCTCGATCAGCTCGCCGGCGACCAGGCCGCCGGCCACGCCCAGCGCCGCGCCGGCCACCATGCCGCCCATCCCCGGGCCCCGCCGACCATGCCCGTGGTGCCCGCCGTAGCCGGGCGCCCGCAGGCTGCCGTAGCGGGCCGTGGTCTCCCGCAGCCAGCCGTCCACCACCTGCACCCAGTCGGTCCGCTCGGCGTCGGTGTGCGCGACGGCGTACCGGCCCACGACGTCGTGCCCGGCGCTGAGGAAGCCGCCCCGCTTGTCGCACTCCAGCACCACCTCGACGCCCCGCTGGCTGGTCACGAAGGTCAGCTCGACCTCGCTGACGGTCTGGGCGTACTGCGGCGCCGCGAAGAACTCGATCTCCTGGTAGAACGGCAGCGTCTGCTGCACCCCGTGGATGCGGCCGCGCTCCAGGTCGGCGTGCTTGAAGCGGAAGCCCAGCGCCTGGAACGCGTCGAGGATCCGCTCGTGGATCGGCAGCGGGTGCACCGCCACGTGGTCCAGGTCGGTCTTGTCCACCGCGCGGGCCACCGCCAGCTCGGTCCGCAGCCCCATCGTCATGCCGTGCAGCCGCTGGCCGTACACGTCGGTCACCGGGGTCTCCCACGGCACCGGGAGCTGGAACGGGATGGCGAGCTGCTGCTTCGGGGCGAGTTCGAACGCCCCGCTGACCGGCATCCGGTGGAACTCCATGATGCCGGCGTACTCGCTGTCGCCGCCCTCGATCTCCACCCGGGTGACCAGGCTGACGGTCACCTGCTCGATGCTGGCCGGTGCGTCGCCGCCGACGAGGTTGACCTGCCCGTCGAGGGTCAGGCCGGGCCGGGTGTTCGGGTTGGTCAGCACCGTGTCCACGCTCGGGCCGCCCACGCCGAACGCGCTCAGCATCTTCTTGAAGACCATCGCCACTCCCGCTTCCACCGTTCGGCACTCCACCGTGGAGCGCACCGGGGCCACCGAGGCGACCCTAATCGGGACGGCTGTGAAGTGCCTGTGAGCGGGGACGCTGGGCCGTGTCGGCACGGGGTCGCCGGAACCGGTGCGCCGGGGAAGCCCGCCGGGTCCTCAGGTGCCTCCTCTTCTTCGTCCGCGACGCCGGCTAGTCGACGTCGACGACGATCAGCTCACCGACCTGCTCACCGAGCTGCCGGCGCGCCTCGGCCGGCAACCCGGCGTCGGTGATCAGCACGTCCGCCTCCGCCAGCGGGCCGATGGTGGCGATGCCGATGGTCTCCCACTTGGTGTGGTCGGCGAGCACCACGAGCCGCCGGGCCGCGCCGATCAGCCGGCGGTTGACCGCCGCCTCCAGCAGGTTCGGGGTGGTGAAGCCGGTACGCGGGCTCATCCCGTGCACGCCGAGGAAGAGCAGGTCGACGTTGAGCGCGGCGATGGCCGCCTCGGCCACCGGGCCGGTCAGCGCGTCCGAGGGCGTACGGATGCCGCCGGTGAGCACGACGGTCTGGTCCGGGCGGGGGTTCTGGTAGAGCACGTCGGCCACCGGGATCGAGTTGGTGACCACGGTGAGGCCGCGGACGTCGGCGAGCCGGGCGGCCAGGGTCGCCGTGGTGGTGCCGGCCGAGAGCGCGATCGCCATGCCCGGTTCGACCAGGCCGGCCGCCCGCTCGGCGATGGCCCGCTTCTCGGCCTGCTGCCGGATCGACTTGGCCGCGAAGCCCGGCTCGTCGGCCGAGCCGGGCCCGGCCAGGGTCGCCCCGCCGTGGACCTTGTCGATCAGGCCGCGATCGGCGAGCACCTCCAGGTCCCGCCGGATCGTCATGTCCGACACCCCGAAGCGGCTCACCAGGTGGCTGACCCGGACGCCACCGCGCTGGCGGATCAGCTCCAGGATGGCGCTCTGCCGTTGCTGGGCGAGCATGGACCCTCCTTCCGGCGGCACGGATGGTCAGGCCGCCTCGGTCGTCCGGGCCGCCGCCGGGGTGCCGGCGTCCGGCCCGGTCGGCTGTGCCCGGTCACCGGCGGCGCCGGACGTCTCGCGGACCACGGCCACCTCCCCCGCCGGTACGACCAGTTCACCGTCGCACCAGCCACCGGCCAGCAGTTCGGCGCCGGTCACCGGCAGCCGGGCCGCGTCGTCGGTGTGGTTGATGACGAACAGCCAGCTCCGGTCGGCCGAGCGACGGCGCACCACCTCCACCCCGGGGGGCACGGCCGCCGCCGGGCGCACGCCGGCCTCGGCGAGCAGTCGGGCGACCAGCCGGTCGGTGGCCGCGTCGTCGAGCCGGGTGGCCAGGTACCAGGCGGCCCCGGCGCCGACCGGACGGCGGGTCAGCGCCGGCACCCCGGGCAGCGGCCCGTCGGCGTACGAGGCGAGCACCTCCGCGCCCTCGGCGTGCAGCCACTCGGTCCACACGTCGGCGGTGGAGCCGTCGTCGAGGCGCACCGACTCGCCCGCGCGCAGCGGGAAGAACTCCTCGGTACGCACCCCGAGCAGGTCGCGGAACGCGCCGGGGTAGCCGCCGAGCCGGATGTGGTCGTGCTCGTCGACGATGCCGCTGAAGTAGCTGACCAGGGCGGTGCCGCCCGCCTCGACGTACCGGCGCAGCGCGTCGGTGTCGGCGTCGCGCACCAGGTAGAGGGTGGGCGCCAGGACCAGCCGGTAGCCGGACAGGTCGGCGGACGGGTGTACCACGTCGGCGGTCACCCCGGCCCGCCAGAGCGCGCCGTGCAGGGCCGAGAGCCGGTCGGTGTACGTGACGTCGACGCTCGGGTGGGAGTCGAGTTCGGCGCCCCACCACGCCTCGTAGTCGAAGAGGATGGCCACCTCGGCGTCGACCCGGCTGCCGCGTACCTCGGCGAGGGCCGCGAGGTCGGCGCCGAGCCGGCAGACCTCCCGGAACACCTTGGTCTCCGGGCCGGCGTGCGGCACCAGCGCGGAGTGGAACTTCTCCGCCCCGGCGCGGGAGGCCCGCCACTGGAAGAAGAGCACCCCGTCGGCGCCGCGGGCCACGTGCGCCAGGCTGTTGCGGCGCAGCTGACCGGGCGTCTTGGCGACGTTGCGGGGCTGCCAGTTGACCGCGCTGGTGGAGTGTTCCATGAGCAGCCAGGGCGCGCCGCCGGCGACGCCGCGGGTGTGGTCGGCGGCGAGCGCCAGGTTGATCTGGGGCTGCGGGTCGGCGGCGGTGAGGTAGTGGTCGTTGGCGACCAGGTCCACGTCGGACGCCCAGGAGTGGTAGTCCAGGTACTTGATCCCGGTGCCGATCATGAAGTTCGTGGTGACCGGCTGCGGGGCGAGCCGGGTCAGCAGCTCCCGTTCGGCGCGCAGCTGGGCGCGCTGCTCGTCGGAGGAGAAGCGCAGGAAGTCCAGCTGCTGGGTGGGGTTGGCGAAGGTCGGCGCGGCGCGCGGCGGGTTGATCTCGGCCCAGTCGTGGTAGCGCTGGCTCCAGAACGCGGTCCCCCAGGCGGCATTGAGCGCGTCCAGGTCGCCGTAGCGCTCGCGCAGCCAGCGGCGGAACGCCGCCGCGCTGACGTCGCAGTAGCAGTGCACGTTGTGGCAGCCCAGCTCGTTGGAGACGTGCCACATCAGCACCGCCGGATGGTGGGCGTACCGGCCGGCGACGGCCTCCACCAGGGCCAGTGAGCGCTCGCGGAACACCGGCGAGCTGGGGCAGTACGCCTGCCGACCGCCCGGCCAGAGGACGGTGCCGTCGGCCCGGCGGGGCAGCGTCTCCGGGTGCCGGTGGGCCAGCCAGGGCGGCGGGCTGGCGGTGGCGGTGGCCAGGTCGACGCCGATCCCGGCGTCGTGCAGCAGGTCGATCGCCCGGTCGAGCCAGCCGAACTCGTAGCGGCCGGGCGCCGGCTCGAGCAGGGCCCAGGAGAAGATCCCGACCGAGACCAGGTTGACCCCGGCGCGGCGCATCAGGTCGACGTCCTCGGCCCAGGTCTGCTCGGGCCACTGCTCCGGGTTGTAGTCCGCGCCGTACCAGATGCGCTCGCCCTGCCAGTTCCGCATGACAGCAGAGGGTGCCCCCGAACGACACGTGAGTCAACACTTTCCAACATCGACAGGAATTCCAACGTTTACCAATCCCGCGCCGTATTACCACGGGGATATGGCTGTCCATCCGGCCTCTTGACAGTGCGGAACCAAAGGGTAGCTTCAAGCGCCACCGGCTGTTTGTGTTCGGACATGTGGATTCACGGTGGATCTACCGCTGCCGACGCGAACACCGATCCCCGCCACCCATCACGGCCCTTGGGCGCAGCGCACCTCTTCCACGCAGGAGGCACAATGTCCCGTCCTCGTACCGAAGCCGAGTACCTCGCCCGGCTCGTACCCCCGTCCGTCGCCGGCCTGAACCGCCGCTCGCTGCTCGCCGGCGCGGCCGGCGCGGGCGCGCTGCTCGGCACGGGCCTGCTCGCCGGCTGCGGCGACTCCGACTCCGACTCCGGCGCCGACTCGAAGGTCGTCTCGGTCGGCTCGAACCAGTCGGACCCCAAGCCGAAGGACGTCACCGCCAAGGTGATGGACGGCTTCAAGACGTCGTCCGGCGTCACGGTCAACATCAACACCGTCGACCACAACACGTTCCAGGAGAACATCAACAACTACCTGCAGGGCAAGCCGGACGACGTGTTCACCTGGTTCGCCGGCTACCGGATGCGGTTCTTCGCCGGCAAGGGCCTGGCCGGTGACGTCAGCGACGTGTGGAGCAAGCTCTCCGGCTACTCCGACGCGTTCAAGAAGGCGTCGACCGGCGACGACGGCAAGCAGTACTTCGTGCCCGCGTCGTACTACCCGTGGGCGGTCTTCTACCGCAAGTCGGTCTGGCAGCAGCACGGCTACCAGGTGCCGAAGACGCTGGACGACCTGAACACCCTCGGCACCCAGATGAAGAAGGACGGCCTGATCCCGATCGCCTTCGGCGACAAGGACGGCTGGCCGGCGATGGGCACCTTCGACATCCTCAACCTGCGGATCAACGGCTACCAGTTCCACATCGACCTGATGGCCGGCAAGGAGGCGTGGACCTCCGACAAGGTCAAGAAGGTCTTCGACACCTGGGCCGGGCTGCTCCCCCTGCACCAGCCGGACGCCCTGGGCCGGACCTGGCAGGAGGCCGCCCAGTCGCTGCAGCAGAAGAAGAGCGGCATGTACCTGCTCGGGCTCTTCGTCGGCCAGCAGTTCAACAACGACGAGCAGGACGACCTGGACTTCTTCACCTTCCCCGAGGTCGACTCGACGATCGGGGCCAAGGCCCTCGACGCGCCGATCGACGGCTACATGATGGCCCGCAAGCCGAAGTCCGAGGCCAACGCCAAGAAGTTGCTGGAATACCTGGGCTCGAAGGACGCCGCGAACATCACGGTGAAGAACGACCCGAGCACCCTGGTCGCCAACACCAGCGCGGACACCAGCGGCTACACGGCGCTGCAGAAGAAGGCCGCCGAACTGGTCGGCTCGGCCACCGAGATCGCCCAGTTCCTCGACCGGGACACCCGGCCGGACTTCGCCTCGACCGTGATGATCCCGGCCATCCAGCAGTTCATCAAGGACCCGAAGGACATCAGCGGGCTGCTCACCAGCATCGAGAACCAGAAGAAGTCGATCTTCACCAGCTGACGGCGGAAGGGGGAGGACACCACCATGTCCGACCTGCCCCTGATCCAAGCGGATCGCGCCGTGCCGCCGCCGGCCGCGACCACCACCACGCGTGGTCGCGGCCGCCGGCTACGGCTCCTGTCCCGCACCGACCGCGTGGTGATCACGCTGATGGTGCTGGTACCCCTGCTGCTCGTGGTCGGCCTGGTCTGGCTGCCCGCGGCGGCGACCGTGCTGCTCTCCGGCACCGACTGGGACGGCATCGGCTCGCTCGGCGAGATCGACTGGGTCGGCCTGCGCAACTACGACGACGTGGTGAACATCTACCCGCCGTTCGTGCCGGCCGTGCAGAACAACCTGCTCTGGCTGGCCGCGCTCTTCGTGGTGGCCACCCCGTTCGGCATGTTCCTCGCCGTGCTGCTCGACAAGGAGCTGCGCGGCAGCCGGTTCTACCAGACCGCGCTCTACCTGCCGGTGGTGCTCTCGCTCGCGCTGATCGGCTTCGTCTGGCAGCTCATCTACAGCCGCGACCAGGGCCTGCTCAACGCGGTGCTGGGCGGCCAGACCGACTGGTACGGCGACCCGCACGTCAACATCTGGGCGGTGCTCGTCGCCGCCGGCTGGCGACACGTCGGCTACATCATGCTGCTCTACCTGGCCGGCCTCAAGGGCGTCGACCCGTCGCTGCGCGAGGCCGCCGCGGTGGACGGCTCCTCGGAGGCCAGCACCTTCTTCCGGGTGGTCTTCCCGGTGATGCGCCCGATCAACATCATCGTGCTGGTGGTGACGGTGATCGAGTCGCTGCGCGCGTTCGACCTGGTCTGGGTGGTCAACAAGGGCCGCAACGGGCTGGAACTGCTCTCCGCGCTGGTCACCCAGAACGTGGTGGGCGAGGCCAGCCGGATCGGCTTCGGGTCGGCCCTGGCGACGATCATGCTGGTCGTCTCCCTGGTCTTCATCACCCTCTACCTGTTCACCGTGATGCGGGAGGACCGGCGATGAGCACCGTGACCCTGACCCGTGACGCACCGGAGACCCCGACCGGCCGCCGCCGGCCGCTGCGGCCCGCCCGGGTGGTCCTGCACCTCTTCCTGGGTACGGTGGCCGTCGGCTGGCTCTTCCCGATCCTCTGGGCGGTGCTGACCTCGCTGCGGTCCTACGAGTACACGGCCAGCAACGGGTACGTCTCGCTCGGCGGCTGGACCTTCGACAACTACCTGACCGCCTGGCGGACCGCCGAGTTCGGCAAGCACTTCCTCAACTCGGTCTACATCACCGTCCCGGCGGTGCTGCTGACGCTCTTCCTCGCCTCCTGCGTGGCGTTCGTGATCGCCCGGTTCAGCTGGAAACTCAACATCGTGCTGCTCGGCCTCTTCACCGCGGCGAACCTGCTGCCGCAGCAGGCCCTGCTGATCCCGCTGTTCCGGATGTTCACCGAGATCCCGCTGCCGGCCTGGATGAGCGACTCGGAGCTGCTCTACGACAGCTACTGGGGACTGATCCTGGTCAACGTGGCGTTCCAGTGCGGCTTCTGCGTCTTCGTGCTCAGCAACTACATGAAGGCGCTGCCGCACGAGCTGTACGAGGCGGCGATGGTCGACGGGGCGAGCGTCTGGCGGCAGTACTGGCAGGTCACCATGCCGCTGTGCCGGCCGGCCCTGGCCGCGCTCGCCACGCTGGAGGTGACCTGGATCTACAACGAGTTCTTCTGGGCCACCGTGCTGATGCGTACCGGCGACAAGTTCCCGGTGACCAGCTCGCTGAACAACCTGCGCGGTGAGTTCTTCACCGACAACAACCTGGTCTCGGCCGGCTCGGTGCTGGTCGCCATCCCCACCCTGGTGATCTTCTTCCTGCTGCAGAAGCAGTTCGTCCGGGGCCTGACGCTGGGAGCCTCCAAGGGATGAGCATCGTCCACCTGCGCCGCGCCCGGACCAGCCTGGTGCTCGACGCCCGAGGCCCGGGCCTGCCCCGGGTCGTGCACTGGGGCGCCGACCTCGGTCCGCTGTCCGGCGACGACCTGGCCGCGCTCGTCGCCGCCACCGTGCCGCCGGTGGTGCCGAGCAGCTTCGACGCGCCCACCGTGCTGTCGCTGCTGCCGGAGGCGAGCGCCGGGTGGAGCGGCCGGCCCGGACTCGCCGGCCACCGCGCCGGCCGGGACTGGTCCACCGCCTTCCGCCTGGTCGACCTCGACGTCCGCGACGAGACGGCCCCGCCCGGGGACCCCGCGCACCGGCCCGACCCGAGCCGCGTGGCCGCGGGCGGGGAGGCGGTGCGCGTACCCGATGCCGAGCGGGACCACGGCGGGGCCGGTGCCGCGCGGGTGACCGTGCGGGCATCGGACCCGGGCGCGGGGTTGACCCTGACCGTCGAGATCACCCTGGACCCGGCGGGGTTGCTGACCCTGCGGCACCGGCTGCGCAACGACGGCGACGGCGGCTACGAGGTGCGGGAGCTGACCCCGGTGCTGCCGGTGCCGGCGGTCGCCACCGAACTGCTCGACCTGACCGGCCGCTGGTGCCGGGAACGCGCGCCGCAGCGGCACCCCTGGCCGATGGGCGCCTGGGTGCGCGAGGGCCGGCACGGCCGGACCGGGCACGACGCCACGCTGCTGCTGGTCGCCGGGACACCGGGCTTCGGCTTCGGGCACGGCGAGGTCTGGGCGGTGCACACCGCGTGGAGCGGCGACCACGTCACCGTCGCCGAGCGCCGCCCGACCGGCGAGGCGACCCTGGGCGGCGGTGAGCTGCTCGCCCCGAGCGAGATCGTGCTCGGCCCCGGCGAGGAGTACGCCACTCCCCTGCTCTACGCGGTGCACTCCACCGTGGGGCTGGACGGGCTCAGCGACGTGCTGCACACCCACCTGCGGGGCCGCCCGCAGCACCCGCGCAGCCCCCGGCCGGTGACGTTGAACGTCTGGGAGGCGGTCTACTTCGACCACGACCTGGACCGGCTCAAAGGGCTCGCGGACCGGGCCGCCGAGGTGGGTGTGGAACGGTTCGTGCTCGACGACGGCTGGTTCCGGGGCCGCCGGCACGACCAGACCGGGCTCGGCGACTGGTGGGTCGACGACGAGGTCTGGCCGGACGGGCTGCAACCGCTCATCGACCATGTCCGCAAGCACGGCATGCAGTTCGGACTCTGGGTCGAGCCGGAGATGGTCAACCCCGACTCCGACCTGTTCCGGGCCCACCCGGACTGGGTGCTCCAGGCGCCCGGCCGGCTGCCCCCGGAGTGGCGGCACCAGCAGGTGCTGGACCTGGCCAACCCGGACGCGTACGCCCACCTGCTCGGCCGGCTGGACGCGGTGCTGTCGGAGCACGACGGGATCGCGTACCTCAAGTGGGACCACAACCGGGACCTCACCGAGGCCGGGCACGGCGGCCGGCCCGGGGTGCACGCGCAGACGGTGGCCGTCTACCGGCTGCTGGACGAGCTGCGGGCCCGGCACCCGAGCGTGGAGATCGAGAGTTGCTCGTCCGGCGGGGCGCGGGTGGACCTGGAGATCCTGCGCCGCACCGAGCGGGTCTGGGCCAGCGACTGCAACGACGCCCTGGAACGGCTGTCGATCCAGCGCTGGACCGGGCTGCTGCTGGCGCCGGAGCTGATCGGCACCCACATCGGGCCGGAGCGCTCGCACACCACCCAGCGGGTGCACGACCTCGGCTTCCGGGCGGTCACCGCGCTCTTCGGCCACCACGGCATCGAGTGGGACATCAGCCGGGTCAGCGCCGCCGAGCGGATCGAGCTGACCGCCTGGGTGGCGCTGCACAAACGGCTCCGCCCGCTGCTGCACGCCGGCCGGGTGGTCCGGGTCGACCACCCGGACCCGGCCGTGCAGGCGCACGGCGTGGTCGCCCACGACCGCTCGCACGCCGTGTACGCGGTGTCCCGGCTGACCACCTCGGTGGCCCAGGTGCCGGGCGCGGTCCGGCTGCCCGGGCTGGACCCGGCGCGACGCTACCGGGTCCAGCCGGCGCCCGGGGCGCCGGAGCCAGCGATGCTGCAACTCACCGAGCCCGGCTGGGTGGCCGACGGCGGGGTGACGCTGAGCGGGGTGGTGCTGGGTCGGGTCGGACTGCAGCTGCCCGCCCTGCACCCCGAGCAGGCGCTGCTGCTGGAGGTCACCGCGGTCGAGTGAGGACGACGGCGGTCCGCCGGACTCTGGGCGGCGGCCCGTGGCGGGCCCGGACTGCGGCGGCGGGGCTGCTTCCTCAGGCGGGCTTCTGGTCGGTCCACTCCGCGGTGAGGGTGAACGTCCGGTCCCCCGGGGCAGACACCCGGGCGCCGTCCGCCGTGACGAAGAAGTTCGTCTGCCGGATGCGGGCGGTGGCCGGGTCGACGACCAGTCGAGCCGGCTCTCCACCCAGGCGGATCAGTAGGCCGTGCCCGTCCTCGGTCGCTCCGGTGCTCTCCACCTCGGGATACGCCGCGATGGCCCGGAAGGCCGCGGCGCGCACCGTGGGCGGCGCGGGCAGCTGGGCGACCAGCGAGAGCAGGCCGTCGAAGACCATCTGCTCCCGCATGACGGCTCCGGGCTTCCCGGCGCTCGTGCGGACGTCGCTGTCGCGCACCGAATCGGCGATCCACTCCTTCAGCGCGGCCGGCTCGGTCGGCAGCTTCTGCAACTGGTCGAAGGTCACCTCGGGCCCGCCCAGCCGGAACGACATGGGCAGTGGCAGCTCCTTCACGTCGCCACCGGTCTTGGCTCCGCGTACCCAGGTGCGGCCGTCGCGCCGGGTCCAGCTCTCCGACCGCCAGTCGGTGGACTCGGTCCGGAGGTACCAGTAGGCGCCGGACGCGGCGGGCGTCCGTTCCGCGGTGGTGGCGGCGGCGAGCAGGATCTGTCGGCCGGCGGGATCGGCCTGGGCCGGCGTCGATCGGACGCCGGCATCCCCGGGACCGCCGGCGCCGACCGTCACCACGGCGGCGGTCGCGGCGGCGGCCGCGGTCAGCGCCGAGGCCAGGATCAGCCGCCGGGACACACGGCGCGGGGCCCGCTCGGCCGGGGACTGGGCGGAGTGGATCTGGGTCATCACGAACTCCTGGATCAACCGGTGGCGGTCGCTCGGCAGGTCCCGCTCCGCCGGCGCCGGCAGCAGACCGGCCAGGTCGGCACGTACGTCTCTCGGGTCAGCGGTCATCGGGCCTTCTCCTGAGCGAACCGGACCGCGATCGTGCGGTCGACTGGTACCTGTCCACGGGTGCGGGCCGGTTCCCGGTTCTCCCCGGCCGACCCGACCTTCCCGGCGGTGACGAGCTTGTGCAGCTTGGTCCGCGCCCGGGACAGCCGCGAGCGCACCGTCCCCACTGGCACGCCGAGCGCGGCCGCCGCCTCCGCGTAGTCCAGCCCGGACCAGACGCACAGCGCCAGCACCTCGCGCTCCGGCTGGCGCAGCGCGGCGAGGGCGGTACGCACCCGGGCGAGCTGCGCACGGTCGCCGAGGCGACCGACCACCTCCTCGGCGAAGTCCGGCACCACCTCCGACCGAGGCAGCCGGGCCAGCGCCCCGGCGTGCCGTCGGCCCGCCCGGCGCACGTTGCGGGCGACGTTGGTGGCGATGCCGAGCAGCCACGGGCGCAGCGATCCGGCCTCGGTGTCGGCGTCGACCCGGTCGCGCAGCCGCCAGGCCTCCAGGAAGGTCAGCGACACCACGTCCTCCGCGACCGACCAGTCTCCGGTCAGCCGGAAGCCGTGGTTGTAGACCGAACGGGCGTGGTCGTCGAACAGCTCCCGGAACGCCTCGGGGTCCCCGGCCCGTACCCGGGCCCGCACATTGTTCTCCACACGCACTACCTGTCCGCTCGCCCCGGGTGGGTTCCAGGGCGGCGTGCCAGGCGCACACCGGGTGGTGCCGCGGGTCCGTCACCTACCCGGGCGCCACTCCCGATAGGGGCCTGGAACTTTCGGGGCCGGCAGCCCAGACCGTGGACCCTCATCGTCCCAGCCTGACGGCGGTTGACAGGAGAAACGAGGGCCACGACGGCTCCAGGACTTCCGGAAATTGTTGACACCGGGAGCAAGTCGCGCCAATACTGTCGCCGGCGACATACCTCGATGAATGTCGATGTGAGTCGCCGTGCGGCCTGGCTTGCCGGTCGACCACCACGCCACCGACCACTCCGCCGGGTCATCGCCGCCGTCCCCCTCCCCGCCTGCCCTCGCGAGGAGCGCCCCGAAGGAGGACCCACCCCGTATGCGAACCTCACCACATCCGCCGAAACGATCCCTGGTCGCCGGCCTCGCCGTCGCGGCACTGGTCGTGGCGACCGGCGTCGTCGCGACGCTCACCGCCACCGCAACCCCGGCCCGGGCCGCCGCCTGCAACGGATACGTCGGGCTCACCTTCGACGACGGGCCGTCCAACGACCACACCCCGGCGCTGCTCAACGCCCTGCGGCAGAACGGGCTGCGGGCCACCATGTTCAACGAGGGGCAGTACGCCGCCGCCTACCCGTCCCAGGTCCGGGCACAGGTCACCGCCGGCATGTGGGTCGGCAACCACAGCTACACCCACCCGCACCTGGTCCAGCAGAGCCAGGCGCAGATCGACTCCGAGGTCTCCCGGACCCAGCAGGCGATCGCCAACGCCGGCGGCGGCACGCCGAAGCTGTTCCGCCCGCCGTACGGGGAGACCAACTCGACCCTGCAATCGGTGCTGTCCAGGTACGGCCTGACCCAGATCATCTGGGACGTCGACTCGCAGGACTGGAACGGCGCGAGCGTCGACGCGATCGTGCAGGCCAACTCCCGGCTCACCAACGGCCAGATCATCCTGATGCACGAGTGGCCCGCCAACACCCTGGCGGCCATCCCGCGCATCGCCCAGGTGCTGGCCAGCAAGGGCCTCTGTGCCGGCATGATCTCGCCGCAGACCGGCCGCGCCGTGGCACCCGACGGCGGCGACACCGGTGGCGGTGGTGGTGGCGGTAGCAGTTGCACCGCCACGCTCTCCGCCGGCCAGCAGTGGAGCGACCGCTACAACCTCAACGTCTCGGTCTCCGGCACCAACGCCTGGACGGTCACCATGAACGTGCCGTATCCGGCGAAGATCATCAACGTCTGGAACGTCAGCGCCAGCTGGCCCAACGCCCAGACGATGGTCGCCAAGCCGAACGGCAGCGGCAACACCTTCGGGGTCACCATCCAGCACAACGGCAACTGGACCTGGCCGACCGTCTCCTGCGCGGCCGGCTGACGCCGGGACCGCCGGTCCGCCCACCGGGCCGGCCGGTCGAGACGTACCCAGACGGCGGTGGCCGGGTCCGCGCGGACCCGGCCACCGCTCCGGTTTCACCTCGCGGTGGGCGGACTCGCCACCGCTCCGGTTTCAGCTCGCGGTGCAGGTCACCGCCGGGATCGCGTTGCTACCGTTCCAGCTGCCGATGAATCCGAAGCTGGTGCTGGCGCCGGCGCCGAGCCGGCCGTTGTAGTCCACGTTGCGGGCGGTGTACGTGGCACCGCTGCCGCTGATCGTGGCGTTCCACGACTGCGTGACGGTCTGCCCGTTGGCGAACGTCCACCGCGCCGACCAGCCGGTGATGGCGGCCGCCCCGGCGGTCACCTTGACCTCGCCCTGGAAGCCGCCCTGCCAGGAGTTGACGATCGTGTAGCTGGCCGTGCAGCCGCCCGGCGGCGGGGTGGTCGGCGGGGCCGTGGTGGGCGGGGCCGTGGTGGGCGGGGCCGTCGTCGGCGGGGCGGTGGTCGGCGGAGTCGTCGTGGGCGGGGTGGTGCCGGCGTAGACGGAGGCCTCCTTCGCGGTGGCCTTGATCCCGTTGGCGCCGTTGAAGATCCGCTGGCCCCAGCTGGTCAGCTGGTTCGGGTCGAAGTTGGTAACCATGTCGAGGTACTCGACGCCGCCGCCGTTGCCGCTCCACGACCAGCCCAGGTAGCCGATCCCGTTGGCCTGGCTGTAGGCCATGATGGTGTCCTCGTCGGGATTGCCGTCGGAGTGGTTGAAGCCGAACTCGCCGACCACGATGGGCAGCCCCGCGGTGCGGAACCGGCCCAGGTAGTCGGTGATCTCCGCGGCGGTGTCGAAGACGCCGTACATGTGGATCGAGAAGACGGTGTTCTTCTGCGGGTCGGCGGCGAAGACCGTGCCGGCGTTGTCCCGCATGGTGAACGACCAGTCCTGACCCCAGTTCGGGGCGTCCACCATGATCGTGTGGGTCAGCCCGCCGCTGCGCAGCCGCTTGATCGCGTTGCCGGTGTCGGTGGCCCAGGTGGCGTAGCCCTGGTTGCCGTAGGGCTCGTTGCCGATGTTGACGATGACGTACTTCTCCTGGCCCTGGAGCACGCTGGCGATGCTCAACCAGTAGTCGACCGCCCGGTCCAGGGTGATCGCGCCGCTCTGCTCGCCGTAACCGGTGGTGTCGTGCACCTCCAGCACGCAGATCAGCTTGTTGGCCTTGCAGAGCGAGATGACGTTGGCCACGTCGGAGGCGCTGTTCTTGGTCCAGCGGTCACCACTGGACAGCACCACCCGGACGCTGTTCGCGCCGAGCGCCTTGATGTTGGCGAACGAACTGGTCTGCTGCGGGTACCAGGTGTGCGCGTGGCTGACCCCGCGCATCACGAACTCGGTGCCGTTGGCGTCGTAGAGCCGGCCGTTGGCGACCGAGAAGCCGGCGGCGGCGTGCGCCGGCTGCCCGAAGGCGAACACGGCGGCGAGGACCGTCAGCAGGGCGACGCCCGCGACGGAGAGCAACTTCTTCATGGTTGTCCTCAGGAGATCTCCCCCGGTGCCCAGGTGGGGGTGCGATGTGCTGACTGGACGCGACGGCTGAGCCCGACAGCCGCCGCCGACTCCCGGCGGACGCAGGCATCAGCGTAGGGCGATGGAACGCGGAAGGCAACCGGTTAAGTTGACCGCCGGTACGGGGTGGTTGCCGGTGGCGGCCCATGTCGCCACGGACCGCCACCGGTGCGGTCATCCCCACCACAGGATGTCGCGCCACTCCGGTCTGAACCGGTTAAGCCGGACTGTAGGCAGCGCCGTCGCGGGCGTCAAGGGAGCCGGGCGTCCGGTCTCAGCCGCCGACCGGGTCGGTCACCGGGTCGCCGCCGGCCACGCCCTGCCGGACCGCGGCGGTGGGAACGCCCGCCGCCGCGGCCAGGTGGCTCTGCAACGTGGAGTGGCGGAACTGGTAGACGCCGCCCGCCTGGCGCAGCACCCCCCGGTCGTGCGCCTCGTCGAGGAAGGCGAGGATCCGCAGCGGCGTCTGTCCGGTGCAGGCCAGGTAGAGCCGGACGAAACAGAACGGGCCCCACTCCGACCAGGAGAACGCGACCGCGACCGTCACCGCCACCACCAGCGCGACCAGCGCCGCCGGGGTGGTGATGTCCCAGAGGATGAAGGCCACCCCCCAGAAGATCCCCCAGCCCACCCCGGTGGCCACCGCCAGCGCACGGTCCTCGTGCAGCAGCCGGCGGGGACTGACGCTGCGGCCCACGTCGACGTAGACCTCCAGCCGCCCGGTGAGGAAGAACGCGAAGCCGGCGACCGCGCCGACCAGCCCGGCCACCAAGCCGTAGCCGGCGCCGGAGCGGATGGTGACGCTCGCGCCCAGGGTGGCACCGACGAGCAGCGCGGCACTGCCGGGAATCAGCAGCGTACGGGCCCGGACCTGGGCCAGGTCGAGCCGCTGCGGCCGGGTCGGCAGCGAGGTCAGGAAGCCGAGGAAGGCGGCCGCCACCCCACCACCGACCGCGCCACCGACCGCCCCGAGGGCGGCCAGGGCGACCAGCCCGAACGCCGCCCCGCAGAGCAGGCCGACGAACGGGCGCACCGGCCACGGCCCCAGCTCCCACCAGGCCAGGTCCAGCGTCTTGCGGCCCTCCATCCGGCGCGCCAGCCTGCCCAGCCAGGCGAGCGCCGCCTGCGCCTCGGCAGGGCTGCGCCGGGGCCGGTCGCCGACCGAGGTGCCGTAGACCACCGGTACGAACCGGGCGAACAGGTGCTGCTCGAGCGCGGTCCGGTCGGTCGACCGGTCGGCCGCCAGCAGCTCGTTCGGGTCGGTGCCGGCCTGCTGGTACGCGACCCTGGCCAGCTGGGCCATCAGCGGGGTGGAGAGCGTCTCGGCGAGCACCCCCTCGCCGCGCTCCAGCGCGCCGGTCACCTCGCGCCACCGCGCCGGCCGCTCGGTGCCGTCCACCAGGTAGGCGATCACGTCGCCGACCGGCAGCGGCAGGATCTCCACCACGGGCGTCTTGGCCAGCAGGCCGAAGCCGGCCGCCTCCTCGTACTCGGTGCTGCGGCTGGTCAGCACCAGCTGCCGGCGGGGCCCCAGCACGTCGTTGATCGCCGCGATCGCCGACGACCGGTGCTCGCTGGCCATCTCGTCGAAGCCGTCCAGGATGGGCAGGACCCGGCCGGTCGCCACCAGCTCCTGGGCGAGGGTGCGGTGCGTGCCGTCCGGTCCGGGCACCAGCCGGGCCAGGGTGCGGTTGTCGGTGGCCAGCCGATCGGCGATCCACTCGTCGAGCCCGTCCGCCGCCGGATGCCAGCCGGAGATCGACAGGAGCACCGGCACCGGGTCGGCCGGCGCCCGCCGGGCCAGCAGGTCGAGGGTGAGCCGCAGCACGAGAGTGCTCTTGCCGGTGCCCGGTTCGCCGATCACCGCGAGCCGGCGGGGCGAGCCGTCGCGCAGGAACACCTCGGCGACGTCGGGAAAGGTGCCGTCCAGCGGCACCGCCCCCGTGCCGGGCGCGCCGTGGATGGACGGCCAGCTCACCATGACGGCCCGACTCCGGGCGGTGACCGCCCAGCGCACCGGCAGCGGCCACGGATCGCTCACCTTGCGGGCCGCCTCCTCCGCGCTCCACTGCTCCTGCTGCGCCCGGGCCAGCGCCGCGACGGCCGCGTCGACCGCGCCGGTCACCCCGCTGCCGGCCGCCGTGGACTCCTTGCGCCAGAGCCACACCAGCAACGACACGAGCGCGAGCAGGGAGGCCAGGTAGAAGCCGATCGTGCTGGACCACTGGTCGGCCTTCGCCCGGCCCTCGCCACGCAGGAACCTGGTCCACCCGGAATAGCCGGTGAGCGCGGCCACGACGACAACGACGAACCATACGCGTGGCCGCCGCCACCATCTCCGCATGCAATCATCATCGCCACTGCGTCAGGGGCACACAACGCGCTCCCGCTCCGATCTCGGGCCACCATCGACCGCCGTTCGCCGGCACCGGCCGTCCGGGTCGGTGGCCCCGGACGGCCCGCCCGGGGGTTGCGCCCCGCCGCCGGCCCGATCGACGTGGCCGAAGCGGACACCAGGGTTGACCGCCGCGCGGCGGGGTATCCGGTGACGATCCGCCCGGAAGGAGTCGAGCCATGGTCCACGTCGGCTACACGCTCATGTGCGAACAGTCCGGCCCGAAGCAGCTGGTCGACTACGCCGTCCGCGCCGAGGCAGCCGGCTTCGACCACCTCGTCACGTCCGACCACTACAGCCCCTGGCTGGACAGCCAGGGCCACTCCCCGTACGCCTGGTCGGTGCTCGGCGCGGTCGCCCACGCCACCAGCCGGGCCGAGCTGCTGTCCTTCGTGACCTGCCCGCTGCGCCGCTACCACCCGGCGGTGGTGGCGCAGAAGGCCAGCACGATCGGGGTGCTCTCCGACGGGCGGTTCACCCTCGGCCTCGGCGCCGGGGAGAACCTCAACGAGCACGTGGTCGGCGGCTGGCCGCACGTGCAGCAGCGGCACGAGATGTTCGAGGAGGCGCTCCAGATCATCCGGCCGCTACTCAACGGGGAGACACTGACCTTCTCCGGCAACCACTACGAGGTGCCCGACGCGTACCTCTGGGACCGGCCGGAGCGGCCGGTGCCGATGGCCGTGGCCGCCTCCGGCCGGCAGTCGGCCACCCTGGCCGCCGAGTACGCCGACGCGCTGATCGCCACCGACCCGCTGCCCCACCTGGTGGAGATGTACGAGGAGGCCGGCGGCGCCGGGCGGCCCCGGTACGGCCAGGTGGCCATCTGCTACGGCCCCGACGAGGCCGAATGCCGCAAGATCGCGCACGAGCAGTTCCGCTGGTTCGGCCTGGGCTGGAAGGTCAACACCGACCTGCCCGACCCGGAGGCGTTCGCCGCGGCCACCCAGTTCGTCCGGGAGGACGACGTGGCCGAGGGCATCCCCTGCGGGCCGGACGTGGACCGGCACGTCGAGGCGGTCAAGAAGTTCGTCGACGCCGGCTTCACCCACGTGGCGCTCCTGCAGGTGGGCGGGGACAGCCAGCCGATGTTCCTGGACTGGGCCCAGGAGCAGCTGCTGCCCCGGCTGCGCGAGCTGTGACGCTGCGACCCGGGCGCGGGGCGGCGCCGGGCCGCGTCCCCCGGCCGACGTCACCGGGCCGCTTCGGCGCCGCCGAGCTGCGCCTCGCCCTCGCCGCGCCCCAGCCGGCCGCCGGCCTGACCAGCGAGTTCCGGCTCGTCGACGGGCTGCGTACGCACACCCGCCGGGGCGGCGACCCGGGCGGCGGTCCGGCCCTGGTGCTGGTGCACGGGCTCGCCGTGTCGCACCGCTACCTCACCCCGCTCGCCCGCGAGCTGGCCGGCACCGGCCCGGTGTACCTGCCGGACCTGCCCGGCTTCGGGCTGACCGAGCGCCCCGCCGGGGCGTACGACGTGCCCCGGCACGCCGCCTTCCTGGCCGCCTGGCTGACCGCGTACCGGCTGGGGCCGGTCTGTCTGCTCGGACACTCGTTCGGCGCGGAGGTGGCCGCCGCGCTCGCCGCGCGCCGGCCCGACCTGGTCGGCGCGCTGGTGCTGGCCGCGCCGACCAGCGACCCGGCGGCCCGCAGCCGGCGGGCGCAGATCGGCCGGTGGCTGGTGGACACCGCGCGCGAGGCCGGGCTCCAGGCGCCGCTCCTGGCCCGGGACGTCTGGGACGCCCGGCCCTGGCGGGTGTTCGCCACCCTGTCCCACTCGGTGCGCAACCGGGTCGAGGCCGACCTGGCCCGGGTCGCCGCACCCACCCTGGTCATCACCGGCGCCCGGGACCCGGTCGTCCCGCCGGGCTGGCGGGAACAGGCGGCCCGGCTGGTCCCGAACGCCCGGGCGGTGGCCGTGCCCGGCGCCGCGCACAACGTCGCCACCACCGCGCCGGGACCGGTCGCCGACGCGATCCGGCACCTGCTGGCACCCGCCCTGGAAAGGTGAGTCCATGCGTATCGGTAACACCGAGATCCGGCCCGCCGGCGGCGGTCTCGGCTGCCTGCTGATGATCCTCTTCTCGATCGTCGCCTCGGTGGTGCTCACCGTGCTGCTGAATCTGCTGCTCTGAACCGGCCGCACGGCCCGCCCCCCGGCAACAGAATGGGGGCGTGGACCTGCTGACCGTCCTGCCGTTGGCGGTCGTGATGGTCGCCGGGCCCCAGCTGATCAGCGCGATCTTCCTGGCCGCGAGCCGGCAGCCGCGGCGCAGCTCGCTGGCCTACCTGGCCGGCACGGCGCTGGGCATCCTGGTCCCGCTGACCGTCTGGTACGTGGTGTTCCGCGCGCTCCGGCACGGCATCGGCGGGACCGGCGGCCGCGGCAGCCGGCACCTGATCGACTGGCTGGTGCTGGGCCTGCTGGTGGTGCTGGCGGTGCTGACCTACCACCGCCGCGGGCGCAGCCGGCCGCCCCGGTGGATGGTCCGGCTGGAGGCGCCCCGGCCCGCCTTCGCCTTCGGTCTCGGCGTGCTGCTCTTCCTGGCCATGCCCACCGACGAGGTCATCATGGCCACGGTGGCGGGCACCCTGGCCGGGCACGACCGGCCGTGGTGGCACCTGCTGCCCTTCCTGGCGCTGGCCATGCTGCTGCTGGCCCTGCCCCTGCTGACGCTGGTGCTGCTCGGCGACCGGGGCGCGGCCGCGCTGCCGAAGCTGCGGGACCGGGCCAACGCGCACTCCTGGGTGGTCAGCGAGTTGGTCATCCTGATCTTCGTACTCATCGTCGTCGCGGACCTGGCCTAGCCGGACCGGTCAGCCGGGCGTCAGCGCCAGGTCGGCGACGACCGGGTAGTGGTCGGAGGCGGTGTCGGCGTCGCCGCCCCGCACCACCCGGACCGCCCGGGCCAGGGCGGCCAGCGCCGGGCTGGCCAGCAGGTAGTCCAGGCGCATGCCGGCGAACTCCGCGCCGCCGTGGCGGGTCGGCACGGTCAGCCCCGCGGGCTCGCCGCCGCCCAGGTGGGGCCAGAGGTCGACCAGGCCGGCGTCGCGCAACCGGGCCACCGCCCGGGTGTCCACGGTACGGCCGTCGCGGCGCAGGTGACGCCGCCGGTAGAGGGTCGACAGCCCGGCCAGGCGGGCGGTGTGGTCGACGCCCGGCTCCAGGGTGTTCAGGTCGCCGACGAGCAGCGCCAGCGGCCCGCCGCTGGATCTGACGGCGGACGCCAGCCAGTCCGCCTCCAACCGGCGCCGGCCCGGGGAGAAGGGGTTCAGGTGGGTGCTGAGCACGGTCAGCGGCCCCTCCCGGGTGGCCAGCTCGACCCGGGCGGTGGCGTGGTGGAACGGGCGGCGGACCCGGCCCGAGCGGAGCACCGGCAGCGGCGCGCGGACCAGCACCGCGACGGGCTGGCCGAAACAGGACCGGGCCAGGTGCGGCACCATGCCCACCCGGCCGGCCAGCTCGGTCAACCGGCCACCGCGGTCGAGACCGCGCAACTCCTGCAGGGCCAGCACGTCGGGGCGCTGCGCGGTGACCACCGCCAGGATCCGGTCCCACCGGTCGGTCCCGTCCGGGTCCCGCCCGCCGGTGCGGACGTTCCAGGTCATCACCCGCAGCATCGGCGCCCGGTCAGTCCTCGCGGCCGGCCTTGGCCAGCTCGTCGTCCAGCTCGTGCACCTGCTCGGACTCGATCGCCGGCTGGTTGCCCGCCTCGACGTCGGCGTTGGGCCGGACCACCCAGTAGAGCAGCGAGAGCCAGAGGGCGGCGAGCACGATCGCGCCCATGAAGTCGGTCGGGTGGTGCATGCCCCGGTACATCCGGGAGGTGGCCACGCCGACCGGCATGAGCACCGCCAGCGCCACGAAGAGCCACCGCCACCACCGGTCGGTACGCACGAACACGATGATCGCGATCGCGCTCCACAGGCAGATGCTGGCCGCGATGTGCCCCGAGGGGAACGACGAGGTCGGCATCTGCCCGTCCAGGTTCTCCACCGGCGGGCGGGGCCGCTCGACCACCCGGGCCGTGGCGAGGAAGAGGCTCAGCTCGCCGAACATGGCCAGCGCCACGAAGAGCACCGGCCGCCAGCGCCGCCAGACCGCCAGCACCAGGGGGCAGAACACCAGCGACACCAGCAGGATCGCGTGGGTGTCGCCGAACTTGCTCCACCACCAGCTCAGGTCGTCGAGGCCGGGGCTGCGCCGGGCGGCGAACCACTGCGGGACCTCGGTGTCGAGGGTGTCGAAGACGGTGCCCTTGGCGTGGTAGCTGACGTACATGCCGAAGGCGTAGAGGGCGCCGAAGACGAGCACCCAGCCGACCACCAGCTCGGCGACGGCCGAGCGGGGATGCTCCAGCACGTGCTCCTCGGCCGGCGCGGGCGCGATCTCCCGCCCCGCCTCCGGCTCCAGCCCTTCGGTGACCGGCGGCACCGGCCGGCCGCGTTCCCGCCGCCAGAGCCGGAAGGCGTACGCGGTGATGCCGAGCCACAGGGCGCCGAGCAGCCAGCCGGCGAGCACGTCGGAGACGAAGTGCACGCCCAGCGCGATCCGGGTCAGCCCGATCAGCGCCACCAGCACGCCGACGCCCGCGATGGCCGGCTTGCGCCAGCGGGGCGCCATGGCCGGCAGGAAGACCAGCAGCAGCGCCCCGTACGCGACGAACGAGCCGAGCGCGTGCCCGCTCGGGAAGCTGTTGCCGGGCGCGTGGGTGATCGGCACGTCGACCACCGGACGCAACCGCCCCACCAGCGCCTTGAGCGACGGGTCGAGGATGAGCCCGCCGACCCCGGTGATGATCAGGTAGACCGCCAGCCGGGACTGCCGGCGGATGAGCAGGCTGACCACGGCGATGGTGACCAGCCAGATCAGCACCGGCCGCCCGCCCAGGTCGGTCACCGCCTGCAGGACGGTGACCAGGGGATGGTGTGGCGCCACCAGGTTGTTGAACCACTCGGCCGCCTCGTGATCGGCGTGGTAGAGCGGCTGCCAGTGGAACCGGACCAGCATGAGCAGCACGCCGAACCCGACCCCCGCGCCGGCGACGGCGACCAGCCCCGCGACGCTGCGCTCGGCGAAATGGCCGAGCGGCCGGCGGATGGCCTCCTTGACCGCGGTCACACCGCACCTCCCTCGTGGTCCTGCGAGGCGCGCAGTACCCGATCCGGCCGTCCCGTACACGCCGCCGCGGGGCGGGTCGTCAGAGCGCGGACATGCCGCCCGTGTCGAGGGCCTCCGCCCGCTCGGCCTCCGGCTCCCAGAGGTCGGGCTGGGCGGGCTCCTGCACGCCGATCCGCATGGCCTCCAGCTGGGCGGCGAAGGCCAGCCCGCCGAAGAGCGCCATGCCGGTCAGGTTGGCCCAGAGCAGCAGCGCCATCATCCCGGTCAGCGCGCCGTACGTCTGCCCGAAGCCCCCGCTGGTCTTCACGTACGCGGCGAGCAGCAGGCTGGCCAGCCACCAGAGCGCGGTGGCGATCCCGGCGCCGAAGAAGAGCCAGGACAGGCCGGGCTGCCGCCGCCGGGGCGCGTGCCGGAACAGCAGGGCCACGGCCAGCACGGTCAGGCCGAGGCTGAGCGGCCACCGGATCACGTCCCAGGCGGCGTTGGCGACCTGGCCCCACTCGTAGTGCCGCTGCACCGACTCCCCGACCGCCCCGCCACCGACCAGGATCAGGAAGCCGGTCAGCGCGGGCACGCCGGCGAGCAGCGCGAGCACGGCGGCGCGCACGTACTTGGCCAGGGCCGGCCGGTCCCGCTCGACGCCGTAGATCCGGTTCGCGCCCCGCTCGATCTGGGCCATGGTGGTGGTCAGCGCCACCAGGCCGGTGAGCAGGCCGAGGGTCAGCGCCAGCTCGCCGGCCCGCTCGGTGCGGTCGCCGTCGGCCAGCAGCTCCTGGACCACCGACTCGCTCTGGCCGGGGGTGATCGCCAGCACGGTGTCGGCGACCACCTTGCCGCCCTCGTCCGCGCCGAGGTCGCTGATCAGGCCGGTGAGCGCGATGAGGAAGGGCACCACGGCCAGGCAGAGCTGGAACGCGAACGCGCGGGCGTGGCTGAACCCGTCGCCGTAGCGGAACCGGATGAAGGCGTCCCGGAGCAGGCACCAGCCGCCGTGCCGGCGCAGGGTGTGCCAGGCGTCGTCGGCGGAGAGCTCCTCCCGGGCCATCAGCCGGGTCTCGGGGACCAGCTTGGTGCTACTCACGGCGGGCCTCCTCGACCAGCCGCTCGCCCCGCTCGGCCGCGGCGTCGGCGTCCACGGACAGGTCGGGATGCTGCTCGGGCCGCGGTACGCAGAGCCAGAGCGACTCCGGCCGGATCTCGGCGGTCAGCGACCGGCCCGGCTCGATCAGGTCGCCGTCGAGCTGGCGGGGCTGGGCCCGGTTGCTGGTGATCGCCACCCGCCGGCCCCGGAACACCTCCATCCGGGGCACGCTGCCGCGCCGCCGCAGCACCGCCCAGCCCATCGCCGCCCAGTGCCGCAGCCGCCGGGGGGTCAGCACCGCCACGTCGAGCCAGCCGTCGTCGGGCTCGGCGTCGGTGAGCAGGCGTACGCCGCCCTGGAGGCGGCCGACGTTGGCGATCAGGACCGAACGGGCCCGGCGGCGCAGCGGTGGCCCGTCGTCGATCCGGATGGACACCCGCATCGGCCGGTCCCGCAGGTGTTTGGCCGCCCCCACCAGGTACGCCGGCCAGCCGAACCGCCGTTTCGTGGTCTCGGAGGTGGAGTCGAGCATCTGGGCGTCGAAGCCCATGCCGGCCATGACGGCGAAGCACCGGTCGTCGACCGCGCCCACGTCCAGCCGCCGCATCCCGCGCTCGACGGCGATCTCGAGCCCGGCGGCCAGCTCGTTGGAGAGGCCGAGGTTGGCGGCGAGCAGGTTGCCGGTGCCCTGGGGCAGTACGGCGAGCGCCACCTCGGTGCCGGCCAGCGCGGTCACGCAGGCCATCACGGTGCCGTCCCCGCCGCAGGCGAAGACCACCTCGGCGCCGGCCCGGACCGCCTCTTCCGTCTGGCCCCGGCCGGGGTCCTCGGCGGTGGTCTCGTACCAGGTCGGGGCGGGCCAGCCGGCGGCGTCGAGGGCGCCGTCCACGATCCGGCGGAACTCGTCCAGATCGGTCACCTTGGTGGGGTTGACGACCACGGCCGAGCGCGGCGCGGGGTTGTCGGCGGTCACCGGGCGTTTCTCCTCACCGTTCACGGCGCAAGTGTGCAGCAACCGCGGTGCCGGGGCGACCCGACGGGCCCCGACGTCGCATGGATTGCAAACAGGTTTGTCGACCGCGGCGACCGGGCAGGGGCTCAGGCCGCCGGCCGGCGGGTCGCCGCCACCTGCCCGCGCAGCCCGGCGAGGTCCGCGCCGGCCTCGGTGAGGGCCCGCGCGGCCGGGCCGGAGCCCTCGCGGAGCAGGCCGAGCAGGAGATGCCCGGTGTCGATCCGCCGGTGGCCGAGCCGGGCGGCCTCGCGCCGGGCGAGGGTGAGCGCCCGTTTCGCGGCGGGCGAGAGCTCCGGTCCGCCGCGCCGGGCGGGTGGGGCCGCACCCAGCGCGCCGGGCCCGAAGGACTCCTCGACCCGGGCGAGCACGGCGGCGAGGTCGATGCCGATGGTGCGCAGCGCCGCCGCGTCCGCCTCGGTGAGGCCGGCGGCGCCCCGGACGGTGTACCGGGCCGCGGCGGCCCGCAGCTCGTCGGGCCGGATGCCGGCCGCCTCCAGCAGCTCCAGGACGGGGTCCCGGTCGGCGAGGAGCGCGAGCAGCAGGTGTGCGGTGCCGGCGGGTCCCCGGCCGGCGGCGCGAGCGTCCTGCCCCGCCCGTCGGACCGCCGCGCGGGCGCGGTCGGTGAATCGTTCGATCATCGTTCCTCCCAGGTGCCGGGGACCGCGGGTCGGCCGGCGTGCCGGCCGCGGACGGTGTGCCGGCTGACCTCCAGGGCCTCGGCGATCTGCTGCCACGACCAGCCCTGGCAGCGGGCGTTGTCGACCTGGACCATCTCGAGCCGGTCGAGCAGCTGGCGCAGGGCGCGCACCGCGCGCAGGCCGTCGCGGGGGTCGGTGCCGCCGGCGGCCGCGATCGTCGTCTCACTCATACTGTCAATATAGGTTGACGAGGCCGTTTCGTCAACCTCAGTTGACCCGACACGCGGGTCGACGCGCCGACCCGGCCGCTGACCGGTGTTACCGTCCGCTGGTGTTCCGCCGCCGTGACCTGGACCGACCCGTCGAAGCCGCGCATCGGCTGAGCGCCGGGCGGCTCACCCTGGAAGTCGCCGGCGGCAGCGTCATCGGCAACCGCTACCCGGAGAACTTCGACGTGCTGCACCTCGACCCCGAGCTGCCGCTGGTCGCGGTCGCCGACGGGATGGGCGACGGCGAGGGCAGCCGGGTCGCCGGCCGGACCGCGATCACCACCCTGGTCGACCGCGTCCGCGCCGACTGGCCGGGCGTCGGGGCGGCGCAGCTGCGCGCCGCGACGGCACAGACCCAGCTCCGGGTACGCCAGGCCGGCGCCGCCCTGAGCGGACTGACCGGCTGCACGCTCACCGCCCTGGTCGTCGAGCCCGACGGCGGTCAGGGCTGGCTCGTCCAGCTCGGCGACTCGCGGGCGTACCGGCTGCGTGACGGGCTGCTCGAGCTGATCACGGTGGACCACACCATGGCCTGGCTGGGGGTGGTGCACGGCTGGTGGCCGGCCACCAGCCCGGAGGCCGCCCGGGCCCGCTACCAGCTGCTGCGCTACGTCGGCCACCCCGACAAGCCGGAGCCGGACGTGCTCGCCGTGCCGCTGCGTACCGGCGACACCTGGCTGCTCTGCACCGACGGGGTCAGCGACCAGCTCGGCTACCACCGGCTGCGCGACCTGCTGGCCGCCCGGCGCGACCCGGCGCGCACCACCACCGCCCTGCTCAGCGCCACCCTCGACGAGGGCGGCGACGACAACGCCACCGCCGTGGTGGTGCGGGTCCACCCCGCCGTGCCCGGCCCGCGCTGACCGCCGCCCACCGGTACGGCCGGCGCGGCGGGAGACCGCAGCCGGCGCGGCGGTCCGCGCCGAGGCCCGGCCCAGTTCCGCCGACCCGCTCCGGCCGGGCCACCCGTCCGATTACCGTGGGTGAGGAGGGGCACCGTCGGGAGGTGAGGCGGGATGGCCACACCCACCCACGGCGCGGTGGTGGTCGGCGTCGGCCGGTCGGACCAGGGTCTCCAGGTGGTCCGGACCGCCGCCACGGAGGCGGCCGCGCACGACCGGGCCGTGCACCTGCTGCACGCCTTCAACTGGGCGGCGGCCCTGGACACGTTCTCCGTCAGCGGTCCCCGGGACGTGGCGGAGGAGCTGCTGGAGCGGGCCGGGCAGGTGGTCGCCGAGGTCGCGCCGGCGGTGCCGGTCAGCGGCGAGATCGTCGAGGGCTCCCCGCTCGAGGCGCTGGTCCGGGCCTCCGACTCCGCGTCACTGGTCGCCCTGGGCGACGGCGGGATCGCCGACTGCGTGGGGTGCGTACCCACCGACGTGCTGGCCGTGCAGGTCGCCGCCCGGGCCGGTTGCCCGGTGCTGGTCGCCCGGACCGAGCCGCCACCGCAGGGGCCGGTGCTGGTCGGCTTCGACGGCTCGGACAGCTCCCCGGCCACCCTCGGCTACGCCTTCGACTGCGCGCGGAGTCGCGGCGCCCGGCTGCTCGCCATCCGGGTCGTCGAGCCGGGCCAGCACGACGGCGGCGACGAACTGCTCGAGGCGGCGGTGGCCCGGTACGCCGCCCGGTACCCCACGGTGGCGGTCGAGTGCCACACCATCCGCGGCGATCCCGACGCGGTCCTGATCGAACACTCCCGCTCCGCCCAGGTCGTCGTGGTCGCCGCCCGGGGCGACGAGCCGCTGCGCGGCATGCTGGGCGCGGTGAGCCAGTCCCTGCTCTACCACTCGCCGGCCCCGCTGATCGTCGTCCGTGGACTCGACGTGGCCCCCGCGGAGGGGGCATGACAGCCGCCTGTCCCGGGACCAATGGCCCTGATCCACCCACCGCCCGGGGGCGAGGCTGAGGGTGCCCGGGTGAAAATCGACCGTCCGGGTGGCAGATGACCCCGAGTCGCGAGAGGCTAATGCAGCATGGACACCGCTCTCGACCTGCAAGGCCCCCTGACCGAAGAGCAGCTGCGGCGGCTTGACGCCTACTGGCGGGCGGCGAACTACCTGACCGTCGGGCAGATCTACCTGCTCGACAACCCGCTGCTCCGCGAGCCGCTCAAGCCCGAGCACATCAAGCCCCGCCTGCTGGGGCACTGGGGCACCAGCCCCGGGCTCAACCTGATCTACGCGCACCTTAACCGGGTCATCGTCGACCGGGACCTCTCCGCCATCTTCGTCACCGGGCCGGGCCACGGCGGCCCCGCCCTGGTCGCCAACACCTGGCTGGAGGGCACGTACAGCGAGCTGTACCACCACATCGCCCGGGACGAGACCGGCATGCAGCGGCTGTTCCGCCAGTTCTCCTTCCCCGGCGGCGTCCCCAGCCACGTGGCCCCGGAGGTGCCGGGTTCGATCCACGAGGGCGGCGAGCTGGGGTACGCGCTGAGCCACGCGTACGGGGCCGCGTTCGACAATCCGGACCTCCTGGTGGCCTGCGTGATCGGCGACGGCGAGGCGGAGACCGGACCGCTGGCGGGCAGTTGGCTGTCCAACGTCTTCCTCAACCCGGCCCGCGACGGTGCGGTGCTGCCCATCCTGCACCTCAACGGCTACAAGATCGCCAACCCGACGGTGCTCGACCGGATCCCCGAGAGCGACCTGCTGGAGCTGATGCGCGGCTACGGCTACCAGCCGTACGTGGTGGCCGGCGACGACCCGGCCACCGTGCACCAGACGCTCGCCGCGACCCTGGACCGGGCGGTCGAGGAGATCGCCGAGATCCAGCGCCGGGCCCGCTCCGGCGGCGAGGTGACCCGTCCCCGCTGGCCGATGATCATCCTGCGGACGCCGAAGGGCTGGACCGGCCCGAAGGAGGTCGACGGCACGCAGGTCGAGGGGACCTTCCGCGCCCACCAGGTGCCGATCGCCGCGGTACGCGACAACCCGGCGCACCTGGCCGAGCTGGAGCGCTGGCTGCGCAGCTACCGGCCGGAGGAGTTGTTCGACGCCACCGGCGCGCCGGTCGCCGAGCTGACCGCCCTGCCGCCGCGCGGTGACCGGCGGATGAGCGCCAACCCGGTGGCCAACGGCGGGCGGCTGCTGCGCGACCTGGAGCTGCCGGACTTCCGCGACTACGCGGTCGACGTGCAGGAGCCGGGCCAGCCGATGGCCGGCGCCACCGGTGCCCTCGGCCCCTGGATCCGCGACGTGATCGTCCGCAACCCGCAGACCTTCCGCCTCTTCGGCCCGGACGAGGTCGCCTCGAACCGGCTCGGCGCCGCCTTCGAGGTGACCGACCGGGCGTTCGTCGGCAGCGAGGTCCCGGGCGACGACCACCTCTCCCCCGACGGCCGGGTGATGGAGGTGCTCTCCGAGCACCTGTGCCAGGGCTGGCTGGAGGGCTACCTGCTGACCGGCCGGCACGGCGTCTTCACCAGCTACGAGGCGTTCATCCACATCGTCGACTCGATGGTCAACCAGCACGCCAAGTGGCTCAAGGTCACCCGGCACATCCCCTGGCGGGAGCCGGTGGCCTCGCTGAACTACCTGCTCTCCAGCCACGTCTGGCGGCAGGACCACAACGGCTTCTCGCACCAGGATCCCGGCTTCATCGACCACGTGGTGAACAAGAAGGCCGAGGTGGTCCGGGTCTACCTGCCGCCGGACGCCAACACCCTGCTCTCCACCATGGATCACTGCCTGCGCAGCCGGCACTACATCAACGTGGTGGTGGCCGGTAAGCAGCCCGCGCCGAACTGGCTCACCATGGAGGAGGCCATCCAGCACACCCGCCGCGGCCTCGGCATCTGGGACTGGGCCAGCAGCGACGACGGCGACGAGCCGGACGTGGTGCTCGCCTGCGCCGGGGACGTGCCGACCCTGGAGACCCTCGCCGCGGCCGACCTGCTGCGCCAGCACCTGCCCGACCTGAAGGTCCGGCTGGTCAACGTGGTCGACCTGATGCGCCTGCAGCCGCCGTCGGAGCACCCGCACGGCCTGCCGGACAGCGAGTTCGACACCATCTTCACCCGCGACCGGCCGGTCATCTTCGCCTACCACGGCTACCCGTGGCTGATCCACCGGCTCACCTACCGCCGCGCCAACCACGACAACCTGCACGTGCGCGGCTACAAGGAGGAGGGCACCACCACCACCCCGTTCGACATGGTGATGCTCAACGACCTGGACCGCTTCCACCTGGTCATCGACGTCATCGACCGGGTGCCCGGGCTGCGGTCCCGCGCCGCCCACCTCCGCCAGGAGATGGTCGACGCCCGGCAGTCCGCCCGCGACTACACCCGCCGGTACGGCGAGGACGACCCGCAGGTCGCCGAGTGGCGCTGGATCCGCGAGAACGACCCCGCGCTGCGGAGCGGGCAGTGAGCGGCGACGAGATCCTGGTCGGCTACGACGGCTCCGCCGACGCCGCGGTCGCCCTCGCCTGGGCGCTGGACGAGGCGGGCCGGTCGGGCCGGCCGGTGCGCCTGGCGTACGTCTTCGAGTGGCTGACCGTGGCCGGGTGGATCGGCCCCGGGGTGGCGCCCGGGATCTGGCCGGACGAGAACGCGCGGCACGCGGTCGAGGAACTGGTCCGCACGGCGGCGGCGGACGCCGCCGCCGAGCGGCCCGGCCTCACCGTGCACGGCGAGGTGTTCGACGGCCCGCCCGCCCTGGTGTTGCAGGAGCGGTCCGCCGACGCCGGGATGCTGGTCCTCGGCAGCCGCGGCCACGGCGGCTTCGGCGGTCTCGTCGTCGGTTCCACCGCGGTCGCCGTCTCGGCCCACGCGCACTGCCCGGTGATCGTGGTCCGGGAGGGCACGCCGGCCGCCGCCGGGCCGGTGCTGGTCGGCGTGGACGGCTCCCCGTCGTCGACGCAGGCGCTCGGCTTCGCCGTCGAGCGGGCCGCGCAGCGGGAGGTGCCGCTGCGGGTGCTGCGGGTCTGGGAGCCGCCCGGCGAGCGCTGGGTGCCACCGGACTTCGACCCGGCGGAGGTCACCGCCACCGAACGGGCCGCCGTGGAGACGGAGCTGGCCCAGTGGCGGAAGAGCTTCCCCGACCTCGCGGTGGAGATCCAGGTGACCCCGGGCAACCCGGCCGCGCTGCTGGTCGAGGCGAGCCGGGAGGCGCAACTCGCGGTGGTCGGCACCCGGGGCCGGGGCGGCCTGCGCGGCATGCTGCTCGGCTCGGTCAGCCAGCAGCTCATCCACCACGCCCGGTGCCCGGTAGCGGTCGTCCGGGAACGCTGAGCCGCCGGCTCGGTCGGCGAGGGACGGTCAGCGGGTGTCCGGCTGGCCGTCCCCCGGGCTGAGCGAGAAGAAGTCCTCCTCCTCCTGCGCCAGGTGCAGGCGCAGCACGGCGTCCAGCCCGTACAGGGCGGCGAGCAGGTCGGGCACCTCGTCGCGGCGCAGCCGGCCGTCCGGGTGCTGGGCCAGGTGACCGCCGATCCGGTCCACCAGCCGGCTGATCTCCACGTGCGCCCGGCTCATCGTCGAGGTGGCCTCCGCGCTGCCCAGCGGGCCGGCCAGGGCCGGGTAGAGCTGCCGGTCCTCGGCCGCCTCGTGCGGCAGCACCTGCTCGACCAGCCGGCGGTGCACGTCCCGCAGCGCCGGCATGCACTCCGCCGCCTCCGGATTCGTCGCCACCAGGTCGGCGGTGTCGCGCAGCCGGTCCAGCACGTCCCGCACCTCGCCGTGCTCGCCCGCGTACCGGTCGAGGAGGGCGCGGGTCTGCGGCGGGACGTCCCGGCGGCGCAGGCCCCCGCCGAGGGCGCGCAGCGCGTTGAGGATCACCAGCACGTCGATGCCCTCCTGGAGGAACGCGCCGGCGACCGGGGGCAGCTTCCCGGCGGCGGCCACCAGCATGGCCACCACGGCCAGCCCCATCCCGACGGCGGCGCTCTGCACGGCGATCCGGCGGGCGTACCGGGCGATCTCCACGGCGTCGGCGAGCCGGTCCAGCCGGTCCACGGTGAGCACCGCGTCGGCCACGTCGGCGGAGGCGGTCGCGCCGGTGGCGCCCATGGCCACCCCGACGTGCGCGGCGGCCAGCGCCGGGGCGTCGTTGACCCCGTCGCCGACCATCACGGTGACCGCCCGGTCGGACTCCGCCCGCACCCGGGCGACCTTCTCCTCGGGCGAGCACTGGGCGATCACGTCGTCCACCCCGACGATCCCGGCCACCTGCTCGGCGGTGCGCCGCCGGTCACCGGTCACCATGATCAGCCGGTCGAGCCCGGCCTCGCGCAGCCGGCGCACGGTGCGCCGGGCGTCCGGCCGGACCGGGTCCTCCAGCAGGATCGCGCCGAGCGGCCCCTGCCCGTCGCTGACCCAGACCGCGGACCGGCCGGCCAGCTCGGCCCGCTCACGGATCCGGTGCGCCCAGTCCGGCGGCTCGCCGGCCAGCTGGCCGACCCGGACCAGCCGCCCGTCGACCCGGCCGGTGACCCCGCGCCCGGGTTCCTCGGTCACCTCGGTCGGCTCGGTCAGCGCCAGCCCCTGCTCGCGGGCCTGCCGGACCAGCGCGGCGGCCAGCACGTGCGGGGAGAGCTGCTCGACGGAGGCGGCCAGCCGCAGCAGCTCGTCCCGGTCGCCGCCGGGGGCGACCACCGTCTCCGCGGCGCGCGGACGGCCCGCGGTGAGCGTGCCGGTCTTGTCCAGCAGCAGGGTCCGGGCGCGGCCGAGCAGCTCCAGCGAGCCGCCGTCGCGGACCAGCACGCCCCGGCGGGCCACCCGGGACAGCCCGGACACGATGGCGATCGGGGTGGCCAGCAGCAGCGGGCACGGGGTGGCCACCACGAGCACCGCCACCGCTCGGGCGAACTGGCCGGAGAGCAGCCAGGCCAGCCCGGCCAGCAGCAGGGTGAACGGCACGAACGCGGCGGCGTACCGGTCGGCGAGGCGGACCATCGGGGCCTTGCGGGCGGTGGCCTCCTCGGCCAGCCGGACGATCCCGGCGTACGTGCTCTCCGCGGCGCTCCGGCCGGCGCGCAGCCCGAAGCCGGCGCCCGCGTTGACCACCCCGCTGGCCACCTGCTCGCCGGCGGCCCGGCTGACCAGCTGCGACTCGCCGGTGACCACGGACTCGTCCAGCGTGGCGGCGGCCTCGACGGTCCCGTCCACCGGCACCACGTCGCCCGGGCCGACCACCAACCGGTCGCCCACCGCGACCCGGTCCAGCGGCACCACCTCGATCCGGCCGTCGGGGGTCCGCCGCCGGGCCTGCCGGGGGGCGCGTTCCAGCAGCGCCCGCAGGTCCCGGGTGGCCCGCCGTTGCGCGTAGTCCTCCAGCGCCTGCCCGGTCGCCACCATCACTGCGATCACCGCGCCGGCCAGGTACTCCCGGACCAGGAGCGCGCCGACCAGCGCCAGCACGGCGATCACGTCCACCCCGAACTGGTGCCGCCAGAGCTGGCGCAGCGTGGTCCAGACCGCCGGCACCAGGGCGACCAGGGTCACCGCGGCCCAGACCAGCTGGGCCGCGCCGCGCGCCCCGGCGAACCAGAGCGCGGCGCCCACCAGCACGGCGAGGGTCAGCAGGACCAGCGGCAGCCATTCGAGCGCGCCGGGCCGCCCGTCGGACCCGCCGCGCCGGAACAGCCGCCGCACCCGGCGCTGCCGCACCGGGTGTTCGGGTACGCACTCCCGCGGTTCCGCTGCCACGTGGGAATCGTCTCAGCGGCGGCGTGCGGCGGGTAGGTCGAACCCGGGTAATTCCGGGAACCGAGGGGCCCGGACGCACGGGGGCGGCGCGTGCGAGCGGCCCGGCGATACCCGAGGATGGAGCGGCAAGCCGCCCGGTCGGCCCCGGCGTGGGGCACGATGGGGAAAACAGGAAAGGTCGTGACGATGAGCCACGAGAAGCCGGCCGGGGACCGCCCGCTGACCACCGCGCTCGCGGAAGCCGCCGGGATGGCCGGCCACGCCCCCTCGGTGCACAACACCCAGCCATGGCACTGGACGGTGCTGCCCGACGCGCTGGAGCTGCGGCTGGTCCGGGAGCGCCACCTCAGCGTCCTGGACCCGGAGGGTCGGCTGCTCTTCGTGAGCTGCGGCGCCGCGCTGCACCACGCCCGGGTGGCGCTGGCCGCCGAGGGCTGGACGCCGGTGGTGGAGCGGCTGCCCGACCCGGCCCAACCGGACCTGCTGGCCCGGCTGACCGGCCTGAAGCACACCGGGTCCGACCCGGAGGCCATGCGCCTGGTGCAGTGCATCCGGGTGCGGCACACCGACCGGCGGCCGGTCAGCGACGAGCCGATTTCCGCCGCCGCCCTGAACGAGATCGACCGGGCGGCCACCGCGGAGGGGGTGAACCTCCAGATCCTCGACGACAGCCAGAAGATCGAGCTCGCCGGCGCCGCGCAGCAGGCGGCCGCGGTCGAGGCCGACAGCCCCGAGCTGCGCGAGGAGCTGGCGTACTGGATCAACCAGGGCGGCGCCGGCACCGGGCTGCCCCCGGAGGTGCTGCCGGCGGAGGCGCCGCAGACCACCGTTCCGACCCGCGACTTCGGCCACCCCGGCAGCCTGCCGGTCGGTGCCGGACACGACCGGGCCGCCGTGTACGGGATCCTCTGGGGCACCGAGGACGAACCGGACAGCTGGCTGCGCGCCGGCGAAGGGCTCTCCGCGGCCTGGCTCGCCGCCACCCGGCTCGGCGCCTCGCTGGTCCCGCTCAGCGGCGTGGTGGAGGTCGACGGCACCCGCCAGACGCTCCGGCGGATGCTGTCCGGGCTGGGCTTCCCGTACATCTCCATGCGGCTCGGCCTCGCCGACCCGACGCACGCCGGCCCCGCACACACCCCGCGGCTGGACGTGGCGCAGACCGTCGACACCTCGGCGGTGCGCGGCCAGCTCGGCTAGCGGGACTCGTCCCGCGCGGGCACCGGGCGATACCATCGCCCGGTGTCCGCCGCACCCAATCCCCGCCACGAGCCCGCGACCCCGTCCCTGGGCCTGACGCCGCTGTCCCGGGTACGCCTCGACGAGCTGCTCCAGGAGATGCTCGACCGGGTGGGCGAGGTGGTCACCAGCCGGGAGCGGCTGCGTGCCCTGCTCGACGCCGTGGTGGGCATCGGCTCCGACCTCGACCTGCGCAGCACCCTGCAGCGGATCGTGCAGTCGGCGTGCGAGCTGGTCGGCGCGAAGTACGGCGCGCTCGGGGTGATCGGCCCCGACCGGCTGCTGCACGACTTCATCATCCACGGCATCAGCGACGAGCTGCACGCCAAGATCGGCGACCTGCCGCACGGCCGGGGCGTGCTCGGCCTGCTCATCGACGACCCGCACCCGCTGCGCATGCCCGACATCACCCAGCATCCGAAGTCATACGGGTTCCCGCCCAACCACCCGCCGATGCACAGCTTCCTCGGCGTGCCGGTACGCATCCGCGAGCACGTCTTCGGCAACCTCTACCTGGCCGAGAAGCAGGGCGCGGCCGAGTTCACCGAGGACGACGAGGAGATCGTGGTCGCCCTCGCGGCGGCGGCCGGCGTGGCCATCGAGAACGCCCGCCTGTACGCCCTCGCGCACCGGCGGGAGCGCTGGCTGGCCGCCACCGCCGAGATCACCTCGGTGCTGCTCGGCGAGGTGCGCCGCACCGACGCGCTGACCCTGGTGGCCCGGCGGGCCCGGGAGGTCGCCGAGGCCGAGCTCGCCCTGGTGCTGCTCTACGACGACGACGAGGGCCAGTTCACCGTCGAGGTGGTCGACGGCGCCGACGAGGCCAGCCGGCACCTGGTGGGGGCGGTGCTGCCGGCCAGCGAGACCACCTTCGCCGGCTCGGTCACCGAGCGCCGCCTCGAGCTGCTGGAGAACCTGGCCGCGGCCGCGCCCTGGCCCGCGCCGGTGGTCGCCGGCCCGGCCGTGGTCTCCCCGCTCGCCGCGGCGGACACCCTGCACGGCGTCCTGGTGATCGCCCACCAGCCCGACCGGAACCCGGCCGGCGACGACGACATGGCGCTGCTGAACAGCTTCGCCGGCCAGGCCGCGCTGGCCATGGAACGGGCCCGCGGCCAGGAGGAACGGGAGCTGCTGGTGGTCCTGGAGGACCGCGAGCGGATCGCCCGCGACCTGCACGACGTGGTGATTCAGCGGCTCTTCGCCACCGGCCTGCAACTGCAGAGCGGGGCGATGAACGCGCGCCCGGAGATCAGCAAGCGGATCAACCAGGCGGTCGACGACCTGGACGCCACCATCCGCGACATCCGGCGCACCATCTTCGAGCTGCGCACGCCGATGAGCGCCGCGCTGCGTACCGAGATCCGGGAGGCGATCGAGGCGGCCGCCGAGCTGCTGGGCTACCGGCCCCAGCTGGAACTCGTCGGCCCGATCGACAGCGCCGTCCCGGACGTGCTGCGCCCGGACCTCACCGCCGTGCTCCGCGAGGCGCTCTCCAACGCCGTACGCCACGCCCAGGCCGGCCGGGTCGCGGTCCGGGTGGAGGTCGACGCCGGCTGGGTGACGGTGACCGTCACCGACGACGGGGTGGGTTGTGACCCGGAGGCGGCCCGCAGCGGCCTGGTGAACCTGCGCGAGCGGGCCGACCGGCTCGGCGGCGACTTCCGGCTCGGCCGGGTCGAACCGCACGGCACCGAGGTGCGCTGGAGCGTGCCGCTGCGGGACTGACCCGGCCGGGGCCTCAGTGGCTCTTGCCGAGCAGCCGGGTGGCCAGCACCGCCGCCTGGGTCCGCCGCTCCAGGCCCAGCTTCGCCAGCACGCTGGAGACGTAGTTCTTCACCGTCTTCTCGGCCAGGAACATCTTGCCGGCGATCTCCCGGTTGGTCAGGCCCTCGGCCACGTACTCCAGGATCCGCCGCTCCTGCTCGGTGAGGCTCTTCAGCTCGCGCGGCTGCTCGACGCCGCTGCGGATGCGCTCCAGCACCCGGGTGGTGATCGCCGGGTCGAGCAGCGACTGGCCGGCCGCCACCCGGCGGACCGCGTCCACCAGGTCGGTGCCGCGGATCTGCTTGAGCACGTAGCCGGCCGCGCCCGCCATGATCGCGGCGAAGAGCGCCTCGTCGTCCTCGTACGAGGTGAGGATCAGGCCCTTGATCGAGGAATCCACGGCGCGGATGTCGCGGCACACGTCGATGCCGTTGCCGTCGGGCAGCCGCGCGTCCAGGATCGCCACGTCGGGCCGGAGCGCCGGGATCCGGCGGGCCGCCTCCTGGGCGGAGCCGGACTCGCCGACCACCTCGATGTCGCCGCTGCTGGTGAGCAGGTCGGCAAGGCCACGACGGACGACCTCATGGTCGTCGAGCAGGAACACCCGGATCATCCGTCCTTTCTACCCGCTGGTCAGCGGTCGTGCACGGGCCGAAGGTCCCGATCGCGACGCGCCCGGCGACGGGCACGCCGGCCCGCTGACCAGGGACCTCCGGCCCTGCGCGCGGCGCACCCGGCTGACGCACCGTTGGGGTGGACCGACCGGGGACGGCACGGTCCGCGCGGAAGGAGCCCACCATGACCACCGGTTACAGCGCCGAGCAACTGACGGCGGCCGTACACGACGCGGTACGTGCGCCGTCCCTGCACAACACCCAACCGTGGCGGTTCCGGCTGCGCGACGGCGGGATCGAGGTCCGCGTCGACCCGCAGCGCCGGCTGCCCGCCACCGACCCCAGCGGCTGGGGCGCCCGGATCGCCTGCGGGGCGGCACTGTTCAACCTGCGGCTGTCGCTCGCCGTCGCCGGCACCCCGGCCACCGTCCGGCTGCGCCCGTACCCCGCCGACCCCGACGTGGTGGCCCGGCTGGTCCCGGACGTCCCGCGCCGCCCCACCCCGGCCGAGCAGAGCCTCTACGCGGCCATCGACCGCCGGTTCAGCAACCGCGCCCCGTTCTGGCCCGACCCGGTGCCCGCCGACGCCCGCTGGCGGCTCGGCGAGGCGGCCCGGGCCGAGCAGTGCTGGCTGGAGCTGCTGATCGGCACCACCGCGGTCAACGCGCTGGGCGAGATCGCCCGCAGCGCGCACCGTGTCCTGGAACGCGACCCGGCGTACGTGACCGAGCGGTCCACCTGGATCCGCTCCGAGCCCTCCCCCGACGGGGTGCCGACGGCGGCCGGCGGTCCGCAGAGCGAACCGCAGGATCTGCTGCCGCAACGCGGGTACGGCGGGCGGAACCGGCCGCCGGGGCGCGACTTCGAGCCGGAGCCGCTGGTGGCGGTGCTCGGCTCGGCCGGGAACACGGCCACCGACCAGGTCGTCGCCGGGCAGGCCCTGCAGCGGGTGCTGCTCACCGCCACCGACGCGGGACTGGCCGCGTCGATGATCTCCCAGCCGATCGAGGTGCCGGGCGCCCGGGAGGCGCTGCGGCTGTCCCTGGGCCGGTTCGGCACGCCGCAGATGGTCATGCGGATCGGGTACGGCCAGCCGGGGGTGGCCACCCCGCGCCGGTCGGTGGACGAGGTGATCGACCTGCCGGTGGCCACGCCGTCGACCGCGGGTCGGTGATCCGGGCAGCGGACCGGCCCGGTGACAGCGGGCGGCGGGCACGGCGGGCGGTGGCGCTGCCGGCACCGCCGGAGCCCCACCGCCCGCTGTCACCGCGACGACCTCAGCTGGTCACGGGATCACGCACCCATGGTGGTGTCGGACCCGTACGCCGCCTGGTAGGGCATGTTGCGATCGCCCTCGCTGCCGGTGCCACGGATCGTCCCCCGGTCGCGCTTGTCCTTCGCGCTGGCCAGTTGCTTGATGGCCAGCCGACCCTCGGCCGCCGTGTCTCGTCGCCGGGCGGCAGCCCTGCGGACCAGGAGCAGCGCAACCACCGCGAGCAGGACGGCCGAGCCGACGCCCGCCAACAGCCACATCAGGCCATTCACCGTTTCGCCTCCTAGTCCGCCAGCCGTTCCGCGGCGTCCCGTGCCGCCTTTCGATTCTTCCACTTGGCCATTCCGCCCGCGACAACCAAGACTGCCCCGAGCACCGGGTCACCATTACCGGTTTTCGCCGAGTCGACCACGTTCTTGACGCCGTTCGCGACGGAATCGCGTACCTGGCGCTGGTGGTCCACCTCGGTGGTGTGCGCGACGCGCCGGTTGATCGCCTCCTCCGCGGTTCCGTCGGTGCCGGGGAACTCGCAGATGCACCGGGCGCCCGGCTGACCGGGAATCGCCGTCGGGCCGTGCACCGGGCAGGCGGCGTTGACGTTGTGTACCAGCAGCGGGAACGTGTCCGCCACCACGTAGTACGCGTGAACGACGTCGACGGTCAGGTCATGCATGACCTTGAGGCCGAGGTACGAGTGGACGGCCTTGACGACCACCCGCGAACCGTCCAGCGTCCGCAGCCGCTCCCCCTTGTGGAGGTCGGCGGCATCCACCCACTGGTTCCGGTCGTCGTTCCAGAACGGGTGGTGCTGGGTGGTCTTCAGAACCGTCTCGCTGCCGTTCTCCGCGACAACGGTCAGATCGGTCAGGTCCGAGTCGTCATTGGTGTGCGTGTCGGTGACCGGTCGGGACTCGGTCTTGCCTGTCTCGGGATCCGTGGCGACGACCTCGTCGCCTTCCCGCACCTTCTCGATCGGCTTCTGGCTGCCGTCGGCCATGACCACTCTGGTGCCGGGCGCGAAGCTGTGGCAGCTCTTCGCGGCGCCCCCGATGAAGTTGTTGGCCTGGCGGATCACGTCGTCCGCCCACTTGACGTCGTCGGCCCACTTCATCAGGGCGCGTCCGGTGCGGGCGAGCGTGCTGGCGATCGGCTTGATCTTCTTGGCCATCTGGAGCGCCTTGCCCCACGGCAACATGCCGACGAGGGTCCAGGCGCAGGCCATCAGGTCGCCGTGGATGCAGTCGAGGATGTCGTTGATGCCGAAGAGGTCGAGGAGAAGCTGCCCGCCGGCCTTGATGATGATCGAGATGGCGTTCTGCTTCTTGACTTCCTGGGCGCGCTTGATGTCCTCGTCGCTCGGGCCGGTCTTGCCGCCCTTGCCACCGCCCTTGCCCCCGCCACCGCCGCCGTTGCCACCGCCCGCTTCGTGGGCGGCCCGGGCCTGCGCCCAGTCGTCGTCGCCGCACTTGCCGCCGCAACCGTCGTTGTCGCCCTTGACCTCGACGTAGTTGCCGTACATGTCCTCGTAGTCCGCCCCCGGCCCGCAGGCGTCGTCGGAGCAGGCCCGGAGGCCACTGGGGTCGGCGAAGGTGACCGGGCTGTTGTTGCTGTAGGCGTAGGCGTTCCACTGCTGCGGATCGGCGAGGTCCTGGACCGGGTCCACCGAGATGAACCGGCCCAGGCCGGAGTCGTACTCGCGGGCCCCGATGTGGGTCAGGCCGGTGGGGTCCTTGTCACCGCCGACGAAGCCCTTCTGGTTGCTCCACTGCGGCTGGCTGCCGCGGGAGTCGCCGTACGGGGTCTGCCGCCGGACGCTCACCTGCTGGCTGTTCGCGTCCACCCCGACCTGCTGGGTGCCCTGGTGGTCGGAGTAGAGCCAGGTCAGCCCGCTCGGGTTCCGGGTGGCGACGGTCTCGCCGGCGAAGCTGTAGTAGCGGGTGCCGGTGACCACCGAGTTCTTGTCGGCGCGGATCTCCTGACCGGGCAGGTAGAGGGTGGTTCCGGTGGCGTCCCGCCGGATCAGCCGGGTGCCGCCGGTGTCGTAGATGTTGGTCTCGACGTTCTGGCCGCCGGCCGTCACCGTCGACAGCCGGCCCTCGCTGTTCCAGGTGAGGGTCTGCGAGTTGGCGCCGGTGCCGCAGTCGTTGGCGGCGGCGCCGGTCGGCCGGCAGGTCGTGTTGCCGGCGGCGTCGTAGGCGTACCTGGTGGTGACCGCCGACTGTCCCGGGGCCTGGCTGGTGACGGCGGTGACGGCGTGCGGGCGCACCACGTTCTGGCCGCTGGTCGGCGTCGCGTAGCTGCGCACCGTGTCGCCGAGGGTGGTGTGCGCCGTCTCGGTCTTGCGGTTGCCGACGTCGTCGATGGTCCAGTCGTGCCAGTAGGGTGCCGGGCCGCCCAGGTTGGCCACCGACGGCGCGGTGGCGCAGTCCACGCCCGCCTTCGGCGTCCACGCCCGGGTCAACCGGCGCAGTTCGTCGTAGCCGAAGCACTGGGTGTCGGCCGTGCCGACCTGCGGCGTGTCCTTGATCCACTTGACGTTGCCGATGTCGAAGTACTCGTACGCGGTGTCCTGCACCGTGCCGGCCGCCGTCTCCGGCCGCACCTTGTACTGCTTGACCCGGCGCGTGGTGAGGTCGTAGTACGTGGAGTCTTCGACGTACATCCCACCGTTGGTCTTCCGGGTGGTGATCGTCGGCTCGCCGTACTCGGTGTACCGCTGGCCGGTGACGTACGCCCCGACGTTGATCAGGTTGGTGCCGAGGCTGGTCGGCAGGCCGGTGGTGCCGTCGTACCCGGTGGTGACGGTCTCGGTGGTGAGGCCGCCGCCGGCCGGGTAGGTGACGCTGCTCGGATCACCGGTGTAGGGCGAGTAGCCGAAGCCGTAGTCCCAGGTACCGGCGAGGTTGCTGCCCTCCACCGTCGGGATGACGTACTGCGTGCCGGTCGGCTGGTACCGGGTGTTGAAGCCGGTGACCCGGTAGGTGTACCCGTACCTGGTGCCGCCGGTGGCCTCGTAGCGGGTGCTCTGGGTGAGCTGCCCCCGTACCGTCTGGCCGGTGTACAGCTTGTCGTACTTCCACTCCGCCCGCTTGTTCGCGTCGGAGACGGAACCCTCGTAGAGGGCGGTCCGGCGCCCGATCGAGTCGTACTCGTTGACCAGCACCTTGCCGTTGGCGTCGGTGGACCTGGTCGGCTCGTCGTAGTCGTTGTAATCGGTGGTGGTCTTGCCCTTGTCCGGGTCCTTGGCCGTGATCTGGCGGCCCTTGACGTCGTAGGTGTTGACCCACTCGTTGCCGAGCGTGTCGACGACCTTCGCCAGCTGGCCCTTGCGGTTGTAGGTGTACGTGGTGCTCAGGTCGGGCTTGACCTGGGTGGGGTCGACCCGCTGGCGCAGCTCGACGGTGCGCCCCTGGGCGTCGGTCCGGGTGGTGGTGACCGTGCCGCCCTCCGGAGGCGTCACCGTGGTCGAGTCGCCCAGGTACCGGGTGGTGGTGCGCCACTTCTCCACCAGGTTGGTGACGCCGTCGGTGCCGTAGTAGATCTCGTCGGTGGCCCGCGAGGCGTCGTCGTAGACCGTCCTGGTCAGCGCCGGTACGGACCACTCCGGCTCCCACCAGAGCCCGCCCGCCGGCGTACCCGGCTCGAGGTGCGCCTGGTAGGCGGTGACGGCCCGGCCGGCCTTGTCGTACTGGGTGTCCGTGATCACCCGGCCCTCGCCGACGGCGGGAGACTGGGTCTGGCGCGGGCGGAGGAAGGCGTCGTAGATCTGGTAGGTGTCCCGGTAGCCGCCACCGGCGTGCAGCGCGGTGGTCTTCACGTACGGGTAGGCGTCCCGGTTCGCGGCGAACACGTAGCTGTGCCGCACCGACGGGCTGGTCGGGTGATCGTCCTTCGACCAGCCGACCTCCCAGGCGCGGGCCAGCCGGCCCGAGGGGTCGTACTCCATGTCCGCGACCCTGCCGTTGTAGTCGGTGGTCCGGCTCGGCGAACCCCAGTACGGCAACTGGTTCAGGGTGGTGGTCCACGGGCTGGTGCCACCGTTGGGATCCGGCGTGCTGGTGGTCACCCGGGTGACCTGGCCGGTGGCCGGGAGGTAGCTGGTGGTGACGGTGTTACCGCGGGCGTCCGTGGTGGTGGCCGGGCGACCGAACGCGTCGAAGGTCGCCTTGCTGGTGGTCTGCCAGACGGTGCCGCCGGCCGCCGACCAGTCCTTGAGCTGGTCGACCCGGGTCACCGCGCCGTAGCCGGGGGCCGTGTCGACGCTGGTGGCGCCGTCGTAGAACTTCTGCTCGTCGGTCAGGATGTCGTCGGTGCTGCTCGGCGTCACCCCGCACTTCAGCGCGACCGCCGTGGTCCGCTTGACGAGCTGGGTGAGGTTCTTGCCGGTGTTGCGGTTGTACGCGTACGTGTAGCACTTCTCGTCGCCGGTCTTGCTGATGTCGCCGTTGTCCTGCGCCGAGACGGTGGTGCCGTAGGTGTCGTCGAAGGTCGACTCGGTGCTGGTCACCCGCCAGCCCGAGGCCCCGTCGACCCCGAGTGCCGTGCCGGCGTAGCTGACCCGGGTGTTGGTCCACCGCGCGGTCACCGTGTCACCGTTGACCGTGCGGCTGGCCAGGGCCGGCGACCGCCACGGCACGTTCACCGTCTTCGACACCGGCTTGGTGTCGTCGCCGTTGTAGACGACCTGCTCGCGCACCATCCCGGCGAACTGGTCCTCGTCGTACACCGTCTCGCTGCCGACCGAGGCGCCGACGGTGACGGTGCGGGTGCTGGTGTCGGCGGTGGTCGCCCGGTCGCCGTGCATGCCGCGCAGGAACGTCGTCCGGGTCAGCGTCTGCGACGGCGCGTCGCCCTTGCGGATCTCGACCTTGGCGTAGCCGCGGAACTGGTTCCAGGTCTTGCGCCGGGGCTTGATCAGCCCGTTGTCGTCGGCGTAGTGCCAGGCCGCCCCGTCGAGGTAGGTGTAGAAGGTGTTCTGCACCGGCTGGCCGTGGTCGGTGCCGCCGACGACGACCATCAGGTCGGACTCGGAGACCTGGGTGACCACGTACTTGTGCCACCACTCGGTGATCTCCGGCCCGTCGTAGTCGTACGGGTCCGGGGTGATCACCGGGTAGCAGCGCCGGGTGTTGCCGTAGGTGGTGGCCGGCAGGCTGCTGGCGGTGCAGTCGGGCCGGCTGTACGTCACCTGGATCTTGGCACCGGTCTCGGTGACGATGTTGCCCATCCGCATGCGGTTGTTGGTGGTGTTGTTCTTCGTCAACACCCGGTTCGGCATGGACACCGGCTCGAAGGTCACCGCGGGCATCGTGTCGGTGCCGCCGACCAGGCCCGCCCGGACGATCGAGGTCAGCCACATCCCGGCGTGGTCGCTGCCGTCACCGACCGCCGGCCAGGTGTGGCTCAACGTCCACGACTCCACCGGCTGCCACGCCGCGGTGGTCTTCGTGGTGTCCCACACCTGCGTGGTGATCTTCGACAGCCGCTTCGTCGACCAGAACGTCGGCGCGTAGTTCTCCCCGCAGTTCGCCGCGGTGGAGGTGCACTCCTGGTCCCACGGCACGTCCTTCCAGTGCGCCGCGTCGTGGGTGGAGCAGTCCGCGGCGCACCGGTCCGCGGTGGTGAAGACGACCTGGGCGGTCGGCGAGACGGACCGGTCGACGCTGCCGTCGGCGCGCTTGCGGTCCCAGGTGCCGTAGTCGATCCGCTTCAGCACACCGCCCCGGTCGTACTTGGCCTTGCTGGTGGAGGTGGCGTTGCGGGCGTAGTAGTTGGTCTCCGGGGTGTACCAGTACGACATGGTGTTGCCCCGGGCGTCCACCACGTAGTCCAGGTTCCAGCGCCACGCCTGGTCGCAGAAGGACGAGCCGAAGCTGGTGGCGTGGCAGGGCTCGCCGGAGTGGTTGCCGGCCACCGGCACCGTCCACGCCGAGTCGGTGACGCTGCTCTGGCCCGGCAGGTTGTGCAGCCCGAAGAAGTACTGGGTGCCGTCGGTCGTGGTGACCTTCCAGTACTCGCCGTTGTCGTCACCGTTGGTCGCGCCGGTCAGCTTCTCGATCTTGGAGCCGTCCTCGCTGCGCCCGTGCCAGCCCTTGCCGTCCTGGTAGACCAGCTCGGTGCCCCGGCCGTTGAGCGACATGGTGGCGTTGTCGGACCGCCAGCACTGGTCACCCGTGCGGTTGGTGCTGTTGTTGCCGCTCTTCATGTCGTCCGAGCAGCCCACATAGCTGCGCTCGATGTAACCCGGCCAGAAGTCGAAGCCCTCGCCGATCCAGGACGGCTGGCTGTTCGAGGCGTCCGACTGGCCGTCGACGGCGTCCGAGGAGTAGGCCAGGCCCAGGCTCGGCGCCGGGCCACCGATCGACGGCGGCACGCGCATCGGGTACGACCACGAGAAGCCACCCGTGGAGGTGCCCGCCGACCAGGTCGAGCTGATCGACAGCGGGGTCGCGGCGAAGTCGCCCTCCGTGCCGGACGAGCCGGCGGCGAGGGCCACCAGCGTCGAGGCGGCCGCGGTGCCGGCCGCGGGCAGCGGCACCTCGGCGGTGACCGCCCCGCCGTCGTTGCGGGACTCCAGCGGCGTGGCCGCACAACCGGACCTGCCCGGCGTGCTCAACGCGCACTCCGGCACCTGCCACAGCTTCAGCCGGGAGGACCAGTTGCCGCCGTACGCGTACTTGAAGCTCCGGTAGTCCACCGACAGCGTGGCCGCGCCCGGGCCCGCCGCCGTCTTCGCGACCCCGGCCGGCGCGTCCCCGGCGACCCGCAGCAGCAGCCCGTCCCGCCACTGCTGCGGCGCGCCCGCCCGGTCCAGGACCTCGACCGACACGGCCTGGGTGCGCGCACCCGCCGGGCCCGCGCCGCGGCCCACCGACACCGGCAGGTCACCGGCCTTCGCCGCCGGCGCGGCGGCCCGCCGCTGACCCGACACCGCGGCCGGCAGGGTCACCGACGCCTTGCCCGGCTTCGGCCACACCGGCGCCGCCAGCTGCGCGCTGCGCACCTGCTTCGTCGGCCAGGCCCGGCCCTTCGCCGGCGCGCCGTCGGAGTCGACCTTCTCCTGCTGCGCCGCCAGGTGCGGCTTGGGCTTCACCGCCGCCTGAACGGGTGCGGTCAGCGCCGACGCGACCAGGGCGCCGCTGACGATCGCGGAGATCAGCGTACGGGCCCGGGTCCGGCTGGCCGGCCTTCGTGCGGTTCCGCGGGGGGAGCGAGAAATGGGTGTCACCGTGCCTCCACAGGGGTGACCGAAGGGAGCCCTTTCGGGCGGGAGATGGTCTGACACAGCCGTACCGCTCGCCGGCCCGGGTGGGCCGGCGTGGCATCGTGGGTGAGCGCGCGCTCGCTGGCGCGGCCTGCGGTGAGCGGGCCGGGGTGGCGCTGCCGGGTCGGTCAACCGACCGGCCGGACCATCCCCGCCCCGAGCCGCAGGTGTGCCGGGATCAGAGGTATTCGACGACCAGCCGGGCGCTGTCCGGGTACCACTTCTTCCACCGGTCGGTGGTGGACTCCCCGGTGCCGTCGGCGGCGCTGCACGCGCAGAGCCCGACCGTGACGTTGGCCAGGCCGGCGGCGGCGTAGCTCTGGACGAGACCGGTGACCCCGGTGCCGGCGAAGTTGACGACCATGTCCGGCTGCGGCGAGCCGGAACAGGCGGTGCTCTCGTTGGCGTGCGACTGGGCGGTCGCGCGGAGGCTGGTGAGGGCCGGCGCCCACGGCGTACGCGGCGTGCTCGTGATGGGGCCGGACTGGTACAGGTAGGTCGGGGTGCTGGTGCAGGACCAGGAGTGGTCCAGCTTCAACTGCACATACGCCGACTGGATCTGCGCGCCCTGCAGGCCGGTCAGGGGGAACTCGAAGTACGACCGGTAGAGCGTGCCGGTGCTCGGGTCCTTGCCGACCCGCGCCGCGCTGGTGTCGCTGTTGGTGCTGTTGTTGTTCGTCGCGTACGCCCAGCGGGACCGGACCGTCGACTCGGCGGTGAACCCGCCCGCCGGGTTCGCGAACACCTGGGTCCACTCGGTGCGCGCCGAGGCCACCTCGACCCGGTGGCCCGACCGCTTCGCCTGGACGGCGGCGGAGGCGGCGTCCGGCGCCACCGCCGCGCCGGCCGGAGACGCGGCAGGCGCCGCCGCCAGGACCGGCGACGGCGCCCCCAACAGGCCACCCAGGATCGCGACCGCGGCACCGGCGGCGGCGATCCGGGAACGATTCAACGAGAGGACAGGCAGCATCGAGCGCCCAGGAACCATCTCAACCCCCGTGATTGAAAGATGTGCACCAGTCGCGCGAACTGTATGGCCTGCGGCGAACGTGTGTCTATATTCATCACGACCCGTAAGGAGGAAACGGACACCAGCCGCGCAAATGGATCACCGAAACACGCGGCGTGACCGTCCTCCACACAGGAGAGTGCCGGCGGGCGGGCCGGTCAGCTCCCAACCCGGGCGAGCAGCGCCGCCTCCCGCTCCGGCGCCAGGCCGACCGGGGCGCGCGCCGGGCGTCCGGCCCGGGCCGGCACCTGCCCCACCGCAGCCAACCAGCGCCAGGTGTCCGCGACCGTCTCGGTCACCGGCCGGCAGACCAGCCCCGCCGCGTACGCCCGGTCGACGCCGCGCTCCTGCAACCAGCGGTACTCGTGGCCCGGCGGAATCCAGATGGGCAGATCGTTCCAGGGCTCCACCCCGGCGGCCAGGATCACCTCCGGGTCGGTCCAGCGCAGCGCCGCGTCCGCGCCGGTGACCGCCACCACCGTGTCGAGCAGCTCACCCATCGTGGTGTGCCCGGTCCGACTGACCACGTTGTACGCCCCGCCGGTGTCCGCGACGCCCCGGTCCAGCACCCAGCCCGCCAGGTCCCGCACGTCGACGTACTGCACCGGCAGGTCCCGCGGGCCGGGGGCCAGCACCTCCCCACCCCGGGCGATCCGCCGCAACCACCAGGGCAGCCGACCGATGTCCTCCCCCGGGCCCAGGATCAGCCCGGCCCGCACCAGCAACGCCCGGTCGCCGAAGACCTCCACCGCGGCCCGCTCCCCGCCCGCCTTGTTCTGCGCGTAGTCCCCGTCGTCCGCGTCGGCGCCGGCCGGCACCGTGGGCGCCTCCTCCCCCACGCCCGCGGGCACCGGCGGCGCGTACACGGACCCGCTGGAGATGTAGCCGTAGTGCGGCACCGCCCCGGCCAGCGCCCGGGCGGCGTCCCGCACCGCCCGGGGCGCCCCGTCCCAGGTGTCCACGACCAGGTCCCACGCGCCCCCGGCGAGCGCGGCGAGGCCGCCCGGCGCGGTCCGGTCACCGCGCAACCGGCGTACGCCGGCCGGCACGTCCCCATGCAACCCACGGTTGAACACCGTCACCGACCAGCCCCGGCGTACCGCCTCGCGTACCACGGCCCCGCCGACGAAGCCCGTCCCACCCAGCACCAGCAGTCTCATGCGTACCAGCCTGCGCCCGCTCGGCCCGGCCGGCGCGGGATGTTCACGGTGAGCGGATCTGCCGCTGGCAGAACGTCCGGGCCGGCCTGACCCGGCCGCGGCCGCCTTGGGGGAATTGTCCGGTCCGTCGGTGACCCGCGACATCCCCCGGCCGGAATGGTTGGCGGCCGGGGGTCGTTGAACACGGGTGAACGGCCGAGGAAGAGCGCCCCACCCCGGGTGCCGGGCCCGCCGGGAATGATGGCGGGCAGCGGGTCGTTACACCTGGTCCCGGCGCCGTGAAAGAGGCCCCCCGCCCCACGGGCCGGATGATCCCCCCGTTCAAGACCTTTCTGAGCGCCTGACGGTGCTTGCGCACGTTGCGACCCCCATCGCCGTGTGCGCCGACCCCCGAATGGAGCTTTCCCATGAACACGATGCTGCGTAAGAGCGTGCTCGGTATCGCTGGTCTGACCGTCGCCGGTGGCCTCGCCGCCGGCCCGCTGAACCACCACGAGGCCACCCCGAACACCGCCCTGGCCGAGGCCGGCGTCGTGCAGGCCGACAAGCCGGACATGGGCAAGCTGATTCCGCACGGTGTGCAGGGCGCCCAGTCGAAGATTGACCTGTCCGATGAGCAGACCGCCAACGCCAAGGCGATCATCGCCGCCACGAAGAAGGCGGGTCTGCCGGAGCGGGCCGCGGTGATCTCCATCGCCACCAGCCTGCAGGAGTCGAAGCTGGAGAACCTGGGCCACCTCGGCGACCGCAACGACCATGACTCGCTGGGCCTGTTCCAGCAGCGCCCGTCCAGTGGTTGGGGCACGCCGGAGCAGATCACCGACCCCGAGTACTCCACGCTGGCGTTCGAGAAGGGCCTCAAGCAGGTCGACGGCTGGCAGGACATGCCGCTGACCGTCGCCGCCCAGACCGTGCAGGTCTCGGCCTACCCGGATGCCTACGCCCAGTGGGAGCAGCAGGCCGCCGACATCGTCGCCCAGCACTGGAACAGCTGACCACAACCACCAAGCGCACGCTGGCCGGCACCCGAACCCGGGTGCCGGCCAGCGGCGTCTGTGTGCCCGGCCGGCGACGGCCCTCCGATCGGGCAGGATCCATAACCTTAAATTCTCCTGAAGGCCTTTGCCCGCAGGCGATCCGGCTTGGTATGAACCGTCCGGCATTCCGCCCGACCCCACGTTGGGAGCGCTGCCATCCAATGCGCTGGGAAGCGCTGCCATCCAGTGCGCCACGGAGGTCTGGAGGTGACATGGACAGCGCCGGTGCGGGTCGGTCAGTCCGGCAGACCACGGGTCTCGGCAGCCGACCGGCGCCCCGCGGCGGCCTGCGACCGGTCACCGCCGGCGCCGCCGTCATCGTGGTCGTCGCGGCGGGCTTCACCCCGCCGGGCCGGGCCGCCATCGCCGGGTCGTTCGCGTTCCTGGAGTTCTTCACCGGCGTGTTCAGCCTGGTCGGCCTCTCGATCACGGTGCTGCTGGGCCTGGCGGCGACCGACCGGTTGGTGCTGCTGATCCGGCACCGGATCCTGCTGCAGCTCGCGCACCGGGCCACCGCCGCGACCGCCCTGGTCTGCCTGGCGATCCACGTGGCGACCAAGCTCGTGGAGGGCCACGCCCACCTGTGGGACCCGGCGATCCCCTTCCTCGCCAACCACCGACCGGTCCAGGTCGGGCTCGGCACCCTGGCCGGCTACCTGATGATCATCGCGACCTGGACCGGGGTCACCCGCGCCTCGTACGCCCGGAGCCGGCAGCCGGGCCGCTGGCGGATCCTGCACGCCAGCGCGTACGCGGCCTGGCTGCTCGCCCTGATCCACGGGCTCGGCGCCGGGCGGTCCGCCAAGACCTGGGTGCTGGTCAGCTACGGCATCTGCCTGGCCCTGGTGGCCCTGGCCCTGCTGGTGCGCTTCTTCGTGGCGTTGAGCCGCCGCACCCACCTGGCCCGGGCACAGACCATCCGCCGGATGCGCCCGGTGGGGCGGCCCACGGCGGTCGAGGCCACGCCGCTGGCCACGAACGTCCTGATCCCCAGCCTCGACGGCACCGAGTGGGCCGACGCCGAGCGCCGGCCCGCCGACCACGACGACCCTCGACCGGCCGCAACGTCAGCCGGCCGCACCGACCGGGCCGGGGCCGCCGCGCCCGGCCGCGCCGGGACGGTCGAACCCGGTCGCGCCGACCGGGCCGGGGCGATCGAATCCGGCCGCGCCGACCGGGCCGCGACGGTCGAGCCCGACCCGGCGGTCGAGCCGCCGGTCCGGGCCAGCCGGGCCAGCGCGTACCGGCCCTACCGGCCGCTACGTGCGGACGTCGACGGGTCGCCGGCCCAGCCGTCCCAGCCGGCCCCGGCGGGCCGCACGGACACCGGCCCGGCCCGCGAGGAACCCCGGGCACGGCCCGCGCCGGTGGCACCCGAGCGAATCCGGGCCCGCCGGGAGGCACCGGAGGACCCGGTGCCGCCCGCCGCCGCGCGCCGCCTGGACGACACCGCCGAGATCACCGACGAGGAGTTCTGGGCGTACATCCGCAACGAGGTCGGCCGGTGAGGATGCCGGTCGTCGGCGGCATCGGGCCGCCCCGCCTGACTGCCGGCCTGGACCGCGCCGACCGCCTGGACCGCCGGATGCACCTGGCCGTCCACGGCGACCTCCGCCCGCTCGATCTGATCACCGCCCTGGACCTCGCCGAGCTGATCAACCTGCGCGGCCGGGGCGGGGCGGGTTTCCCGTTAGCCCGCAAGCTGGACGCGGTGGCCCGCTCGGCGCAGCGGCGGGGCCTGCCGGCCACCGTGGTCGTGAACGGCACCGAGGGCGAGCCGGCCAGTTGGAAGGACAAGGTGCTGCTCACCCGCGCGCCGCACCTGGTGCTGGACGGCGCGGCGCTGGCGGCGTACGCGCTCGACGCCGAGAGCATCGTGATCGGGGTGGCCGACGACGGCGTCGCCGCCGGCTCGGTGCTCGCGGCGGTCGCCGAACGCCGGATGCCGGCGCCGACCCGGCTGGTGACCATGCCGCACCGGTTCATCTCCGGCGAGAGCGGCGCGCTGATCCGGGGCATCAACGGGGACGTGCCCATCCCACCGGGTCGGAAGGGCCGGGCCAGCGAAGCCGGCGTCGGCGGGCGCCCCACCCTGCTCTCCAACGCCGAGACGTACGCGCAACTCGCGGTCGCCGCACGGCTCGGGCCGTACGCCTTCGGCGAGGTCGGCACCGCCGACGAGCCCGGCACGGTGCTGCTCACCGTGGGCGGCTCGGCGCGCCGCCCCGCCGTGCTGGAGGTGCCGGCCGGCGTACCGCTGCGGGAGGTGCTCGACCACTGCGCGGCGCCGGTCGGGCCCGGTGTGCTGCTCGGCGGCTTCCACGGCAGCTGGATCGGCCCGGCGGCGGCCGCGGCCGCGGCGGTCTCCCGAGCGGGGCTGGCCGCGGTCGGCGGCACCCTCGGCGCGGGCATCGTCCTTCCGCTCGGCGACGGGACCTGCCCGCTCGGCGAGGCGCACCGCGTGCTGCGTTATCTCGCCGGCCAGTCGGCCGGGCAATGCGGCCCCTGCCAGTTGGGCCTGCCCGACCTGGCCCGCACGATGAGCACCCTCAGCCACGGCGGCGGCGGCGCGGCCGCCCTGGACCGGGTCCGCGCGGCGGCCGGCGGGGTACGCGGCCGGGGCGCGTGCAGCCACCCGGACGGCACCGCCCGGTTCGCCCTCTCCGCGATCGACACGTTCAGCGCGGACATCGCCGCGCACCTGTCCCGGGGCGGCTGCGGCGACCCGGTACGCGGCATCCTGCCGTTGCCCGGCGAGGACTCGACCGGTGGCCGGCTCGTGATCGACTGGTCCCGGTGCGACGGGCACGGGCTCTGCGCCCAGCTCGCCCCGGAGCTGATCACGTTGGACGCGAACGGGTTCCCGTCGGTCGCCGACGCGCCGGTGCCGCCCTGGCTGGCCGCCGGCGCCCGGAAGGCGATCTCGATGTGCCCGGCGCTGGCCCTGCGTCAGGATGTCTGAGCGCGCCGGTGAGCTGAGCGCGGCCCGGTACGCGAACGGGTCCAGCTCGATGAGCTGGACCCGGGATGGTGGGCGATACTGGGTTTGAACCAGTGACCTCTTCCGTGTCAAGGAAGCGCGCTCCCACTGCGCCAATCGCCCGAGCGCCGCACTGCGAGCGGACGACGGGATTCGAACCCGCGACCCTCACCTTGGCAAGGTGATGCGCTACCAGCTGCGCTACGTCCGCGTGCCACCGTCCTGCGACGGCGACGGGGAGAACTGTACCCGACGGCAAGATCGTCGTCCGACCCGGGCCGCACGCCCCGGCACCCCGGCCCGGGTGGCGGTTGGGCCGGCGGCCGGGTGGGTACTGACTTCGATCGACAGCACACCACCATCCCCTGAAGGAGGCTGTCGTGGGAATTGGTACCAGCATCTTCCTGATCGCGGTCGGCGCGATCCTCACCTTCGCGCTCGACGCCAGCATCGGCGGGGTCAACCTCGACGTCGTCGGCTGGATCCTGATGGCGGCCGGCGTACTCGGCCTGATCATGGCCACGCTGGTCTGGGGGCGCCGCCGCGAGGTGGTCACCACCTCCGAGCCGGTCGAGTACCGCCGGGTCGAGGAGCGCCGGGACGTCGCCCCGCCGCTGTGACACAGGCCCGCTCGGGGCTGCCGGAGCTGATTGGTCCCGAGCCGACCGTGAACGGGGACGCCGGACGGCGTCCCCGTCCGCGTACCGGTCAGCGCACCGGGCCGGACATGGCAAGAGGCCGTGTCGATGATCGACACGGCCTCTGTGCTGGTGGGCGATACTGGGTTTGAACCAGTGACCTCTTCCGTGTCAAGGAAGCGCGCTCCCACTGCGCCAATCGCCCTCGTCAACTGCGAGGTGGAGACGGGATTTGAACCCGTGTACACGGCTTTGCAGGCCGTTGCCTCGCCTCTCGGCCACTCCACCGAGGTTGCCCCCGACATGCGTGGCGGCATCTCCGAGCGGACGACGGGATTCGAACCCGCGACCCTCACCTTGGCAAGGTGATGCGCTACCAGCTGCGCTACGTCCGCGTGCCCCCGGTGTTTACCGGTGACGGATGAGAACTTTAGCCGAGCCCGGGAACGGTTGCCAAATCGGGGTCCCGTTCGGGCGCGTCCGGGTGATCCGTACCGCCCTCCCGCCAGGGCTTCCTAGGAACCTGGGCGGAAGGAGGGACCGCGGGGACCGGGAGGGGACTGTCGAACTTCCGACTGTCGATCCTTCGACCGGGCCGGTTCGGTAACTCCCCGTGGTCAGACCGATGGGCTACGGTAGCGATCGTGACGAGACGCGCCGCCGAAATCCGCCTGGATGCCCTGTTGCGCACGGCTTGCGAAGTGATCGCGGAACGCGGACTCGCCAACACCCGGACGGCCGACGTGGCCGAGGCCGCCGGGGTCAGCCAGGCGCTGGTCTTCTACCACTTCGCCACCAAGGACCGGATGCTCGCGCAGGCGTTCGCGTACGCCGTCGAGCAGGACCTCGCCCGGCTGGACGCGGTGGTCCGCTCCACCGCCCCGCCGCTGGCCAAGCTGCGCCGGATGCTGCGCCTGTACGCGCCGACCGGCCGGTCCACCTCCTGGTCGATGTGGATCGACGGCTGGGCCGAGTCGCTGCGTACCCCGGAACTGGAGAAGGTCTCCCGCCGGCTGGACCTGCGCTGGCGGCAGGACCTGGCCGCGGTGATCGCCGCCGGGGTGGCCGACGGCACCTTCCAGTGCCCGGACCCGGCCGGTGCGGCGTGGCGGATCAGCGCGGTGATGGACGGGCTCGCCGTCCAACTCTCGGTGCACGAGCGGGTGATCACCCGGCGGCAGATCGCCGAGTGGATCCGGCTGGTCGCCGCCCGCGAGCTGGGCGTGGAACCCGCCGCGCTGGACTGAGCACCAGACCTACCGCCACCGTCTCCTCGCCGGCCGGCGGCCGAACGCCGCCGCCGGGGCCATCGCCTGCTCGCCCGCCGGGCGGAGCAGGCGCCGCATCCGCAACAGCAGCCCGGCGCCGAGGAAGAGCAGCAGGCCACCCAGGAGGAAGGCCGCCTGGGTCACCCCGAACCCGCCCGAGGCCGCGATGGGCCGGCCCGCCGCGCCCGGGACGGGCGGCTCGGCCACCGCCTCCTCGCTCGGCGGGACCTCCCCGGCCGGCTCCTCGGTGGCCGGCGCCTCGGTCGCCGGGTCGGTCGGCTCGGTCGCGCTCGGCGTCGGCTTCGCCGACCGGCTCGGCTCGGCCGGCGCCGCCCGCCCCACCACCTGGCGGCTGGCGGTCTGCCGGGCCAGCAGCCGCAACTGCTGGTCGTAGGCCTCGGCGGCGAAGCTCACCCGGCCCCGGTCGACGTCCCCGGCGAAGGCCACCCGGTAGCGGGCCGTGACCGTCCGGCCCGGACAGAGCAGCCCCGGGTCCAGGTCCCGGTCGGTCAGCCGGGCCACGTCGCCCTCGGTCCGGACCTCCAGCGGGAACGAGCCGGTGTCCTCGACCCGGTCCACCCGTACCTGGTCCAGCCGCAGGCCCTGCACCCGCAGCAGCATCGACCAGCGCACCTTGACGCAGCCGCCACCGTCGGAGCGGGACACCACGGCCGCCAGGGTCCGCACCTCGTCGCCGGCGGTGAACTCGTCCGGCAGCCCGCTGAGTTCGGTGGAGAACGCGGCCGCCGCCCGCGCCGGGACCGCGGCGCCCGCCCCCGCGCCGGACAGACAGGTCAGCACCACCCCGACCCGCAGCGCGTACCGCCACCCGCTCACCACGTCTCCTCCCGTCGACCGCGTCCCATCCGAAACGCTAGGAGCGCCACCGGCGCCCCGGTAGACGGGCGTGTTCGCACGGAACGCCAACCGCGGGGCCCGATCTCACCCGGGGTGATGAACCGGTAACCGGTCGGCCGCGACACGCCCGGGATCGCCGGCGGGGCGGCCCGGGGCGTACGACAGAATCAGCCGGTGTCCGACCTGTCCGCCGCCTTCGTCCGGCTGCACGCCCGGCTCGCCCCGGTCGCCTTCGTCCCCGAGGTGCGGCTGCACCAGGCCGACGAGCCGATCGGCCTCTGGGAGCTGACCGAGGGCGAGTTCCGCAGCGCCCAGCCGCCACCGTTCTGGGCCTTCGCCTGGGCCGGCGGGCAGGCCCTCGCCCGGTACGTCACCGACCACCCGGAGCTGGTCGCCGGGCGGCGGGTGCTCGACCTCGCCTCCGGTTCCGGCCTGGTGGCCATCGCCGCCGCCCGCGCCGGCGCGGCCGCCGTCCGGGCGGTCGAGGTGGACGAGCGGGCGGTGGCCGCCGTCACGCTCAACGCCGAGGCGAACGGGGTACGCGTCGACGCCGAACTCGGCGACATCCTGGACTCCGACGCCGGGGGCGCCGAGGTGGTGCTCGCCGGGGACGTCTTCTACAGCGAGGCGATGGCCCGGCGGATGCTGCGGTTCCTGCTCCGGGCCGCGCGTGCCGGCGCCCGCGTGCTGGTCGGCGATCCGGGCCGGGCCTTCCTGCCCCGCGAGCGCTTCCACGAACTGGCCGGGTACGAGGTGCCGGTGCCGGAGGCGCTGGAGAGCGTACGGGTGAAGCACACCACCGTGTGGGAGCTGGACCCGACTCCGCCGGGGGCCGCCCGCTAGCGTGACGCCGTGCTGTTCCGGGGCTGGGGGGAGTCCGTCGACGGGGCGTGGCCCGACGTGGCGACGGTCGTCGACCACGTCGGCGTACGGCACCTGGTGGTGACCCGGCACGCCCTGGTCCGCCGGCTGCTCACCGACCCGGCGACGTTCCGGCCGGACAACGCGCTCGACGCGGTCACCCCGCTGCCGGTGGCCGCGCTGCGGGTCCTGGCCGGGCACCGGTTCCGGTTGCCGCCGACCCTGGCCAACAACGCCACCGCCAGCCACCCGGAGATCCGCGGCATCGTCGCGGGCGCGCTGCACCCCGACCGGGTGGCCGCCCAGCAGCCGTGGCTCACCGGCCTGGTCCGGCGGCGGGTGGCCCGGCTCGCCGCCGCGCTCGACGCCGGCGCGCCGGTCGACCTGTACGCCGACCTCGCCGCCGACCTGCCGCTGCTGGTGCTGGCCCGGCTGGTCGAACTGCCGGACGCGCCGGTCACGGCGGTGAAGGACTTCGCCCAGGCCGCGCTGGAGCTGTTCTGGGCGCCGCTCGACGAGCCCCGGCAGCTCGCCCTCGCCGCCGAGGTCGGCCGGTTCCACACCGTGCTGCGGGCGTTCGCCGCCGACGGGGGCGGCCTGGCCGCCCGGCTGCGCGCGGCCGGCCACTCCCCCGACGTGGTGGTCGGCGCGCTGTTCTTCCTGCTGGTCGCCGGCCAGGAGACCACCTCGCAGTTCCTCACCCTGCTGCTGCACCGGCTCACCGCCGAGCCGGCGGTACGGGCCGGCCTGCGCACCGGCGCCGTCGAGGTCGCCGACGTGGTCGAGGAAGGGCTGCGCCTGGAGCCGCCGATCGTCACCTGGCGGCGGGTCGCCGCCGTGGACACCAGCCTCGGCGGGACGGCCGTCCCGGCCGGCACCAGCATCGTGGCCTGGCTGGCCCGGGCCGGCCGCGACCCCGAGGTGGTGGCCGCGCCCGACGGGTTCGTGCCGGGGCAGCGCGGCTCCCGCCGGCACCTCGCCTTCGGGGCGGGGCCGCACCGCTGCGTCGGCGCGCAACTGGCCCGGATGGAGGCCGCGGTCGTGGTCGCCGAGGCCGCGCCGCTGCTCGACGGGGTGACCGTGGTCCGCCCGCCCTGGTGCCCGGACAATCTGACCTTCCGGATGCCGGACGCCTTCGTGATCCGCCGAGCCTGACGCGGATCCCCCAGGGTTGCATGCCGGCATGGGGTCCCCGACCCACCGACGGCGCAGCACACGGACCACCGCCCGCCAGCGGCACGGCATGCGGGCGATGATCCCCGGCGCGGCAGTGGGCGGGCCGGGAACCTGACGAAAGTCAGGTGCGGACGGCGCCGATCGGTGGCGGCGCGGCACCCCGCCCGCTGCCTACCGTCGGCGCATGATCACACTTCGTGGCTTGACGAAACGGTTCGGGACGGCGACCGCGGTCGACGGCCTGACCCTCGATATCCGACCCGGGCAGGTGACCGGCTTCCTCGGCCCCAACGGGGCCGGCAAGTCCACCACCATGCGGATGGTGCTGGGGTTGGACCGGCCCACCGCCGGCCAGGCCCTGGTCAACGGCCGCCCGTACCGGCAGTTGCGGCATCCGCTCTACGAGGTGGGCGCGCTGCTGGACGCCACCGGCATCCACCCGACCCGGCCGGCCCGGGCGCACCTGGTCGCGATGGCCCGGAGCAACGGCATCCCCGCGCGCCGGGTGGACGAGGTGCTGGACCTGGTCGGCCTGGACGAGCGGGCCGCCGGCAAGCCGGGCCGCGCGCTGTCGCTGGGCATGGGGCAGCGGCTCGGCATCGCCGGTGCGCTGCTCGGTGACCCGCCGGTGCTGCTGCTCGACGAGCCGGTCAACGGGCTCGACCCGGACGGGGTGCGCTGGATCCGCCGGTTCACCCGCGACCTGGCCGACGAGGGCCGCACCGTGCTGGTCTCCAGCCACCTGATGAGCGAGATGGAGCAGACCGCCGACCGGGTGGTGGTGCTCGGCCGGGGCCGGCTGATCGCCGACGCGCCGCTGGCCGAACTGCTCGCCGGCCGCCCCACCGGCACGGTCCGGGTACGCGGCCCGGAGCCGGCCGGCCTCGCCGCGCTCCGCGACCGGCTGACCGCCGAGGGCGCCAGCGTCGAGCTGGACGGCACCGGGCTCTCCGTCGCCGGCGCCACCGCCGCCCGGGTCGGTGACCTCGCCTACGAGCTGGGGGTGCGGGTGCACGAGCTGACCCCGGTGGCCGCCTCACTGGAAGAGGCGTTCCTGGAACTCACCGCCGACAGCGTCGAGTACGCCGCCGGCCCGACCGGAGGCGAGCCCCGATGACCGTCCTGCCCACCACCACCGCGACCCGGCCGGCGTCCCGGCCCGCCACCGCACCGGCCACCGGCCCGTTTGCCGGGGCGGTGGCCGCCGAGTGGACCAAGCTCCGGTCGGTCCGGTCCACCTGGTGGACCGTGCTGGCGGCGGCGCTCACCATGGCCGCCACCAGCGGCCAGCTCGCCATCTACGCGGTCAACGCCAACACCGACGACGACCCGACGGTGAACCCGGGGATCCTGCCGGTCGGCGACATCGTCACCGGTTCGCTGGAGCTGACCCAGTACGTCGTCCTCGCCCTCGGCCTCTTCGCGATCACCAGCGAGTACGCCACCGGCACCATCCGGACCACGCTGCGCTGCACCCCGTCGCGGACCCGGGTGCTGCTCGCCAAGGCCGTCGTGGTCGGCGGGCTGACCTTCCTGCTCGGGCTGCTGCTCGGCGGCATCGGCGCGGCGGTCGCCCGGCCGGTGCTCGGCGAGTGGGGGCGCGCCCCGCTGGGCGGCACCCTGGCCGACGTGGCCGCCTCGGCCGCGTACCTGGCGCTGGTGGGGGTGCTGGCGCTCGGCCTGGCGGCGGCGCTGCGCAGCCCGGTGCTCATCCTCACCGTGCTCCTCGCGCTGCTGATGATCGTGCCGCTCTCCCTGCAGGAGCCGGGGATCACGGTGCTCACCCGGATCGCCGACGCGTTCCCCGGGGTGGCCGGCGGCCACTTCCTGGCCGGGGACACCGACCCGTACCCGGCGGCGGTCGGGCTGCTGCTCCTGGCCGGCTGGACGGCCGGCGGGCTGGCGCTCGGCCGGTGGGCGCTGGCCCGCCGGGACGCCTGAGCGGCGGGCGGGGCTGGTCAGCCGCTCGGCGCGACCAGCCCCGCCTCGTACGCGAGGATCGCCGCCTGCACCCGGTTGCGCACGTCCAGCCGGGTGAAGATGCTGGTCAGATAGCTCTTCACGGTGCCCTCGACCAGGTGCAGCCGGCGGGCGATCTCGGCGTTGGACAGTCCCGCCCCGACCAGCGCCAGCACCTCCCGCTCCCGGTCGGTCAGCCCGGCGAGCCGGTCCCGGGCGTACGGCGCGCGGGCCAGCGGGCCGCCGCTCAGCTCGATCACCCGCCGGGCCACCCGCGGCGACAGGTACGCCCCGCCGCCGGCCACCGCGTGGATCCCGGCCAGCAGCTCGCGCGGGTCGCCCGACTTGAGCAGGAAGCCGCTCACCCCGTGGCCGAGCGCCCGGGCGATCAGGTCGTCCTCGCCGAAGGTGGTGAGCATGACCGTGGCGGTTTCCGGCACGAGCCGCCGGATCTCGGCCGCCGCGCTCAGCCCGTCCCAGCGGGGCATCCGGATGTCCAGCAGCGCCACCCGGGGCCGGTGGGCGCGGACCAGTTCCACGGCGGCCCGGCCGTCGCCGGCCTCACCGACCACCTCGATGGCGGGGTCGGCGGCCAGGATGGCGCGCACCCCCGCCCGGATCATCGCCTCGTCGTCGGCGAGCACCACCCGCAGGGGCTGTCCGTGGTCGTCGGTCACGGCGCGATCCGCTCCTTGCTGGCCAGCCGGCCGTCGGTGAAGCAGAGCCGCCAGGTCGGCTCCGCGAAGGGGAAGTTGCCGTCGGTGTAGTACTCGCAGCCCGCCGGGGCGTCGTCGGTCGGCGGGGCCGCCTGCCGCCGGGGCAGGTCGAGGCCGTCGCGGGGCTCGCCGAGGCGCAGCCGCTCGTACCCGGTCCGGTCGAGCACCGCGCCGGCCGTGGCCAGCGGGTAGTAGACCAGGGCGAGCACCGACGCGAGGATCGCCGGGGCGGCGAACGCGGCCAGCAGGCTGCGTCGGACCCGCCGCCGGGCGTCCCGAAGCCGCCGCGCCGCCTCGCCGGGGTGGTCGTCGACGACCGGGCCGCCCCCGGGACCGTCGTCGGGCTCCCCGGCCGGCCACTCGCCGGTCCCCGCCGCAGCCCCGGCCCCCGCCGCAGCCGCAGCCGCCGCCCCGGTCACGGCCCCCGCCCCCGCCGCGGCCCCGGCTCCGGCTCCGGTCGCGGCCCCGGCCAGCGGCAGGCGGGCGGAGACCGCGAAACCGCCGTCCTGGGGCCCCGCGTCGAACCGGCCGCCGGCCAGCCGGACCCGCTCGCGCAGGGCCAGCAGGCCGGAGCCGTGCGACGCCGGCCCCGGCAGCGGCCCGGTCGGCGGCGGACCGTTCAGCACGCGCACTGCCACCTCGCCGTCGGCCCGTTCGACGACGACGGTCACCGGGGCTCCGGGGGCGTACCGGGCGGCGTTGGTCAGCGCCTCCCGGACCACCCGGTGCACGGCGTGCACGGTCAACGGCGGCAGCTCCTGCTCGGGCGGGTCGCCCCGGAGGGTGACCGCCAGCCCGGCCTCGCGCGCCCCGTCGACCAGCTCCGCCACGGTCTCGCCGGCCGGGCGCAGGGAGCCCGGCCGCTCCTCGCGGAGCACGCCGATGATCTCGTGCAGCCGCTCGGTGGCCGCGGCCACGCTGGCCCGCAGCTCACCGGCCGCCGCCCGGTGCGCCGGTGCCAGGTCGGCGGCCAGCTCCAGCGCGGCGGCGCGCAGCGCGATCAGGCTCAGGTCGTGCCCCAGCGAATCGTGCATGTCCTCGGCGATCCGGGCCCGCTCGCGCAGCCGTACCCGGTCCACCGCGGCCTGCCGCTCCCGCTCCTCCACCTCGGCGTGCCGCCGCCCGGCGTCGGCGAGCGCCTGCTGCTGGCGGCGCAGCCGCCCGAGCAGCCACGGGAACACCCCGGCGAAGAGCAGCACCGTGGCCATCAGCAACCAGGTCGCCGGCCCGGTGCCGAGCAGCCCGAGGTTGAGCGCGGTCCCGGCCACCGCGATCAGCCCGAACACCACCGCCACCCGGCCGGTGCCGGCGCTGCGCCGCCCGGCCAGGTAGCTGAACACCGGGATGGCGAAGACGAAGTTGCCGTCGAGCAACGAGCCGGCCACCACCGCCACCAGCGCGACCAGGGGCAGCCGGCGGCCCAGCGCCACCGCCAGGCCGAGCAGCGCGAGCGAGGCGAGCAGCAGCGGCACCGCGTGCCGCGGCCATGGCGGGGTGAGGCCGGCGTACGCCACCGGGGTGGCGACCGCGGCCCAGAGCAGCAGGTCGCCGGCCCACCGCCGGCCGCTCGGACCGGTTCGTCGCTGGGGTTGCACGGCGGCCACGGTACCGGCGGTCGTCGGCACCGGACACCGACGAAAGTCAGGGCTCAGCCGGCGTCCTCGGCCCAGACCCGCCAGTCGTCGAGCACCCCGTACAGGGCGGGGGTGAGCCAGCCGGGGGCCGACCGGCGGAACACGCCCGGGTCCATCGAACCGGCGCCCATCGGCACCGCACCGAGCAGGTTCGGCACCAGCTCCGACAGGTTGAGCCAGTGCACCAGCTCCGGCTCGGCCGGCCAGGCACCGATGACCACCCCGGCCGGGACCGCCCGCCGCTCCAGGGCCTCCAGGGTGAGCGCGGTGTGGTTCAAGGTGCCGAGCCCGGCGCGGGCCACCACCACGGCTGGGGCACCCAGCGACACCGCCAGGTCGGCCACCGTCCAGGGCTCGCCCGAGGGCCGCAGCCCCATCGGTACGAGCAGCCCGCCGGCCCCCTCGACGAGCACCAGGTCGTGCTTGTCGGCCTCCGCCCGGATCTCGTCGACGGCCGTGTACAGCTCCAGCGGCTCCAGCTCGGCGACCCGGGCCGCGGCCAGCGGGGCGAGCGGGTCCGGATAGCTGGCCAGGGTCCGGCCGGTGAGCGGGGCGGCCAGCCGGGTCACCGCGTCGACGTCGCCGGGCTCGCCGGTGGCCGTACCGGTCTGGCCGGGTTTGACCACGGCGACCCGCAGCCCGGCGGCCTGCGCCGCGGCGGCGATCGCCGCGGTCACCACCGTCTTGCCGACCTCGGTGTCGGTGCCGGTCACCAGCACCGCCCCGGTCCACCCACCTGTCACGGCGCACACTCCACGATCACGTCCAGGGCCCGTTCGAAGTCCGCCCGGGCCACGCCGGCGCTGACCGTCAGGCGGAGCCGGGAACGGCTGTCCGGGGTGGAGGGCGGGCGGAAGCAGCCCACCGCTACCCCCCGGTCCCGGCAGTCCGCCGCCCAGGCGGTCGCCGCCTCCGGGCCGGGCGCGGTCACCGACACCACGGCGGCGTCCGGGGCGGAGACCGCCAGCCCGGCCGCGCCGAGCCGGCGGAGCGCCAGGGCGGCCCGCGCGGCCAGCTCGGCGCGCAGGTCGTCGCCGGCCCGGGCCAGCCGGACGGCGGCCAGCACCCCGGCCGCCACGGCGGGCGGCAGCGCGGTGTCGAAGATGAAGGTCCGGCCCGTCTCGACCAGGTGCCGGACGAACTCGGCCGGCGCGGCCACCACACCACCGGCCCCGCCGAGCGCCTTGGAGAGGGTGGCGGTGACCACCACGTCCGGCTCGCCGGCCAGGCCCGCCCCGGCCACCCCACCGGCCCCGCCCGGCCCGGTCACGCCGAGCGCGTGCGCGTCGTCGACCAGCAGCAGCGCCCCGTGCCGGCGCGCCACCGCGTGCAGCGCCGCCAGGGGGGCGAGGTCGCCGTCGACGGAGAAGATCGACTCGGTGACCACCACGGCCGGCCGGCCGGGCGCGGCGGCCAGGGCGGCGGCGACCGCGTCGACGTCGGCGTGCGGGGTCACCACGGTCTCGGCGCCGGAGATCCGGCAGCCGTCGATCAGCGAAGCGTGGTTGTGGGCGTCGGAGACCAGCAGGGTCCGCGGCTGCACCAGGCCCCGGACCGCGGCCAGGTTGGCCAGGTAGCCGGAGGAGAAGACCAGCGCCCGGTCGGTGCCGAGCCAGTCGGCGAGGGCCGCCTCCAGGGCGTGGTGCGCGTCCGTGGAGCCGCGCACCAGCCGCGAGCCGGTGGCCCCCAGGCCGTACGCCGCCAGCGCCTGCCCGGCGGCGGCGGTGACCTCGGGGTGGGTGGCCAGCCCGAGGTAGTCGTTGCCGGCCAGGTCGACCACGGCGTCGCCGGCGGCGCGCGGGCGCAGCGTGCGGGTCAGCCCGGCCTTCGCCCGCAGCTCGGCGCGGCGGCCCAGGGCCGCCAGCCAGTCCGCCACCGTCCCGCCCCTTCCCACGCGCACCCGGGCCCCGCCCGGGGCCTCCGCCGGGCGAAGTTACCACCCGCCCGGACCACCCCGGCGTGGCGCGGTACGGCTCGCCGGGCCTGCTCGCGGCGGCCCGACGCGGCCGTTTCCGGGCCTCCGGGCGGCCTTGTAGGGTACGAGCCATGCCAGAGATCCTCGACCAGGCCCGGACCCAGGTGCTGGAGAACGGCGTCGGCCTCGACGAGGCCGGGGTGCTCGCCGTGCTGAACCTGCCCGACGAGCACGTGCCCGCCGCCCTCCAGCTCGCCCACGAGGTGCGGATGCGCTGGTGCGGCCCGGAGGTCGAGGTCGAGGGCATCGTGTCGCTGAAGACCGGCGGCTGCCCGGAGGACTGCCACTTCTGCTCGCAGTCCGGCCTGTTCACCTCGCCGGTCCGCTCGGTCTGGCTGGACATCCCGGCGCTGGTCGAGGCCGCCAAGCAGACCGCGGCGACCGGGGCGACCGAGTTCTGCATCGTGGCCGCCGTACGCGGCCCGGACGCCCGGCTGATGAAGCAGCTGCGCGAGGGTGTGGCCGCCATCCGGGCCGAGGTCGACATCCAGGTCGCCGCGTCGCTGGGCATGCTCACCCAGGAGCAGGTCGACGAGCTGGTCGAGATGAGCGTGCACCGCTACAACCACAACCTGGAGACCTGCCGCTCCTACTTCCCCAACGTGGTCACCACCCATTCCTGGGAGGAGCGCTGGGAGACCCTCACGATGGTCCGCGCGTCCGGCATGGAGGTCTGCTGCGGCGGCATCCTCGGGCTGGGCGAGACGGTCGAGCAGCGGGCCGAGTTCGCCGCGCAGCTCGCCGCGCTGGACCCGCACGAGGTGCCGCTGAACTTCCTCAACCCGCGTCCGGGCACCCCGCTGGCCGACCGGCCGGTGGTCGAGGGCAAGGACGCGCTGCGGGCCATCGCCGCGTTCCGGCTGGCCATGCCGCGCACCATCCTGCGGTACGCGGGCGGCCGCGAGCTGACCCTCGGCGACCTGGGCACCCGGGACGGTCTGCTCGGCGGCATCAACGCGGTCATCGTGGGCAACTACCTGACCACCCTGGGCCGGCCGGCGACCGACGACCTGAAGCTGCTGGACGACCTGAAGATGCCGGTGAAGGCGCTGTCGGCGACCCTGTGAGGTGACGGTGACGGAGTGTGTCGAGCCCGGTGCGCCGGCCGCGACGGACGTCGGGGCCCGCTGGTGCGACCGGTGCGGCGAGGCGTCCACCACGGCTGGGCACGACGCCTGCGCGGCGGCCCGGGCGTGGGAGCCGCCGCGCTACTGCGCGCACTGCCGGCGGCGGATGAAGGTGCAGGTGCTGCCGTCCGGCTGGTCGGCGGTCTGCGTCGAGCACGGCGAGATCCGGGGCTGAGGCGTGCTGCGGGGGCGGGCGGTGACGCTGCGACCGGCCACGGACGCCGACGTGCCGGCCCTCGCGGCGATCCGGGCCACCCCGGAGGTACGCCGCTGGTGGCGCGGCGACGACGACCTGGCCGGGGCGGTCCGCGCCGACCTGGCCGACGGTGACCTGGCCGTCTACGCCATCGAGCACGACGGCCGGGTGGTCGGCGCGATCCAGTGGTACGCCGAGCCGGACCCGGACTACCGCCACGCCAGCCTGGACATCTTCCTCGACCCGGCGGTACGCGGCGCCGGCCTCGGCGGGGACGCGATCCGCACGCTGACCCGCCACCTGATCGACGAGTACGGCCACCACCGGTTCACCATCGACCCGGCGGCGGCGAACACCGCGGCGATCCGGGCGTACGCGAAGGTGGGTTTCCGCCCGGTGGGCATCCTGCGCCGCTACGAGCGGGGCGCCGACGGCCGCTGGCACGACGGCCTCCTGATGGACCTGCTCGCCGAGGACCTGGCCGACTGAGTCAGCCGGTGGCGATCCAGTAGCGGCGCAGCCGGCCCAGTTCGGTGTCCCGGACGTCCTCCAGCACCCCGCCGTGCCGCTCGATGGTCCGCGCCGAGGCAGTGTTCTCCTCGTCGCAGGTGACCAGGACCGGATCGATGCCGCGCCGGCCCGCCTCGGCCAGCGCCACGCCGAGCGCGAAGGTCGCCAGGCCCCGCCGCCGGGCCGAGGGCCGGACGCCGTAGCCGATGTGCCCGCCGGCCTCGCGCAGGAAGTCGTTGAGGCGCAGCCGCAGCGAGATCGCGCCGAGCACCTCGTCGTCCTCGACGATCCACCAGTACCGCGCCGGCACCATGCCCTCGGGCAGCCGCGACTCGTCCTCGCCGGCCCGCAGCCGGCCCACCCAGTCGGCGAAGCCCGCCGGCGAGTCCACCTCGTCGGTGGGGCGCAGCCCGGCGCCGTCCTGGTGGACGCCGTGCCCCCACTCGTCCCGGGCGGCCAGCCAGGACCGGTGCAGGCGGGTGGTCGGGGTGATCAGTTCCGGCATGCGGTGAGGCTAGCGGCGCGGGCCACGGCGCGGCCAGCCGATTGCGGGGGGTCCGCCGTCCCGGGCGGAGGGTCCGCCGTCCCGGGCGAGCCGGCCGCCGGAACGTCAGCCGTCCCAGATCAGGTGCCCGTCGGGGCGGCGGCGGGCCCCCTCGGCCGGCCGGTGCGGGCGGAGCCGGCCGTCCGGCATGAGGTGCGACACCGGCACCCCGCGGCCGAGCACGGCCACGTCGGCGATCAGCCGCCGGTGGCACCGCCACCAGACGCTCTCGCTGCACATCACCGCGGTGGTCCGCCGCGCGGCGTCGGCCAGCACCTCGTCCAGCGCCGCGTCGAAGTCGGCCGTGCGGGTGTACGCGGCGTACGCCCGGAAGGCCGCCACGGTCCACCAGGTGTCCGGTTCCGGCTGGCCGGCGCGGACGTGCCGGCGGCCGCCGAGGCGCGGCTCCCAGCGGTAGTCGATGCCCCGTTCGGGCAGCCACTGCGCCAGGGCCTCGCGCCGGACGTCCGGGTTGGTCCGGCTGGCCGGGTAGCGGCGCACGTCCACGACCAGGGTGACCCCCGCGCCGGCCAGCAGGTCCCCGAGCTGGTCCCGGTCGGCGGCGCCGTGCCCGACGGTCAGCAACTCGCGCTCCACCGGCCCAGCTTGCCCCGGGTCGCCGCCGGCCGCCGGCCAGCGGGGGCGCAACCCACCAAAGGACGTGCCCGGCACCTCGTGGTGCCGGGCACGCCCCGGTGCTCAGCGAACGGGTTCGGCCTGGGCCAAGCCGCGTCGCGCCAGCGCTAGCGCTGCAGGGTCAGCACACCCGGCCGCCACGGCAGCAGGTTGTAGTCGCCTCCCGCGCTGGGGTTCTTGCCCTGGTACAGGAACTGCAGGTTGCAGGCGTCGACGGTCTTGGTCTGGTCGGGGTTGGTCCGGACCAGGTCACCGTGGCTGATGTCGTTGGTCCACGTCGCGCCGCTGTTGGCCTTGCCGGCGAAGGGGTTGCTCTCGCTGGCGGCCTGCGGGGTCCACGAGCCGCTCAGGCTGTTGGACGTGAAGGAGCGGAAGTAGCGCCCCTGGCTCCCGATCGCCTCGACGATCATCAGGTACTGGTTCTGGCCCTGCACCTTGTAGACCTCGACCCCCTCGAACAGGTTGTTGGTCGAGTCGCTCATGATCGTCGTGTAGCTCGAGCCGAAGCTGCCCGGGAAGTTCCCGATCGGCATGCTCGACCGGTAGATCTTGCCGTTGTCCCCGGCGAAGAACAGGTACATGTTCTGGTCGTCGCCGATCAGGGTCTGGTCGATCACCCCGTACGGGGCGTCGGGGAGGCTGGCGGTGGAGAGCGTCTGCGCCGAGGACCAGCCGTTGGCGTTGGTCGGGTCGCTCGACGTCTTGTAGCTGAACGAGGTCGGTCCCCACTGGTACGCCAGCACCCAGATGTTCTTCGGGGCGAAGTACAGCAGCGTGGGTGCCACCGTGCCCTGGCTCATCCCGGTCTGGCTGGCCGAGGCCATGTCGGACCAGTTCGTGAAGAGCCCGAAGTTCATCGAGCCGTACGAGCCGCTGCTGTTGACGTTCGACGCGTAGACCAGGTGCTTGCCGTTGTAGACGACGTTGGTGAAGTCCTTGACGGAGACCCAGCCGTTCTGCGGGTTCGCCAGCGCGCCGGTCGACGACCACCGGTAGGTCGACGGGAGCGCGCAGCCGCCGGGCGGCGGCGAGGACGGCGGCGTGGAGGTCGGCGGCGTGGAGGTGGCGCCGCCGCTGAACTCGGTCCGCCACTGCTGGTTGGACTGCCCGTGGCAGTCGTACAGCTGGATCTGCTGGCCGTTGTTGGTGCCCCAGACGTCCAGGCAGCGCCCGGACTGCACGCCGCTGATGGTGCCGTTGGAGTTGACGTTCCACTGCTGGTTCGGCTGGCCGTTGCAGTCCCAGATGATGATCCCGGTGCCGTTCGCGGTGCCCGCACCGTTCGCGTCCAGGCACTTGCTGCCGTAGACCATCAGCTGCTTGCTGGCGGTGTACGTCCACTGCTGGTTGGACTGCCCGTGGCAGTCGTAGAGCTGGACCCGGGTGCCGTTGGTCTGCGTGGCGTTGGGCACGTCGATGCACCGGTTCGACTGCACCCCGATGATCCGGCCGGTGCCGTTGCCCGGCGTCGGGCCGGTGGTCGGCCCCGAGGTCGGGCTCGTGGTCGGGCCGGAGGTGGGGCCGGCGCTGTTGAGGACGTTGAGGACGGAGTTGTAGGCGGCCTTCTTGTTGCCGCCGCCGTCGAAGAGCAGCGGGCTCTCGTTGGAGCGCCAGGAGTCGCTGTCCCGGACGCCCCAGACGGTGATGCCGATGCAGCGGGGCACGTTGATGCAGGCCTGGGTGAGGCCGGCGTACTGGGTGGTGGAGGCGTTGGTGACGTCAGCCTCGGTGAGGGCGACGTCGACGCCGAGGGCGGCGAAGCTGGACAGGGTGGTCTGGAAGTTGCCGGGCAGGGAGCTGCCGCCGGTGAAGTGGGTCTGCAGGCCGACGCAGTCGATGGGTACGCCGCGGGACTTGAAGTCCTGGATCATGCGGTAGACGC
>NZ_JBITLH010000020.1:0-66720 GCF_044465125.1 Micromonospora sp. NPDC049836
CGGGGGTTTTAAGCCCGCCCCCCCCGGGGGTGGTCTGCGGGTTCCCCGCGGCCCGGGTTTACACCGTGCGCTAAACGCTGACCCCCCCCCGGGGGGGGGGGCCCCGCCGGGGGCGCCCCCGCCGCTTCCGTGACCTGACCCGACCCTGACCTGAGGAGCGAGAGATGAGCGACCTGATCTGCACCGAGCGCCTGGTGATCCCGACCTTCAACGCCGAGTTCGCGCCCGAGGAGGACCACGGCCCGTGCGCGGGCACCGCGGTCGCCCGCGTGGTGATCGAGCACGACGGCGAGAAGTGCGGGGACGGCGGGCTGTGCCTGTTCGACCCGGAGGAGGGCCTGGAGCTGGACCCGTGGACGCAGGAGCGCCTGCTGTGCGCCGACCACCTGTACGAGCACGAGCGGGCGGTGGCCGAGCGCGGCGAGCTGGTGGGGGAGACGCTGACCCGCCTGTGACGACCGAGGAGAGCCGCCCGGGACCCCCGGGCGGCCTCGACCTGTTGGAGGGGAAACCGATGGAGAGCAAGACGGTGCCGGACGTGCCGGCACTGCCGAGCGGCGGCCGTGCCGCCGAGGCCGCCGGGTAGGCCGGCGTGGTTCACGTGGAGAAGGTCGACGTGCCGGAGCGGCCGGGCAAGGGCGCGTGGGCGTCGGTGTGGCTGGCGTTCGGTGCCGGGATCGCGGCATCGCTGGCGGCGAACATCGCGCACGCCGGTGCCAGCGGCGGCGCGAAGGCGGTCGCCGGGTGGGCGCCGCTGGCGCTGCTGCTGTGCTCGGAGGTGATGACGAAGGTGCCGGCACCGCGGCAGCGGTGGCTGCGGCGGGTGCAGGTGGTCGGCACGGTGATCGTCGCCGGGGTCGCCGCGCTGGCCAGCTACCGGCACATGCGGGGCCTGGCCTTGGAGTACGGCGAGGACCAGCTGACGGCGAGCACGCTGCCGCTGTCCGTCGACGGCCTGGTGGTCGTGGCGTCGATCGGGCTGGTGGTGCTGTCGCAGCAGCGGCGCGCGGCGATCGCGGCCGATCGTGCCGCCGCCCTCGCGCCTGCCGTGCCGGCGCGGCCGGTGCCGCCGCCCCCGGCGCCGGTGCCGCAGCCCGAGCCGGTGCCGGTGCCGCCGGACGCCGTGCCGGAGCCGGTGCCGGTGCCGGAGCCCGTGCCGGTGCCGCCGGAGCCGGAGCCCGTGCCGGAGCCGGAGCCGGTGCCGCAGTCGGCGCGGGTGCCGCTGCCGTCGCTGGACGTGGTGGTGCCGCCCGAGCCGTGGCCGGCCGGGCAGCCGGTGCCGCCGCCGGACCCGGAGCCGGACCCGGTGCCGCCGGACGGTGCCGACGAGAACGCGGCGGCGCGGAAGGCGTGGCGGGACTCGCTGGCGACCGGCGAGCCGCTGACGGGCAAGGCGCTCGGCGACCGCTTCAAGCGGAGCGAGCGGTGGGGCCGGAACCGCATCGCGGAGGCGAAGGCGGAGCTCCAGGCAGAGCAGGAGGCCGGCGGCGACGTCGCCGGCGGAACCGACCAGCAGGACGCCCGGGTGCCAGTCGGCGCCGGGGTCGAGTAGAGGAGGAGAGACAGATGGTGTCGATGGCGATGATCGCGGCCGCGCGGGCGGCCGAGTTCCCGGCGAGCCCGTACGCCTGGGTGCTGACCCGGGACCGGGACCACGAGCTGCACGGCACGGCGGAGTCGGAGGTCGGCACGACCGGCCCCCGGCAGGCGACCGACGAGATGGTGGAGCGGGCCCGGACGGAGGGCCGCCGGTTCCGGCTGCTCGACGAGGGCGACATCGACGAGGGCGCGATTGCGGACGGTAAGGACGTCGACGAGGCGGAGCGCGGCGTGGTGTACGAGGGGCGGATCTGGACCCAGGACGAGCCGGGCGGCGATCAGGACTTCGGGCCGCTGTACGACTTCGGCACGCCGAACTACGGCTGCGTCGAGATCCAGTACCGGGACGAGCGCGGCCAGTGGGTTTCGCTGTAGTGGCGCACTGTCCGGTCGCAGTGGTTGAATGTGACCGGCCCCATCCCAGGGAGTCGTTCGGTACGCGGTCCCGGTCAGGTGAGCAGTCGGGGGACAGCGAGGTCTGACCGGGGCCGTACCGGCGAAGACGCGAAGAGAGCCCGGCATCCATGCTCAGTGGGTGCCGGGCTCTTTGCATGCGCGCGATTGGATGTCGGGGTGTGGGGGTACGGTGTCGGGAACGTGACAGTCACGCGATGGCAACTCCTACGTACCTGTACGTAGCACGGTGCGGTGGGGCACTGCTAGCTTATAGGCCGGTCGAGTTCAGGCCTGGGGTTGTGTGGGGGTCAGGCATGCGGTGCTACGGGTACGACGAGACAGGCAGGGAGATCATCGACGCCGAGGCGACGGTGATCCGAGACGTCGTGAAGCGGGTCCTCGACGGGGACAGTATGCGATCGGTCGTCGCCGATCTACGGGCGCGGGGAGTAACCACCTCCGCCGGCCGGCCGTGGACGCAGCAGTCGCTGTCGCGGCTGCTGCGCAACCCGCGGCTGGCGGGCCTGCGGACGTACCACGGCGAGGTGGTCGGCCCGGGCCAGTGGGCGCCGATCATCGACCGGGCGACGCACAAGGCGCTGCTGGCGCTGCTGGACGCCCCGGAGCGGAAGCAGCCGCACGCGACGAACGTGCGGAAGTACCTGCTGTCCGGCGGGTTCCTGGTGTGCGGGTACCCGCTGCCCGACGAGAGCGGGACCGGCACGCACATCGACGGGAAGCCGCTCTACACGCAGCCGAGCAACAGCGGCAAGCGCGGGTACGTGTGCCGGGCCGGCAGCCCCAGCTACGGGTGCGGGCGCATCCGGATCGCGGCGGAGAGCCTGGAGGAGGAGGTCGCCGCCCGGGCCATGGCGCGGCTGGCGTCCCCGAAGGTGCGGGCGCGGCTGGAGCGCGCGATCGGCTCGGCGAAGGACGGCGGGGCGACGATGGAGCGGGTGCTCCAGGCGATCGAGGACCGGCTGGCCGAGGCGGGGCAGGCGTACGCGCGGCGCGAGATCAGCCTGGTGACGCTGACGGCGATCGAGTCCGAGGCGAAGCGCGAGCAGAAGCAGGTGCGCGAGCGCCTGGCCCAGGCGGAGCGGTTGCAGTCGCTGCCGGCGACGACGCCGGAGGGCCTGGCCGAGTGGTGGGTCGACGCGCCGCTGGAGCGGCGCCGCGAGCTGCTGGCTCTCGTCCTGGACCGGATCATCGTGAAGCCGGCGACCCGGGCCGGCGCGGCGCAGCTCGACACCGACCGGCTGGAGTTCGTCTGGAAGTAGGAGTGTGACACTGCTCCATATCGGACTATCGGCGGCAGGCTGGCAGATGTAACCACGATTCGGGATTCGTGTGGGAGAAATCTTTCATCGCGGATAGTTGATCTGTTCCTCAGCGTGCCGCCGTGCCTATGATCCACCCCATTGGTCAGTCCAGAGGCGCAGCGTAGCCACCCTGCGGTGTGGGGCCGCAGTGGGATGGCGTGTGCGCATCGAGACGGATGCGGGGAGCTGAGCGGGTTGCATCGCAAGCGCACGATCGAGGTCCAGGAGTTGGCGGGGCGGATCGAGGCCGAGCTGGCCTCGGGGCGGGTGGACGACGCGGACGTCAGCGATGAGCAGGCAGAGAAGATCGCGGAGGTGCTGCGTCCCGCGCCGCCGGCCGACCTGGCGCAGCTGGCCCGCCGGGCAGCGCGCAGCGTGCGCCGTACCGCGGTCTACGTGGCGGCCGGCCCCCTGGTCCCGACGTTCGCCGCCGCCGTGGCGGCTGCCGGTGCGGTCGCGTGATGCGCTCCACGGTCCGGCGTACATAGATTATTGACGGCAAGATCGACTTTCGACTACAATGAATGTGTACGTTTTGGTACCCGTTCACTGTGGAGGAAGCGATGACTGCGACTGCGACCGCGAAGCGCACCGCGACGAAGGGGCCGGTGGTCAAGACCATCCCGGTCGCCAAGATCGAGGCGGACCCGGACCAGCCGCGCAAGCAGTTCACCGAGGAGGAGCTGGCCGAGCTGGCGGCGTCGATGCAGAGCATCGGCCAGCTCCAGCCGGTCGCCGTGCGCAAGACGGCGAAGGCGGGCCAGTACCGCCTGGTCGTCGGCGAGCGGCGCTGGCGGGCCGCCCAGCAGGGCGGTATCGAGGAGCTGCACGCGCTGATCTGGGAGATGGACGACGAGACGGCGTTCATCGCGCAGGTGGCGGAGAACGTCAACCGGCAGGACATGACGCCGATGGAGGAGGCCGCCGCCTACCAGCGCCTTGCGGCGGCCGGCTGGGAGACCGAGCGGATCGCCGAGCTGTTCGGCAAGAGCCAGCCGTACATCGGGTGGCGGATCGACCTGCTCGGGCTGATCGACGACGCGAAGTCGCTCGTCGCCAAGGGGCAGCTGCAGGTGGGCGTCGCCTGGTACGTGTGCCGGCTGTCCGCCGACCAGCAGCGGCGGTTCCTGGTGAAGTGGGCGCGGGGAGAGTTCAGGTCGGCGCGGGACGCCGAGGAGTTTGCGAAGGCGTGCAAGTTGGCTGAGGAGCAGGCCGGGTTCTTCCAGATCGACGAGGAAGAGCACAGCGAGGAGAAGCAGGCGGAGGTCGTCGCCAAGCGCAAGAAGGTGACGAGCAAGATCGACCGCCTGGCGGCGGCCGGCGAGATCCTGGCCGAGCTGGCGGCGATGGACGCGGAGGAGCTGGCGAAGGTCCTCGCCGGCGCCGACGGCGGCGTGGCGGCGTACCGGCAGCGGGTCGACCACCTGCGGTCGGCGGCGGGGAAGGTGTCGGCGAAGCTGCGCAAGGCGCAGGCCCTGGCGGCGTCGGTGACGGTGGAGCTGGACCCGGAGGCCGTGGTGCAGGTGCCGGCCGAGCTGGTCGAAGTGACGCCGGTGCCGACGGTGCCGGTCAACGACGGGTCGATCAAGGTGGACCCGGACTGCGACTGGCCGGGCCACGCCGACGCGGTGGAGGAGTACGGCTTCTGCTCGGTGTGCCAGCACTGAGGACGGTGACAGTGGACGCCCCGCGGGCTGACCCGCGGGGCATCCGCGTGCCGGCGATCCCTGTGCGGGCGCAGTGGGAGTGCGTATGCTCCCGGCGTGGGCGCGGTCATCGGGCCGATCAAGCTGCCGCCGTGCGGCGTCTGCCGGCGTGCCCAGGTGCGGGCCCGGCGGGGCGACCGCGACCCGGTGGTGCTGTGCCTGGCGTGCGACGGCGGGCCGCTGGTGGACAAGGCCCGCGCGGCGCTCTCCGACGACCAGCGGCGGGCTCTGAACCTGTGAGGCGGCCCCGTCGTACCCGCAGGCTCTACGGTCGCAGTTTGACTGCGCGTGCTCTATTGGATACAATGTTTATGTACGACCCCCGGCTGTTGGAGGCGATCGGTGCGGAGCGAGTGGTCACGGTCCTGTGGGCGTGGCCGCTGCCGTCCGGGTCGGCCCGCCTGCGGCAGGCGATGCGACGAGCGCAGGCCGAGCTGTACCGGCAGGCGCGAATGATGAACGCGGTCCCGCTCGGGCCGGCGACCTTCCGGGTCGCCCGACGCGCGGTGTTCGACACTCACGCCGGTCCGGCGCTCGTCGCGGAAGTCAGGGCAGCCCAGCTGCCGAAACCGAACGGAGAGGGGACCACTGTGTCCGCAAGCTGTACGGCCGCAATGGGAGACTGCGGCCAGCGCTGCACGAGGGGTGAGGCGCGATGAGCCTGACCGCGCAGCAGGAAGAGCAGGCCCGCCAGGTGAAGGCGGCCCTGCCGGGCTACCTGGCGGTGCGGGAGACGGCGGCCGCCGTGCTCCTCGCGGCCGGGAAGGACATTGGGCTGCGGCTCGACGAGCGCGACGCCCGGGACCTGGCCGAGGCCGTGGTCGACGCGATCCACAAGGGCGCGGAGGTGCGCGGGATCTCGTTCGCCTGCGACATCGCCGACCAGGAGATGGCCGCCCACGAGCGGTACCTGCTGCGCCCCGCGCGGGAGAAGGCCAAGAGCGGCGACCCGCTGGCCCGCGCGGTCCTGCGCGACCTGGAGCAGCACGTCGAGGGCACGAAGAGGCTGCGTGACGAGCTGGTCGAGCGGCTGGCCCGGGTCGGCGGGCAGTGGCTCGCCGAGCGGCAGCGGATCGTCGCGGTGGTGCCGATGCCGACCCCGGACAAGGGGCAGCACCGGGTCAAGGCGGCGTAGTGGCCGACGAGCCGCAGACGGCGCGGGACCGGGCACTGGCCCGGGCCCGCGCCACCCGGCACGAGACGGGGGCCGAGCTGCCGCCGCGCCGGGGCCGGCCGATGGTGACCCGGCCGCCGGCGGACGCCCCGCCGGTCGACGACCGGGTGGCGACCCTGGCCACGGCGTACATCGTCGAGGGCTACAGCGCCGACGAGGTGGCCGACCGGCTCGGGGTCGACCGCGGATGGTGCCGGGGGATCGCCGCCCGGCTGCGAGGGAGGAGGTAGCCGATGCCCGACCAGGTGGCGGCCGCCGAGGAGATCGTGGAGTGCGAGGACTGCGGACGTCCGCTGCGGACGCCCCGGGCCCGTGCCGAACGGCTCGGACCGAAGTGCCGCCGCAAGCGGCTACTAGCGATGGGAGCAGCAGCGTGACGGCGATCGTGCGGATCGGGGACGGCGTGTACACGCCGATGGTGGAGGCGAGGGCGGTCCTGCCGCTGCCGCCGCTGCCGGACGCGCAGGCCGTCGACGTCGCCCACGGCGACGGGATCCACGAGCTGGAGCTGCTGACCGTGCGGGGTCCGGCCTCGGTCGTCGCGTCCGCCGTGGACGCGCTGGGCGCCTACCTGGACGAGCTGGTCCCGACGATCGGGAAGCTCTACCACGACCACGAAGGGCCTCAACATGGAGGTTGAGTTGCAGCTGTTCACGAACCGCTACCAGCGGTTCAGGCCCGACCAGGGCGCGCCGGTCCGGACGACGGTCGGCAAGCCCCGGTTCCCGTTGCCGTACGACCTGGCCGGGTTCGCCCGGCTCCTGGCGCCGACGTACGGGATGTTGAAGATGCAGCAGGGGCCGTACCGGCACATCTACCTGGAGCGGCTGGAGGCCGCCGGGGTGGATCTGATCTCCGAGCAGCTGGCGGAGATCGCGGACGCGGGCGGCAGTGACCGCCTGGTCCTGCTGTGCTTCTGCGACCTGAACGTGCCGCCGCCGGACAACTGGTGCCACCGGCGCATGTTCGCCGCGTGGTGGGAAGAACAGACCGGGCACGAAGTACGCGAGCTGGACCGGCGGCGCGAAACGCCGGCAGCGACCTTGTTCTGACGACGAAGGAGTTCACGTGGAACTGACTCTTGAACGACCGGAGGCGGGCGTGCCGCTCGACCTCGACACCGACCTCCAGCACGGCGAGTCCGCGTACTTCTCGGGGGAGTGGCTGGAGTACCCGTACGACGGCGGCCGCCGGTTCGAGTCGGCGTACGCGGGCACGCTGGTCCGCCGGTGGAACGGCTGGGCGGTGTGGTCCTGCACCCGCGAGGTGGCCGAGGCGATCGTCACCGACCAGGAGATGTCCCGGCGGCACAACCGGGCGCTGCTGGCGGCCAACGGGCTGGCCGGCGAGAAGCTGGAGCGCTACCTGGACCAGGACGTCGTGCCGATGCGCTGGGACGGCGACGTGATCGTGGTCGACCGCAGGGCGCTCGACGAGGAGGAGCTGCGCATCGAGCCGGACGAGCACGGCCGGTACGTTGTGATGGGCGGCAACTGGATGTGGGAAGAGGTGCCGGTCGACGCGGCCGACACGGTGCATGGGGTCGCTGAGCGACCGTAGCCGTACAGCTGGGGGCCGGTCCGCTGGGCCGGCCCCCTTCGCGTGGGCAAGATCAACGGTGATCCCAGGGGGAGCACCGGCGGGAACAGAGGGCTACAAGCGGCCACAACGGGGCACGAGTAGACACAAGCTGAGCAGGCCGGATACCATCGTCGCAGGTCAACACGTTGGATGTGCGGGGTTCAAGTCCCCCCTCGGACACAACTTTGCGGCACCTGTGCCGTACCTGACGTACTGGTGGTCAAGCGTCATTGACCACGCGAATCTGATCTTCCCCACCACCTTCACCGGCCTCGTGCCGGCCGACGGTGGTGGTCGGTGTGGCTGAGCCCTCGGTGGCTTCCGTCGTCCCTCCGGTCCTGCTTCCGGACCAGGGGCGCTCAGCTCGGACCGGCTCTGGTGGCCCGCTGCGTCGGGCGCCGTTACCGATGCCTGCACTCCCGCGGCAGCGCACCGAGGCGAGGATGTATCGCCTGGCTTCGGTCGACAGCAGTGGCCGGCTCCGTGATCGGTCGATCATCGGAGCAATGGGCTGGGAGCCCGGTGCCCGCCTGGACATCCGTCAAGGTGGTGGCGTCATCGCCGTGCGCCGCGACCCTCAGGGAGTCTTCACTGTCACCGGCCAGGGGCACCTGTTGCTGCCGTCCGCGGTACGGCACTGGTGCGGCCTCTCGGCGGGGGACCGTGTCCTACTGACCGCAGACCCCGCCGCGAACCTGCTCGTGGTGTACCCGCCGATGGCCTTGGACGAGATGATCGCCCAGGCCAAGCGGGCAGTGCTGGGTGGTGATCCGACATGAGCGCGAGCACGGCGAGCAAAGCGGAACTGGAGGCTGCCCGACTGCTGCTGTCGCGGATGGGCATCTCCCCGGCGGACCTGCAAGCAGCGGCGTCGGACCGTCCGCCGGCACCGACGTTCGCCGAGTACGTGCCGGTTGTGGCGGCTGCCGTCACTGCGGGCACGCGGCGGGCGTACGGGTCGTACTGGAAGCGCGTGGTCGAGCAGTGGGGCGCCCGGCGCATTGACGAGCCGACGCCGTCGGAAATCGAGCGACTGGCGGAGTACGTCAAGACGCACGTGGTGGCCCGGCGAAACGCCCGCGGTGGGCGCAGCGCGGCGGAGCATCTGATCGCGTCGTTGCGCTGCCTGTACCGGCGGGCGGTCGCCGACGGGCTTTTGTCGGAGGCGGACAACCCTGCGTTGAAGGTGGCGAAGCCGCGGCGGTTGCCAAGCACCCGGCGGGCGTTGGCGGACACTCGTTTGGCGGAGATCAACGAGGTCGCGGCGTCCACGGGTGATGACCCGGCGCTGGACAGCCTGCTGCTGCGGCTGCACACCGAGACGGCGTGCCGCCGGGGTGGGGCCCTAGCCTTGCGGCCGGTCGACCTGGACCCGGATCAGTGTCTGATCCTGCTGCGCGAGAAGGGCGAGACGGTGCGATGGCAGCCGGTGTCGCCGACGCTCATGCGGTACCTGCTGCGGCATGCGGAGCAGCGGCACGCCACCGAGGCGGGCCCGTTGTTCCGGTACCGCAGCGGGCAGCCGATCACCTACCGGCGCTACGACCATCTGTGGGTGCGAATCGGTGAGCACCTGCCCTGGGTACACGCGCAGCAGATCAGTACCCACTGGCTGCGGCACACCACGTTGACGTGGGTGGAGCGGAACTTCGGCTACGCCATCGCCCGCGCCTACGCCGGCCACTCAGGTAGCGGTGGCGACGTCGGAACCACCGCCACCTACGTACGGGCAAGCATCAACGAGGTAGCCGCCGCGCTGGCGGCACTCACCGGCGAGCCACATCCAATGGCGTAACGGGGTGTCGGGGGCGGGCCCTGGCCAAACGGACTGGGCCCGTCACAACCGGCGGCCGTCGGCACGCACAGGAACCGCCGCTCGAAGAGGTGCTCAACCGTGACGCACGGGCCGCGCACACTAACCGAGGCGCCATCATCGACGCAGCCACCGCCCTTGAGATCGCCCTCGGCCGGCACATCCGCAGCCACGCCGACCAACACGTCAGCAGCTCGCCTGGTGCGGCTGGAGCCTCCGCGCGCCAGGCCAGTTGGACATGCCACCACCTGCCCTCGATAAGGCAAAAGACGCTCGATGTCGACAATGTTGTTGGTAGAAGGCGGCGATGCCGTGCATCCGTGCTGAGGACAACGCCACGGGCTTGTTTGGCCTGCAGGCCATGAATCCTCTGGTCTTATAGATCCTCGACCCGCTGGCCCTTGCCGACGCCGGTGTTCATGACGCCGGGAATGACCGAACGCCCGGAGGTGAGTTCGATTGTGCTGTGCGAGGTGACGACATCGGCGGGGATGTCGTTGTCGGCCACGATCAGCTGAATCCGGTCTTGGTATGCCTGGGCGAGGGTTACCAGGCGGGAGTAGATGCGGCGGCCGAGCGCAAGGTCCGGCTCCGAGTTGCCGAAGCCTTTTCGCGGAGAGTCAATGATGAGCAGGCTCGGCAGCAGGATGTCCGGATGGTCGATCGCGGTGGTGAGCAGGGTCAGGTGGTAGGCGACGTTGAGCGCAGTGCTGGCTCCGCCACCGCTCGCCTGTAGGACTTCGAAGTCGGTGTTCCCCACCAGCGGGAGGAAGCTGTTGGGATCGATGTGTGCGTCACCATCGGCGGGGATGCCGATGCGGTCCACCTCGTCCTTGAACGCCGCGCTGATGTCGTCGAGTTGGGCGCGGGCCTGCAACGCCCGCTCGCGGGAGGTGATGTCGACCTGTAGTTGGCGCTGCGTCTTGCGGTGGGCGGCGACCTCCGCGCGTAGTTGGTCGAGACGGTGCCACATCGTTGTGTGGCGGCCGATCTCGTCGATGCTGTGGCGCAGGGCTTCTGCCTGCCGACTTAAATGTGCGACCGTCTCGATCCGCGGCGATGCGGCTGCGGCGGTCGCCTGGTCGTAGTCGCGGCTGAGCGTGTCTAGTTCGAAGTCCGCGCGGTGTGCCGCCTGCCAGGCTTTATTGAGGGCGGCGTGGTCGGAGGCGAGCAGTGCCTCGGTCTCGGTGACTTGCTCACGGATCCGGTCGAGGTTTCGGTCAGACGGCGCGACATCCGCCACGTCCACCGGTGGGATGGGCTGGCAGCACAGCCGGCAGTCCGTCTCGGGCACATCCCGGGAGTCGAGATCCTGCATGCATCGTGGGCAGGTAACGAACTCGAAGGGTGCGAGCAGGCCGATCGCGGTGCTACGTCGTTCGGCCTTGGTGAGATCGAGGCGCAGCTGGGCAAGGGAGGCCTCGCGTCCACGCACAGTAACGGCGAGCAGGTCGGCTTCTTCGCGGAGCTTCTTCGAGGCGGACAGAGCCAGGGAAAGTTGGGCGCGGCGTTCCTCCTCGGCAGAGGTCAACGCATCGACCTCATTGCGGGTTGCCTGCAGGCTGTCCTCTGCCGCCGCGAGCTGCTGTAACAGATCCATGCGGCGCGCACGCAGCTCGTCGGGATCGGCGATGCCGGCATCGCGGATGAACCGGTCGATCGCTGCGGCGTCCTTTTCCAGCTGCGCGGCGCGGTCACGTGCGATCCCGCGCTGGCGCTTTAGTTCGATCAGCTCTGGGTCGGTCAGGCCAAACATCAGCTCGAACGCGGCGATGCGTTTCGGGTTGTTGTGTGTGTCGAGGTGCCCAACCACTGAGCGGTCGATCTCTTTGGCCTGCAAAAAGCAGTAGCGGAAGATTTCTTTGAAGGTCAGGGCGACTGTCCGGGAGTTGACACCCGCCCGGGAGGTTGGTACGCGTTCGACCGGTATTCCCAGCGTTTCGAGTAGGAACCGGGAGAGGGAGGGCCCGTCGGCTGGCTTTGGGCTCACCGGCCATACGTATTGCACCAGGTTGGAACCTGGCTCGAGGACCTCCACCGCACCGGAATCCGTGCCGATTCTGCGACGCAGAACCAGCGACTGATCTCCCGCCTGGATTGCGACGTCGACGTGGGTGACGTGCTGTACCACCGCCGGCGTTAGGGCCGCGTTGCCTCCGAGGGCATGCTTGATCAGCATCAGCAGCGTCGACTTGCCCATGGTGATCGGGCCGGTGACGAACGTCAGCGAGGACTCGAATCCGAACGTGTGCATTGCGGTGTTTGTGGACACGGTGAGGGACCTGATGCGCAGATTCGTGGCCATCTAAATCTCGCTTCTGAGGGGGAGCGCAATGACGTCCGGCAGCTGGGCGTAGATCATGTTCTTCAGGTCCTGACCGGGCATGTCGAAGTGTTCCCACAGAAACCGCGCTCGCTCGGCAACGATTCCCCACGGGTCGGTTGCTTTGAGGTCGTTGCTCACCTCGCGCCCGGGTCCTGTCAATGTAATCTCAGTTGAACCTTCGACGCGCGCGAACGTCGCCAGCTCCTTACCGACAAGGGCGCCGAGTATGGAATAGTAGCGGTTGTCCCACGGTCCGTACTTGTAGCGGATCATGCGGCTTTCCACCGCCTGCCGTTCGTCGAGAGTCGGCGCGCTATCGGGCCACGACGTACCGGCTGGCAGCAGACGTTCGGCCATGACCGGGTACCGTAGCAGGAAGTCGATCTTCGCCAGCTTGGTCAGGCCGCGGAACGGTTCGCCGGGCGAGGTGAACTCGCTGATTAGGATGAGTACCCGGGCCTCGTGGTAGAGACTTTCCTGGCGAATCGCCAGGGAAGCGGCCGGTGGCAGCAGCGCGGCCATCGTTACCCGCCTGCCGGTCGTGAGAACCCGAACCTGCATAGGTCGCTCAACTCGTAGGCAAATCCGAGGACGTGGAAGTCGTCGAGGGGCACACTGACTTTCGAGCTGAGGTTGGCCTGCCGTAGTTCCTGGTGCAGCATCGCCTGGAAATGGATGCCGTAGTGACCGCTTTTGTCTATCAGCTGTTGACGGATCCGGCGGACGATGTCGAGGATCTCCATCTCCAACCGAAACTCTGTCTCGACATCCTCGGGAAATCCGGTCCTGGCCTGCGGCCAAGCGTGCATCCAGAGGTCGCGTAGGCGCAGGGCGTTCTCCTGCTCGTCAGCGTCGATCCGTGCATCGCGCATTTTCTCGACGAGGCGGTGGCCTCCTGGCGAGCGGGGTGGCGCCTGTCCTGAACGCAGCAGGAGTACCGGGTCGCCGGCAGCCCGTCGCGCGCCGAGGCGCACCGCAGCGAGCACGGCGTCACGCGGCACCGTCCGCCGCTCTATCGTCTGCGCGATCTCCGACTTCGGGTCGTAGGCACCGGGGTTGGTCAGGTACTGGGCCAGATCAGTCGGCCGGCCGCTGTGGTCGCGGGACGCTTCTGAGACGAGGTCGGCGACGGCCCTATAGACGTCGGCGGCTGCGGATGCGGAGAAACCCAGTTTTCCTGTCGCTGGCAGTGCTAGTTGCCGGATGTTGACGTCCTGGATGTCGCGCTTCTTCGGCCGTTCACAGTCGAACTGGCACGCCAGGATGAAGCGTAGGAGCATGTCGAACAGGCCCGCCGGCAGGCCGGTTGGGTCGTGTCTTTTCGCCTTGAGCGGGGTCGGACCGGTGGGTTTGGGGATGTTCTCTAACTCGGTGGACTTCGCTGCCATGTCCATCATGGCCCAGGCCAGGTGTGCGAGTAACGCGGTTCCCCTAGGCGTGGCCAACTTGGCGGCCCGGCAAACCTCGTAGAGAGCACGCGGTGTGTGTTCACCCGGCCTGCCGCCGAGGGGCGTGTTGCTGGCCAACCGCACAGCCGGCCTGCTGGTGTAGCCGAGCCACCGGTCGAAGAGGTGCGCTATCCCACCTTCATCGCACAGCGACTTCATCGTTGTGTAGACGAGCCGGTCATGGTGCTTGACCGACACCAGCTCCAGGAAAGGCGGCTGGTTGCGCACGATGATGAAGTCTTCGTGCCACTCACAGATGATCTTCACGATCGAGGTGTCGGTGGGCATACTCAGGCAAAATGAGGCAATAATTTCGGTCTGATAGTGAGCCTTTTCCAGCCTGATCTTGCAGGTCAGCCCGGGTCGGCAAGGGGTGCTGATCGATGAGGGCGAGGCTCCAGGTAGGACAGCAAATCGACCAAAACCCGATGCCCCGACCGGGAGCCTCGCCATGCTGTCCTACCCTGCCACGATCCCGTTGTCCAACCGGACCCTGAACCACCTCGCCGAGCGAATCCGCGGCCACCGCCAGCAGCGCAAATCCCGGTGGAGGCGACTGACCCCGGGCCGCCAGGCACTACTCGCCCTGGCCCACCTGCGCAACGGCGACACCTACACCCGCCTCGCCGCCGGCTTCGAGATCGGCGTCGCGACCGCCTGGCGCTATGTTCAAGAAGCAATCGCCCTGCTCAGCGCTGCCGCCGAGGACCTGGAAACCGCCATGCGGCGCATCCGACAACTGGCCTACGCGATCCTGGACGGCACGCTGATCCCGATCGACCGGGTCGCCGACCAGAAGCCGTACTACTCCGGCAAGCACAAACGTCACGGCGTGAACGTGCAGGTCATCGCGGATGCGGCCGGGCGTCTCGTCTGGGCATCGGCCGCGCTGCCCGGTTCAACGCATGACCTGACCGCCGCCCGCGCCCACGGCATCATCGAAGCCTTGACCAGCGCCGATGTGATGACCTTCGCGGACAAGGGCTACCAGGGCGCCCGTGGCAGCCTGCGCATCCCGTTCAAGCGGCGCCGCTTCCGGCCGAAGCTGTCACGCCGGCAGAAGACGGTCAACCGGGCGCACGCGAAGATCCGCGCCCGCGGTGAGCGCGCGATCGCCACGCTCAAGACCTGGAAGATCCTGGCCAAGCTTCGCTGCTGCCCGCGCCGCGCTACCGCGATCGTGCAGGCCACCCTCGTCTTGCACCACGTCGAAGCCGCCCGCTACGCAGGATGAAAAAGGCTCAGTGGTAGTTGCCCTGAGTTGGGGCACCTGCGTCCTCGGCCGGCGTCCGAAAGAGGTCAAGCTCGAGTTGCCCGGTCGGGTCCGCGTCTGCGTCGAAGCCATGCCCCTGCTCGACTCCGGCTGCAGCGTCTCCCGTCACGGCAAGCCCACCGTCCTTGCTTCAGGTAAGCAGAAACTCACTAACAGCGAACCCGATCATGGGGTAGTAACGCAATAGCCCATCGGACACCAAAACCGACTTCCGGCCTGATCCGCCGCCTCGGCCCATCTTCAACGGCCGTCCCGGCGACCGGGGGTCAAGGTCTCTGCCGCTTCCTCGTCGGCGTTGCTCAGGTGCAGATACCGCACGAGGCAATGGTTGAGGCGCGGCGGGCTGCGACTGCGGCCGAAGAGTCTGCTGATGTCGCCCCGCAGGTCCTCACAGGTCGAGGCCCGACGCGCGGCGTGTGGCTGAGGCGAGCAGCGCGAGCAGGAGTGCTAGGGGGCGGGATTCATGGACCTGCTCGGATCCGTAGGCGCGGAACGCGGTGGGGGAAGCGCCGCGGCGAGGCCCGAGCAGGCGTGGCCTACTGCCTTGAGCTGTCCGGCTCCTACTCAGTGCCAGGGTGGTGGGTTGGCGTGTTGCTATCGCCCCCTCGGACGGTTTCCTCGACCTGAAGGAGGTTCTCGATGATCACGGCGATGCCGTCTTGGGCGGCCGGTGAGAGCTTGGTGATGGATCGTGCCATCACGCGGACGCGTCGGCTGTGTTCCTCGGGTTCTTCCTGGTCGCCGAGTAGGTAGCCGGCGGGCACGTCAAAGAACTGGGCGAGCGCGCGGAGCGTAGACGCTTTGGGGTTGATCCTGGGTGCGCGCAGCAAGTTGCGGATGCCCTCAGTGGTGATGCGATGGCCGGCCTTCGTGAGTTCCCGGGCAACCTCGGCCTCTGTGTAAGGCGGCCGACCTTCGGTGCTGGCCTCGAAGAGGGTTCGGAGCCTCATCTGGATCAGGTGTGAGGCCGCAGCCTCGGCTTGGTCGGCTGGCATGTCCTTCATGGAGTCCCCCAACTCCAACCACAGTTGGTCACAACAAAAACTGCGGTTGACGCTCTTCTGTGACCTGTGCTTAGCTCTCGGTATCGCTCCCACAACTCCAGTTCGGCTAAAACCAAACTGGAGTTGCCTGGAGCGTAGCGGATCGGGTCGCCGTACGCGAGATGGCAACCCGGCACGCGAGCGACGGCGCAGGAGGGGACGCGTCGTCGCTGCAGGGCCTGCTTCGTCTGGTCAACGTCCAGGTCGTGACAGTAACGGGGGACCGGCCGCCTCGACATCGATGGCGGTCGGTGCTGTACGGCAAGCCTTACGGGGAGGCGGACGTGCAAGGTCCATCGGACGGGCAGCCCAATCAGCTCGCCGCCCGCGTGCCTTCGGGCGGGCACGGCGGTGAGCACGGGGAGCCGGCGGGCAGGGAGAGGGCCCTCCCGCCGGCTCCCACCCCCGAACAGATCGCGGCCCGGGCCCTGGCCTCGGTGCCTTCGGGACCGCGCCTTGTCGGTGAGGCGGCGGTGCGGGAGATCCCGCGGGAGTTCGGCGCGGGGACCCGGGTGGAGAGGCTGTGGTGGCGGGCTGCGTCGCTGCGGTCGGGCTGTCCGCTGGTGTGCGTGTCCTCTGCGGATGGTGGGGTAGGGCGGTCGGTGTTGACCCTCGGGCTCGGCGGGCTGCTGGCTCTTGCTGTTCCCGGTCCGGTGGTGGCGGTCGACGCGACCCTGCGGGCGTGGGGTGGGCTGGAGCATCGGGTGGCCCGGCGCAGCTCGTCGACGGTGTGGGACGCGGTGGCCGCGGATGCCGGCTTGGCGGAGAGCGGGACCGCGGAGCGGCTGACGCAGGTAGGGCCGACAGGGCTGCGGGTGCTGGTGGGGGAGAGCAAGTTGACCGCGCAGCGGCGCCCACCAACCTGGCCGGAGATGTTCGGCGTGATCGGTCATCTGCGGTCGGTGTACCCCTTAGCGCTGCTGGATCTGCCGACGGCCGACAGCACATCGACGTGGCGGGCGCTGGGCTGGTCGACGGTGCCGGTGCTGGTGTCGCGGGCGACGGTGGACGGGGTGCAGCACACGCTGCGGCTGCTGGCCCACATGCGCGGGGCGGGCCTGGCGCATGTGCCGGCCCGGGCAGTGGTGGTGGTTATGGCGACCTCGCCATCCGTGGCTCGTGAGGTGCGGGCGGTGGAGCAGTTGGCGCGGCAGACCGCTGCGGAGCTGGTGCGGGTGCCATATGACCCGGGGCTCGCGCGGGCGGACCTGCTCGACCCACGGGCGCTGAGTAAGGCCACTCGGTCGGCGTTGACCGAGGTCGCCGCAGCGGTGATCGACCGGTGTCCGGTCGAGCCAGCGGCTGTCCTTGGTCCGGGATCGTCGGCCTCGAACGGGGAGGAATAATCGTGTTGCATCAGCTTGCGGCGGCCTTGACCGTCCGCGCCCCGGCGGTGACGGCGCTGCTGGCGCCGACGCCGACGCCCGCACCGTCGGGTGAGGGTTTCGACTTCAGCCGGATCAGCCCGGACCCGTCGGCCGTGCCGCGGTCGGACCTGTTCTACAAGCTGGCCAACGCCGCACTTTTCCTCGGGGTGATCTCGGCGGTGGCGGGGCTGGCGGCGGGGGCGATCGCGTTCGGGATCGGCCCGATCTTCGGCGCGCACATCATCAGTGATCGCGGGAAGTCGATGATGTGGAAAGCCGGCCTGGTGGCGATCGTCGTCGGGTCAGCCACGTCCATCATCGCGTTCCTGCTCACCGAGATCTAGCAGGTGGCGGCCATGAGCAGAGCGGAATTCAAGCCGACTACCGGCCGCCGGATGTCGGTAGTGGTCACCGTACTGGCGGTGGCGCTGTTGGTCGGTGTGGCGGTGTTCGCCGCCGGGCGCGCGAGCACGCCGGAGCGGCAGGTGACCGTGCGGTATGTCGAGCGGATACAGGCCGGGGTGCCGGTGGGTTTCCCGGGCACGCCTCGCGGCGGTGGGGATGCGGCGGCGGCATACACGCAGGCGCTGGCGTCTGCCGGTACGCGACCTGCGACAAGCCGGCAGGCGATGGTGGACCTGATCGCCGCCGAGGGAGCCGCCGCGGCAGTGCAACCCCTTGTCGGGCCGACCGTGGACGGCGAAACGATCTCACAGACAGTCGTGGCGCGGGTCTGGGCGCCTGACGCGGACCTCGACGCGGTGGTGCCCGAGGACCGTGAGGTATCGGTGCGGATGCTCGTCTGCGCCTTGAGCGGCGCCACGACCAGCAGTCCTGCGGATCCGAATATTGGATTGGCAGGCGGCTGGTACGTGCAGTCGGTGACGGTGCGGTGGTCGCAGAGGCGGTGGCGGCTGGTCACCGCGGAGCGCCCGGTGCCGATGCCGCCGCCGGATCAGCGCGGTGCGCGCCGCGACGGCGGACCGCGGGACACGCAGCCCCTCGTCGATGTGCTCAGCGCGCGTTCGTGGGCGCCGGGGACGGTGTGACGGATGGCCGTGGTGCCCGCGATGCTGCGGCTACTGCTGGCAGTGGTGTCGCTGACGACGGTCGGGCTGACTGCTGCGGGACGGGCTGCGGCGGCACCGACCCCAGCCCCGTCACCGTCGGCTTCGGCCTGCTCAGCACCTCCAACCGATGGCCGGCCCGGTAGTGGCGCGGAGCCGCTGGCACAGCCGCAGGTGAATTGGTGCCTGCCATGGGTGCGGTGGCAGACGGGCGATGGTTGGACGACGGTGTGCAGCGCGGCAGCCAGCGCCGCCGACCAGGAACGCTGCGACGCGGTGGCGCTGACCGTGCAGTCACCGTCCCCGGACGGTACGCCATCAGTGCTCGACGAGCGCCTGCCTGCCGCTGGTAAGCAGCCGGTGCGCTGCGAGCGTCTGGACGCGAAGGCAACACAGGACCAGGCGAACGCTGAGCGGTGGAAGGCGAAAGCGGACCGCTGCCGTGCGCTGCGCCCGGTGCTGCTGGCGTCGTCGTCGCTCAAGCCGTCGTCGGAATGTGGCCTGGTGGACGTGTCCTGCAAGGTAGGAGCGCAGGTCAAGGAGGCGGCGCGTACGGGCTTCGAAGGATTGGCCGACGTTGCGGTTGCCGGGTTCGCGTGGGCGCTGGGCAAGCTGGCCGAGGTCGTGTTCACGCAGTCCTCCACCGTCGCCGACGAACCGTTCTACGGCGTCTACAACGACATCAGCGGGGTGCTGATCGTCGTGGTGCTGGTGGTCTTCGTGCTCTCAACGGCGATCAACGGGCTGCGGCTCAGTGGACCTGGGCCGTTGTCGAGCCTGGGCGGGCTGGTCCGGGCGATGTTCGGCATCGCGTTCGCCGGCGGGATCGCATACCTGCTGATGGCGGCCTGGGACGAGGCGACGGTGGCGTTGATCGCCCGCAACCAGCAGCGGGACTGGCAGCCGAGCATGTGGGTCGAGGCGCTCAATACGCTCACCGCCGACACCGGCACGATCCTGCTGGCCTTCATCGTCGCGGTTGTCGGCGTGATCGGGCTGGTGCTGGTGTTCGTGATGCTGCTGTTCCGGTCGTTGCTGGCCGCCGGGGCGGCGCTGTTTGGGGCGATGGCGATGACCGGCCAGGTCATGGCCGAGACGCGCGCGTGGGGCCGGAAGTGGTTCTGGACCTGCAACGCGCTGGCCAGTAGCAAGTTCTTCATCGCCGCGCTCTGGATCTACGGCACCCGCACCACCTACGAGAGCGACAACGTGGTCAACGTGCTGCGCGGCCTGTTCATCATCGTGCTGATGGTCCTCGCGCCGTGGATCCTGCTGCGGCTGACGAGCATGTGGGACGGCTACCTCGCCGACGTCGATGCCCGGGGCTTCCTGACCTCGGCGGCCACGGCCGTGGGGATGGACGCCGCGTCTCGGCGTCTGGCCGAGCCGTTGAGCGGCGGCGGTGGCGACATGGACGCGACGTCACAGATGCAGGGCAACTCCGAGGCCATCCCCACCAGCCCGACCAACCCCGGCGGGCCAGTCGGCGCGCTCGCCGGACTGCCTGACACGGTCGAGGCCCTGCACGGCCGGGGGGACAGTGACCAGTTCGGCGAGCCTGCTGGGCCGGCGGGTGGCGAGCAGGGCGGGGGCGAGAACGCCGACGAGACGGCCGGGGTGGAGCGCGACTCGCGTACAGCGCAGGGGGATATGGCCCACGGTGAGCTCACGCTGCCCGGCGACGCCACCGGCGAGCAGGGTGCGCTGCCGGTGACCCCGCAGGCGGCGCGCGAACAGGCAAGCGCGTTCACCGGGACCGGTGCCCCGGTCGCCGGCAGCCCATCGTCTGCTGGCAGTGGCGCGCCGGGTCCTGGCGGCAGCCCCGAGCTGCCGCCGGTCGACGAGGCCGGTAGCGCAGGCGCGACGCCGACGAGCAGCGGCGCGGCTGCCGGCCAGACGGGCGGGGCGGCGGTAGGGCAGGGCGGTGCTACCGCTGCCGGTGGAGCCGCCGAGATTCCGATCGTGCCCGTCTAGGCGAGCAGAGGAGTAGGGCGTGACACAGTTCCACTTTCCTCCGCGGTCCACCCGCGGGTCGATCCTGGGCTTCTCCTGGGGGCAGATCGGTACGGCGGTGGCCGGGGTGATCTGCCTGGTCATCGCCGCGAACATGCTGGCGGTCGGCCGGCAGGGCGCTGCCGGTGGCCTGCTGCTGGCGGCGGTTTTGCTGCTCACGATGGGGCTGTTGCGGATTCGGGGTCGCCGGGTCACCGAGTGGACGCCGATCGTCGCGGGGGCTTTGGCGCAGCGGGCTGTCCGGCAGGACCGCTACCGCGGCGCGGTGTGGGCGGCGAATCCGGGCACGAAGCATCTGCATTTGCCGGGCCCAGCGGCCGGCTACCAGTGGCTACCGGCGGTAGCTGCGGACGGGCTTACCGAGGTGGGACTGCTGCACCACCAGCGGGAGGGCACGGTGACCGCGACGCTGGCGTGCGCGGGCAGCAACCTCGTCCTGGCGGACACGTCGGTGCAGCATCAGCGGCTCACCGCGTGGGCGGACGTAGCGAACCTACTCGGCACCGAGTACTCCGACAGCGGCCTGGCGCGGTGGTCGCTGACGGCGCGGGCGGTGCCGGACGTCAGCAACCGGGCGCAGCGGTACCTCGCGAAGCAGGCGGTCGACACCAGCACGGCGGCGTACCGGTCGCTGGCCGAGCTCACTGCGGCGGCAGGGCCTGGCACGCAGCGCCACGACGTGTTCCTGACCGTGGTGTTCGACGTGCGGAAGCTGTCCGGAGAGGTCGCGGACGCGGGCGGCACGGACGCGGCTATCGCCACGGTGGTGCTGGACAAGCTGACCGGTGTTCGGGCGGCGGTGCGGGAGGCCGGCATCGAGACTGGGGGCTGGTTGACGCCCCGGCAGTACGCGGCGGTACTGCGTGGCCAGTTCGACCCGGAGGACAGCGACCTCGAGGTGGCGCCGCACACGGCGGGGCCGGTAGCGGCAGAGACCGTGGGCTGGTCGTCGTACCGGCACGACTCCGGGTTCTCGCAGACGCTGTGGGTGTACGAGATGCCCCGCCAGCCGGTGCCGATGACGTGGATGACGCCGCTGTTCACCCGCACCGTTGGCCGGCGCACCGTCGCCGTGGTTGCTGAGCCGGTGCCGGCGCAGTTGGCGCAACTGGCGACGCGACGGGACAAGGTCGCCCGCGCCGGTGACGAGGTAACCAAGCGGCGGATGCGCCTGGTCCGCACCGCACGGGAGGACGAGGAAGCCCGCGCGGTCGAGCAGATCGACCGGGAGCAAGCCGCCGGGCACGTCCGCTACCGGTACGCCGTGCTGGTCACCGTGACGGCCGACAGCCCGGAGCAGCTGCGCCACGACGTGCGCGCCGTCAGGCGGGTGCTGGGACGGTGCGGCTGCCAGGCGGTGGTGCTCTACGGCGAGCAGGACCAAGCATTCGTGGCCGGGGCGCTGCCCCTAGCGCGCGGCCTCAAGCCGATGCGGGGGTGGTTCGCATGACCCGCACACGCAGGAACGCGACGCCCCGGATACGCCGCGAAGGGTCGTGGTCGCAGCGCCTGGCGGATTCCGCCGCCCGGCGCGACCTCGCGGTGGCCCAGGCGGACCTGGCACGGGAGCAGAGGGCGCTGGGGCGGCTGACCGAGCAGCTGCTGGGCCCGCCGTCAGTGGACGGGCGGGGGGCCTTTGGACGGGCCGCGGGGCGGGTGTTCTGGCGGTTGCGGCTGCCGCCGCTGGTCACCACCAGCGCGCAGTTGTGCAGCGTGTACCCGTTCGTCGCCGATCCGGGCCTGGGTGTGGACGGGCCGCTGATCGGGCAGGAGGTGTACTCCCGCGCCGGGTTCGTGTTCTCGGTGCACGAGCTGTATCGGGCGGGCGTGCTCAGCGCCCCCAACATGGTGGTCACCGGGGAGATCGGGTCGGCGAAGTCGTCGCTGCTCAAGAGCATCGCGTTCCGCGGGATCCCGTTCGGTGTGCGGTTCTACATCGTCGACGTCAAAGGCGAGTACGACACCCTCGCCGACGTAGCCGGCATCCAGCCGGTGCGGGTCGGCCCCGGCTCTGGGGTGGTGATGAACCCTCTGGCGGGCATCCGCCGCCTGCCCGATCAGGGTGAGGTGGAGTGGTTGCAGATCCAGCGGGCACGCAGGTTGTTGCTGCTGGAAGGGCTGTTGGAGATCCAGCTCGGCGGGCCGCTGAGCGAGGCGGAACGATCGTTGGTCGAATACGCCCTCGACGCGGTCACCCGCGCCGACGACGGCACCAGCCCGGACCGGATGGCCACCCCGACCCTGTCCCGGGTGCTGACCGCGATGGGCGACCCGGCCCGGTGGGCGCACCGGCTGGTCGGGGTGCACTACGACGTCGACCAGTTCACCGCCGACAGCCGCCGCGTCCGGCTGGCCCTGGAACGGCTGATCACCGGCGCGCTCGGCGGGATCTTCGACGCCCCGGCCGCGTCGACGCTGGCGATCGACTTCGACCAGCCCGGCGCGATCCTGGACCTACGGGCGGTCCGCGCATCGGACCAGATGACGGCGATGGCGATGACCTGCGCGCAGTCGTGGCTGGAGGCGGAGCTGACCCGCCCCAACGCCCCGACCCGGGTCTGCCTGTATGACGAGTTCGTGCTGGTCAGCCGCCACCTCGGGCTGATGAGGCGCATGCGCGAGCAGCTGAAGCTCGCCCGCGCGCTGGGCACCGCGAACATCCTGGCCTTCCACCGTTTCACGGACCTGTCGGCCAGCGGCAGCGCCGACTCCGAGCAGGTCCGCATCGCCCGAGGGCTGATCGAGGACACCGGCGTGCGGGTGTCCTACCGGCAGGCACCCGGCTCCCTGGAGGCGGCACGCGAGTTCCTGGGCACCACGGACGTGGAGACCAACCTGCTGCTGCACCTGCGCCGCGGCGTCGGGCTGTGGAAGGTCGGGCTGCGCTCCTACGTCGTCAAGCACCAGCTCTCGGCGATCGAACGGCGCATGGTCGACACCGACAGCCGGATGCGGCAAACCCCCGATGCTGAGCCGGAGAGGGCGCCGTCGCCGGGGGAGCAGGCCGTCGTGGTCAGGCAGGTGCGGTGATGGCCGGCTCGCTCATGTCCCCGGGACACCGGCTGCCCCGCCGGGGGGTGGCCCGCGCCGACATCCTGGTCCGACTGGCGCTTGCGGGCATCGCGGCGCTGCTGGTGCTGTCGGGCACCGTCACGCTGTGGCTCGCAGGCCAGGCCGGGGGGCTGCTCACCCACGCGGCCTGGCCGGACAGCTCACCAGCGGACGCCCCAAGCATCGCCCTACGGTTCGTCACCAACCCGGGCGACCCGGCGCGGGCGTGGCCGCCCGCCGCCCGAGACACCCTGCCGCCAGCGCCCCTGCTGTACGGGCTGTGGATCGTCCTGCTCAGCGCCACGCTCGTCGGCATCGGAGCGGTGACGATGCGGGTGGCGCGGCGGTGGGTACGCCGGCGCGGGTTCGCCGGCCGTAAGGACCTCGAGCGGGTGGTGACGGCCGAAGCGGTGCTGCGCCGCGTCGACGTGCTGCGGCCGGGCCTGACCATCCGCGACATCGACCCACCCGAGACCGTGATGGTGAAGCAGCGGCGCCGCGCGGACCCACTGGAGGTGGCCCGGCCGCTTGGCCACCATGCGCTGACGGGCGAGCCGCTGTATCTGGCCAACGAGTACACCGAACTGCTGGCCGGGGCGGCCCGGTTCGCCAACAAGACCTCCCGTTACATCATCCCGAGGGTCGCCGACGCCCGCGGAGCGGTCATCTCCACCTCCACCCGCCTCGACGTCGCATCGGTCACCTACGACCTGCGCGGCCAGATCGGCCCGACGTGGATCTTCGAGCCGCAGGGCCAGGTGCCGGGAGTGCCGCGACTGCGTTGGTCACCCATCGACGGCGCCGAGGACCCGGACATCGCGGCGCTGCGCGCCAAAGGCTTCGCCGCAGGCGCAGGCCTCAAGGGCAACGTCGACAACGGCCAGTACTTTCAGGACCAGGCGGCGTCGATCATCCGCGGACTGCTGCACGCCGCCGCCCTGGACGAGCGCGCCACGATGACCGACGTGGCGAGCTGGGCGGCCAACCCCTCCGACCCGCGCGCCGAGCGGATCCTGCGCCACCACGGGCAGACGGTGTGGGCCGATCGGCTCGCTTTTCACCGAGAGACCACGGGCCGAAGCCGCGATGCCATCCAGTCGGTGGTGTTCGGCGCGCTCGACGCGTTCAGCAACCCCCGCATCCTGCACGCGTGCTCGCCGCCGCGCGGGCAGCAGTTCCACCCCGAGCAGTGGCTCGACGAGTCCGGCACCCTCTATCTGGTCGGCACCCGCAGCGGGCAGGCATTGATCGCGCCGCTGTTCGCCGCCATCGCCGAGGACATCATCTACCGCACCCTGCAACGGTCCTTCCTCGCACCAGGCGGCCGGGTCGAGCCCTGCCTGTACCTGATCGGTGACGAGATCACCAACATCGCGCCGCTGCCGTCGCTGCCCGCGCTGGCATCGGAAGGCGGCGGCGCCGGCATCGCCCTGTCGATCGCCTGCCAGAACACCCACCAACTCGAAGAACGGTGGGGCCGCGACGGCGGCCAGGCCCTGCGCGACGGCGCGAACGCCCGCTTCGTGATGGGCGGCACCCAGGACGTCAACGCCCTCAAGGACGCCCAGTCGCTGCTCGGGCAGGTGCAGGAGTTGTCGTCGGCAGCGTCCTGGGGCGGCGGCCGGGCCAGCGTGCAGGAGAACACCCGCCGGGAGCACCTGGTCGACCTGGCGGAGCTGCGCACACTGCCGAGCGGGCACGCCATGGTGCTGCTGGGCAACATGCCACCGGTCGAGGTGGTGCAACCCGCATGGTGGGAACGCCCGGACGCCGACCGGTTTCACAGGGCGCAGGCCGCTTTCACCGCCCGACTGCGGGGAGCACGCTGATGCCGGATCGGACTTTCCTGTTCGACATCCCAGAGCAGGCGTCGCCGCAGGAGCGCGCGACCGCCGAGCTGGCCGGGCTGATCGACACGCTGCGCGGCGCGGTGGAACAACTCGCCGAGGCGCACGTGGCGCTGTCGGACCGCGTCGAGGCGCTCGACAACCCGACCGGATTCGTGCCCGCCAGGCACTGCTGGCGGGACCTTCACCGCGATAACGCCCGCGAGCTGTGGGCGTGGCTGATCGCCTGGACCCGGTGGCTGTCCGACCGGTACGGGCTGGCGCAGGACCTCGGCGCGTGCTGGCCGGCGCATCCGGCCCTGGTGGAGGAGCTGACCGCCCTGGCCGTGTCGTGGCACCACGCCTACTCCGCCAAGGCGGACCCCGACGCACCGCTGCGGTGGCACGAGGCGCTGCACCGCGCACGGACCCGGTGGCAGCAGTGGGACACCACCCGATGCCGGCACGGCCAGCACACCCCCCACAGCCCGGACGCCGTCTGGTCGCAGCCGTGGCCTGATACCGCCGACCAGGCGGTCAGCGAGGACATCCGCGAACGGCCGGCACCTACGGCGGCCCAGGAGACAGGGGGCAGCAGATGACACATCCAGCCGAGATCACCAGCGTCTGGGACTGGCAGCGGTTCGAGGCCGCCCTTACCGGGCTGCGCGTAGGGGTCGACACCCTCGACGACTTCATCGCAGGCATCCACGACGCACGCGACACCTGGCAAGACGACGAAGAGAGGCAGCAGTGGACAGACATCGACGAGCAGACACGACGGGACACGGAGCTGGACTGGGCCAGCGACGGGCACCTCGACGGCGACTACACCCGCGACGTCGACGAGTGACTACAACCATCTCGTTCGACGTTCCGCTCGCTGCGATCAGCACCGGCCTCAGCCAACTGCGCGACGACGTCGGCTCCCTCGTTGACGCGGCCAGCCGGCATCCCACCGCGCAGCGGCGCGCCGCGCTGGTGGACGTCCACCACCAGTTGCGTTTGCTCGGGCAGCGCGTCAACGCCGCACTCGGTGCCCCGCCAGCCCAGGACCCGCCGCCCCACGAGCCCCCGGAGCCGGCATGACCCGCACTCGCTGCCGAGCAGCACTCCTGGTGCTTTCGATGCTGCTGACGGCCGGCTGCACCAGCCGTGCGACCGGAGCTCCCGCCCCGCAGGCAAGCAGCCCTCCGGCGGTGACACCGCAGGCCGACATGCTTCCGGACCCTGACGGTGTCCTGCCCACCCGCTCCACCGCCGCGGACCCCGCAGCCGCGGCCACGGCGACACGGTTCGTCGCCAGGTGGGCACGCCCGGACCTGCCGGCCGCTCAGTGGCGTGCCGACGTGCGCCCCTACGCCGTGCCCGCCTACGCGGACCTGCTCGACACCGTCGAGCCGGCCAACGTGCCCGCCACCCGGATAACCACACCCGGCCGCGTCGTCACCGCCACCCCTGAACGGGCGGAGGTCGACGTCGGCACGGACGCGGGCGTGCTGCGTGTGGTGTGCGTACGCCACGGCCAACGCTGGCTGGTGGCCACCCTCGGTATGCCGAAGGACACCTCGCGATGAACGGGCAGCGGGCCGGCGTCGGCGTCGCCGTGGTGGCTGCGCTGCTGCTGGTGTGTGGTCTGCCGCTGGCTTCGGCGATCACCGAAGCGCCGGCCGCAGCCTGCGCTCCCGCTGCTGCCCAGCCCATGAGCACCGCGGGCACGCGCGCCGGGGTCGGCCGGTGGAACAGCGAGCAGGTCACCAACGCGACCACGATCGTCACCGTCGGCCAGCAGCGGGGGATACCGGCCCGAGGCTGGGTCATCGCCGTGGCCACGGCGATGGTCGAGTCCAGCCTGCGGAACCTGCGCGGCGGCGACCGCGACTCCGTTGGCCTGTTCCAGCAGCGGCCCAGCCAAGGATGGGGCACCCCGGCGCAGATCCTCGACCCGGTCTACGCCGCCGGGAAGTTCTACGACAAGCTGCTGCGCATCCCCGACTGGCAGCAGCTGCCACTGACCGTCGCCGCGCAACGGGTCCAGGTCTCGGCGTTCCCCGACAAGTACGGCGAGTACGAGCAGGACGCCGAGCAGGTCGTCGCGGCCGTGACCGGCGTCGCCACGATCAGCGACCTGCCCGGGGCTAGCCTCGCCGTGTGCGGCAGCGCCCCGCACGTAGCCGCGTCGGGATGGACCCTGCCCGTGCAGGCTGCCGTAGGTAGCGGCTACGGGCCGCGCGCCGGACGGCTGCACGCTGGCGTGGACCTGATCGCCGCCCGCAACACCGTCATCCACGCGGCCAGCGCAGGCGAGGTGGTGTGGTCCGGGTGCGACCCCGGCACCGGCAACTGCGACATCGACGGCAGCCCGAGCACCCGCGGATGCGGCTGGTACGTGGACCTTGTGCACGCCGGCGGCTACGGCACGCGGTATTGCCACATGATTCGCCGCCCCGACGTACGCGTCGGTGAAACCGTGCAAGCGGGCCAGCCGATCGGCCTGGTCGGCACCAGCGGCCATTCCTCCGGCCCGCACCTGCACTTCGAAACGCACCAGGCGGTTTGCGGTGGATCGCGCTGCGACCTCAGCAGCGCCAACTCCACCGACCCGGTGCCCTTCATGCGCGAACGCGGCGCCCCGCTCGACGAGAGCAGGTGAGGCCCGACCTCGTACCAGGACAGCACAGCCGACAGCGCACACATCACGGGGGTGAAACATGCGCACCGACCAGAACCAGCATCCGTGCCTGCCCACACCTGAACCGCCGCCACCGGCCGATCGCGCCGGCAGCAAGGGCCAACATCGCAACCGGCACATCCTTCGCCGACCGCGACACCTGCGGAGGCCACGATGAGCACCTCCACACGGCGGCAGATCGCAGGGATCTACCGTCCACCCGTCAACTCTCGACCGGCCCCGCCGCCGCGCCCGGACGCAGTGGCGCAGCTGTGCCGCACCGCGAACACCGTCCGCGCGCATCTCGAACGCACAGTGCTGCGCGAGGCGGGCATGACCTGGACCAGCTACGACGTGCTGGTGCTCATCTGTGCCCGGCGGGTGGTCGAACCCCGCGACATCACCGTGGAGGTGGGCATCGCCAAAGCCACCCTCACCAACACGCTCAGCGCGCTCGTCGACCGGGACCTCGTGCGCCGCCAGCTACACGAACATGACCGCCGGCGCGTCGTCGTGCGGCCCACTCAGGCCGGCTTGGACCTTGCACGGGAGCTGCAACGTCTCGTTCACGCCCGACAGGCGGAGCTGTTCGCCGGCCCAGGGATGCCACCAAGAGACAACATCGCCCACGTGTTGCGCGTGGTGGCCACCCGCTCCCGCCCAGACGACACCACCCATGGTGGGGAGGAAGCCCGATGACCGGCAGCATCCCTGCTCCTGGGATCGTCGTCGTGCTGACACGGCTCCGTCGAGCTCCCGGCCCTGCGGCCGCCATGCGGGCCGCCGACCCGGGGATTGATCACCGCGCCCCTCTCGGCGACGTCCGTGCCCCTCGAACAGCAGCGCAGGCGGGGATCCGATGACACGGCAGACGACCATGGCGGCAGAGGAGGTCGTTCCCCGTAACGAAGTGCCCATCGCACCCGGACCCGGGTGGCGGCTGGGCGTCCTGTACGGGCCCGCTGTCTACGGCGTCAGCGCCGCCGCCGTCGCGCTCCCGGCCGCCGCCCAGCATCTCCACGCCAGCGGTCCAGCGCTCGCGTGGATCCTCACCGCGTACGCCGTGGGCATCGGCGTCGGTGCGGTCACCGCCGGACGCATCACCGATCTGTGGGGCAGCCGCCCGGTCCTCCTGATCGCCGTCACACTGCTCACCACCGGAGCGCTGGCATGCGCGGTCGCCCCCAACCTGGCCGCCGTCGTAGCCGGTCGAATCCTCCTGGCGGTGGGCTCCGGCGCGGTCAAAGCCACCGCGCTCGCGACGGCCGCCCACCTGCCGGCATCGCAACGCCCGACGGCATTGGCCCGGTTCGGCGCCTGTCTAGCCGCATTCAGTGCCACCGCGCCGCTGGCCGGAGCGGTGGCGGTGGGCTGGTCGTGGCGGGTGGCACTTGCCCTGCCCGTGCTGTCCATCGCTGCAATCCCGCTCTGCTGGCCCCTGACCACCCCACGCCGGCGCCGGGAGCCGCTGGACTGGCCTGGAGCGGCACTGCTCGCGGTCGTCACCGCAGGACTCCTCCTGACCGCCCAAACCGCGGCCCAACACACCAGCGCGGTCACCATCACGGCGACGGCTGCCGCCACCGCAGCCACCGCGCTCATCCTCGCTATCCGCAGCCGGCGCCAACCCAGCGGGTTCGTCCTCGACGGCGTCTTGTCGGCCGCATGGTTTCGGCGCGCGGCGCTCACCGGTGCGGGCGTCTACGCTGGCTTGTTCGCCATCCTCTACGCGGCACCCCACCTGCTGACGAAGCTTGGCTACGGCACCACGCAAATCGGGCTGCTCCTGCTGCCCGGCGCCGCGGTCGGTGCCGCGCTGGCCCGAGGCGCCGCAGCCGCCGCCCGCCGCGTGCCTGCCCGGTACGTCCTGTCGGCGGCGAGCCTGCTGTTCGCGGGTGCGCTGTGCTACGCCGCCGTCGACACTGGTCCGATCGGCGTCGCGGCAGCCGCCACGGCCGCGTTCGCCGTCTCGGCGATCGCGCAGATGCTGCTCACGGCAGAAGCCACCAAACACGCAGCGCCACCTTGCCGCGGCGGCGCGATCGGACTGCTCACCCTGGCCACCTTCGTAGGCGGTGGTGGCGGCACCGCGCTCTGCGCCGGACTGTGGCAGCCATACGGACCAGCCGCCGCGCTGGCCATCACCGCACTGCTGCCCGCCGCAGCCGCCGCAGCGGCCTGGAGACTGCGCCCCTGACGACGGATATGCCTACCCACCCGACTGGCGACGAAGGATGTCCATGTCCCAGACACCCCATCATGAGCCCGACCTGGGACCTCGGCGTTCCGCCCTCTTCGGCAGGCTGACCATCGCACACCGAGCGGACCTGACCGGCAGCACATCCACGAGCGACTTCCGGGCATTCGCACCGCTGCTGGGCTCCGCGCGCCCTCCAACACCGGCGACGCCAACAGCGACCCCGCCCGCCTGAACCACGCCCACGACCTCGAACGCGACATCGGGCTAGGGTCATCGCGTACTCCGTCCTCTGCGTTTGCTTAGTCGATTACACAGAAACTCACTCGATGACTTCTTTCTATCCCGGCGGCACGCCGGAGCAGGTCGGCTTCTACACCATCCTGCGGGACGCAACCTAACGGAGCAGGTCGTCTCGGAATCGGCGTATGCGACCGTGTTGAGCCGCCGGTGCCTCCCCTGCGCGGTCTAGTCTGCTGGCGGTGATGTGTCGCTATGACTGATCTTGTTAGTGGTTCGTGGACCGGCTCCGCCGCGCTGGCGTCGGCAGACGCGGCCCTGGTCGAGCTACGCGACGGCCGAATCGGCCCGGCCGCGCTGGAACTGCTGCGGCGGCTGGGGCGGCAGTGCACGCGATCGTCGCGGACGAACTTCCCCCCGCCAGAAGGCTATGGTCAGTGGAGCGACGACGCCGTTGATCATTTGCTCGCTGACATGTTCGCCCGGCCCGACGCCGACAATCCTGACGAGTGCCACAAGTTCGTCCTTGACTGCTACGCGCGTTCGACAAATGGTCCGTCGCTGGAGCGTCTACTGCTGGCGGCGATCGAGAATTTCTTGAAGGACGAGGCGAAGAAGACGGAGCGTGGCAAGCTTCGCCGACGACTCACCGGGCTACTTCAGAAGGACCCCAGGTTCACGGAGTGTGGTGGTGATCGGTGGGGCTTGGCCAGCGGTTCGCATGAGCCGTGGCAGGGTGACCTGGCGGCGTTGGAGCGAGCGGCGTTCGCGGTGCGCGGCGTGGAGTTGTCGACCTGGAACCATGCTGGTCCGACGCCGCGAGCTACGGTGTCGGCGCTGTTGATCATCACCGAGGCGGTACTCGTCGAGGCCCGTGGCAGGGTCCGAACAGAAGACCTTGCACGCGTGCTCCAGACCCGCTTCCGACTGTTACGCGTGCCGTACCTCGTCTCCTTTGATGACGAGACCACTGGGCTGGCGGAGGTGCCCGATGGCGGGAGGATGGGGGATGTGAAGCTGCGGGCTCGACAGTTCTTCGATGGCTTGACGCAGTCTGAGCGTCGCTTGCTGCCGTTCCTGGCCGAGCGGCAGCGTTGGAGCACCGTGCTGGACGTCGGGCCAGCTACCGCGAGGGCGACCGGGCAGGCGCTGATTGAGAAGGTGCGGTTGGCCACGGTCGACGACGCTGATCATGAAGAGGTGGTCCTGGAGCTGGTGCGGTTGTGCGGCCGGACGGATGCTGAGGGTTAGGTCGTCTGTTCAGGATGGGTGTAGTTGAAGGGCCCGCTTGGCCGAAGGTGAGGATGACTCGATGGCGCAGGGTAGAGAACCAGGCTTGGCCCGACTCCTGCGCGCGGTGAGCACAGTTCGGGTTCCCGATGCGGTGCGTGCGGCGTTTGAGGCAGACCCCGGCGACCCCGCGCCCGGTCAACTGTGGCGGATGCGGTGGGACGAGATGGTGGAACTGGTCCTTCTCCGCGCCGTAGGAGACGAGGACGTATTCGCTGTCCCGGTATCGCTGGACGACCGCCTCGTCGACGAGGACAGCGTGATCCTGCGGCCAGCGCAGACGTCGCTGGGGACGACGGTTGTGGTGTGGGCGGCCTTGGCCCGGCAGCTGCCGATGTGCGTGCTGGACCGGCAGTTGGGTGTCGTTGAGGTCGAGGTTACGGACAGCAACTGGATCGATCGCGTGATTGATGCTGGCGCGGGGCGTGGCCGGGCAACGGTCAGCTCTTTGGACCCGGTGCACGTAGTCGCAGCTCGCACAGCCGACGCCCTCGAAGTTTTGGCCGGAGCAAGCTGGGCGCCGTCAGGATCGGGCGAACTCGGCAGTCTGCTCGCCGCTGCGCAGCTTGGCCCGCCTCAGTTGATCAACTTACTTGACGTGAGTCCCCAGGCAGCCCTCGCACTGCGTCGTGGGCAGGCGGCAGCCACCCCGGACCAAGCGGCCAGGCTCGCGCCGGTATTGCACATGTCCGATCGGGCGATCCTGGAAGCCAATCCTGCGCCGTCACCGAGCCTTGTGCAGAAGATGAGCCGTCCTTGCCGCCGTGCCCAGGTCAACCGACTGGCTGTGAGCCGCGGGATTGAGGAACGCAGTGCGTGGCTGACGGCGACGTACTCGGTGAACGCGATGGCCGCTCGGCAGACCGGCATGCAGGTCGATCCAGCATGGGACGAACGCATCGACCAGTACTTCCAGATCACGTTGGAGTCGTGATGGCCACCGTCGCACGTGACCTTGTCGCGCGTCAGGCAAGCGCCATGGCCGAGGCGCTTGAGCGTCTCCTTCCGAGCATGCGCGATCAGCTCGCGGAAGACCCTTTCGCAGTGCTTGCTTCCCGAAGCGATCTCGTCGTCCGGCTGGTGCCCGGGGCGCAGACCAGGTCCGCCGCTGCAACGCCGGCTTGTAGCGTCGCGGGCGTCTACGTGGACGACCAGGTGCCGCCGGTCCTAGCCGTTGCCGAGGCCGCCAGCGCAGGGCGCCGCGCGTTCACGGTGCTCCACGAACTCGGCCACCATCTGCAACGCACCGAGACAGCGCTCATGGGCCTTTTGTTGGAGCAGCCCGACGACGGGCTGAGACTGGAGGACGCAGCCTGCGATGCGTTCGCCGCCGATGTTCTCCTGCCGGCTGATCTTGTTGACCGTTTCATCGATCGCCGTGGCCCGACAGGTCAGCAGATCGTGGATCTGTGGCACGCTTCGGCCGCATCCCGCGCGGCGGTCTGCGTACGGGCTGCTCAACGGCTACCGAGCCCCGGCCACGTGGTTCTGCTTGACGCCGGTGGTGCAGTCTCGTTCGCCGCCAGCCTGGGGTTGCCACCCCTAACTCGTGGGAGCCGCCAGGAGACTGCGGCAACGGTTCGTGAAGCGTACAGCCGAGCAGGTCGGGCAACCGGACGCACTCGGCTGCGCTACCGAGACGGGATTCTCGGAGATGAACTCCACGCCCAAGTGGTGCCGATGGGCGGCTACCTGCTGCTGGTGGCCGTCACCGATGCCGCCGCCTGGGAGACGTTCTCGCTCCCGTCGCCTCGCCCTGGTCCGGTCGCCGCCGCGCGGAGCTGTGAACACCCCGACTGCGGCCACGAGTTCCGTTCCTTCGACGCCCCGTGCTCCCGGTGCGCGCGGCCTGCGTGCCCAGAGTGCGGGCGGTGCAGCTGCGAGCCCCGGGTCCGGGAGCGGACCTGCGCGGGCTGCTTCCAACGGCTACCCGCGTCGCTGTTCACGGGCTCCTCCGCCAGGTGCTACGACTGCGCCTGAGGAGATTTCTTCGGCGCCGGCCGGTCGGGGCGAGTTACGTCGTCTGTCTTCGGCGAGAGGCGGGGTCAGCTGTGTCTCTCCGAGGACCGCGCTACGCCGACCACGCGAGCCTCGCCGCCCTCAGGTCGCGGATAGGAACTAGATAAACACATGGCACCACGCACAACGGCGGAGGCGTTCGACGAGTTCGACGCCTCGCTGAACCTTTACCCGCGCGAACGGGAGCAGGCTCAGCGTCGCCACCAGGAGATCACTGACGTTCTGACTGCGGCGGGTATCGCCAAGTCGACCTTCTTGCAGGGCAGCTTCGCCCGCAAGACCATGCCCAAGCCGCTCAAGGACGTCGACATGGTCGTCGTGCTGGCCGAGGTCTACCGCGCGCTGTGGTTCGGCTCCGGGCGGGGTGGCCCGGCCGCGGCGATGGCCGCAATCCGCGCCGTCGTCGCCGCCCACTGGCCGGAGGCGCGCTTCGACGTGGACAAGCAGCCCGCCCACGCGCTTCAGGTGACCTTTCCCGACTGCACCTTCACCGTCGACCTGGTCCCGGCCTTCGATGACCTGAACGGTAGTGAGGACGTGTTCATCGCCGACCGGGACCTCGACCGGTGGGAGCGGTCGAACACCCGCACGCTGCGGCGGGTGATCAGCGAACGCAACCTGGCCACGACCGGGGTATTCGTGCACCAGGTCCGCATGGGCAAGGCGTTCAAGTCCCATCAGCCCGCGCTGGAGAAGCTGTGCGGCCTGGTCATCGAGTCGCTGTGGTACGCGGCGATCACGAAGAAGATGCCGCACGCCACCGCCATGGTCACCGCCTTCGAGAACGCGGCCTCGGCGGTTTTGGGAGAGGTGCGCGACCCGACCGGCGCCGACGATCTCACGAAGGACTGGACCCCGAGCGAACGCTCCACGTTCAGCCGGACCTTCGCACTCGCGGCCAAGCGTGGCCAAGAGGCCCTGCGGCTGGCCGCCGATGGCGAGCACCAGGGCGCGATCGAGATCTGGTTCGCTCTGTTCGGCGAGCCGTTCCCGGCGCCGTCCGCGCAGACCGCCGCCCAGACGCTGTCCGCGCTCAAGGCGGGCAGCATCACCTCCACCGGCCGTGCCGTGACCTCGCAGCGCGGCGCGCAGACGAACCGGCCGGCGAGGTCATGGCGTACCCGGTGAGCGCAGTGCTCGACGATCCCGCCGCAGCTGCGGACCACCTCCTGCGCCACGCCGACCTGTTCGGCGTGGCGCAGGCCACCGGCCGGACCGGGCCCTTCGGCTGCGCGCTTCTCGAACTGACCCTGCTGCCGCTCCCTGCACTCGCGGCCGAGGCCTACCCGATAGAGCAGGTAAGGCTGGTCGTCATGCCGCCCGGCGACCGGGTCCACGCCTACCCGCGCACCGGACGCGGCCGACCCTACAAGCACCGCAATGCGCAGATCGCGGACCTGTGCCTCCAGTACGACCGTGACGACCCAGCCCTGCGATGGCTGCCCGCCGATGGCCTGGAACCCCTGGTCACCCTCGTCCACCGGCACCTCATCTTCGAGGAGGCCTGGCGGCGTACCGGCGACTGGCCCTGCGAAGATGCCCCACACGGAGACGACCGGCGCGCCCCGCACCGCGTTGCCACCACCACGATGCGAAGGGAGCTCGTCCGATGGTCGCGGACCTAATGACCGTCGCCCAGCCCGCGACCAACACCGGGCCAGGACAGACACCCGCCCTCACCATCGCCCTGTCCATCCTCGGCTCCAGCGTCGTCGCCGGCCTGATCGGCACCATCCTCGGCAACACCCGCGCGAACGCCACCGCGCGCCGCGAGCGATACGCGCAGGCCGTCCGAACTCTCGTCGCCTGGGCCGAATACCCGTACCGCATCCGCCGTCGCACGACCGACGAGGCCGCCACCCTCACCGCCCTAGCTGACCGAGGGCACAGCCTGCAGGAACAGCTGGCGGAATCCCGCGCCTGGATTGCCGCGGAGAGCCGCGCCATGAGCGAGGTCTTCGACGGCTGCCTACGCGAGATCACCGCCCTCGTCGGACCAGCCTGCGGCACCGCCTGGCAGGAGGCACCCATCGCGACGAGCGCTGATATGAACCTCGGCGACTTCGGGCCGCGCGGTATCGATCGCATCGTCGCGCGCATGGAATGCGCGGTCATCTACCGTTTCGGGCTCCGCCGCCTCATGTGGCGCAGCTGGGTACTTCACAACCTCCGACGCCGCGCCTGCCTGCCCGAGGCACCCGTTGCTGGAGGCCCAAGGTCCTGAGCCTCCGCGACGCGAGCGGCGGCCTCGTGTCCGCGGTGTCACAGCTCGCCTGAGTGGTAGGGCTAGCCGCGTGCTGCGGCGCTGGCGAGGGCTGGGTGACGTCGTCTTGGTCGACGATGACGGCGGACATGAGGTAGGTGGCGTGGTTGCCACCAGGACTCGTCAACGAAGGCGCTGGGGTGCATCAGTCGATCTCCGTCTCATTGTTAGCGGGATGGTTGTTGATGCGCTCCTGCGCGTCCTGCGCGTGCTGGCGCAGGTGCTCGGGGACGGGTGTTGTGTGGGGCGTCCGGCGGGTGTCGTTGACGGCGTGGACGCGGGCGGTGGTGGCGGCGACGGCGCCGGCGAGCGCGGCGGTGCGGCTGGCGGCCCGCCGGGCCTGTTCGGCGGCGGCGGCGAGGCCGGCGTAGCGCGTCGGTAGGGCGCTGTCGTACCAGCGTTTCCACGCTGCGTGTTGGGTGTCCAGGACCGCGGCGCGTCGGCTGTGTTCGGCGATCTGGTGGTCGAGGCTGGCCAGTTTCTGCTGAAGGCTGCCGACCTGTTCAGCCGCTGCGGCGGCACGCGTGTGTAGGTCGCGTTTCGCAGTAAGGCGTCGGGTGCGTGAGGGGCCGCGGTGCCACCAGCGGGGTTGCAACCGTTGCGCGCGCAGCACGGTATGGCGGTGGGTGGCGTCGGCGGTGGCGAGCACCTGGGTGAGTTCGTGGCGGTGGTGTTCGGTGTCGGTGAGGGCGCGGTAGGTGGTGCGCAGCTCATCGGCGACGTAGGCGGGTGCGGTGCCCTCGGCGTCGCGTTGCGCGGTGATGAGTCGGGTGATTTCGGCGTCGGGTGCGGTGGTGAGCTTGCCGGCGAGGGTGGCGGCGCCGAGGACGAGTCGGGCCCGGTGCCAGGCGTTCCAGCGGGCGATGTCGCTGGTTCGGGGTTCGGGCCCAATGGGGTGGTTGCTGGTGAGCTGGTAGGTGTCGCGGTAGGCGGAGACGACCTCGGCGCGGGTGAGCCATTGTTGGCGGCCGGTGTCGTCGGTGGGGATGTCGCCGAGGGCGAGGCTCCAGGCGGGTCGGGTCTGTGCGGCGAGGTGCGCGAGTGCTTCGGCGCGGCGATCGCAGATGGCAGCGACCTGGCGTAGCGCGTCACCGATGTCTCCGGTGAGGTCGGTCGGGAGGCGGTCGGTGTAGGTGCGCCAGTGTTCTGGACGTTCGGCGACGGCGGAGTCGGCGGTGGCTCGTTGCATGAGGCGGTCGATGCGCCAGGTCAGGACGGCGGCGATGTCGTCTGCGGTGTCGAGTTCGCGTACCCGGATGACGCGGCGGAGGACGTCGCGGGGTTCGTGGCCGGCGGCGGCGTAGGTGGTGAGTTGGCTGATGAGCGCCGGTAGGGCGAGGTCGTGCGCGAGCCGGTCGGCGAGGGCGGGGCCGCTGAGTTGGCGGACGATGGCGAGGTATTCGGGGATGCGGGCGCGGGCGGTGAGGTCGTCGTAGATGGGCGTCCAGGTGTGCAGGGCGTCGGCGTCGGCCCAGAGCTGCTGTTCGGTTTCGGTGGCGGAGCGCTCGGGTGCGCCGCGGCGCATGATGTCGGCGAGAATGGCGACGCGGGCGGTGGGCGGGGCGGGTGGGGTGCCTTCGCGGGGGTCGTCGTCGGTGACGGCGTACGCCTCGTTGAGCGTTCGGCCGCGGGTGAGCATGACGTAGACGCGGGCGAGTGAGGTGTTGTCGTCGATGAGGGCGCGGGCGGTGTGGACGGTCTGCCCTTGGACCGAGTCGACGGTTTGGGCGTACGCGAGGTGGGTGTGCCGGGCGGTGTAGGCGGCGGGCAGGACGGCAGGTGTGCCGGTGGCGATGTTGGTGACGTGGAGTTGTCCGTCGCGGGTGATGGCCTTGATGCGCCACTGGTGGCGGTTGGTGACGTAGTCGGGGCCGGCGGCGATGCGCCGGTCGTTGCGGCGGGTGACGATGATGTCGCCCACGCTGGCCAGGTTGCCGTCGCGTAGGCGGACGGCGCGGCCGGGCTGCACGTGGCCTGCGGTGATGAGCAGGTTGCGCGCGTGGTGGGCGATGTCGCTGGCCTCTTCGGTGGTGTCGACGAGCATCATGCTGCGGCGGCCGGCGGTGATGTCGGCGAGCCACCGGGTGAGCATCTGCTCGACGAGGTGGCGGCGGTGCCCGCCGATAAGGCGCCCACGCCGGTCGTACTCCTCTAGCACGGTGGGGTCGCCGTGGCGGAGCCGTAGCGAAGCGGGGCCTTCCCAGGCGTGAGCGAAGCGATGCACGTGCGACAGGGAAGTGGTGACGCCGAGGGTGGCGAGATAGCGGAGCAGCCCACCGGGTCCGACGGCGGATGTCTGGTTGGGGTCGCCGACGAGGATGAGCTTGCCGCCTACCTGGTCGAGCTGGGCGGTGATGCGGGCCAGATCGTGGCTGGAGACCTGGGATGCCTCGTCGACGATGACCCATTGCCCGGGTGCGAACGTCCAGTGGCGGGCTCGGGTGCCGGGCGGGGGACGATGTTGGGCGTGCAGCCACCGCGCGACGTTCTCGGTGCGCAGGGTGGTCCCGTCGGGTTGACGGGTGGCGTCAGCGAGCAGGTTGGCCGCGGCCTGACCGACGGTGAGGCCTAGCACCGGTACGCCAGCGGCGTGGGCTGCGGCGACGACGGCCCGCTGAAGGTGCGTTTTGCCGGTGCCGGCGGGACCGATGACGCCGGTGATGCGCCGATCATCGCCGATGAGGAACCGCAGCACCTCGGCTTTCTCTCCGGACAGGTCCAACTGTTCGATGGCGGCGTTGATGACCTCGGCGGGGGCGGGCCGCGCGCCGCGTCGACGGGCGTAGGCGATGACTTGGTGTTCGGCGGCGAGGACGGCGTGGGTGGTGAGGTGCAGGTCCCGGTGGCGGGTGTATTCGCTGTGCAGGTCGCTGGCGCGCTGCAGGTTTGGTCCCCACTGCGCGAGCGCTGGGGGAGTCAGGACGCGCAGGCCAGCAGCCCCTTCGGTGACGGCGCGCGCGGTGAGGCGCTGCACGCGTTGCCAGTCCGCAGCGGGCGAGTGCCCGGGTGTGATGTCGAGGACCTGACCGATGGCGAGTTCGAGGTGGTCGCGGCCGAAGACGGCGCGCTGACGGCTGAGCGTGTGCACGGCCCGGGCGACCGCCAACCGGTCGTCGGCGCGAACGGCGGCGTCGATGACGCGCGGGCGGTGCGCGCGGGCGACGCGAAGCTGGGCGGCGGCGTTCCGGAGCGTGGCCTCGTCCAGGGCGGCGGGGTCGGCTGCGAGACGGCGGGCCTGGTGCAGCACCCGCAGCGCGATGGTGGCGGTGTCATCGTGCGCGTGACCGGCGAGAAGACGTTGGATCTGCCCGCTGGTGTCAAGGCCTATCTTGCGGTCTTCGGCGAGCCAACGGCGTACGGCCTCGCGGGTCGACTCGGCGCCTTTGTGAGGGCGGCGGGTGCGCAGGGTGGCGTCCTGTGCGCGATTGCGCCACCGTCGCGGTGCCATGCGCTGCAGCGGGTACGCGCCGCGGTGGATCTCCTCAGTGATGGCGGCGCGGCGTTTGGCGTAGTGGCGCAGAGAGTCGTCGCTGATGCCGACGATTTCACGGATGCCGGTGTCGGGCCGTGGGGCGAAGGTGATGCCGCGGCGCTGGCGTAGCTCGGCTTCGATCGCGCGTTCATAGGCGACGCGGGCGCCGATCGCGGCGCGGTAGAGGGCCCGGCCGTCGAGGGCGAGCCACTGGGGTTTCGCGTTGTGGCTGTGGGCCTGAACTTTGGCGGAGACCACGATGTGCGCGTGGAGTTGGGGGTCACGTTCACGGCTGAGGCGGTGGTCGAAGACCACGGCCGCCAGGCCAGCGGTGTCGAGTTGGCGGACGCCCCCGGCGCCGGCGCGGGCGTAGGCGCCGTGGCGTTGCAGGTGGTCGAGCACGACCCGTACCCCGGCGTGGTGGGCGGCCATGACGTCGCGTTTGAGGTCGTCGTCGCCGAAGGCCCACAGCAGCGACACGGACTTGACCGGAGACACGGTGACGTCGAACGCGGACACCGCGCGGCGCTCCGGGGCGGTCATCGCGTCGTACCACGCCTTGTCTCGCTGTTCGACCGTGGCGTCGTCGGGCAGGAGTGACAGCGCTCGCTGTGCGGTTGCGGCCCGGTACGCGTCTGTCTGCGGCGTGTACGTGCGCCACCGCTGTCCGAGCTGATAGCCGGCGCGGGGATGGCGCCCCTGGCCGACGAGGAAGCGCATCTGGCTCTCGGTGACCCAGCCGCTCATTCCGAGGACCGCGGCGCCGTCGCCAGCCCACCAGCCCGAGCTCTCACCCCGCGCCGTCGGGTCCATGTAGTACGGGGCCGGGCCCCCGGCGGTCGGAGCGCGCATGTCGTGCCGGCCGGCCGCGACCTGCTCCATCAGATAGCGATATCCGCTCCCGGGCGAGATTCGCGTGATGGACAACATGCGAAAACCGTAAAAGATCAACTAGAAGGTGGGTGGCGGAGAATGCAAGAGGGTGTGTCGCCTTTAAGGGAGTGAGAATCGTGAGGATGGGCGTTCGTGCAGTTCGGAGGCTGTGTGGCTGGTCCGAGTGAAGTTCCGGGGTGGTTCCTGAAATTGCGGCCAGGATCGAACGAATAGGCAAGATGGCGGGCTCGGGATGTGTTGGTGGGATCGGAAAGTCGCTACGGTCGGGATATGGCGAGTCGAACGGGGAATGATGCGGTCCGTGCGCTTCGGGCGCGGCAGGAGGTCGAGCGGCGTGCCGTGCGGGCTGTCGAGCAGTCTGCCTCGGCGCTTGCGGATGCTGCCGAGCGGCGGCGCGAGTTGCTGGCAAAGGTAGACGGGGAGGTTGGGGACGCATCGGCGGCACACGAACTGTCGGTGGTGGTCCTCGCGGCGATTCTCCGTGACGACGGGTTGGCCGCAGAGTTGGCCGGTGTGGACGTGAGCAGGGTCCGGGCGCTGCGGCGGACGGTGGACGGTAAGGCGGTGCGCGAGCGCATCGCGCAGTTGGGGTCGGTGGTGCCGCGTCGTGGTCGGCAGCCTGCGTCGGAGGTCGGGTCGCGCGGGGGCGCGGTGGGTGATGCCGAGCCGGCCGCCGGCCTGGTGGACGGCGGCTGACCCGCAACGGCGCTGGGGGACGTGGGGTGAGAGTCGGGAGCGGCAGCCGGCGGCGGCGTGCTCGGTGCGCGCCGACGACGTCCTGGGTGTGCCGCCCGGCCGCTGCGCGCGGCCGGGCGGGCGCGGGGTCAGGGTTGCTGGCCGAGCAGGCGTCCGGGGTCGCCGGTGGTGGTCCATCCGGCGCAGTCGCTGAACAGTCGGTGCGCGCTGTGGGCGAGCGTGATCGGGTAGAGGTTGGGGCGCTGCACGTAGTGCTTGCCGTGCTGCCAGAGGTCGAGCAGCATCGCGGCCAGTCGCAGGGTGGCGCGCATTCGTCCGGGGTTGCAGTCCTCGCAGTGGTGCCGGCGGGCGTACTTGATTAGCGCGACGGTTGCGGCGCGCAGTTGTACAGCGGTGGCCAGGTCGTGGACCGGCTCGGTGGGCCACGCTGGGCGGTGGTCGCACAGGTGCAGGTAACCGATGACGTGCGCCATACGGCGGCGGGCGTCTTCAAGCATGGTCAGGACTTGGCCGGCGCGAGAGACGGCGGGCGTTGCCGCCGGTATCAACGTCGTGGGTGCCGTGAGGGCAGACATGGGGGCTCCTCGTGTTGGTGTTCGTGTGGGGCGGTGTTCGCCGTTCCGCCCGGATGGCGCGGGTGGTGAGGGAGGGGCGGCCCGGGTGGGGTGACCCGGGCCGCCCTGGGGGTTTAGCGGTAGCGGCGGCGTGAGGTGGCTGCCTTGGTGGCGGTGGTCGCGGTGGTGTGGTGCCACACCTGGACGGCTGCGCCGTGGCGCTTGGCGTCGTACATGGCGGCGTCAGCCCGGGTGAGCAGGTCGGAGGCCGTACGGGTGCCGTGGTCGGCTATCGCGAGGCCGATGCTTGCGCGGCAGTTGACGGGCTCACCGAAGATCGCGAGCGTGCTGCGGTCGAGGGCATCGGCGGCGGCGGTGGCGTTCTCGCGGCTGGTGCGTTCGCCGTCGTCGGTGATGATCAAGAACTCGTCGCCGCTCATTCGGCCGATGTAGGCGGCTGGTAGGTCGAGTGCGGTGAGGGTGTCTGCGACGTGGATGAGCAGGCTGTCGCCTGCGGCGTGCCCGTGTTGGTCGTTGATCGCTTTGAAGTCGTTGAGGTCGAGCAGGGCGACGCTGACGGGTCGGGTGCGGTCGGCCAGGAGCGCGTTCAGGTGGCGTAGCAGCGCGCGGCGGTTGGGCAGGCCGGTCAGCGGGTCGTGGTCGGCCTCGTGGCGGGCGGTCGCGAGGGCGCTGCGAAGTCGTCGGTTTTGTAGCAGGAGTGCGACGAGGTTGGCGGTGGTAAGTGCGAGCAGGATCGTTTGCCACGCCGAGTGCATTCGGGTGCTCCCTGGGTTGGGGTTTGTGTGGTGCGCGGTGGGGGTTCGCCGTCCCCTCCGAGCAATCATTACTATACCTAACCTGATGGTGTCGGTCTATCCAATTCGGCCCGCACGGTCGAGAAACCTCAGTGACTTTGATGTGCCGGCGGCTACGTCGATCACGCACTTACTTGTCCAGGTGTTGCCGTTGAGGGGTAACAGGGGAGCCGGGGCGGCCGGCTCCCCTGTTACGTTTCTACGGCTCGTGTCGCTGGCGGATGTCGCCGAGTACGTGAACCTGATCGGTCAGGACGAGCGGGGCGTCGGCCGGTCCCTTGATGTGAGGACGGACGTAGGTTCGGCGGCGCAGTGCGCGGCCGGGGCCGTAGGGCTGCTGCCGAAAGAACCCGGCGACCCACCATCGGCGGGTGTAGACGCGCGTGGTCGTGCCGTCGGGGCTGTCCTGGCGGGCCTGCTGCTTGCGTCGTAGCCGCACCAGCCGCACCGTTGGCGCGGGTCGGTTGGCGCGCTGGTATGCCTTGCGCGTCGCCTTGTCGGCTGGTTCCTCGGTGACTTCGGCGTCGGGCTGGGTCGACAGGATCCAGGTGGCGATCAGCGAGCACAGCATCACGCGCGTCTGTTCGCTGTTGGGTGCGTACGGCTGACCGAAGCGCAGTCCAGCCCCGCTGCTGACTGGGGCGAGCCAGCCGATGCGCTCGCGTAGCCCCTGCAATTCCAACTCGGCGGGCTGCTGACCCTGTAGGAGGGTTTCTGCGGGGGTGTAGAAGGTGATCCAAACGCCACCGGGGATCGGTCCCCACTGCGCCGCGACGATTGGCACCATCAAGCCGGTCTGCGGCTCTACCGGCCGATAGATCGGCGTGTGCCAGACGAGCAGGCCGTCGGATGCCGGCATCTCGACCTGCTCGACGCGCACGTCAGGAAGATCGCGCGCCGCGTGCGCGGCGAGGGCGGTGAAATCGGGGTCGATCCAGAACACGCGTCCGTTCTCCGCATGGTTTGCCATCAGGGCGGTGTACTGGCGCAGTGCTTCGGGGTTGCGGGCGTCAACGATCGCGGCGGGGGCGTCGACTGGGGCACCGGGGAACAGGTGCCCGGGGATCTTGTACGTCTCGCCGCTGTCGAGCAGGCGCAGGAGATACGAGCCGCCGGACGTGCGCCAGAAACGCACGAGCCGGTCCCGCACCTTTGGCAGCATCTGCGGGCGCAGCGACCGTACCTCGGGGGCGGGAGCGGCGTCCTGCGCGGGAGGGCAACTGCGGTTGTTCGCCCCGTAGGGGAGCGGTTGTCGTGCCGGTGTGCTGGGAGTGGCGGCGAAGAGGGCTTGGTGCAGGGGTCGGAAGAAGCTCTGCGCGTCATCCGACAGGCCACGGCGGCGGGCGCGTTTGACGGCGCGAGCGGTCAGCCCTTCGGGGTCGCGCTGCTCGACCAGGCGCGCGCATCCCTCGCACGCTGCCCAACTGCCGCCGAGGTTGTGCATCGCCATGCCGCTGACGTCGGGTGCGGTCGTCATGGCGATTTCGAGCTTTGCGAAGGTGAACGACGCCACCGGGCGAGGCGCGGAGCAAAAATCGCAGGTCATTTCGACGTGCGCGAGCTGTGCGAGCGGCACCGGGTTGGGTTCGTGGTCGTCGTTGCTGCTGCGGGGATGAAGGAACGTCCTTCCGCCGCCCTGGGTGGTGATCACGGTGAGGGGTACGCCGCACGTCGTGCAGCCGTACCCCTCGACGATCGGCGGAGTGCCGACGTCGTGGGAGTCCATGCGTCTCCTTTGGGTTGGGGTTTGTGTGATGTGCGGTGGGGGTTCGCCGTCCCCTCCGAACAATCATTACTATACCTCTTCTGATGGTATGGATCTATCCGATTCGGCCTGGATGGTCGAGAAATTTCGATGATCTTGACGGTGGTTTGCCGGCGGCTACGCCGATCACGCTGCCGTGTACGGACACGGCGCGTCCCCCCACTTCCTTTGGCGGTGGGGGGCGAGTTCACTCGACCCGCGGCGCGCGCAGTGGAGGTCAAGTCCGGGCGCGGGGTTTCGAGGAAAGATCATGCGGGGTGTGCATGATGTTTCCGAGCCGCGCCCGGACTTGACCGGAGCGAGCACGTCGCTAGCCTGTCGCGGCCCCCACCGGTGAAGGGGTTTGGGCAGTGCGGCCGGAGGCCGCTTCCGGTTTACCCGGCCCGCCAGGGCCGGGCGTCTCGTGAGCGGAAGTACGGTGATCGGTCGGGGTCGGCGGCAGCCCTACGCCGAGGGCTAGCTGAGCAGATCAGGGGTGGGGGGTGTGCCCTGCTCGTCCAGGATGGCCCACAGCGTTTCGCGCCTCCACTTGCGGCGGTAGCGCCCCTTTGGGCCTGCTGTCTGCTCATCGGCGCGCTCCAGCACGCGACTGGGTAGGGCGTTGGCGGTGCTGTAGCCGAGCACTCGGGCGGCTTCGGCTTTGCCCACCAGTTCGTCCGGCTTGCCGGAGCGGTCGGGGTGGCCGTGGGGAGTGCCGGCTGGCCGTCCGGTTCGCGTCGCGCCTCCCTTGCCGATGCGGTTTTCCGCGATCTCCCACACGGTGCGGCGCTTCCACCGTCTGCGTTTGCGGCCGGATGGGGTCGACGATTCGTCATCCACCTGCTGCTGCAGCCGTAGCCACACGGGGTTGTTTCCGGCGAGGGCGCTTCGGTCGCGGTAGCCGAGGATGCGGGCCGCTGTCGCGGTGTCGACCAACTCGTCCGGGTCCCCGGAGCGGTCGACGCTGTCGCGTGCGCTGCGCGTGGCCTGTTCGCGTGGCAGTTCGTATTTGGCGATGTCCTGACGGTGCCATGTGCGGCCGTCGGCGGCGCGCTCGGGGAAGCCGTTGCTGTCGCGCTCGCGGTAGAGCCGGTCGAGGTGGCTGACGGAGATGCCGAGCATCGCCGCTGCTTCGACCCGGTTGACGACATCGCGGCCGTGTGGGGAGCGCGTGGACATGGAGTGATGATGCCGTACGCACTGGTGGGCGAGCCGCATGGTCGGCGGATGGCGGCTGAGGACGCTTCTCATGGTCTGCTTCACGGCCGATGGTTGGGGGCTGCCGTACGATGGGCGGCACGCGTCCGGCGTAAGGGTTCGTTGGGGCCCGTGTGGCGTCGGATGCCAGGCGGCCGGGGGGAGTTCGCCAAACTAACCCCCCGGCCTCCGCCGAGCAGTCGCCCCAAGGGCGCTGGGGCGCTGTGGTCACTGGCCCCGCGGTGGGTGGTGCCGGGCATTGGGAAGGCACCGTCGCGCGGCGCGCGCCAGGACCCCGTATTGCGTGTCGCCCCTGGCGATCACCTGCCCGGTCGGCAGCCTGCGCGCCACGTACTCGCAGCGCTGGGCGTCCCATCCCCCGAGGCAGACGGGCGATGGTTCGGTGATCATGTCCCATCGTTCACCGTCGGTGCCGTTGATGTGGACGTGGAACTCGCGAGTGAGAGTCCACCTGTCGCTGTAGGTATCGAGCCGGAGGCCGTGGGGATTGTTGTCCCGGAAGAGGCGCCAGCGGCCATCGCCTCCGAGCAGCCGCGCGATATCCCGCTGTCCGTCGAGCGGGGCTTGGCCAGGTGGGTGCCGTACTGGTGTGGTGGTCGCGTTCTGGCTGAGCGGCCGGTTTGGCATGGTCGAACCCCGTGGGTGGTGTGGTGGGCCCCCGGAGGTTCGCCGTCTCCGGAGAGAGTCATTACTACACAGGCATCGAGTGTGTGGGCTGAGCGCGGATTGTGGCGCACGCGGAGCTGGCAGGGCGGGCCGGCAGCGGACCTGATGGGACGCGGACGTGTTCCGGCCCGCCCGGTGGCCGCGGGAGCAACGGCCTGGAGCACGACGGGCTCGGGACAAAATTGGTCTTGGGTGGTGCCGGTCGGGAGCCGGTTGTGGCCCCCGACCGGCAGCGGCTAGGCGGCGAGGTTGCACCCGGTGTCGGGGTCCGCCTCCGTGTCGGCAACTGCGGTGTCAGCAGCAGCGGCGGTTGCCGCGTCAACGCCGTGGCCCTCGCTCTCTGCCTGCTCGGGTTCGGCCTCGGGGCGGGCAGGCTGCGGGTCGTCTGGCTCCGTGTTCGTGGCTACGGCGGGGGCCGTTCGCCGGTTCGTGGCGCGGTTGACGACGCCGTCGATGATGAGCTGTTCGACCTTGCCGACCTGGAAGCCGTTGGTGATGCACCACTGCAACCACTTCGCGACGGCCGGGTCCGGGGCACGCCAGGAGGTGCGGGTGATGGCGCTTTCGTTCGCGGCGGCGATGGCGGCCAGGGAGATGACCGTGTAGCGGGCGTCGCTGACGCGGGCCGGGACGCGGCTGGTGCCGGCGCGCTTGGTCTTGCCAGGCGAGAGGAGGTCGTCCAGCATCTTCCGGCCGCCGTTGACCCAGGTGGACAGGAGGTAGCCGGAGTCGGCCAGCATCTCCGCGATGAGCTTGTTGGTGCCCTTGGGTGGGGTCTTGCCAGCGAGCAGGTTGGTCAGCCACTCACGGCGGACGGTGTTCGCGGCTTCCATCAGTTTGTTGTTCTCGATGACGCGCCGCCGCTCGGCCTTTTCTCCCTCGGTCATGGGGCCGCTGCGAGTGGTGGTGCTGTAGCTGTACTGGGTGTGTCCGTGCTTGCGCCAGTCGGTGCAGTAGGTGCGCTCGGTGAGGCGGTGGTCGTAGGCCAGGTACAGCAGGACGGCGTGGCCGGGGCAGTCGCTGTGGTCCTCGGCGGTGATGCGCTGGCCTTCGGCGTCGCGGAGGTCGCTGATCTCCTTGACCTTCGCGTCGTGGTAGCTGGGGTGTTCGGTCAGCAGGGCCACCCCGGCGGTGGTCAGCTCGGCGCGGCGTGCGGCTTCGGCTTCGCGGGCGTTACGGGCGGAGCGGGCCTGTTCGACTGCTCGGGCGAACGCGAACGGTCCGGCGTCTTCGGCTTCCTGCAACAGCGTTTCGATGGTGTCGGGTTCGTCGGTGAACTCGGCGAGGGCGGCAGCCTGGGTGAAATCCAGTCCGAGTGCGTGGGTGCGCTCGGCGGTGTGCTTGTCCAGGGTGGCGACGCAGCGGCCGGCCTTGACCTGTTCGGGGTGGTAGCCGGTGCTGCGGGCGATCTCCTCGTCGCTCATGCCCTCAAGTGCGAGCTGCTGGATGCCTCGGGACACCTGTGCGGCGGTGGGGTCCTTGCGGTGGACTTGCCGCAACATGCTGATGATCTGCTCGCGGTTGCCGGCCAGGTCGTCCCGGACGATGGCCGGGATGTACTCCTGCTCGGCTTCGACGGCGGACCAGTATCGCTGCTCGCCGTCGATGATCAGGTACGTGTCGTCGTCAAGCGGCGTGACGATGACCGGGGCGAGCAGCCCGCGAACGCCGTCCTCTTGCAGGTTCTCCACGATGCCGCGCAGGGCTTGGGCGTCGTCGCGAACGTTGTCGGGGTTGGGCTTGATCTGCTTGATGGGCAGCAGTTCGTAGCCGCCGGGCAGGGCGGGCTTGGCGACGGTGTGCTCGGTGTCGGCTGCCTCCGCCGGGTCGGTGGAGGTGGTCGACAGGTCGGGCAGCCCGTCCGGGATGGGCTGGTCGGTCTCCGCGCTGGGCTGCGCGCCGGTTGCGGTGATCGTGAGCACCGGTGTGCTCCCTTCGGTTGTGGGTTTGTTGGTTGGCCGGTCAGGCCCGGGTTGCCGTCCGGGCCTGACCGGTGGTTTCGAGGCCGCTGCGTTCAGCGGCGCTGGCGGATCCGTGTCGGGTCGCTGCGAAGTTGCCACTGAAAGGAGGAACGTCGCACGGCTGTTAGGCGGCTGTGGCGACGGCGGTGAAGCGGGGGCGGGCGGCTGGTGCGGGCATCGTGCATTCGGTGCAGGTGGCGCTGTTCCAGCGGTGAGGGCTTACGCCGTCGCCGGCTGGGCAGGGGCGGGTTTGCAGGTCGCGGATGTCGGCGGCGTTGAGGCAGGTGGGGCAGAGCCCCCAATTGGCGGTCGAGGGACCGGCGATGGGGGAGTCACATTGGGCGCAGTACAAGCCGGCTTGGCGCAGTGCCTGGCCGATCACGTCGGCGGTGATGACTGCACGGCGGGCTGTTGCCGCGAGGTTCTTCCATGCGGCGGTGTTCTGGACGCGGCGCCACTCCTCGGTGTTCAGGGCTGGGTCGTGGAGGCTGCCGGGGTCGTCGGCCTGGGCGCGTAGGTACGCCTCGACTTCTGCCCGGCCGAACAGCGGTCCGGTCCATTGGTAGGTGCGGGCGAGCACGGAGACGAGGTGTCGGGCGTCGGGCTCGGCAAGGTTGCGGGGCAGGGACACGCCGTGGGGCAACCCGATGAACAGGGGCATGGCTTCTCCCAAGGTGCGCAGCGGTGGGTTTGCAGCGCACGGCTGCGGGCGGGTTGAAGGCCCGATGGCTGTGGCCGTGCGGTGCGGGAGCGGTAGCCCGCGTCGGCGTGCTCGATGCGCGTCGACGCGGTCAGCCGTGCGGCTGGGCGCTGGGTCCGGGTGCCGCTGGCGGGTTGCGCCAGCGGCACCCGGAGCTCGGGTCAGAGCGTGGCTGCGATTTCCATCGCCCGGATGCCGACGCCCTCCATCTCGTACGCGGCGTCGGGGTCGGTGAGGGTCTTTGCGGCGCTGGTGACGGCGTGCATGATGCCTCCGGCCGTGCGGTCGCCGCCGTCGATGAAGTGGTTCAGGACGAGCCGCTGCTCGTCCTCGGTGAACCGCAGCCGCTGGGCGATGACCCGGATGGTGTGGTCGGGGTCGGGGACGCGGCGGCCGGCCTTCTCCTCGATCTCTTCGATCTTGCGCTGCACGTAGCGGACGTCGAGGAAGCGGCGCACCGCGTCGCGGGTCTGCTTGCCGATCAGGTTGAGGTTCGCCTGGTGGGTGTCGTTGCTCCAGCGGATGGTGCCCTCGTCCATCTTCGCGCCGAGGTGCACTGCTCGCAGGGCGTCTTTGGTGATGGTGAGGCCGTTGTCGCAGACCTGTACGACGATGCGGGGAGTGACGGTGAACGCGCCAGAGCCTGTCTCGCTGTTCGTGAAGACGAGACCGGCGAAGACGGTCGGGTTGTCCGCGCCGGTGGCTCCGGTGAAGGGGCTGCGGTAGTTGCGCAGCAGGTTGCGGGCGAGGGTCTTGATGGCCTCGGAGTGCACGCGGACGACCATCCGGCGCTCGCTTAGGTCGCAATCCAATTTGACGTTCATGCCCGACTCGCGGATGCCGGACAGGACGGCCATCAGCACGTCGAGGTTGTCGATGATCTTGTATCCGTCGCTAAGGAAGGCGCGCAGGATGCCGCCACCGTTGCCGTCGGACAGGCAGCGGGCGAGATAGCGCTTGCCCTGGCTGAGGTCGAGCCAGCCGTTGATGTTGGCGTCGTAGAGGTGCAGTGCCTGCGCGCGGGTCTTGCGCAGGTAGCTGGTGGGGATGCCGAGCTTTTCGCCGAGTCCCGCGTCGCCCAGTTCGGTGGGCCGGTAGAGCCCGTCGGAGGGGGTGACACCCGATTCGCTGAGGATGGGTTCCGCGCCGGTGATGCGCAGGTGTCCGGCCTCGGCTCGCAGCATCGCCGTGCCGGCGACGATGTCGAGCTTGTGCGCCTGCTGGAGGTCGAGGATGCGGTGCAGGTCCGGCAGCGTCGCGTGCCGGGCGGCCAGGGGGATGGTGTCGAGCGCGTTGCTCACCGTTGATCCCTTTCGGTTGGGGTGTTGGCTGCGAGGGCGGGGGTTGCCGTCCCCTCCCTCATGTATTTAATGATACATGACCAGCCCCGCAGAGTCCACTTGAGACCGTTCAATTCGTGAAATTCCAGCGTGGCCAATGTGTAACCGTCGGTAATTAATAACGCATGATCTACTAACGTTTCTCTACGTGCTGATTGGTGAATTGGTCGGCGCAGCCGGTTATGTGATGTGCGTCAGAGAGCCTTCCCGGTGGCCTGATCTTTGATCGACCATGTTTGGCTGTGGGGGTCAAGCCTGGGGTGTGGCTTGACCCCCACAGCCAAACATGGTTGGCACTGTGGGGTCAGGTCGCCGGGAAGGATCGGCGCTGCCTCCCCCTTCCCGGAGCCTGCCTCGCCGGCGAGGCGCCGCGGTTCAGCGGCGGGACGCTGACCCGGCTGGAGGCCATCGACCGAAGGTCGATTCAGCCCAAGCGGCGAGACGGCTGTCGGACCGGGCGGGCTAGCGGGCGTCGAGTGGTGCGAATGGGTCTACATCCGGAAGCAGTCGTCTTGCCTTACGGCAAATTCGCTTCAGGCAGCGGCTGCATTAGGAGTCACTGGTTGGCAAATCGGGCGGCGTGGCGCTGAGCACCTTCCCGCTCCGGGTGTTGATCCATTCCTGCACGCGTCTGCGTTTCCAGTAACGAGTAGATCCCTGTACTGGTGCGGGTTCTTCGCGGTCAGGCATGGGAAGGTAGCCGTCCTCGCCGCGGTCCCACACGGCCTTGCTCATTCCGACGTACTTGTCCCACCCGCCCTGCGTGATGGTGAGAATCTCCCGGAACTCGGTGGCGGAGATGAGCTCCTCGGGGTCGCCGTTGAGGTCGACATGATGGACCCGCGCTCGGGAGGATTCCACGATCTGCGGTAGGAGGACATCCCGGACGTGCTTCAGCTCGTCGATGGGAAGCCACGCCTTCTTGTCCTGCTTGACCGACGCGGGCCAGCCTGACCCTTGGGCGCGCTGCTTCGGTGACGTCTTGAGCCGCACCGTCTGTTCGGACCGTCCGGTCAGCTCGGCTGCGCCGGCTATGTCCGTGTGTGGCCGGCCACCAATGTTCCGGATTTCCATGCCTACCCCTGCCTGCATCGGTGGCCAGCGGTTGGAACGGCCGGGGGAACATCGTCCGCGAACGAACGAAGCGGCAACCCCCCGGCCGCGTGATCCAACCAACAGCCCCACCCACAAGTCCACCGCTAAGCGGCGGACGTGTGGCCGAAGCGGTGCAGATGGTAGCAGCCTGGCTCTCGGTCGCCTGGGAGATCGGCGGGTTGATGCCGTACTTGAGAGCCGTGCTCCCCCTGACGAAGCCCGGCAAAGACGATCGGCAAAGAGCGCCACCGGCTGCGGCCAGGAGCAGCGCTGTGCGCCCAGAGAGGACGGACGCCGTTCAGCTGCCCCGCGGGACGGCTGGTAGAGCGCCCGAAGGGGCACGGATTACCGATTCGGCCATGTCGAGCGCGCGGAGCAGGGCTCTTTGCTGCGCCGCCGACAGGGTGCCTGCGTCCAAGCCGCATGTTGATACGAGCGTCTTGAGCTGATTGACCCGTTGATGGTGGGCGGCGGCGAGGCAAGTGGGATGAGTCAGTAGATCGCGTGCGGCGTACCCGTCGCCAGCAGCGTGTTGGATCAGTTCGACGCCGAGCTGCTCGGCGGCTGGGTGATCGTTATCGAGGGCGTCTAGAAGGGTGAGGCCAAGCCGGGTGTGGAAGACGGTGAGTCCGGGCTTGGCGGGTCCGAGGGCGTGGTAGGCGGTCAGCGCCTTGTTCGCCTGGTCGTCTGCGGGATCGGAGTCTGGCATCAGCAGGAGCAGGCAGGCAGTGACGGCGTCTTCCCATGGTTCGCCCGGTTGGGTGGCGTCTAGCATCGCGCGTGCCTGGCGGTAGCGGCCTGCTGTGGCATGGGCTATGACGCTGATCTGCCTGCCGTCGAGCATGCGTGCGCCGATGCCGTTGTATTGGGTGAGGCGGTGGCTGGCGTCGTCCCACCGTCCGGCGCTGGCGAGGGCGTGGGCGCCGGTGCCGAGCAGGACGGCCCATAGCCAGGTTCGTGTCTTGGTGTGGGCACCGGGTGCCTCGGTGAGGCGGGCGACGGGGATGGTGAGGCCGTCGATCAGGGTGTCGGTGCGGGTGTCGATGGCCTGGAACAGGGTTTCCAACAGGGCCCAGGCGGCGGGGCCGTCGCCCGCGCGGATGCGGAGGCGGGCGAGGTTCACGATCGGTTCGAGTGCGTGCTGGGGATCGCTGCCGTGGTCGAGTGCCGCGGTGGCGAGCCGGTGGCACCAGGTGTGGGCCAGGTCGGGCATGTCACAGTCCGAGGCTAGGAGCGCGGCGAGGTTGAAGACCGCGGTCGCGGCGGCCACGTCACCGCTGTGGTAGGCGAGGTCGGCGCGTTCCTCGAGGTCGGCGATGCGCTGGGGCAGGGGTGTGCATACGGGGCGGGGCCGGGCGATCAGCGGGAATCTACGGGCTATTGCGGGGTTCATGAGTCACCGCCCGGGGCCGAGGGCGCGGTGGGGTTGGTGCCGAAGATGATGTTTCTGGCGGCGGTGGCGAGTGCCGCTTGGTGCAGGCCAGGAATGCTGCGCCGGTTCCAGGCGAAGATCACGTGGTGGGCGAGGGTTGCGCGGAGGCCGCGCTGCAACTGTCCTGTCCGGTTGAGCCGGTTGAGAGTGTCGCCGGCGGCGATGTAAGCCTCGAACCAGCTGCGAGTGGCGGCCAGCGGCGCCCCCTGGTGGGTGAGGCTGGCTGGATCGGCAGTGAGGAGCCGTTTCACCGCGTGCAGCAGGTTGTTGACGAGCGTGGGCTGGGGTGGGTCTCGGTGGTTGGCGACGCGGGCCCAGACGTCGCCTTGTTCGTACCAGTCAAGGCCTGCGGCTCGCATCATGGCCGCGGCGAGCATGATCGACAGCTCGGGGTGCCGCGCGGCTAGGTGGTTGGAGCCGGGGGTGAGTAGCTGGCGGCTGTCGTGATGCCACAGATGGTGGGTGGTGTCCATGGCTCTGGTGCCGCCGAAGGCGTAGGTCTCGGGCTCGTAGATTCCCGGAACGGCGGCGCTGATATGGCGGTCGTGGCGTAGGCGGGCCAGCTGGCTGGCCAAGTAGTGGTCGGCGGTGGTGGAGGCGGGAAGGTAGCGCAGCCGCCAAGTGCCTTTCCGGACGTAGAACCAGGTGGTGATGAGCTGGCGGGTTTCGGCGTCGACGAGGATCGGCGCGAGATGGGCGGTGGCTACTTGGTCTGCGGCGTGGGGGTCGGGGAAGGCGATGGTGGTCTGCCGCCATTTGGGTGGCGTCATGTTCGTTTCCCTTGGGTTCAGGCGAGGGCGAGGAAGGTGTCCCAGCTGGTCGCCGGGCTGCCGGTGACGGCGGTCTGCAGCGCCAGCACGGCACCGGCCGTGCCGTTCAGCAGCTCTGGATCACCTTGGGCTTGGCTGGCGAGCTGGTTGGCGAGTTCGGCCGCCAGGCCGGGCAGCTCGGCGGTGAGCTGACCCGCGCGGTGCGGGTCGGTGCTGGCGGCGGCCAAGCGGCTGGCAGCCTGCAGGAGGCCGGCTTTGCCGTGGCAGAGGCCGATCTCGGGCAGCCGGGCGCGTTGGGCGGCGTCTCGCAGCACGGCGAGCACAGCCTCTTCTGCCCGTTGCTGGCGGGCCGTATCTCGCAGGGCGAGCCCGGCGAGTTGCTGAGCGCGGGCGATGCCGGGGGTGCCGTAGCACCAGGAGGGCCGGTGCCGCCGTGGGGTGGTGTCGGGGGTGACGTAGCCGGGCCACCATGTTCCGGCCGGGTCGTCTTGGCGGTGGTGGTCGGTCCAGTCGCATAGAGCGGCGAGGGCGTTGCGGGCTGCGGGGGTGTCGTGGCCGTGGAGGATGGCGTAGGCGAGCAGGGCGATGAGGGCGCTGATGCCGTGGGCTACGCCGATGTTGCCGTGCCCGTGGGGAAAGTCTGGGTGTGGTGTGCCGCCGAGCCCCGATGGCAGCCACCACGGCGGCTGCGTGGAGCCGTTGCCGAGGGGTTCGGTGATGCGGGCCAGGTAGGTCATCACGTCGCGGCTGATGGGGTGCTCGGGGTGGGCGTGCAGGTGGTAGAGCCCGAGCCCGGTCAGGCCGTGGACGAGGTCGAACTCGTACATCGTCAGCGGGTCGCGGCGGTCTATGCGGGCGTGTGCGGCGACGAGCCGTTGTCTGGTGAGGGTGATCGTGGCGTCGTTGAGGCTGGCGAAGGCGCGGTGGTAGCCGCCGAGGGGGCGGGCGGTGTGCAGCATGAACGCCAGCGCGGGGGCGCCGTGGAAGGGGTCGGAGTTGCGGCCGATGCTGACCGGCTCGCTGCCGGCGGCGCGTATCCAGCGGTGGGCGGTGGCTTCGTTGCCGTGTCCGGAGACGGCCCGCTCGATGTGCAGCAGGGCGATGCCCACCGCGCCTCCGGCCAGCGATTGCGGCCGGGTCCGCCCGTCGCGTGACGGGCCGACGATGGAGGGGCTGGCGAGTCTGGCGCAGACCGCCGCGAGCACATCCGAGGGGTTGGCGGTGGTGGTCGGGGTGGTCACGTGATGCTCCTTGTCGTCCAGCTCAGCGCGGCGGCGCGGGCGAGGTGCAGGCAGGCTCGTTCGCTGTCGAGGTCGGCCCCGGCGACGCGGACGTGGTGCAGGTGCAGCAGGTCGGGCAGCAGCTCGGCCGGCGGCATGGTGCTGACGGTGGGCAGGCTGTCGCGCCAGGCGGCCACGGTGCGGCGGCGCCGAGCCCAGCGGTCCGTCAGGTTCTCGCCGCCGGTCAGGGACGCCACGGCGGTGGGGTCGTACGGGTTGGCCAGGCGGATGGCCTGGTCGTAGACGGCTCGTGGGGGTGCTGGCCGGTGCGCGCGGGTACGGGCTATCAGCCATCGCAGGGCGTCGTGTGGGTCGCCGATGACCGCCGTGACGAGGTCGACCATGCTCGCGGCGGTCAACGCCTGCCAGCCCAGGGTGGGACGTCGCGTGGTGACGGCCAGTTGGGCGAGCGCGGCTGCGGAGTCCGCCGCGAACACGGCTGCCGTTGCCTGGTACGCGGCCAGGCTGCCGAAGCGGCCAGGCTCGCCGAAGTCGGTGTCCCACTGGACTCGCTGGGTCAGGTCGGCGTCGGTCAGCTCCTGCGTCCAGCCGGTGATGGCTTCGATGGGCAAGCCGCTGATACGCAGCCGCAGGTGCGGCTCCGGGTCGGCGTGGCGCAGGAACCACCACCTGCCCGCCGGCGGGAGTTGCACGACAAGCCGAGGCAGGTGGGCGGTAAGGATGGTGGTCTGTTCTTCCGGCCGGGCGTAGATCTTCAGGTAGTGGTGGTCGCGGCCAGGCAAGCTGCCGTGGGTACGGACATCGACCAGGGGGCTGGTGAGGCGGGGCGCTGGTGGTCTCGCGGTGGTGGCGGTCAACGGGATGACGATTTCGTGGGGATGCCCGCCGATCCAGGCGGCGCCTTCGGGGATGAGATGCAGCAGTGCGGTGGGGTTGCGGGTCAGGTGGTCGCGTAGCAGCGCCCGGTGAGCGGGCTTGTCCAGGTCGAGGCCGAGGGTCTGGTCGCCGATACCAAGCGAGACGGCGGTAGGGCAGCCTGTGGCCTTGAGCCAGGTGGTCAGCGCGCGGTCCCAGTGCTGCCAGCCGGCATGCCGGTCGGGCAGTTCGGCGGCGCTCAGGTGCCACCGCCCGGGGCTCAAGAGGGTCCGGCCGTACCGCAGCGCGGGCAGGAACGGCAAGCCCTTGGCCGCTGGCCCCCACTCCAGCGGTGAGCACGGGGTAGCGAGGGCCACGGGCGCTTCGGCCAGGAAGCGGGCCAGAGGGTGGGCGTGTCGTACGGGCTCGACCGCGTTGACTGCGACCGGCTGCAGCGCCCGTCGGCGAGAGATCGACACCAGGTACAGGCGGTGCGCGTCGGCGGTTACCGCGATGTCGTCCAAGCCGATCGCGGCCTGCGACGGGGCGTGGTACTCGCCGACGGGGATCAGATGCGGCAGCACCTGGGGGGCGCGGTTGACGTCCAGGCTGATGGTGTAGCGGGTGACCGCGGACAGCTGGGCCAGCAACGCGCCGGCGCTGGCTGGGCTGTCGGCGGCGCAGGAGGCCATCCGGTGCCGGTCGGTCTCGCCGAACATGTCTAGGAACCGGCCCGCGGTGGAGAAGGCTTGCGCTGAAGCACGTACGACCGACAGCAGGAAGTCGCCGCCGGCGATGGCTTGGAGGGAGTCGGCGTGGACGCGCACGGTGAGCTCGGCGGTCGGCGGGATCTCGGTCGGCGCCGGGCCGGCCAGCCTGTCCAGGAGGACGTCGTCGAGGTCGACCTCGTGTTCACGGTGCAGGGCGGCACGTTGCGCCAAGGCGAGTAGCCTCCGGTCCCTGTCGGTCAACGCGGGCGAATCATCGGCCGGCTCGCCGGTGAAGCCGTCCGGATAGCCGAGGCCCACCTGGGCATCGATCGCATCCAGGAGCGGGACGAGGGCGTGCAGGCCGTACCGGTTCAAGAAACGCGTATGCCAGTCCCGCCACCGAAGCGATGTCGGCCGGGCGAGGCGGGTCAGCGCGGCAGCGGCGCGGCATGCCTCGGCCGTCACCGTCGTCGGCACCACGAGGTCGCAGTCCAGCCGCAAATCGACACCGACCGCCTGCCCGGGCTGGATCACGGCGGCGGCTCTGCCGAGGTCCCGGCGGCGGGCATCAGCCGTGGCCTCGTCCGGTGCGCGGTCGTGTCGGGCTTTGAGATCGCGAACGCGACGCAGCGGATCAAGTAGCTCGCCTACGTCGCCGCCTTCGGCTGCGGCGGTCTCCAGCTGATCCACGAGATGCGCCAGGGGGTCGGTCTCGGTCGACGGCGGGCGCAGGCTGGTCAACAGCAACCGCTGCGTCACCATTTGGCCGACCAGCCGCTGCGCGCCTTCCTGCGGCGCCCCACATTCGGCCGTCAGCTTGCCGGTGAGGTCGGCCCACCGGATCGGCTCAGCCGCCAGCGCGAGAGCCGTGCGGATCATGTCGGTGGTCTTGATGCGCAGATGCGTGGGCGCACCTGCGGGGTCGGTCGTGGCGGCGCGGTACTCCAGCACCAGCCTCTCACTGCGCTCGACCAGCAGGTTGTTGGCGCGCACCATCACATGCGGGCGCAGCCGCACGTCGGATTCCAGGCCATCGAGGACGGCGGCCAGCCAGGATGCCTGAAGGCGAGCGAAAGGCCGGTGTGCAGTGCCCCAGTGGATGCGGCCGGTGCGGCTCGCGGTGGCGGGGGCAACGCCCGCGAACAACCCGTATGGTGTGGCACGGGTGGTAGTGCGCAGCAGGTAGCGCATGACCGCGAGCACCACCCGGCGGGCGTCAGATTGCGACGGGCCGCCGCTGATGGCGGCGGTGACCCGCTCGGCGAGGTCCGGTGACGCGTGGGCCAAGGCTGCCGCGAACCCCGGAACCGCCAACGTCTCGGCAAGCCACAGGCGCCAACTGGTCGCCGTGTCGCTGCCGGTCAGGTCAGGCCATGCGCCGATCTGGCCCGGGCGAAGTACGGCCGCCCGGAGCATCAAGGCATCGTTCACGCTGCGGTACACACCAGCCTCCCCATGGGCGTGATCATCTGTCTGCGGGTGAGGAGTGCCCGACCCTCGAGAGCAGGTCTCCCCGGGCCGGGCACTCCTGATCCGCTGTCGATGGCTCGCCTTACGGCCTGCCCATCTGGTTTGGGCTGGCCATCAGAGCGAGCCACCAGCGGATGCGGCTGGTCAGCAGCTGGTGCAGGCCGACGCGCAGGTGCTGCCGCAGTTGTCCTCGGTCATCTTGATGATGTGCTCGACGGTGCCGCCGGCCTCGATGAACTCGATGTCGAGATCGAAGTCGTCGAGGGTGCCGCCCTCGACGTCGGGCTGGACCGTGGCGAGCTGGGCCATGACAACCTCCCTGGTTGCAGTGATAGGGGTTCCCCGACGCTCCCCCCGGCGTGGGCCGCTGAGGTGAGCGCCGAAGTCTCTTAGGACCAGGCGACGGCGAGGACGCCGTGTCGCTTGGTGCTGTGCCACCCGGTCAGATCGCTGGTGTCGGCGGTGTTCGGGTGGTAGGTGATGTGGGCAGCGCCGCGCCGGTAGTAGGAGTCCGCCCAGGTGCGGATCATGGCGAGCAGCTCGGCACCGACCTGCTCGGCTTCCGGCCCGTGGGCGATGACACCGGTCTCGTAGCCGCTGACGGTCTGCGGATTCTCCCGCTTGATGCGATAGGCGAAGCTGCCGCCGCGCACCAGCGTCGGGGTGCCGTTGCGTACCGTGCGGTTGACTACGCCCTGATCGACCGCGGCCTGCGCGGCGTGAATCATCGGCAGTTCCGGCCCGCTGGTCAGCAGGTACAGCTCCAGCTCGTCCGGCATGTCGAACGGCGTGCCCGACCAGCTCTCCACGGGCTTGGTGTTGAGCGCCTTGCGCAGCGCCGGCACGTCGAACGTGAGAGTGCTGTTCTGGTCGAGGCGCAGCCCGACGTCGGGGGTGACCGGGATCAGCTGCTCGCTGGCGGCGCCGTCGCCCTGCATCGGCACGAACGAGCCGAGCCGGTAGTTGCTGGCCGTCAGCACCGACCTGCCGGGGGCGCGGTCGAAGGCGACCAGGCGGGTGATCCCGGCGAAGCGCAGCGGCACGACGATCCGGCCGTCCGGGGTGAGCTGATCGAGCCAGGCGGGCGGGATGTCCCACGCCCCGACCGTGACCATGATCCGGTCATACGGCGCGTGCTGTGCCACGCCGTGCTCGGCGTCGGCGAGCACGACGTTGACCTGCTCGTACCCGGCCCGGCGCAGACCCGCGCGGGCACGGTCCACGACGTCGGCATCGATGTCCATGGTCGTCACCGAACCGGTCGGCCCGACGACCTCCGCGATCAGGGCGGCGTTGTAGCCACCCGAGCCGATCTCCAGCACGTTCATGCCCGGCCGTACCTCGGCCAGTTCTAGCTGGATGGCCTGAATGTGCGAGGCCGAGACCACGCTGGTCTGACGCCCCTGAGCGTCAATCTTGGGCACCAGGGTGCTGTTGGTCTGATACACCTTCTCCAGCGGTTCGCCGGGTGCGAACTCGTGCCGGGGCACCGCGTTCATCGCTGCGGCGACGCTGTCGGTGGTGATCAGACCTTCGTCGCGCAGCGTGCCCACCATGGCCTGGCGCAAGGTGGTGGCGTCGTCGACCTGCAATGTCATGGGAATCCTTTCGGGTAGCGGGGGCTGGCGGACTTGGCGTCCCGCTTCGCCCTATGGGTTTGGGCGGCTGGGTTGTTGCAACCTGACCCAGCGAGGCTGGCCCGAGGCCAGAGTCAGCTGCTCGTGGGCCAGGAGATCGTCACCACGCCGTGGGTCTTGTTCATGACCGTGGCGTCGGCGCGAATCTGGGAGCGGTCGCCGCCGGCGGGCCAGTAGGCGAACGTCGGAGGCGTGTGCCGCCCGGCTCGGTCCCACGCCTGGATCTGTTCGATCAACGCGGCGGCGGCCACCTGCCCGTCGCGTCCGTAGGCGCGGGCACCGAACTCCGCCCCGGCGCCCTGCATCGCGTCCCGCAACACGAGGCAGGCGAGCCCGGCTCCGCGTACGACCGCGAACGGCAACCAGCGCTTCCGGGCAGCCAGTGCGCTGCCCTCGTCGGCGGCGAGGCGGCCGAACCCATCCAGGTACCACGCGAGCCACAGGTGCAGGTCGGCGAAGGAGATCCCGTGGCTGACCGTGACGCCAGACCAAAATTCGGCCGCGTCGGCGTCCAGCACGCCATTGAGCTGAATCAGATCCGGGGGTGCGCCGGAGTCGAACGCGAGCTTGACCTTGCCGCCGGTGGTATCGGCTAGCTCGAGCACCTGGTCGGCGTGGCGGCCGGCGCCCTGCATCGGCACGAACCCGGCCACTTCGGCCGACGTGCTGGCCAGGTGGTCGCCGTCGCGCCGGAACCCGATGGTGCGGGTGACCCCGTTCATAATCAACGGGAGGACGAGCACGCCGTCCGAGGCCAGTTGGTCGAGCCAGGCCGGGGCGATGTCCCACGCCCCGACCGTCACGATGATCGCGTCGAATGGCCCCTCGTCCGGCACGCCGTGCTCGGCGTCGGCGACCAGGACACGGACTCGGCTGCTGTAGCCCGTGGCGTCCAGCGCGGTCGAGGCCAGGTCAATGATCTCGGGGTCGATATCAATGCTGACTACTCGGCCCTCCGGACCGACGACCTCTGCGAGGTAGGCCGCGTTCAATCCGCCCGAGCCGACCTCCAGCACCGTCATGCCAGGTCGCAGCTCGGCCAGTTCCAGCATCCGCGCCTGGATGTACGCCGCGGACACCGACGAGATCGCCATGCCGTCCTGATCGCGCTTGGTCACCACGGAGCTGTCGTAGCCATAGGCGACCTCAGTCGGCGTACCGGCCGGCATGAACCAATGCCGCGGCACCGCTCGGATCGCCGCCTCAACGAGAGCGCTCGTGACCATCCCCTTATCGCGCAGCGTGTCCACCAGCGCGGCGCGGAGCTGGGCGGACTCGCCGATGCTTGTCTCAGCCATCTGGGTTACTCGTACTTCCTTCTCATCGGGTCGGACAGGCACTCCTGCATTCGGGGCACGCCTGGTGCGGCGAATGCAGGAAGACAGGGGGCCGGCGGGAGCGCTGCGCTGGTTCCTGCGATGTCACCGACGCCTAACGACAGGAGTGGTTCGTCGTACCCATCGCCGCCCGAGCCGCTGTAGCACCGCGAGTTGTTCTGGGGAGGGGGCGTGCGGTCACGGCGGACCTCCTATCAGGGCGAGGCGGGCGGTCAGGCGTCCTGGTGCTGGTGGCCGTTGGTGGCGCACTCGCGCCAGATGCGGGACAGGTGCCGGGTCATGTGGGCGGTGGCGGGGTGGCCGGGGTGTTCGCGCCGGTGGGTGGTGATGGTGTCGGCGAGGAGGGTGCGGGCGGCTTGGCAGTGGCCGAGGGCGTACAGGATGAGGGCGGTGGCTGCTTGGACGGCGAGGGTTTGCTGGGCGTGCGGGCCGTCGGATTTGGAGAGGTGGCCGGTGAGTTCCCGGTAGAGGTGGTAGGCGCGCTGATGGTGTCCGCCGCGCGAGTGGGCAGCGGCGAGGACGTGGAGGGCGTGCAAGGCCCGCCGGTGGGCGAGCCCGTGGAGGTGGACTGTGCTGGCACGGGCGTAGGTGGCCCAGGTTATGGCGTCGGCGGGGTGGCCGAGACGGAGTTGCAGTTCGGCTAGGAGGATGGCGGCTTCCGCGTGCACCGCGTCGGCGGGCGCGGTGGCGGGGTCGATGCCGGTGAGGCTGGCGTGCAGGAGTTGCCGGGCGCGCAGCGGGTCGCCGAGGACCAGGGTGCGGGCGGTGGCGACACGCTGTGCGCGTTCGGCCTCGAACCGGCCGGGTTCGAGAACAGGGGTGGCGCGCCAGGTGAGGGTGATGTCGCTGGGGGTGGCACCGACGGTGATGCGGGCGAGGACGCGGTGGGCGTGGACGGCTGCGAGGTGTGGCGGGATCGGGGTGCTGGTCGACGGGATGATCCGAGCGGCGCGCGCCAGGATCGCCCGACCGATGGTGTCGGCGACGGCCACGCTATCCAGGGGCCGGGGTCTGCAACCCTGCTGGCACTGGTAGCCCTGCCCAGAGTCGTGCGACTCGGCGTGAGTCATTGGCTGCTGGCAGAACCTGCAGTGCAGCAGTCCCGGCGGCAGGTACATCTCGCACGAGTCGGCGGCCGGCCTGCATGGCTGGAGCGCGACTGGGGCAGTCGCTTTGGTGACCCATTTCTGGACTAGGCGCGGGTCGAGGTTCATCTGATGGGCGACGGTGGTGACGGCGCCGTATGCCCTGACTCGGCGGGCATCCGTGACGCGCTGGACGACGGCGTCGATCAGGTCTGGAGGGTATCTGCTTGGAAAGGCCATGATTCGCGGAGCCAGTTTCAGGACGGGGGTGGTCAGCTGCCTGTGGATGTCACCGGTGAGGCTGTTAGTGACGGGAGCGATGGGGCTACACATGGAAGCCTTGCCAGCGGTTGTCGACCGGGCGGGCCGGGTTGATCGGCATGGCACTGCTGCCGTGGCGAGCGTTGCGGCGCATCGGCTGCAGGGTCGGGCCGTCCGGCAAGGTGATCGCCGGCCGGGGTGTGTAGCCGTATCGGGCGAGCAGGTGCTCCCCGCCTGAGGGAACAGCGGTCCAGGACGGCAGGTCGATGCGGTCGAGGCGGCTGCGGTGGTGGGCCAGCAGCGCGACGCCACAGCCGCCCCGTTGGGCGTCGGTGCGGACGGCGAGGAACGCCAGTTGGTAGTGCGGTTCGGTGGGCTGTTTCTCGGCAAGGAGCGTGTCCAGCAGGTCGAAGCGGTCGGCGTGTGGTCCGGCGGCGTCGGTGAGCCGGGTCCGGTAGTTGGCCGGTGGTGGGATGGGTCGGTAACGGTGAAAACCCACGGTGGCGGCGGTGAGGTCATGGGTGAGGTGGATGTCGCCGAAGAACATCGCATGTTCTACCCAGATCGCGACGACGTCGGCCAGCACCTGGCACCTCTGCCCTGGGTCGGGCACCAGCCACGCGGCGAGCGGTGTGGGGTGCAGGGCGTCGGCGATCAGCAGGGCGACCAGATCCTTGTCTGCCCAACGGGCGGCGCGAATGTGCACCAGGCTCTCCATCGGATTAGATGTCCTTGTGGTCTCGCTTCACCGGTACGTTGCGGTGGCGAGGTCACCGACGGCGGCGTCGAGGGCGGCGGTGATGTCCCGCACCGACCGGTGGTGCTGGCCGGCGATGGCCTTCAGGTGCGCCGTCACGGTCGTACTGTCGTCGTTGAGGTAGAGGTGGCCGGTGAGGCCGAGGGTGGCGACGAGTCCGGCGAGTGCGGCGGTGTGGTTGTCGGGCTGCTCACGGCCTTGAGCGACGTACCGCAGGCGTGCGCGGGCGACGACCGCCCACTTGGTGTCGGTGGCGAGGTAGGTGTCGGTGCGGGCAAGGCCGCCGAGGCGCCGGCGAGTGACCTGCCGGAGGATCCCGGCGGCGACGAGTCCGGCGCGGGTGCGCTCGTATAGGTCGTCGGCGAAGCCGCGCAGGAACGCCTTCACCGGTGGTGCTGTACGCCCATAGCGGATGAAGCCGATGGCACTGTCCCCGATCAGGTCTCCGAGCGGTTGATCGGTGTGCAGGCGCAGCCACCGGTCTCCGGACAAACGGTCGTTGTTCGGGTCGAGGACGATCCGCCCGGCGAGAAACAGGTCGACCAGGACCGCGCCGGCCAGCCCCAACGCCAAGGCTTGGCGGTGGATGTGCGGGTGGCCGGCGTCGTCGTCATGGCCGAGCAGGAACAACTCGTCGCGCAGCGGCAGCCGAGCAAAACTCATCGGCCCGCCCCTTCCGTGGTCTGGACGCAGACTGCCGCAGGCTGGTGCGCAACCTGGGCGGACGCCCACTTGCCGCCGCCGGTGGGTCCCGCGGATCCGATGAACATCAGTACCCAGCTGGCACTGGGCAGGGATGGTTCCCTGCGGATAGCGAGCCGAGGAGGTTCACTCACGAGCTGCTGCTCCTTTCATCCCGACCCCGGCGAGGAAGCCGGTGAGGAAGGGGCTGGCTGACGCGTGTCCCCTCTCGATCTGGTCCTCGGGATCAGGGCGCCACCGAGCAACAGGGACGAGCGCTGCGTTGCTCGCCGACTTCGCTGCTGGCCCGTCGGCAGGGACCGTGGCGAAGTCGCCGAACAGCGCCTCGACCTCTGCGGGGGCGCGCAGTTGAAGTGGGGTAGGCGTGCGCTGATACAGCCTCTGCACCTCATCGGTCTGGCTTGTGGCCGTGCCGGAGGTCGCGTGGGAGATGACGAGGGCGCTGCCAGGGGGCATCGCGGCGCGGAACGGTTCCACGATGGCGTTGACGTCGCCGGGGATGAAGTGCAGGACCGAGACGAAGAGGACGGCGACGGGACGGGTGAGGTCGATCAGCCGCTGCGTGGTGGAATTTTTGAGGATGAAATCCGGAAAGCAGATGTCGGCCTGGATGACATCGACCCGCGGGTTGTTATTCAGCAGGACCCTGGCGTGCGCCACGGCTACCGGCTCGACATCGACGTAGAGAACCCGCGCATTGATGTCGATGTGGCGGGTGATGTCGTGGACGTTGCCCACGGTCGGTATCCCCGAGCCGAGGTCGAGGAACTGGTGTATGCCCTGCTGGAGTGCGTAGCGGACGGCGCGGCGCAGGAACGCGCGGTTTGCGCGGGCCGCGTCGGCGACATGGGGTGCGACGGCGAGTACGGCATCGGCGGCGTGACGGTCCGCGGCGAAGTTGTGGCTGCCACCGAGGAAGTAGTCGTACATCCGTGCGGCATTCGGACGAGTCAGGTCGACCTCGGCGGGTGCCCAGCTCATCGCCTCAGTTCCCATGGTCTTTCCCCGGTTGCTCGCTTGGGGCCTCGGCGATGCGGCGCAGCCGCTGGTGCACTCCCTCATAGGGGTTCACGCCTGCCAAGATCGCCTTGTTGACGGCGGCGTGCATGGTGTAGAGCGGGTCGCAGACGTTGCCAGGTGCGGCTCGGCCGGCCTGCGAGACGACCTGGTAAGCGTCAAGTAGCTCCAGGCCGGTCAGTTGTGCGGTCCAGGTAACCAGGTCGTGCTGGCTGATGCGGTAGGCGTCTTCAAGCGGACGGGCGGCGCCGATCGAGATGATCCGGTGGTCGGTCTCGATGCGTGGCCATGGTGTAGCCACGCCCTTGATCAGGTCGACAGCGACGGTGACGTTCATGGCTGTCTCCACCGCGACGCCGCACACCTCGCCCTGGCCCTGGCGGGCATGGCCATCGCCTATGGCGAACAGCGCGCCGGGGACGTTGACGCCCAGGTAAACGGTGGTGCCGGGGCGGATCTCCGGAGTGTCGAGGTTCCCGCCGTGCGCATCAGGCACGATCGTGGAGCGTGCTTCCCCGCCGGCCGGGGCCAGTCCCACGGTGCCGAGCATCGGCTCCAAGGGCATGACGATCGCATGGCCGGAGCGGCGGGCGTGGAAGGTCACGGTGCCTGCCGCGGTGTCGATGGTGTAGCGCCACACCCGCTCCTCGAGCGGTGGGTGCAGCATCGGCGTGGTGTGGGTGGCGGTCAACGCACCGAAATGCGGAAAGGTGGCTGACATGCCCCAGTCGCGGGCCGGGGCGATGGCCGCGAAGTGCAGCGCGAGAGTGTCGCCAGGTTCTGCGCCGAGCACGTGGAAGGGGCCGGTGACGGGATTAAATGCTTGGCACACCTTCGACGGCAGGTCGTCCACAGCGCGCACGACCCCGCCGAAGCAATCCTCGGTGCTGGTGACAAGCAGGCTGCCCGGCTTTATCTCGGCGACCGCCGGGTGGGCGCCGAAGGTGTAACGCAGCTCGTCTTCGGTTGGCTGGTAGGTGACCGAGCTGGTCATGCCCCCTCCCGTCCGTTGGCAAGTCCGGACAGCTCGGGGCGGCGTCCGGCGGCGTACAGACCTGCCAGGACCAGGAGGCCGAGGGTGAGCCAGACGAAGCCGAGGCGTTGGGCGGCCACGTTGGCGTTGACAACGACGTAGGCGAGGATGGCGAATCCGATTCCCGGAAGCATCAGGTGCGCGATCAGGTTGCGGCTGCGTTGGCGGACCAGGTAGTGCCAGATGACGGCGAGGTGCAGCACGAGGAACGCGGTCATCGCGCCGAAGTTGATCAGGCTGGACAGCAGCGCGATGCCATCGGTTCGCCAGTTCATGTAGAGGCCGATCGCCAGCGACACCAGCGCAGTGAGGGTGATGGCGTGAGTGGGCACGCTGTGGCGCACTGACACCTTGGCCAGGAACTTCGGCAGCTGCCGGTCGCGGGCCATGGCGTACAGCAGCCGCGAGGTGGCCACCTGCGCGACGAGGGAGTTCGCCACGCCCCAGGCGACGGCCGTGGCGACCGCGCACAGGGTGGCCAGCCAGGGACCACCGGCGAGCCGGGCGGCGTCGTAGAACGCGGTGCCTTCCGGATCGCCATTGACGAGGAGGCCATCCGGGTTGGGCAGCAGCAGCGCGGCCATCCAGGTCTGGGCGATGAACAGCAAGCCAGCCACACCCAACGCCGCGGCCATGGCCCGGCCGATCTGCCCCGCGCCGCCCTTATTCTCCTCGGCCAGCATCGAGATGCCGTCGAAGCCGAGGAAGCTGAGCACGGCGATCGACACCGCGCCGAACACCAGCGCCCAGGTGAACGTGTCGGGGTTGTAGAGCGGCGTCCAGGAGAAGCCCTGTCCCTTGCCGTGCGCGAGGGCGCGGCCCGCAGTTGCAAGGAAGATCACCAGGACGATGACCTCGCCGACGAGCATCACTCGGGTGATCAGTGCGGTCATCCGGATTCCCCGGTAGTTGACCAGGGTGTTCACCAGCACGAAGCCGACCAGCCAGACCCACACTGGAACCGCCGGAACGGTGGAGTGCATCGCCACCGCCGCGATCAGGTACAGCAGGCTCGGCACCAGCACGTAGTCCAGCAGGATCGCCCAGCCAGCGAGGAACCCGACCGGTGCGCCGATCCCTCGCCCGGCGTAGTTGTACACGCTCCCGGCAAGTGGAAACGCCTTGACCATCTGGGCGTATGAGGCGGCAGTGAACACCAGCGCCGCCATGCCGATGACGTACGCCAGCGCGACCATCCCGCCGGCGCCGGAGTAGACGGATCCGAAGATGCCCATAGGCGCGATCGGCACCATGAACACCAGCCCGTAGAAGAGCAGGTCGGCGAAGCCGAGTGAGCGGCGCAGCTCCGGTCGGTATCCGAACCGCGAGGAGTCGGGCGACGCCTGCGCCAAGCCGATCTCCGGCGGAGGCGCTGTCTGCCTAGTGTGCATGCTGTTCCATTCCTTCCTGTCGGTCAGCGACGCCAGCTCACTTCCGCCAGTGCTCGAGCTGGCCAACGGCGGCAGCGGCTTCGAAGGTGTCAACACCGGTTGAACCCTGACCCCTCTGTTCCGGCCGAACTTTGACCCCCTCGCTGGTTGTAGATGTTCAGTCGTTGGTCTTGGTGGCTGCG
>NZ_JBITLH010000021.1:0-41475 GCF_044465125.1 Micromonospora sp. NPDC049836
TATGGGTGCCGGTGGTGTTCGAGGTGACGGTGCGGTCGGCCTCGGCGTGCGCGACGCCGGTCATGGTGGCCGAGACGGCAGCCAGCAGGACGGCGCTGGCGGCGGCGGCGAGCAGCCTGATCCGGGTACGCCCGCGGCGCTCGGGTAGGACGGGGTGGTTTTTCACGGCGTGCATCCCTCTCGTGGGGCAGCCCGAGGAACCCGGGCGGCAAGACACGACTCGACGCCGTCGTCGGCCGCGGGACGCGGCCGCCACGGACAGCGCCGGACCACGTCGCGGCGGCGCCGCTCGTGGTCTATGACGACCGAGGAACCAGCTCGCTACCGCAGCCCGGATCGGTAGCCGCTGAGGTTCATCGATGCTTGCATCATCGATCGGCCTCCCCGCGCTGTCAACAACTTCCGGAAGCCCACGGGAAGGGTCTCCGGTCGAGATTGGGCACTCACCCATGTTGAGCTGCCGATATCTGGCGGCTTACTCGATCGGTTCGAGGATGCGCCCACCGGCCGCCGGAGTGGCGACCGAGACTTGCGGAGGCGTCACCGGAAGTTTCGGCGCCGCTGGTCGGCCCGGCACGCCCCGGCCGCGTCCGACGTCCCGCCGCCGCGCGAGCAGGCCGGACCGCCCCTTCCGGTTCGATCGGGACCGGCGAAGGGGTATGAAGGGGCGCAGGACATTCGCGCGCACCCGGAAGGACCGTTTCGATGACCCTGGAACGACCGATCGCCCCGGACCCGTACGAGCTGCTGCCGACGGTGCCGTCGTTCAACCTCACCAGCGACGACGTGCACAACGGTGAGCCGATGGACGCGCGGCACGCGCACGGCAGCGCCGGCGGCGAGAATGTCTCCCCGCACCTGTCCTGGTCGGGCTTCCCGGACGAGACGAAGAGTTTCGTGGTGACCTGCTTCGACCCGGACGCCCCGACCGGTAGCGGCTTCTGGCACTGGGTGCTGGTGGACCTGCCGGCCGCGGTGACCGAGCTGCCCACCGGCGTGCGGGAGAGCGAGCTGGGCGGGGTGTTCAGCATCCGCAACGACTACGGCGACACCGGCTTCGGCGGCGCCGCCCCGCCGCCCGGCGACCGGCCGCACCGCTACGTCTTCGCGGTGCACGCGGTCGACGTGGAGCGGCTCGACGTCGGCCCGGGGGCCAGCCCGGCGTACGTCGGATTCAACCTGGCGTTCCACACCCTGGCCCGGGCGGTCATCCGCCCCACGTACCAGATCAAGGAGTGAGCCGGGGCGGGGAGGGGCCGACCGGGCCCCCTCCCCGCCGGGTCACTCGGGGACGCGGGCGACGGCGAAGACGGACTGCCCGAACGGCGGCCGGATCCGCTGCTCGGCGGCCTTGGTGGCGGGCAGCACCAGGGTGTCGTAGACCTTCACCATCGGGCCCTCCTTCGGCATCAGCCGGAAGACCTTGGTGGCCATGAAGTAGCCGATCAGGCCGAGCGCGTTCGCGTAGTGGATCTTCTCCACGGTGAGCCCGGCCTCGGTCATCGCCGCGGCGAGGCTCTTCTTGGTGTAGCGCCGGACGTGGCCGGTGGCGATGTCCGCGGGGCTCATCGCGAACTGGAACGCCGGCACGATGATGATCACGGCGCCGCCGGGCCGGACCAGCTCGCGCATGCTGCGCAGCGCGCCCACGTGGTCCTCGATGTGCTCCAGCACGTTGTACGACACCGCGGCGCTGTAGTCGCCGCGCTCGGAGTGCGGCAGCAGCATCTGGCGGACCTCGACGCCTGGACGGTCGGCGAGCCGCTCCTTGAGCCGGACGAGCCGGTCGGGGTCCGCCTCGGTGGCGGTGATCCGGGGCAGCTGCGCGGACCATTCCAGCGCGTAGTCGCCCAGGCCGCTGCCGATCTCGATGGGGTTGTCACCGAGGTATGGCACCGCCAGTTCGACGAACCACCTACGGTGGTTGACGGCCGTCGCCAAGCCCTCGAGAACCTCCGACTGGACGGCCTGATCCCCAGTGATTTCTGCCATGCGTCGATTCCTCACGATATGACTGACCCGCGCCTGGACCGACAAAGTCAACCATCCGGATGGATGGCGAGGGAATCGGGGCACCGGGGGTGGCCGAATTGCGGTCGGGGGAGGGCACGTGATCGGCGGTTGGCGAACCCGGCACATAGTACGCCAGTACCCCGAAACATGTCACGGCCCTGCCATACCCTGACTACGCTCTGAATTGTCATGACTACTCCTGAATCGGACGCTGCTCCCGATGGCGCCGCCGAGGACGGGCCCGGCGAGGGCGAACGGCTGCGGCAGGGGCGGTGGATCGACCTCGCCGCCGTGCTCAGCTTCGTCCTGCTCGCCTTCTGGGTGACCGCCCGGCTCTGGCTGGATCCCGCCGCGGAGGTCCGGGACAACCGCACCGATCAGGCCCAGTTCGAGTGGATGATGGCGCACGGCGCGCGCGTCCTGACCGATTTTGCCTATCCGTTCACGTCGGACCGGATGAATGTGCCGGACGGCGTCAATCTGATGGCAAATACGTCCGTATTATCCGTTTCATTGCCAATGACGCCGATCACCCTCCTCTTCGGGCCGCGTACCGCATTCCTGCTCTTCCTCACCCTGGGCATGGCCGCCACCGGCGTGGCCTGGTACTTCGTCCTTTCCCGAGTGCTGATCGGGTCCCGGGGCCCGGCCTGGCTCGGGGCCGGCTTCTGCGCCTTCGCGCCCGCGATGATCTCGCACGCCAACGCCCACCCCAACATCGTGAGCCAGTTCGTGGTGCCCCTGATCATCTGGCGGACGCTGCGCCTGACCGAGCCCGGCCGCTGGGCGCGCAACGGGGTGCTGCTCGGGCTGGTGGTGGTCTGGCAGTCCTTCCTCAACTTGGAGATCCTGCTGATGACGGCGATCGGGCTCGGGGTGGTGGTGCTCGCCCTCGCCCTCGGCCGCCCGGAGACCCGCCGGTCCGCCCGCACCTTCTTCGCCGGTCTGGCCGTGGCCGCCCTGGTCGCGCTGGTGCTGCTCGCGTACCCGCTCCACGTGCAGTTCTTCGGGCCCGGGGCGTACCAGGGGCTGTCGGAGCTGATCCGCGGTTACCGCACCGACCTGGCCTCGTACGTCGCCTGGTCCAGGGAGTCGCTGGCCGGGGACGCCCGGGGCAGCGTGTGGCTGGTCAAGAACGCCACCGAGGAGAACGCCTTCTTCGGCTGGCCGCTCGCCGTGCTCGCGGTGGCGCTGCTCTGGTGGCTACGGCGCAACGTCGTGGTGCTCGGTCTGGCCGCGGTCGGCGCCGTGTTCGTCCTCTTCTCCCTCGGCCGGGAGATCCGCTTCGACGGGCGGGACACCGGTGTCCCCGGTCCCTGGGCCGCGCTGGAGGACCTGCCGATCCTGCACTCCGTGGTGCCCACCCGCTGGTCGCTCGCGCTCACCCCGATCGTGGGGATCCTGCTGGCGCTCGGCGCGGAGCACGCCCGCCGGCTGGCCCGGCGCCACCCGGCCGCCCGTGGGCAGATCCGGTTCGCCACCACCACCGTGCTGACCATGGCGCTGCTGCCGCTCCTGCCCACCCCGCTGCCCGCGGTACGCCGGGAACCGACCCCCACCTTCATCACCTCCAGGGCCTGGCGTCCCTACCTGGCCGGCGGGCACAGCCTCGTCACGCTGCCGCTGCCGGACACCACGTACGCCGTCCCGCTGCGTTGGTCCGCCGAGACCCGGCTGGAGATGCCGCTGGCCCGGGGCTACTTTCTCTATCCCGACACCCGGCCCGGGGCCGGCCGGCAGGCGCTCTTCACCGCCCCGCCCCGCCCGACCAGCAGCTTCTTCACCCAGATCCGGAAGACCGACGCGGTGCCGCCGATCACCCCGCAGGACCGGGTGGCCGCCGTGGACGACCTGCGCTACTGGCGGGCCGGCGTGGTGCTCCTCGACCCCCGGCTGCACCAGGCCGGCGCGCTCCACCGAGGGATGACCGAGCTGACCGGCATCACGCCGACGTTCACCGGTGGGGTGTGGCTCTGGGACGTCCGGCCGCTGGTCGACTGAGCGCCGGCCACGGCCCCCGCCCGCGTACCGGGCTGCTCGTGGCCCGGGGCGTCCGGGGTCGGGCCGCCCGCCGGGTCAGGACGGCCGCAGGCAGCAGCCCTGGCAGATCTTCGGCCGGGGCAGGGTGAAGGCCAGGCAGCAGGTGCGCCGCTGCACCGTCGGCTCGCCGGCCGGGCCGGGAACCAGTTCCACCAGGTCGGCCAGGTCGAGCGCGGCGAGCAGCGTGCTGACGCTCGCGGCGGCCGAGCCGGGCAGCGCGTCCGAGGCGCGCAGCAGGCCGTGCGCGATGCCGGAGGCGACCGAGCCGAGCAGCGTACGGGTGCCGAGCCGGACCTCGGTCTGCAGCGCCGCGATCAGCGGCGCGAAGTGGGCGTCGAGCAGCGTGCCGCGCAGCGTGTCCAGCAGCGCCGCCTCGTCGGCGACCACCCGGACGTCCGGGTGGCCGGCGAGCGCCAGCGGGTCACCGGGCAGCACCGCGACCGTGGTCGAGCGGCGCAGCCCCAGGGTGAACAGCTGGCCCGGGTCCGCGAAGTGGAGCAGGACGTCGGCCGGGTCGGGCAGCGGCACCCGCCGGGCCGAGGCCCAGCCCAGCACCACCGGCAGCGCGGTCCAGTAGCTGTACGACTTCCAGGCCAGCGCGGCGCAGGCGTGCGGCGTACCGCCGAAGCGCCGGCCGGCGGCGGCCAGGAACTCGGGCAGCCGGGTGCCGTCGATCAGCCGGGCCGCCGGGAACCAGCGGGGCTCGTCGGTGTCGACCAGGAGGCCGGGCGCGAGCCCGGGCACGTCGTCGGTGCCGAACATGGCGCGCAGGGCGGCGGTCACCGGGGCGAGCGGCGCGGCGGCGTCCCGCGACGGCAGCACCGCTGTCACCTTGATCGGTCCCCTGTCTGGTGTCCCCACCACTCGACATCCGTCATCCGGCAGCTAAGGCTAGCCTAACCACAGCTGGGGGTCCGGGGGAAGTCGACTCAGGGGTCCGGAGAAGAGGTGCCGGTCACGTCCCGCGCCGGGTACTACCCGGTCGCACCGGCCGGAAACGCCGGCGGGCGGGTGGGGAGACGGCGCAAGAATCGACGCCCACCGCTGAATTGTCAAGGTGAATGTCGAATATGAGTCACTTTCCGTACACGTTCGGCCACCAGACGTGAAAATGGTGCTCCCGCGTACGAGGAAGCCGATGTCGACCTCCCCCATCGAGCGTGCCGCCGACTCGTTCGCGGCTGAGCTCGCCCGGCACCGCACCGGCCGAGGGCTGTCCAAGAAGCAGTTGGCGACCCTGATGGGCTTCGACCCGTCGTACGTCAGCCACGTCGAGGGGCGCCGGCACCGGCCCACCGAGGACTTCGCCCGGCGGGCCGAGGCCGTCCTGGAGGCCAGCGGCGCGATCTGGCAGCGCTACCGGGAGTACGACGAACTGCGGCACGGGCGCTCCGGCGCGCACCGCGACCCGCCGGTCCCCGGGCAGTGGCTGCCACCCGGCACCGGCCTCGTGGTCGAGCGGGAATCCGCCACCCTCACCCACAGCGACGAGGGCTACCACTGCGTGATCCGGCGGGAGCTCTACAACGCCGGCACCGAACCGGTCACCCGCTACCTGGTCCGGGTCGCCGTCGACCGCTACCCCAACGACCCCGGCCGCTCCAACCGCCACCACCGGGAGCACCCGCTCACCTTCGCCGAGCTGCAACTCGAGGCGTACCGGGACGACGGCGGCGGGCGCGAGCCGATGCACTGGCGGGCCAAGCACGACCGGGACGCGTTCAAGGAGATCTGGCTGCTGTTCGAGAACGCCGAGGGCCGCTTCCCGCTCTACCCCGGCGACCGGGTGACCATCGAGTACGCCTACCGGGTCGGGCGGGACAAGTGGGGCCCCTGGTTCCAGCGGGCCGTACGCCTGCCCACCCGGCACCTCTCCGTCCAGCTCGACCTGCCGGCGGAGCTCGATCCCAAGGTGTGGGGGGCGGAAACCTCCCTCTCGTCCGAGGAGGGGCCGCTGCGTACCCCGGTGCAGCGGCACGACCGGGACGGCCGGGCGATCTACGAGTGGGCCACCGACGACCCGCCGTTGAACGCCCGCTACCGGCTCCAGTGGCGCTTCCGCAGCCTGCCGCCGGACGCCGAACCGGACGGCACCGGCCCGGACGGCCGGGTCCGGGCCAGCGACCGGATGCGCGGCATCGGCATCGTCCAGCGCGGCGACGACCTGCTCCGGCAGCCCGCCCGCCAGTTCGACCTGCCGCGCCAGGAACGGATCGCCCGGGACGTCGTCGACCGGCTCTCCGCCGTCCTGGTCCGCCTCGACGAGTTGCACCCGTTCAGCAAGGGGGTCGGGATCGCCGCGCCGCAGCTCGGCCTCGGCTGGGCCGCCGCCCTGGTCCGCCCCGCCGACCGGGCCGCCGAACCGGTCGTCCTGCTCAACCCCCGGATCGTCGACAGCGCCGCGGAGACCGACGAGCAGTACGAGGGCTGCCTCTCCTTCTTCGACCACCGCGGCCTGGTGCCCCGGCCGCTGCGGATCGACGTGGAACACGCCCAGTGGGACGGCAGCCGCGTGATCACGTCCTTCGAGTACGCGATGGCCCGGCTGGTCGCCCACGAGATCGACCACCTGGAGGGACACCTCTACGTGGACCGGATGATCCCCGGTGTGCCGCTGGTGCCGGTCGAGGAGTACCGCGACACCGGCCACCCCTGGCGCTACTGACCCCTCCCGGCACCGCCGCCGGCCCCCGGTGCGGGGGCCGGTTGCCGGCCCGGCCCACGCACCGGAGTACGGGGTGCCGGGTCGCGTGCCCCAGGGGGCAGGGGCACGCGACCCGGCTCGGGGGGGAGGAACGGCTATCGGGCGGCGAAGGTGTCGTAGCGGATGTGATCCGGCGGCACGTCGTCGGCGGCGAGCGCGCGCAGGGTGGCCCGGACCATCGGGGCCGAGCCGGAGACGTAACAGTCGTGCGTGGTCCACGGGCCGTACCGGGTCACCACGTCGGAGATGTCGCCCAGCTCGCCGTCGAAGTCCGGATCCTCGCTGCACGCCGGGGTGACTGACAGCCACGGATGGGCGGCGACCAGTTCCTCCAGGCCGGTCAGCCCGTACAGCTCCGCCGGACGGCGGGCGCCGTAGAAGACGTGCACCCAACGGGTCCGGTTGACCTTGGTCAGCTCCTCCACCAGTGCCTTGACCGGCGCCAGCCCCACCCCGCCGGCCACGCAGAGGACGTCCCGGGTCGACGACCGGTCCAGCGTCATCGACCCCATCGGAGCGGCCACCCGCAGCAGGTCACCCGGCCTGGTCCGGCGGACCAGCGCCCCGGACACCCAACCCGCCGCGCCGGCCGGCGTCCGGACGTGGAACTCCAGCACGTTGTCGTCGTTCGGGGCGTTCGCCACCGAGTACGTCCGCCACACCCGCGGGTGGTAGCGGGGCACCTCGACGCTGACGTACTGCCCGGCCTGCCAGGTCAACGGGTGCTGAAGGGCCCGGACGGTCAGCACCGCGGTGTCCGGCCCGTGCCGCTCGTGGGTCAGCACCTCGGCGTGCCAGAACGGCGGGTTCCCGTCCGCGGCCGCCCCGGCGAGCATCCGCTCGGTGATGCTCGCGTACGCCTCCCGCCACGCCTGGTCGAACTCCAGGTTCCAGCCGTCCCCGGCGGTGCTGCGCAGCGCGTCCAGCAGGGCGACGCCCATGGTCGCGTAGTGCCCCGCCTCGACGTGGTACTTGCGGTGGTCCCGGCCCAACGCCCGCAGGTACTCGTCGAAGCTCTCCGGGTCGTCGACCGTCTGGGTCGCGGTGACGATCGCCTCCAGGATCCGGTCGCCCTGCCCGTTCATCTGCACCGGGAAGAGCTTGCGCAGCTCCGGGTCGAGGAGGAACAGCCGGGCGTAGAAGTGACCGCTCAGCCGCTCCCGGTCTTCCTCGACCAGGGTCCAGCTCTCCTTCAACAGCCGCGCGAAGTTCTCCACGGGGGCACGCTCCTTCTCCTGACGGCCGGATCGGCCCCCATAGAATCTCCACGGAGCGTGCACACCGGTCGCACACAATGTGCGATCGATTCATCCCCTGCCGGAGGCGGTGCCGGCCGGCCGCCGCGTGCGGCACAGTGGTCCGGTGACGGTTGACGAGCTCACCCGCCCGGTGTCCCGCCGGACGCTGGGCACCGAGACGCTGCTGGTGCTCGGTCTCTCCCTCGGCCAGTCGGCGGTGTACGCCCTGGTCTCGCTGATCGCCAAGCTGACCGCCGCGGGCGGGCTGTCGAAGCAGACCGCGGCGCTGAACACCTCAGCCTCGGCCCGGCCGTACCTCGACCTCACCTACCAGCTCCTCGGGATCGGCTTCGCGCTGCTGCCGGTGCTGCTCGCCGTACACCTGCTGGCCCGGGATCCCGGCGACCCGGCCCGGACCCTCGGGGTGGACCTGCGCCGGCCCGGTTCGGACCTGGCCCGCGGCGCCGGGCTCGCCGCCCTCATCGGCCTGCCCGGGCTGGCGCTGTTCTGGGCGGCCGCGCAGCTCGGCGTCAACGCCACCCTGGTGCCGGCCGCCCTGCCGCACCTCTGGTGGGCGGTCCCGGTGCTGATCCTCGCCGCCGTGCAGAACGCCGTGCTGGAGGAGGTGATCGTGGTCGGCTACCTGGTCACCCGGCTGGGGCAGCTGCGCTGGCGGATCGCCGCCGTGGTCGCCGCCAGCGCGGTGCTGCGCGGCTCGTACCACCTCTACCAGGGCTTCGGCGCGTTCGTCGGCAATGCGGTGATGGGCGTGATCTTCAGCCTGTTCTTCCTGCGTACCCGCCGGGTCGCCCCGTTGATCGTCGCGCACACCCTGCTCGACGTGGTCGCCTTCGTCGGCTACGCGGCGCTGCCCCGCTCCTGGTTCGACTGGCTCTGACCGGGGCGCTCAGCGACCACGGGCCGGCCGGTAGCGGGCGATGGCCCGGGCGGCCAGCCGCTGCGCCGCGGCCGCGTCGCCCGCCGCGGCGGTGAGCACCGCCGCGCCCGGCAGCAGCCGGGACGCCAGCCGCAACCCCAACCAGCCGCCGGCCTGCGCCGCGAGCGGCGTCGCCAGCCGCCACGCCGCCTCGGCCGCCCGCGGCCACGGCCCGTCCGTCGACGGACCCACCGACCGGACCGCCGCCAGGGCCGCCCGGGCGGTGCCCACGTCGGGATGCACCTGCGTCAGCACCAGCAGTTCGGCCACCCGGTCCGGGTCGGCCGGATCATGGCCGTGCACGGCGGCCAGGTGCAGCACCAGGTTGGCCTGGGTCCAGAGCACCGCCGTCAGCTCCACCGCCGGCGCGAGCAGCCCCGCGCCCGCGGCGAGCGCCCCACCCGCGCCGGCCAGCCGGACGAACCGCCGGGTGGCCAGCCGGGCCAGCCCGTCGGCGTCCGCCGCCGGGTAGGCCTCGCGGGTCCGCCGTACCCAGTCGGCGGCGCGCGGCCCCAGCGCGTCCACCGCCGCGATGGCCAGCAACTCCGGGGCGAAGCCCGGATGATCGAGCAGGCGCGCGCCGACGGCCCGCCAGCCCTCCCCAGCGGTACGCCTCGACGTGACCTCGCTCAGCGGGACGGTGACCACCTCCCGCCGGTCCGGCTGCCCGGCGGCTGCCGGCTCCGGCGCTGCCGGCTCCGGCGCTGCCGGCTCCGGCGCTGCCGGCTCGGGGGCTGCCGGCTCGGGGGCTGCCGGCTCGGGGGCTGCCGGTTCGGGGGCTGCCGGTTCGGGGGCTGCCGGCTCCGGCATCGCGGTGCTGGCGGGCTCGACGGCCGCGATCGACGGATCGGGCGCTGGGCTGCCCTGGTCCTGAGCGGTGTCGAGCTGGCCGGTCGGGACGGGCGCGGGCCCGGTGACGAGCTGCGCATCGGCCGGCTGCGCGGGGGGTACCGACTGCCGCGCGGTAGCGGTCTTCCGGGCCGGGGCGGCGGTCGCCTTCGGGGCCTTCGTCACCCGGCGGGCGGGGGGTGGGGTCTGCGGCTCGTCCGGGACCTCGGGCGGGGTCGTGGCGGCCTTCCGGGGCGCTCTTTTGGTGGCCTTCGTGGCCTTTCGGGCCGGCCTCGGCGCCGCTGGCGCCGCCGCCTCGGCCGACTCTCGCGTATCCGTCGGGGTGGCCTCCTGGGCCAGGGCCGTCTCCTGAGCCGGGGCCGCCTCTTCGGCCGGCGGTGCCCCCTCAGCCGGAGTCGCGGTACCGGCCGGGCCGATTGTCTCGGTCCGGATCGTCGCCTCGGTCTCGTCCACCGCGGGCTCCGGCTGGCCCGGCTCCGCCGCCTCGGCTTGGACCATCCCCTCGGTCGGCGTGCTGGTCGACGGCGTCGCCTTCTTCGCGGGCGGTGCCTTCTTCGCCGGGGCGCTGCTCGTCGCTTGTGCCGTCCGGGCGGCGGGCGTGCGGCGGGGCCGCTTCGGGGCACCCTCGACAGCCGGTCCGGTGGCGGCCGGACCCGGCCGCTGGTCAGGGCTCACCGCCCCGACAGCCGAATCGGGGGCGTCCCCCGCCTCGCCGAGCGACGCATCGCCGGCGGCCCGGACCTGATCGGAAGCATCGTCGCCGCCGGTCCGGGCGTCAGCGGAACCGGCACCACCTACGGCCCGCGCGCCACCAGGTGCGTCGTCGCCGGTCCGCACGGCACCGGAGGGGTCCTCGCCGGCCGTCCGGGCGGGCGGAGGGGATGGCGGCGTGGCGGCCGGCGCGGGGGTGCTGGCCCGGGCCGGGTCGGGCGGCTGGAAGAGCACGGTGGGGGCGGTCCGGGCCCGCCGGGGGCGGGGCGGCGTCGCCCGCTCCGCTGGCACCGGGTCCGCAGGGGCCTCGGGTGCCGGGGGCGGAGTGAAGGTCGGCTTGGTGGAGCGGCTCCGCCGGGCGTCGGCGGCGGGCTCGCGACGGGGCGGATCGCTCGGCGGCTGCTCCTGCATATCGATGGAGCGTAGTCGCGGACGTGACGTCGCACACGACGGAAACGCAGCGGCTGAGCGGCGGACCGGTAGTCGCTTTGCCCCGGGTGGGGGCGGACCTGTATCCTCGGGCGCGGTGGTCTCCGGGCCACCGAGGAGACTTCGCCTAGTCTGGTCTATGGCGCCGCACTGCTAATGCGGTTGGGGTCTTAAAGCCCCTCCCGGGTTCGAATCCCGGAGTCTCCGCGCGAAAGCCGGGTGTGTAGACTGGCCGAGCAACAAGCGCCCGTAGCTCAATGGATAGAGCATCTGACTACGGATCAGAAGGTTAGGGGTTCGAGTCCCTTCGGGCGCGCAACGTGATCAAGGCCGTGACCAGGCAAAACGCCGGTCATGGCCTTGAATCTCTCCCAGCATATGACGTGATCTTCCACCATGTGGGAGGGTGGTGCTCCGTTGGTGCTTCAAAGTTTGGGTGCCGTCCGAGGGGCGGTTCGTGCGCGTGGGTGTTGGCCAGTGCGGGTGCGTGCCGCCCCGTCTGGATCATGGCTGAGGCGCTCGTCGGCTGATCGTGGACGGGTGTCCACTGTGATCGGCCGTGTGGATCTTAGTGGTGGCGGTTGCTTCGGGGCGTCGCGGTTCGGTGCTGAGCTGGGTCGGTCCCGTGGCGTGGGCGGGGCGGCGCGGTCGGCTGGGGGCGGGTGGTTGGTGGTGACGATCGTGTCGTCCGCGCGCATCTGATTGCGGCGCGGGTGATCTGGCGGCGTGGTAGGGACGAGGCGTCCGACCGGGAAGGTTGAACGGTGGCACGGCAGCCGAAGCCACCCGCGTCACGGCGAGCCGGTTGCTTGATCGAGGCCCGCGCATGCGGTGACGTTGGCACGCGACACGGCGCGGCCGACCGTATGGGCCGGTCGGGCTGAGGCCTTGGGGCCGGCTGGGCTCTGTCCTGCCGATCTTGAGGTATCTGCGTTGAGACTGCAGCTGGGGTTCGGCCGTGGTCGTGGTCAACATGGTGGAGAAGTTCGGCGCGGACGGCTTCCTGGAGCGGTCCTGGGGTCTGCCATCAGACGTCGTAGGGCCACTACGCGCCCACGTCGACGTGACGCCGGAGGGTTGGGTCATGGACATGTGGCCGATGACGGCAGAGATCGCTGCGATCGTGCAGCCTTGGGTCGACGAGCCGATTGTTGTGGGATCGGATACGTGGTTCGTCAGCTCTCGTCAGGTGGCCGCATAGGGCAGTCGATGTGATAAGGAAGCCACACGGTGGCGGCGATCAGGACGAGGCTGGCGGTAGAGGGACGCGCGTTTTGTCCTCACCTTCGACCTCGAAGTGCAGCGTGGTCACGTGGTAGAGCACGATCGCCAAGCTCCACCCTGGGTGGCGTGCCGGTGACAGGCCTGCGCGATCACGGTTCGGTAGTCACGCTCGACCACGCGCTTGAGGCAGCGCATGAACGTCACCCGATGCGGTGAGGCGACCCCGATCTCGGTCAGCACACGCACGGTGTCCGCCTTGCTGGTCCGCTCGATCACCCGAGCCAGCACCAGCGCCCGGAACGCGTTATCGCCGAGACGATCCAGGCCGAGGTCGTCGTACAGGCCGTTCAGGACCTCCCACAAGATCAGCAGGACGTGCCCACGACCACCGCGGATGTCCCGGCCGCGCTTGCCCCGGCGTCGTCCAGGTCCAGGACCAACTGCCCAGCATGACGGCGTTTCTCGGCGACCTGCAGCAGCAGCGCCAACTCATCGTCGGTATGGGCCGAGCCGATGTGCTCGATGCTCAGCACCCGTCGGCCTCGCTTGTGCACGATCTGCACCGCGGTCGGTCGCGGTCGCCTGCGACTACCAGAGCCAGACCGGTTTCGCGGTGGCGCCGCTGGGCAGCCGGTCGACCTGGAGCAGGATCACGGTGCCCTCGATGATCGGCAGCGGGCCGTGCTGGGCGGTCCAGGCGGTGCGGTGGGTCAGCCTGGGGTGCAGCCTGTGCCAGGCCCGCGCGGTGACGGTGCCGTAGAGACGGATGTCGGTGGTCGTGGCCGCATCGGGGGCGGTCCAGCTGCCCGGGTCACCGAAAATGAACTCGCCGCCATGGCGTCGTGGTCGGCCGGTGGTGCCGGGTAGCCGGGGTGGCGCGGGCCGGCGCAGCAGCCGGTCGGAACGCATCCGCACCAGAACCTGAACGGGAAGGTCGGCCAGCAGGAACGCCAGCCGGGGCCCGTCGTAGCCGGCGTCCGCGACGATCCACATGTCCGGATCGTCTGGCTGCCACTGTCCGGCAGCGATCAGCTGCTGCACCACGTCGCGCAACTGGCCGGCGGTGACCGTGGCGGCGTTGTCGGGCGCCAGCCGGCGGGCGTGCAACGGTGTGGTCCAGGAGGTGCGCCCGGTCTCCAGGGCGGTGACGAACGAGTACGGCCAGCCCGCAAACCCGATGTGGGTGTCGTTGCCGCACCCCCGGAGGTATGGCAACCCACCCGCTGCGGGCAGGTGTGCGCCTCCGGCCGCAGCGAGCAGGTCACATCCGCCGCCAGGACGACCCGCCCGTCCGCGGCCCGCGGCAGCGGCACCACCGCCACCGTGGTCCGCAGCCGCGCGATGTCGATCCGGCCGCGCTTCAACGCCGTGTGCGACGAGCCGTGACCGCGCCGGTGCTCGCCCACAGCGACATCTCCACCAGAGATCGCACCGGCGCGTCACCGCACAGCAGCGCGTCGGCCAGCTCGAACAATGTCCCCGCGAGCGGTCACAGCGGTGGAACTCGCGCCGGAACGCGGCAAGCCGCCCGACCTCGTCGCTCGTCCCGACAATCGTGCACTCTGATCATCAGACAGCCCTTGGTTCGCGATCTTCTTCCCCAGACAAGAGGAATGATCGATCAAGGGCTGTCCCCATGATCAGCTGGGGTCGATGCCGCCGCCCAGCAGGTTGAAGTTCAAGTTAGCCGTTTCCGCTGGGCCCGGTAAGGTACTGGGTCGTGCCGATGACGCCGAGCAGCGCGCCCCGACCGGCAATCGGTCGGGTTCGTCTCGCTGCACTGCGCGCCCACCGATGGATCGGCGTCGCGACGGTCCCGGCGCAGCGGATTACCCGCCCCACCGGGATGCGGTTGCCGCTGTGGCCGCTCGCCGCGGTCTTCGGGCTGATGCCGCTGTGGTGGCTGCTCGGCGGCCTGCACCTGATGTGGCCTGCGGGCGGCCTGATCTTGGGCGTGGTGCTGCTCAGCCGCGGCCGCGTCCGGCTACCGACCGGAGCGGGCCTCTGGCTGCTGCTGCTGTCGATCGTGGTCATCAGCGTGGTGCGGCTGGACCGGGTCAGCGGTCTGCCGATGGCCCTCCTGCGGCTCGGGTTTCTGACCACCGCACTGATCGTGTACCTGTACGTCTACACCGCCGCCTGCGAGGGCGCTGCCTGGCAGCGGCTGTGCGCGCCGTTGGCCCTGTACTGGCTCGGCATGATCGCGCTGGGCTGGATCGGTGTGGTCAAGCCGACGTTCGCGATCACCACACCGACCGAGATTGCCCTGCCCGACGCCATCGTCGGCAACCGCGGACTGCGGGCCCTGGTGCACAGCCACGCCACCGAGTACAACCCGCTCAGCCGCAACCCGTACTACCGGACCGCCGCCCCGTACCCGTACACCAACAACTGGGGCACGGCGTTCGCCGTCCTGACCCCCTGCATGATGGCCTACCTTACCTCGGTACGTATTGGGACGCTGCGCACCGCGGTGCTCGTCTCCCTGCCGTTCGCGCTGGTACCGGCATTCATGACCCTCAACCGGGGCATGTTCATCGGCCTCGGCGGCGGACTGCTCTACCTCGCCCTGCGCGCACTGCTGCGCGGCGACGTCCGGCTGATCCTGTCCCTTACCGCGGTCGCGGTCCTGATCTGGATCGCCACCCTGCTCATCCCAGTCGGCGCGTTGATCTCCAACCGGGTGAACAACACCGACTCCACCACCGACCGGGCCGACCTGTACGTGCAGACCCTGCAGGCCGTCTGGCGCTCACCGCTGCTGGGCTACGGCGGACCCCGCATGGTCGACACCACCCAGGCCACCGAGCCGCTCGGCACCCAAGGCCAGCTGTGGCTGATTATCTACAGCTACGGCATCCCCGCCCTGCTACTCCTGCTCGCCTTCCTCGCGCTGATCGCCTGGCGCACCACCGCCGCGGTTAGCACCCCCGGCAAATGGCTCAGCGCCGTCCCGATGATCGCCCTGGTGATCACCCCGTTCTACGGCTACACCGACGTCAACCTTTCCCTGATGTTCTACGCCTTCGCCCTCGCCATCGCCGCCCTCGACGGCCCCATCAACCGCCAGCCGCCAACCCTCGCACGCAAGCCCGCCATGCCCGCCCCCGCGACCGGCTGACCAGCAAGCCCACGCGGCCTTCCGCAAAGTCGTCCATTCGAATCGACGCTGCCGTCGGACACGGTGCTTCTGCCGTCTCAGCGAGGGCCAGCGTGAACCACCAGAAATCGAGAGGCCCCGCTGCAGCGGCGCCTGCAGACCGATCGCGGCGGCCAGCTCCCGTGCTCCGACGCGCACACCGGACGAGCCGACATCCCGGCCTCGTTCACGAGCTCTACCGCGGCAAAGCCGCCGATCGTCTCTTGTCGAGGTCGATGAGATCCCCAGCGCGCAGACGCGTCCGGCTCTTCGGCCAGACCGATGCGGGGACTGACCCCGAGATGTCAGCCCAGCGATGGCCAGCTCATTCACGCACCTGGCCCACCAACCGCTACCCGCCGCTGTGCTCGCGACCGCCTCCGGCGCGTCCGTCCTGTTCAATAACCCGATCACCTTGCGGTGGGAGAGCCAGGTTCTGCGATCGCAAGACTACCCGTTGCCATTGACCAACCCTTCCTGCAAACGGATGATCGGCCAGAGTAGCCCGCATGATCGGTCGTGAAGAACAACGCAGCATCGGTGTGGAACCGCCCGGCGTGACGGTGCGGGTCTATTTCAACAGCAACTTCGCCGGTGCCAGCCAGGATTTCGCAGCCGGCGCCAAGGGCGACCTCAAGCCACCCTGAAGAACAACAACGCCTCATCCGAGTTGCTGAGCCAAGCGGACCAAGGGGTTGCAGCACCGACGGCACCAACTCCAAGCTGCCAAGCGGCATCCTCGTGTACCGGGTTGGCCTGGGGCGGGTCGACCGGGTCTACTTCAAGACGTATGTCAAGAACGTCCTCCCGAACGAGCGGCTGGCGAGTTGGCCGAGCGTCTCGCTTGATGCCGGTGCGGTAGCTGTACGCCGCGCCGGCCCACCAGATGGCGGTGAACAGCACCGGCGAGGCCGAGATCACGGCGGCGAGGCCGGCGACGACCGCCGCGACGTGCACGGTTTCCCCGGGGGCGACGCCGAGGGCGGCGACCGCCCCGGCGCCGATGCCGTAGCGGGTGGCGTTGGCCAGGACGAACATCATGTCCGGGCCGGGGGTGACCATGAGGACGACGATCGCGGCGAGGTAGCCGGCGAGCGTCGCCGTGGACAGTCCGAGCACGGTTCAGCGCTCCCCGGCGCCGTCGAGCAGGGCCTGGCGCAGGGCGAGTCGGTGCTGTCGGCGGATCTGCGCCTCGTGGTAGCGGCGCCGGTCGCCGTCGGTCTGTGGCAGCAGCGGTGGGACGGTCCAGGTCTGGCCGTCGTCGTCGACGGCGACCATGACCAGGTGGGCGGTGGCGACGTCGACCGGAGGTACGGCCCGGTCCCACCGGTCGGCGGTGACCTTGACCGCGACCTCCATGGAACTGCGGCCGGCCCAGGTGATCCTCGCGTCGACGTGGACGACGTCGCCGACGCGTACCGCGCGCAGGAAGCGGTCTCGTCGATGGCGGCGGTGACGGCCGGTCCGTCGGAGTGCCGGGCGGCGACCACCCCGGCGACGGAGTCGATAAGGTTGAGGATCCGGCCGCCGTGGACCGTGCCCATCAGGTTGGTGTGGTGCTGGTCCATGATCTGCGCCAGGATCAGGTGTGACGCCGATGGCGCTCGGCCGGCGGTGGTGGTGTCGTGCACGGTGGTCGTCCGTCCATCGAGGGCCACACCACCGGGTCCGTGAGCACGCTGGCGGGGGCCCTGCGCGTCGAGGCGCGGAAAGCGACCCGTGCAACCCTCCCGCGGAGCCAACGGCAGCGCACACGGTTGTGTGCGCGGCGCGGCAGCTCGACCGCAGCAGCCAGCCCCGTGGCTCGATCCGCCATCCTCAATCCTTCCGGGTAGCACAAAGCACCCCAGTGTTGCGCGAGCTGCGTCTTCCCGACGCCGGCCATCCCGGTGACCACAGCCAGCCCGGTGTTCACCGGGGCGTCCGCCAGCAACGCCTCCGACAAAGCGCTGAGCTCCGCCTGCCGTCCCGCAAGGGGTGCCCGGTGGGGCGGAAGCTGGCGCGGTACGCCAGGTTGCGCCGGCTTGGTGACGGAACGGCGGGTCAGCTGGTCGACGTACCTCTCCAGCTTGGCGTCCGGGGCACCGTGCAGTTTCGTCCACTCCTGGTATCGCTGGCGGACCCGCGACGGGCCGTCTGTGCTGGCAAGGAACCGTAGTTCGAGGCTGAGTAGCGGTTGATCCGCTGGCCACCGACGCAGTGCTGGCCGCAGCTCACGGTTGAAGCCCGACGTATCGACCTTCAACAGCTCATCGAGGAGGAGGAAGGTGGCGCGCAGGCGGCTCTGATCGAGGCGCTGCCTCTCGTCGCTCAGGTCCGCGCCAGTGATCTCGCCCAGGGGCTCGCCTCTCCATTCGGCGAGGGCGTCGCGCAAGGTGCCGATCCGGTCCGCGCCCTGCCGAAGTCGGGCCAGTTCGAGCTTGTCCTCGAATCGGAAGTAGTCAACAACAGTCCGGTCGACACGGAGGCTGCAATAGCGCCGCTCATTGCTGTCAGGCATGACGTCCGGGAAGTAACTGCGCAGCTTTCGGCAGCACGAACGCACCCTGGTCGGATTGTAGTCGCCCTTTGGCCAGAGGCGGTCCGCGATGTACTCGTGCGATGCGCGTTGCCCGGGCGCGAGCAGAAGGGTTGCCAGGAGGGCGCGGACCTGCATGGACCTGATCTGAATGCGTCGGTCGCCCTCGAAGGCGTGAAAGTCGCCCAAGAGCTCGAACTGCATGTTTCCCTCCCACCGGTTCATTGCGAGCAGGCACTCACGTCACTGCGCTAGGGAAGCTTCTCATCCCCTCTGGCTTACTGCTCACGCTGCGCTCACGCTCCGATTCGTCCGGGCCGGTCGCTGTGGCAGACTTTTGTCGGCAAAGATCACCACAAGCAGGGAACCCCCGTCTGAGGGGATCCTTGGCGCAGTTGCTCATGTCGGAGGAGTGAATCTTGGAAAAGTCTGTGTGCGGTTCCGTTCGGCCCGGCGATCCTGTCCGCCCGATGTCGGGCGGCGGGCCGGGGCGTACCTATCCGCCGCGCAAGCGACGCGGAGCGAGCAAGCCGCCTATCGCTCCCAAGGCGCCGAAGCCCGGGACGCCGCGCAGTCTCGCGCGGCATCGGCGCTACCTCAGCCGGCGGTCCTGGCGGCAGGAGTAGCGAGCGGGGGAGGAGTGCCCTGAGACCAGCCTGGCGCCACTGCCAGCGAGGACATGTCTGAGCCACCCTTCGTCGACCTGGGTGGCTCGGTGCTCGAAGGGCCTCGTCACGCCATATATGGCTGTAGAAGGACGTGGCCCGCTGCCGGTGGTTACCAGCCGTGATGGTGGTCCGTTGGTGCTCGGATGTTCGGCGCATGACCAGCACGGTTGGAACTAAACCAGCCCAACGCGGCCTGCGCGGCCGCTCCTCACCTTGGAGGATGTCGCACTCTGCGGGCGGCATCGCCCTGACCAGCAGATACTAAGCCACTTGTTTCGGCACGCAGCAGCACTCAGCGATACGCACGAAGTGGCGGTTACGCAGCGTAGGGAGCATCTGACGGGTTCGGACTACGGATCAGAAGGTTAGGGGTTCGAGTCCCTTCGGGCGCACAGAGCAAGAGAAGGCCCCCGACCAGCCAGAACGGCAGGGTCGGGGGTTCTTTCATATCCGCCGAGGTCAGCGCCTGGACGCTCGTGGGAGCCACGCTGGGAGCCACGGTGCCCTCACTGCCCGAACAGCGCACGGGACATGGCCTCCGCAGCCGAACGCCGGTCGCCTTCCATCAATGCCCGTACACGTCCTTCGTGATCGCAATTGACGTGTGCCCGAGCACCCCCGAAACCACGTGCAGCGGGTGCCCTGAGCCAGCATCAATGAGGCCCCGGAATGGCGGAACTCGTGCGGATGCCAGTGCCCGAGCCCGGACGGTCTGGCGACTGCCCGACGAGGAGATCCGCTTGAGTCCGCAGGGACTTGAGCCGCAGGCACTGGAGTCGTGCTGTAGCCGAGCGAGAGGAGCCCACTCGGCCCGTGCGGATCATGGTGCTGAGCTCCGCGACGTAGCCTCTGCACGTGATCTCCTACCGCGCTACCGCCCCCGCAGACCTCGACCGCGTGACCCCGTGGATCGTGACCGAGCCTGTTGGGTGGATCCCCGCCGACCGTTACCTGGCCGAACTGGCCGAGGACATGTACCGGCCGGAATGGACATGGATCGCCGAGCACGACGGCCAGGTCGTGGGACGGGCATTGTGGTGGGGGCCGAAGGGCAGCCCGCATCGGGTCGCGCTCGACTGCCTCGACGTGGATCCTGTCGTGGGTGACCGTGCCGCCGTCGCCGCCGAGCTAATCAGGGCCGCGCTGGCCGGGTTCCCGGAGCCGGTGCAGTACAGGATCAAGGTCACCGGTGACTGGCGCGACGATCCGGCCACCTCGGCGGCCGTGGAGTGGCGGCGGGCGGCGGCGCATGCGGCGGGCCTCACCCGGGAGGTGGAGCGGCTGCAGTTCGAGTGGGCACCCGCCGACGGGATGCCCCCCGTGGCCGGCATGCTGCGGTTCACCGAGGCCTCCGACGAGGAGTTCCTCACGGTGTTCAGGAGAATCGCCGAGGGCAGCCTGGACGCCCAGACCCGTGCGAACCTGGCCGCCAAGGGCGTGGACGCGACCGCGCGCGAAGAGATGGACTTCTATCTCAGGGCGCCGGGCAAGCGGGAGTGGTGGCGGATCGCCTACACGCGCGAGGGTGAGGTGGCGGGCATGGCGATTCCCTCCGCGACCTCGTACAACGTGAACGTCGGCTATCTCGGGGTGGTGCCGGAGTTCCGCGGGCGCGGCTACGTGGACGAGGTGCTCGCCGAGATCACCCGCCTTCACGCGACCAACGGGGAGTCGCGCATCACCGCCACCACTGACATGGGTAACGCGCCTATGGCGGCCGCTTTCGGTCGCGCCGGATACCGCAACACGGGGATCCGGATCAACCTTTCCAACGACGTCCAGCCCTAAACGAGGAAAAGGCCGCTGCCGACATTGGAGCGCGCGAGCTCGGACCGCCTCGCCGAAGCTGCGGATTGGAGGGCAGGCCGGGCCATCCACGGACCGCAAGGTGGTGTCATCGGGGAGGGCCAAGGTCGTTCGGCTGGTGAGGCGCTCCACCTTGTCCCCGTCCCGGAAGGCTGGACGGTCTACGACTGCCCGACGAGGAGATCCGCTTCTAGGTACCAGTGGCGATGCGGACCAGGTGACTAGCCCTGCCAGCCAATAGCGTCGAGGAACTCCTCCACGGCGACCACGACTCGACTGAGCACCGCGATCGACTCGGTAAGCGGGCCGGGTACGTACATACCGTGATCCGCGCCTTCCACCTCCAGCACATGGGGTGAGAGCCGACGGGCGATGTCACCGTCCCACCGCTTGTCGGCAGTGCCACCCACCAGTAGGAACGGCGCGGTTGCGCGGTCCAACGCATCGGCCACCCACGGTAGGTCGAGCAGGGGCGTGAGCCACACAGCGGGCAAGGATCTTTCGGCGGCGATCGCCGCCGCGTTCGTGCCGAGTGACTTGCCGATCAGCAGTGGGCGACCGCCGATGGTGTCGATCAGCGGAACCACCTCACCGCCGACCCAGCTCTCGATTTCGGGCTGACCGGCTGCCGGCCACCTCCGGGACCACGAGTGCCGATGTACTGTCGCGCCCCGCAGCTCCGCCACATCGCCGGCGTACATCAGCAGGGGAGCGCCCGGTCCGAACCTCCCGCCGGGAATCACCACAGCGTCAGCCATGCGGGGGACCCTACTCAAGACGGGTCCAGCGTGTAGTCCGTGTGCGCCAGGGGCGGCATCGTCGGGCCATCGGTCCCCGTCCGGGGGATGTTGGACGGTCTACGAGTGCCCGACGAGGAGATCCGCTCTTGTAGCTGAGTAGCTACGCCATCACCGCTCAGGCGACATCGTCCAGGAGCAGCCGCCAGGGACGAGCCGGGACGAGCTGGGGCCCCGGTGAATAGCTGGGCCGCAACGGTGTGGAAGCCACACCGGGCGTCGCTGGCCGTCGCCGGAGTTCAGGCCAGGATGACCGGGTTGGTGAGCGCCGCCATCTGGCCACCCGGGTGGCGTACCTCGACCCGGACGAACGCCGACTCGGCCGCGCTGGTGCGACATTCCACGACGCCGGAACCGCTGCTGGGCAGCGATTCGCGGTGCGCCACGCCTCGCTCGGTGTGGACGGTGACGGTGCCGCTCGGTACGCCGCGCACGGCTACCCGTACCAGAGCCTGCTCGCCGCGGGTCTCCAGTCGTTCGCCGATCCCCGCGGTCCGGTGCCCGGCGGAGGCGGTGAACGACGGCTCGGTCGTTGCCGAATCGGTGATCCAGCTGTGTCCGGCGCGGATACCGGCGAGGATGGCGTCAGTGCTCAGCTCGTCGGCCAGCACGACGGTGTGGGGTATGCCGATCTGGTCATCCAGATGCGTGTCGCTGTTGCCAATTGCCGGCCGCCACTGCCCACGGTGGATGTCGGCAGCCAGGCCACGGCCCCACTCGGCCAGTGCCGCCGCATTGTCGGCGTTCCACGGCAGGTCGGAGCTCCACAGCCCGTTCCACACCTCCACGACGTCGAATCCCCGGAACGGGTACATGAAGGTGCCAGTCGGATACGGCGCGTGCGGGTGCGCCGCTACGCACAGTCCACCAACGTGATGCACCTGGTCCAGGTGCCGGTCGATCACATCGTCGCGGACGCCGTAGCGCCAATCGACCACCTGTCCCGGTTCGATCCCGAGCGCGAGCCAGTGCCCGGTCCGGGTGGTGACCTCCTGGCCCAGGATCACCAGCAGATCGTCACCGGCGAGTGCACCCCAGACGCCGTGGGTGTCGGACGCGTTGTGCTCGGTGATGGCGATGAAATCCAGCCCGGACTTCCGGGCGCCGGCTGCCAGTTGCTCCGGCGTCAGCTCGCCACCGTTCGAGCGCGACGAATGCACATGGCAGTCACCTCGGTACCAGCCGTGCCCCCGACCGGCCAACTGCCTCGGGGGGAAGTGCGCCTGCGCGACGACCTCCGGCACGTCCTCGTCCCTCGCCATTCCGGCACGGTACTCAAGGGAAACCGTGACCACTAACTGGAGAGAAGCCGCAAGGGCCGGATCGTCTCCACCTGGATGATTGTCCGGCGAGGAGATCCGCCGATCCCGCGAGGGGTGTCGCGAACCTGGATACTCAGCGAATGCGCGACGAGGAAGTCTTCCGGGCGATTGCCGATCGCGTGGCTGCTCTCGACTACAGCGACTGGGTCTACGTCCGCCCGGGCGACCTCGATGCGGACGGCGGCTGGGTACCGACACCCTCCGCCGGTGACGTCCGGTGGATCGAGGAGCGGGGGTCGCCGGCACATCGTGCAGCCGAGGCGGCCGGAGCCGTGGATCCGCTGCCGCCACTCGAGCCCGCCTCCGTCGATGCCGTGGCGGAGGCGGAACAGCTGCTCGGCCATCCGTTGCCGCCGTTGCTGCGTCGTATCTACCTTGAGGTGGCCAATGGCGGCTTCGGGCCCGGCGTACTAGGGGTCGCTGGCGGACACCCGGACGACATGGGAAGGACGGCGGTCGATCGGCTGGACCCACGAGAGCCTGTCGGCCTTTTTCCCGTCGCCTACTGGGGGTGTGGGGTCTACTCGTACGTCGACTGTTCCGGGACGTCGGCGATGATGTGGGGCTTCGATCCGAACTCGGGCCGGGCTGAGCGGTCGTTCTTCCCCGAGGGGATCTCCCTCACCGAGTGGCTGAGCCGGTGGCTCGATGGGCGTCTCCGCCAGCCGATGCTGGTACAGGATCCGCAGACGGGCGTATGGCGTGGCGCAACCGGTGCTGAGCATGAGGCCCAAGCTCTTGAGGTTGCCGAGCTGGCGGACCGGATCAATCAAAGGCGCGCCGACGGGCGCGAAGCCCGAGGGTAGGGGTGGCGTCTCGGAAGCGGCGGAGGTGGATGCTCCGACGGCTCAGGCTCCGCCGCGGATCCGCACCACGGCGTCCGGTTGCAGGCGCACAACCTGGGCCGTCCAGCAGTCAGAGGATTCGGTCGCGACCTCTGCGCCACAGTCGCACACCAGGTTGGGGCCGTCGACACCGTCCAGGCCGCAGCATCCGTTACGCCGTCCGTAGTCGGCGTGCAGGCGGCGTACGAGCAGGTCTTCCGGGCCGATCAGGACGGTGTTTCGGGGCCCCGCGGACACCACGTATCTCTCAGTTTCGCTTGGCACGTAGGGCGGTCCGAACGGGTCGACGTCGACCGCGAACTTCCCGCTCGGCACCCACGCGGGACATGTCTCGCCAGGTTGGAGATCAGACGGCGAGACCGGATCCGGCAGAGCGGCGAACTGCACCTCGTCCAGGTCGTTCGTGAGCACGGTCGCACAGCGGACGCAGGCGAAAATCGTCATGTGGAGATCATGAGGTAGGGCGCCGACGGGCGTCCAGGTGGTCGCATCCGTCGAGCCGCCGGGCGGAGCGCCGAGGGATCACGGTCAGCTCGCTGGGCGCTGCGCCCAGAAGAGGGTGTGGCCGCTGGTGCCTTCCGGGATGAAGTCCTCCCCGGTGATGGTCAGTCCCGCCTGTTGCAGCCAGGCCCGGTAGGTGGCGGCGTCGGCGTGGCTCCACCACATGGTGGCGGGGCCGCCGAGCCAGTTGTCCTCGGTGCCGGTCCAGGCGCTGTCGCCCACGGTGGCCAGCAGCCACCCGCCGGGGCGTAGCCAGGCGGCGATGCTCTCGATGAGCCGCGGTTGGTCGGCCAGCGGCAGGTGGATGAGGGCGTAGAGGCAGATCACGGCATCGAACGAGGCCGGCGGCAGATGGAGTTGGCTGGCGTCGGCGCGCAGGAAGGTGCCGGTGGGCACCAGGCGGCGGGCCCGCTGGATCTGGACGTCACTGATGTCGACGCCGGTGACCTGGTGCCCTGCGTCGGCGAGGAAGCGGGCGGCCGGCACGCCGCAGCCGCATCCGAGGTCGAGGACCGCTGCTGAGGCCGGTAGCCGGCGATGTAGGCCGGCGAGCCAGGGACCGTACTGACCGTCCTCGGCATCGTCGGATCGATAGTGGTAGGAGAGCGCGTCGTACCCGCGTCGGACCAGGTCACGCTCGTCATTGCCGCCCATCCCGCGGAGGCTACGAGCGCCGGTGCCGCCTGCCGACTCATTTATCGAGATCCCGAACCGTTCAACTCGTTCGGCTTCTGACCTGTCTTCCCGCGAGCCTTGGTCAGGAACGCGGCGGATCGGTGCTCTCGCAGGAGATCCCGACACCCAGCCGCACCTGCACCGCCTGCCCCCGCGACCGGATTGTCAGCGGTAGGCAGGCTGCCCGGGCAACCCAGGTGCCGCCGACAAAGGCCAGCCACCGAGGTTCGGCGCCGACCGGTGCGCAGGCACGTATGTGAGCGGTCACCGCCGGCACCGTTGCCGAGCCCCAGCCGACTCGTGCCCGGTCCTCCCATCCCGGCGCCACTCGAAGATCGATCACTGCCCCGCCGCGTACGACCAGTCCCCATTTGGCGAACAGCCGGGCTGCCGGATCCGCTTCCCCCGACTCCTGGGCCTGAAGCACCGCCCGGTCGGGTACCGCGACGTCCTCACCCACGAGCCGGTAGCCCGCCGGCGGTTCCGGCAGCACGTCGACCGGTGCGGTGCAGGGCTCCGGGGCGCTGCCGTCGATCGACGGGGGCGCGCTGGGGATGGCCTTCGACGACGCGGTTGGCCCCGGCTCGTGGGCCGCGCCCTGGTCGGACCGTCCGGAGGACGTACAGGCCGCCAGCGTCACCACCAGGCAGGTGCTGAGCGGCCAGCACACCTTGCGGCTGGTCCTGCGCACGCGCGTCACCCCCTGGACGGCGAAGCCTGCGACGGTACGGTCGCCGGCGGCTGTGGGCTGTCGGCTGTCGGCTATCCGTGGGTGACGGTTCGGTGGTCGTCCGGACCGATCGTCCGGGCCACTTCGCTCAGGTCATTGCCCAGCTGGTGATCGCGCCCGGGTAGCCGGTGCAGGTGTGCCTGCGGGATGGCGCGAGCGTACCGGTCGGCATGCGCGGGTGGGGCGGTCTCGTCCTGGAGTCCGTGGAAGACATGCACCGGCACGCCTTGCGGCAGCCGCGTGCCGAGGTCGTCCGGCAGCTCGAACTCGTCGCCCGGCCAGCCGCCGGCACCGACGAACGGGGCGGCGATCAGCACGATCGCGCCGAGCTTCGCCTCGGGTGGCCGCTCGGCGAGCGCGTTGACGAGGATGGTGCCGCCGACGGAATGGCCGACGACGACCGCGCCGTCGTCCAGGGAGGTCAGCTCACGCCGGATGGCCGCGCTCCACCGGGCGTAGTTCGGGTCGTCCTCGGCGGGCATCCGCGGGTAGCGGACCTCGTACCCGTCGCCGAGTTCCCGCCGCAGGCTGTCGCACAGCTTGTCGTCCCACTCGTCGTGCACGCCCGCGCCGCCGCCCTGGATGAACAGGATCTGCCGGCTCCCTGCCATGACGATCCACCTTCGCGCCGTTGTGCCGGTGCCGTTCGGAACCCGCTGCCGGCCCGTGCGAAGCCCCGGGCCAGCCGCCGGGCCGTGGCCGTGTCTCCACCCTATGCGGCTCTCGACCGGGTGAGGGGGCACGGCATCTCGCCAAGCGCAAGGTGCCGGTTTCCGGCCGTGCGGCTTCGCCTGCCGGTGGCAGGGCGTGGAACGCCCGGCCCGGGACCGGTAGATTCCGCGGTCGGACGGAGGCGGGGGTGGCATGGTCCACGGGTGGCACGGCTGGTTCGGCACGTTCAACGGCGTCGCGCTCAGCACGCTGGCCGCCCTTCCGGTGGCCGCGCTGGCCGGTTGGGTACTGGCCCGCCGTCGGAGGGCCACCGGCGCCGACCGGCCGTGGCGGGTGTCGCTGGCCGAGGTCGGCATCGTCTACGGGACGGTGCCCTGGGTATGGATGATCATGTTGCCGGGCGACCGGGCCGGCGCCGTCGCGGGCCGGGTGAGCCTGGTACCGCTGCGGGATCTGCTCACCATCCTTTCCGGCGGGCCGCTGACCGTGGCGGTCCAGATCGTCGGCAACCTGTTGGTCTTCGCGGCCCTGGGGTTCCTCGTCCCGCTGCGGTTTCCGGCGCTGGCGTCGGTGCCGCGGATCCTGCTGCTCGCGGGGGGCTGCTCCGTCCTGGTCGAGGTCGCGCAGTACGTCCTACGGCTGGACCGGGTGTCCTCAGTGGACGATGTGCTGCTCAGCGCGGCCGGCGCCGGGCTGGCCGCGCTGGCGTCGCGTCATTGGTGGCACGTTACGAGTGGTGATCGATGCTACGGTGAGGCCCCGCGCCGGGCTCTCCGCGCGCGTACCCGGTAGATCACCCACGGGAGCGTTCCTTGCGGTCGTATCGGCTGCTCGCCACCACATTCTTGACCACCCTGGTCGTCGCGTTGCCCGGCTCGGTCTGCGCGGCGGCCCCCGCCGCGGACGGCAGGGCCGCCGGTCGGGCCGCCGACGGCCCGCGGGCCGGCCAGGTCGCCACCAGGACCGGTGACGGCCCGCAGAAGAGTGTCCGGCTCGCCACCGGCGAGCGGGTCGACCTGATGCGCGACGGCACCGGATCGGGTCCGCGGTTCCGGGTGCTGCCCGCGGGCCAGGCGGCCCGCGCCGGGCGCTACGCGTACGCGTCGGTGGGCGGGACGCTGGCGGTGCAGCCCAAGGGACACCGGGCCCAGACGATCGAGTCGGGGAGCGGGGCGCAGCGCGCGTCCCTGACCTCCACCGCCGCCGTCTACCCGGTGAGGCTCACCATCAACAGCCCGGGCACGGTCGCTTTCAAGATCCTTTACGTCTGGAACCGCCAGACGTGGACCTTCCACCCGGTCACCGACGAGGAGTACACCCCGAACGGCAACGTGCAGCTTCCGAACGGCGACTACTTCGCCGTGGCGCTGTACAGCGACCCGTACGCCGGCGGCAGCTACCTGCTCAGCCGGACCTTCCAGATCGCCAACGGCGGCGCGGCGGTCCGGTTCGACCAGAGCAGCGCGAAGGAGACGCGTATCGCCGTGGACGACACCACCGCGGGGCGCTACACCTCCGCGGTGTGGATCTCGGTGCCGAGCGGGGACCTGGCCGGCTTCGCCGGCGGCGGCACCGAGAAGGTGTACGTCACGCCCTTCGCCCTCCCCGGGGTCTCGCTGCGCCTGCACGAGATCCTGCTCCGGCGGGGCACCTCCGACCACGTGCCGAGCAGCCCGTACCGGTACGACCTCTACCACAGCTTCGACGGCACCGTACCCAGCAACCCGGTGGTGAGTGTCGCCACGGCCGGCCTGGCCAGGACGGTCACCTCGATCCGGAGCCAGGCTCGGGCCACCAACGGCTGGCTGTTGAGCGTGCCCAGCACGAGCGACAGTTCGGGCGTGTACCTCCCGTCGCCCGTGGCGATTCCCAGCAACGTCACCGAGTACGTGACGCCCAGCCAGTCGTTCTGGCGCCTCGTCCACTACCGGCAGCCGACGCACGACCTCACCCTGACGCAGAGATCCCTGCCGGCGGGCCAGGCGCCCGGGGAAACGGTCGGCGTGGCGCCCTTCGCGCCCCGCCGGTCCGCGGCCGCGGCGTCCACCCGGGACATCAACCGGATGTCGATCTACGAGTACCCGGCGCTGAGCGACGCCGCCGGCAACCTGGGGCTGGACAACGGCTCCACGGTCGCCGTCAACCTGACGTCCGGGTCGCAGACCCTCGCCTCGGTTACCGGCCTGTCCCCGTACCAGTCGGTGAACGCGACGGTGCCGAGCGCGTCGGCGACCTACCGGTTGACGCACACCGTCACCCGTGCCTCGTCCTGGTCGCGGCTCTCCCCCGAGGTGCGCAGCGAGTGGCAGTTCGTCTCCGCCGGCATCCGGTACCAGGATCCGCTTCCCCTGCTCGACATCGACTTCTCGGTGGCCGGCCTGGACGCCCAGAACGCCGCCTGGTCCGCGCCGGTGCGGATCGACGCCCGGGCCAGTTCGCGCCGCTACGGGGCGACCCCGACGCTGACCGGACTGGAGTACTCCACCGACGACGGCCGGACCTGGGTCGCGCTGCCGGTCGGCGCGTCGGCGGACGGCACCTCGGTCGAGCTGGCGGTGCCGGCCGGCGCGGCCTTCGTGTCGTTGCGCGGCACGGCGGCCGACGACTCCGGCGGCAGCCTCCGGCGTACGGTGCTGCGGGCCTTCGCCGGTCCGGCGTCGCAGTACGACGAGACCGTCGGGATCAAGATCTCTCAGGTGCTGGTCAACGGGGGCGCGCCGCTGACCGTGGCCCCGTCCGGTGCCGGCCAGTTCACCACCCGGTTCACCGCCACCACGACCGCCGGCGTCGCCGGTGGGGACGTCTACCTGTACCGCGGCCCGTACGCCAACCCGGAGGCGGTGCTGGTCAGCGAGTCCCCCGCGGAATGCACCCCGGCGACCACGCTCACCACGACCTGCCAGGTGACCTTCCGGATCGATCCGCGGCTCAGCCTGGGCCGGAACGCGCTGGCGGGTGAGTGGCAGGTCGGCATCCGCGCCCTCGGCAAGGACCGCAAGAGCCTCGCCGATCGGCACACGGCGCTGACCGTCCCGGTGCGGCGCCAGGCGAAGCTCACGGCCGGCGCCACCCCCAGCGCGGTCGCCAAGGGCCAGACGATCACCGTCAAGGGCACCCTCACCCAGGGCAACTGGGAGACCGGCGGATACGACGGCTACCCCGGTCAGGTGGTGACGCTGCAGTTCCGCAAGGCCGGCACCAGCGACTACGTCGCGGTCAAGACCGCCACGGTCGACCAGTACGGCACCGCCACGGTGAAGGTCACCAGTTCCGTGAGCGGCTACTGGCGCTTCGTCTACGGCGGCTCCTCGACCGCCGCGCCCGTCACCAGCGGCACCGCGTACGTCAAGGTCGGTTAGGGCCCGGATCGGGGCGCGCCGCCACCCGACGGCGCGCCCCGTCGCGTCAGGCGAGCCGCTGGGCTCGGGTGGTGGTGACCCGGGCGGTGCCGCCGGGGGACGGCCCGGAGATCAGGTACGCCTGCGTGAGTTCAGGCAGCCGGGACCGGACGGGCGGCCGCCAGGGCGGCGGCCTGGTACGGCGGCAGGGCCCGCCCCTCGCCGATCACCTCGATCGGCCACTTCTCCCGCAGCGTGCTCCAGAGCCGGGAACTGAGCCCGGAGTACGCCTTCAGCTCGTCGGCGTCCGCGGCCAGCGGGACCACGTACACCCAGGCCGCGCCGTCGGGCGCGCCGTCGAAGGGGGTCCGCCAGGTGCGGCGCAGGCCCTGCCCGCCGAAACCGCGCGCCTCGGCGGCCAGCAGGTGGTCCGCCCGGCTGGGGTCGGCCGCGCCCGCCGGCCCGTTCGGGCTGAACTGGTACGCGGGCAGCGGCGCCTCGGCCACCACCAGCAGGCCGTTCAGCTCGGGGCTGTCCGGGTCGCCGAGGAAGGAGCGGATCAGCTCCAGCTCCTCGCGGGTGACCGCCACGTGCTCGTACGCCAGGTTGAGCAGGAGCGTGCCGTCGGCGAGGTCCCACTCGCCCGCGGCGTAGTGCTCGCGCAGCGTGCTGAGGGTGTCGTCGGGCAGGCGGCCGGCGAGCCGCGCGCACACGTCGGTGACCGCCGCGTAGGTCTTGGCGTCCATGGCGCTCACCTCTTCTTGTAGTCGCCGAGCACGGTTGTGGTGACGTTCCCCTGGGCGTCCTGCACCACTCTGATGATCTTGTTGCCCTTCGGGCCTTCCCACGTCCAGCTGCCGTCGCCGCCCACGTCAGGGTGACTGTAGTGGGGCGGATCGCTCTGCGGGACGCCCTTCGGCGCCGGGTTCGGCGCGGGCGGGTTGGTGATGACGCCGGGGTCGTTGCCGTTCGGCGGGTACGCGGTGCGGATCTCGCCGTTGGCGAGGACGATCGTCTTGACCTCGACGCCGTCCACCCGGCCGGTGTAGTCGTACGCCCAGGCGGGATTGCCGTTGGCGTCCTTGGTCAGGTACGGCCCCTTGGACGGTGGGCCCTGCTGGGTGACCTGGTGCGCCGCGTCGAGGATCTTCGCCTCGTCCCAGTCCGCGGGGAACTCCGTCTTCTTCGAGAAGCCGGTGCCGGCGAGGTGACCGCCCTGGCGGCCACCGTCACCGTGCAGGATGTGTTCCCGGGACGTGTCGCTGTGGTGGATGTCGTTGGCCCCGGGCGGCGTGTTCGGCCGGCCGGGCTGGTTCGGCTGGTTGGGCCGGCCGGGCGTGTTGCCCTGCCCCGGACCGCCCGGGCGGCCCTGTTGGGCCTGTGCGGCGACCGTGTTCTGCGCGCTGCTGACATTGCGCGGTACGCCGCCGGAACTCCCGTGCGGCCGCCCACCGCCACCGCCGTTCCCGCCGTTGCCCCCGTTGCCGCTGTTCCCGCCGTTACCACCGTGCGGGTTGGGCGGGTTTCCCCCGCCCCCGGGCGGGGTCTTCGGTTTCGCCATCTCGGGTCAGCCGTCCAGGAGCTCGGAGAGGTTGGTCAGGCTGGTGATCAGGGCCATCACGTAGGTCAGGATGCGGCCGGCCCACTTGACCACGGCCGCCGCGATCTGCGAGGCGATGACCGGGATGGTGACGACGAAGATCGCCTCCACCGCCCAGACGATCACCCGCGCCACCAGGTCGGCGATCAGGTCGCGGACGATGTCCCGGGTGAACATGACCAGGTTCCCGGCGGCCTGGGTGGCGACCGCCATGGCGGCGGAGATGCCGCCGAGGCCGTTGATCGCCTCGACGTTGTGCTCCATCAGGTTGTGGTACGCCGTGGCGGCCCGCCCCTGCCAGTGCGGCATGTCGCCGTCGACGTAGGACTTGAGGTCGGTGGCCAGGCTCTGCAGCGCGCCGGCCATGTTGTTCCAGGTGGCGGCGTGCGAGGCGACCACGTCCGGCATGCCGGTCAGCTCGTCCAGCACCTGCCGCAGCGGCTCGAAGTATTCCATCGCCCAGCCCAGCCCGTTGGCCAGCAGGGCGCTGAACGGGTCCATCACCGACGCGGCGACCTCGACCCCGAAGGCCGCGCCCGCGATCAGGTCGTCGACCCAGCCCTCGCTCTTGATCGCGTCGACCAGGCCCTGGAAGCTGTCCGCCAGGGCGGCGCCGGTCCAGGGCTTGCGGGTCGACTCGACGCCGGCGATCAGTGAGGTGTCGGTCACGGCGTCACCCCGGTCAGGCCGCCACCCGCCTTGCGGATGACCGCGTCGGCGTGGCTGTCGGCGTGGTCGTAGTTGTCGGCCGTCTTCCGCAGGCCGGCCGAGACCAGCGTGAGGTTCTCCTCGACGTACGCGATCAGCTCGTCCTGCCGCTTGTGCCGGCCCTCCAGCACGGCGGAGATCCAGCCGCAGAGCAGCCCGTACGCCGAGTCGTCCTGGGCGATGTGCGCGCTGGCGGTCTTGACCGCGTCGAAGCCGCTGCGCACCGCGTCGACGTTGCGGGCATGGGTGCGGATCTCTTCCGCGTCGACCTCGAAACCGTCACTCATCCGGTCACCAACCCCCGTACCGGTCGTCGGGGCCGGCCGCGTCGGTGTCCTCCGTACGCAACTGCTGGCCGACCCGCTCCGCGATCGCCCGCCCGGCCGCCGAATCGGTGCCGACCGTGTCGGCGATGATCTCCTGCGAGCGGTCGGCCAGTTGGCGCTTGGCCTCGCGGATGGTGTCCATGATGGTCCGGGCCACCACGTCCGGCGCGACCCGCTGGATCCGCGGGCCCAGCCGCAGGTCGACCAGGGCGCCCACGGAGTCGACGGTGACCTCGGCCAGGCCGTTGCCGTCGGCGTGGGTGACCCGCAGCGCCTGGAGGCGGTCGCTCATCGCCTTCGTGTCGGCCGCGAGCTGGTCGATCCGGCCCTTCCAGGCCGCGAGCCGGTCCCGGGCGCCGTCCGGGTCCAGCAAGCCGCCCCCGTCTGGAATGCCGGCAGCCATGTGTCCCCTCGGTCACTAATCGTGATCATCAATAGCCGAGGCAGACTAACATATTGCCAGCCTGGCTCCTGTCCATAATCGATCAGTGAGACACCGACCGTACGCCGGCACCCCGGACGGCGGGAGGTCCGGGATGCCGGCGGGCACGATCCGCCTCAGAAGATCGTCTTGTACATGTTCCAGCCGGTGCCCACCTTGACCCGGGCGGCGAAGGTGCCGTTGCCGAGGCCGGCGTAGTGCCAGAGGTAGCCGGACGGGTCCCGGGCCAGCAGGTCGTTGCGGCCGTCCTCGTTGAGGTCGCCGATCGGGATCACCGCGTTGTAGCCGTTCCAGCCGCTGGAGACGCGTACCCCGCTGCTCCAGCCCTTCCTGCCGTTGCTGAGGTACCGGTACATGACCCCGGTCCCGTCGATGGCGACGAGGTCGCCGTGGCCGTCGCCGTTGAGGTCGCCCGCGCCGACCACCCGCGCGTACCTGTCCCAGCCGGAGCCGACCTGCACCCGGGCCGCGAAGCCGCCCGTGCCGGTGGTGGTGAAGAGCCAGAGCCGGCCGGACCCGTCGATGGCCAGGATGTCGTCGTGGCGGTCGCTGTTCACGTCACCGGGCGCCAGGATCGAGCGGTACGACCCCCAGCCGCTGCCCAGGCTCTTCGTCGTCCTGCTCCCGAAGCTGAGCTGGCCGATGCCCAGATGCGCCCTCAGGTACCCGTTCTCGTCGCGGACCAGCAGGTCCGGCAGGGCGTCGCCGTTGTAGTCACCGAACGGCACGATGAGCGTGCCCCGGCAACTCACGCACCAGGTCTCGGTTTGGCCGTTGTCGCTCAACCGGCCCGGGACGACGCCGTCCTGCCGCGTGCCGTACCAGTGACCCTCGCCGTCCGCCTTCACGGCGAGCAGCGCCGAGCCGCCGTAGCAGTCGTACCCGTGGAAGGGGAAGGTGCCGCAGCCGACGGCGATCCCCCGGGACGCGAGGAGCACCGCGCCGGCATCGGGTTGCGTGGTGGCGGTCAACGTGTACCGGTAGGGGCCGTTCAACGCCGGCGTGCCGTCCGCGAGCCGGCCGTCCCAGTCGGCCACGAGGCGGTCCCGGACCGCGCCGCCGCTGCGGGTGTAGACGACCTTGCGGCTCCACTTGTGGGTGACGGTCAGGAGCCATCCGTTGATCGGGCGGGTCAGCTGGAACGAACCGTTCAACCCGGAGGTCCGATCGCGCGGCAGGACGGCGCCGTTCACGAAGAAGGAGCCCACCCGGACGCGGCTGGCCGGCACGCCGGTGTCGAGTACGTGCACGGCGTTGCCGGCGTCGGCGTAGGCGACCCCGGAACCGTGCCGGTCGACCGCCCAGCTGACCCGGCGGTCGTCGCTCAGGCTGCCGGCGGGAAGGTCGGCCAGCTTCACCGGCGCGTGCACGGTGCCGTCGTGGAAGTCGGTGAGCTGGAGGCCCGCCCCGTCGTGCCGGACCACGAAGCCGTCACCGAGCAGCACCGGCCCGGCGGGCAGGCTCAGGTTGCGGTTGGTGTCGAGGTCGTACACGCCGGCCGGCCCGGTGGCCCCACAGGACCAGTAGAGCCAGTGCACGCTGGTCTGCAACTCGGTGGGCACGCACTGCGCGCCGGTGGCGACGGTGCGGGCGGCGCGCGTTTTCCGGTCGACTGAGGTGAGCTGGCCGGCCGTGCCGGTGGACCGCCACAGGGTGTCGAACCAGAGGGCGGCACCGGTGACGGACCCGAGCCGGGTCGTCGTGCCGTACATCCGGTCGACGAGGTACTGGTCCTTGGTGGTGCCGTCGTTCACCACGATGAGCCGGTTGCCGACGTCGACGACCTGCCCGCGATGGGTGGGCAGCTCGGTCGTGCTGTAACTGAACGGAAGGTTCTCGAAGCTGTACAGCTTGTCCGTGCTGCCGTCGCTCGCCGAGGCGAGATAGACCGCACCCTCCCCGTTGCCCTCCAGCAGCCGGACGCAGGAGGCGGCGGCCGCGCAGGACGCCGGAGGATGCGGGATCGTCGTCCCGATGGCCATGATCGAGCGGTCCGTGACGATCGGGTGGTTGTAGATCGCGTACTGGCTCGCGGCGGTGTACGGCGGCACGACCTGAGCCTGCACGTGCCGGACCAGGCCCTGGTGGTAGAGCAGGCCGGCGGTGGTCACCGGGTTGCGCACCGGCAGCAGCGGTGTGGTGGTGGGCGTCCCGCCCGGCTGCCCGGTGATCCGGCGCACCGCCCAGTCCCGCGGCCCCGTGCCGCCCACGACCAGGGCCGTGCCGTCGGGGGCCTGGACCAGGGCGGTGTTCTCCGCGTCGACCCGGGGCAGCACGGTCGTGCCGGCACCACCGTCCGCGGGCACGGCGACCGCCGGCTCCGTCGTCGCTCCCCACCCGCTGGCGTATCGCGAGACGACCAAGCCGTCACCGACGATCACCGACCGTTGGATGGTGTCGTACGGGGCGGACAGCGTCCGCGCGCCGGTGTTCGTGCCGTCCGCCAGGCCGCTGCGGGAGTAGAGCGAGTAGCTGCCGCCGTCGGTCGAGTAGGACGCCCAGCCGAGCGTGTCGCCGGTGAGCCGCCACACGATGCCGCCGAGGTTCGCGGCCGGGGACCCGGGCACCGGAACGATCCGGGCGGTGGCGAAGTCGAGCAGGCCGCAGTGGCTCCCCGTGCCGTCCTGGTACCCGACGACGGCGGAGGTCAGGTCGCCGGCGACCGCGACGTTGACGCTGCTCGGGCGGGCGCCCTCGGGCACGGTGACCGGCGTGCTGCTCGCGATCGTGCCGTCGGCGGCGAAGGTGAGCAGCCGCGGCCCGCCCAGCGCGCCGTTCACCCACTGCTGGCCGATCATGATGTCGCCGTAGATGCCGGCGATCGTGTAGCCGTTGGAGCCGGTCGGCACCGCCCACTGCTGCCAGGTCTGGTCCGACAGGTCGAGCACGCTCACTCGGCCGGGCGCCGGCTTCGCCGGCACCTGGGTGCGGATGGAGATCAGGTCCCCGCCCGCCGGCTTCAGGGCGGTCGGGGCCAGTCCGGCGAGGTCCCCGACGACCACCGTCGCCCCGGTGTCGTAGCGGGTCCACAGGTAGTCGGTGGACGCGTCGTGGCGGCGCAGGAAGCCGGTCGTCCCGGCGAAGATGATCGCCTCGTGAGCCGGCGCGGTCGGCTCGTTCGCCGGGAAGACGGCGATCTCACGTGGTGCGGTGGCGGTGGGGGTGGCGGTGGCGCCGGCGGCGACGGCCGGTGCGGCCGGAACGACCAGCAGGCCGAGGGCGAGGGTGCTCGCCAGGAAGCCGGCCCGAAGACTGCGACCCAAAGAGGTCCTCCTGGAACAGGTGCGCGCGGAACGCAGCGCAAGCAGCGGCAGCGTACCTCGATGATCTTCGACGGGAGGTGCCGCCGAACGGTTGATCCGCTACAGCCGCTCGGGCGACCGGATCCCGAGCAGGTGCAGGCCCTGCCGCAGCACCCGCCCGGTCAGGTCGCAGAGCACCAGCCGGCTCTCCCGGACCGGACCGTCCGCCCGCAGCACCGGGCAGCGCTCGTAGAAGGCGCTGAACGCGGCCGCGAGACGGTACAGGTAGCCGGCCAGGTGGTGGAACTCCAGGCTGCCTTCCACCTCGGTCACCACGGCGGCGAAGCCGACCAGCTCGAACGCGAGCGCCCGCTCGGCCGGTTCGGCCAGGCTGACCGGCGCGTCCGGCCGGGCCGCCGTCCCGGCCCGCCGGAAGATCGACCGGATCCGGGAGTACGCGTACTGGAGGTAGGGGGCGGTGTTGCCGTCCAGCGACAGCATCCGCTCCCAGTCCAGTACGTAGTCCTTGTGCCGATCGCTGGAAAGGTCGGCGTACTTGATCGCGCCGATGCCGACCGCCCGGCCCACCTCGGCCGCCTCGGCCTCGCCCAGCTCCGGGTTCCGCTCCCGGGCCAGCGCGGTCGCCCGGGCCACCGCCTCCTCGAGCAGGCCCACCAGCTTCACCGACTCGCCGGCCCGGCTGCGCAGCATCCGCCCGTCCGGCCCGAGGATCGAGCCGAACCCGACGTGTTCCGCGCGGACCGGCGCCACCAGCCAGCCGGCCTGCGCCGCCGCCGCGTACACCATCTCGAAGTGCCGCCGCTGCGGCAGCCCCACCACGTAGAGCAGCCGGGTGGCGCCCAGCGTCCCGGTCCGGTGCCGGATCGCGGCCAGGTCGGTGGCCGGGTAGCCGTACCCGCCGTCGGACTTGCGCACGATCAGCGGCAGCGGCTCGCCGTCCCGGCCCACCTGCCCGGGCGGGAAGACGCAGGCCGCACCGTCGCTGGTCCGGAGCAGCCCGAGCCGGTCCAGCTCCTCCACCACCGGGGCGAGCAGGTCGTTGTAGCTGCTCTCCCCCTGGAAGTCGCGCTCGGTCAGAGTGACGTCCAGCAGGTCGTACACGGTCAGGAAGTAGCGTTCGGACTGCTCGACCAGGAGCCGCCACAGCCGCAGCGTGGCCTCGTCGCCGCCCTGCAACGCCACCACCCGCCGCCGGGACCGCTCGCGGAACGCCTCGTCGGCGTCGAACTTCGCCCGGGCCGTCTTGTAGAACGAGTCCAGGTCGCCCATCGACAACTCGTGCGCCGCCTCGGCGCCGCCCAGGTCGACCAGGTGCTCGATCAGCATCCCGAACGGCGTCCCCCAGTCGCCCAGGTGGTTGGCCCGCACCACCCGGTGCCCCAGCCACTCCAGCAGCCGGGCCGCCGCGTCACCGATCACGGTCGAGCGCAGGTGACCGACGTGCATCTCCTTGGCCACGTTCGGCGCCGAGTAGTCGATCACCACGGTGTCCGGCGTGGCCATCCGCGGCACGCCGAGCCGCGGGTCGGCGGCGAGCCCCGACACGAGTCCGGCCAGGGCCCCGTCGGCGACGGTCAGGTTGAGGAACCCCGGTCCGGACACCTCGGCCGCCGCGCAGAGGTCGGCCAGGTCCGCCCGGTCCAGCACCTCCGCGGCGATCGTCCGGGGCGGCCGGCCGAGCCGCCGGGCCAGCGCCAGCGCGGCGTCGGACTGGAAGTCCGCGCGCTGGGAGCGCCGCACGACCGGGTCGACCGGCCCACCGGCCACCGTCGCGAAGGCCGGCGCGAGCCGGTCGGTCAGCAATTTCTCCAGATCCATGGGTACGCCGATCTCGCTCGGATCCGCCTCCGGCGGATCACGGACTTGGGATGCGGGCGGACCGAGGACGATCGGCGATGACCGGCGGCTCGATCCGCCGGTCGCAGGTGAGGAATGCTCAGCGCAGGCGGTCGCGGGACCGCCGGCGTCGCAGCGCGCCGAACAGGACGTCGGGGGACGCCGTCGGGAACGCGTGCGAGCTGGTCATGTGGAGCAGCCTAACCGGCCGGCCCGGGGGTGGCGCAAGCGCGTACCCGGACCGGCCGGCCGGCGTACCCGGAAACTTCAGGCCGGCGCGGCGACCGCCTTGCGGTAGCGCTCGGCCCGCCGGCGCAGCTGGGTGTACGCGCTGGTCAGGCCCATCGCCCGGCGAACCTCGACGAGGGTGCGGTGCACCTCGGCCCGGGTCCGTTCGGTGCCCTGGAAGATCAGCTCGTCGACCAGGCCGGGCTGTCCCTCGAACCGGGCCCGCCGCTCCCGGATCGGGTCGAGGAACCGGTTGAGCGCGCCGGCCAGCGCCTCCTTGACCTCGACGTCACCGACCCGGCCGGCCCGATACCGCGCCTTCAGCTCCTCGACCTGCGCCCGGTCCGGGTTGAACACGTCGTGGTACGCGAAGACCGGGTTGCCCTCCACCGTGCCGGGCACGTCGGCGCGAACCCGGTTCGGGTCGGTGTACATCCCCAGCACCTTGCGCCGGACGGTGGCCGCGTCGTCGGAGAGGGCGATGGCGTTCCCCCTGCTCTTGCTCATCTTCCCGCGGCCGTCGGTGCCGATCAGGGTGGGCGTCTCCGACATGATCAGCTCGGGCACCGGGAAGACCTCGCCGTAGAGGTGGTTGAACCGCCGGGCGATCTCCCGGGTCACCTCCACGTGTGCGGCGTTGTCCTTCCCCACCGGGACGGCCTGCCCCTTGACGCAGAGGATGTCGGCGGCCTGGAGGACGGGATAGCCGAGCAGCCCGTACGGCATCTCCTCCTTGCCGGCGTCCCGGCTCATCTCCTTCAGCGACGGGACGCGCTCCAGCCGGGGCACCGTGACCAGGTTCTGGAACAGGGTGTTCAGGTCGCCGACCTCGGGAATCGCCGACTGCAGGTAGAAGGTGGCCCGGTCCGGCTCGACGCCGGCGGCGAGGATGTCGGTGACCATCTCCCGGGCGTTACGGGACACCCGCTCGATGTCCTCGCGGGTATTCCTCGTGGTGAGCATGTGCAGGTCGGCGATGATGAAGAAGCTCTCGTACCGCTGGTGCAGTCGCACCCGGTTGGCGATGCTGCCGACGTGGTGGCCCAGGTGCAGCCGCCCGGTGGGGCGGTCCCCGGTGAGCATGCGGGTCGTGGACATGGTGGTACGCCTTTCGTGCGGGTGGCTGAGGACGCGCGGGCGCGCGGAAGGACCCGGGGTGTGCCCGGATCAGTGCAGTCGGCTCGTCAGAACGAGCGCCGCCATCGCCCGCCGGCGCGGAACCGCAGTCCACCGGCACGGAGTACGTCGAGAATCTGCTCCCGACCGTCGTCGGCACGGGCCGGGAGCACCGGAGCGGCAGCCACCGGGAGACCGTCGACGGTCTCCGGGGCGCAGGTGCTCGGCCGGACCATGCCTGACAGGGTAACCGCCCACCCGGCCCGCCCGCCGTCCTCCGCCGCCCTCCGCCGCGCGCCGGGCCCGGTGGTCGGCGCGCGGCGCGGCTCAGCCCTGCCGGTAGCTCTCGGCGTAGTAGTGGCCCACCCGGTCGCGGTACTCGGCCCGGTCGAGGTCCTCCGGGTCGACGGCCGGGCAGTCCTTGACCTGCTCGCGGGTGCGGTCCACGTGCACGACCCGGTCCAGGTGGTCGACCCGGGCCACCGTGCCGGCCGGCAGCAGCACCGTCTTCCCGAAGATCCACGGCCCGGTCTCCATCACGAGGTATCCGGCGCCGGTGTCGGCGCGGGTGACCGAGCCGATCCGACCGTCGGTCGCCTCGACCCGGTAGCCGGTCAGGTCGATCGGGGTGCCCGGGCCCGGCGCGTCCGGACCGTCGCCGCCGTCACCCGCCGGCCGCTGCCGGGGTACGTCGTCCGGGCTGGTCTGGTCGTAGCCGCCGGCGAGGGCGGACGGATCCCGCCAGGTCCACGGATTGAACGGCTGCATGGCACACCTCCGTCGTGTCGGTCGCACCCGAAACAGTGCCCCTCGGCCCGATGGCGGAAACACCGACGCAATTCAGCGGCCATCGACACGCGTTTCTGCGAGATACCTCATAATCGACGGCATCCGATTCCGTGCCGGGCTCCCGTCCAGGTCAGCGACGGCCCACCGGCCGTCCGGCACACCACGGTCCGGGCCAAGGTGTCCGCCACGCACATTCGTTCCCCGGCCCGGCGATGACCATTCTGGGGCATCCGGACAGGGTCGAGGAAAGGAAGCACAGATGCGGCGGACCATTCGACGAATCGGATTCACGACGGCCGTGGCGGCGGTCCTGACGTGGACGCCGGCCGGCGGGGCCCGAGCGGCGGCCGCCGACCCGTACCCCGCGGCGACGCTCTGCGGACCGGGCTTCACCGCCGTCGACCAGGACCCGATCCACGACGCCGCCACCGGCCGGCTGCTCGGCACCGTCCACCTGCTGCACAACCCGTTCACCGGGTACGGCTGCGCGGTCACCCTGAAGTCCGCGTACGCCGGCGTGCTCACCCGGACCCAGGTCTACCTGGACCCGGAGGCGACCACCCCCGTCGTCGACGAGGGCCACCGGCTCTGGGCCGCCGGCCCGGTCCGCGGGTACGTCCGCGGCGGCTGCGCCATCTGGGGCGGCGCGATGACCGACCCGGCCGGGGTCCTGCACCGCCACGACCGGGCGAACCCGGCGATCGGCGGGGCGGTGACCTGCTTCTGAGCCCGCCCTCGGGGCGGTTCTCTTCGGTGCCCGGGCCGGCCGCCCTCTTTCCTGCCCCTGCGTGGGCTGGCCATCGTGATCCGTGTGCGGGCTAGCCATCGTCATTCATGCCGTGCCGACCTTCGCCAGCCGTGCGCCGGCCGGCCGTTTCCTTCAAGGAGCGGCCGGCCGGTGGCGGTGTCCGGGTCGGCGACGGGAGCCCGTGAACCGATGTGAGCTGTACTGCGCGCGTGGCCGGGGACGGGGAGAGCCGCCGGCTCCCGCTGGCATACTGGCCAGCCATGGTGCTCTCCCGCGGCTGGTCGCTCTTCCTGGTGGGCGTCGGCGTCTGGACCTGGGTGATCTGGCCCAGGTTCGCGGTCGCCATCTGGAACGACCCGCGGGCCTGGTCGACCGGAACGGTCGGCGAGGGCGCGGCCACCAGCTTCCTCTGGGTGCACGCGCTGCTCATCGTGGCGTCGCTCGTCATCGGTACGACCACCGGCGCCCTCGGCGTCCGGGGCTGGCTCGCGGCTCGGCGCCGGCGGAGCAACTGAGTTGAGCTGGCCGTGCTGCGGGCCGCCAACACGTTCGCTCGCCCCGGCATGGTCGGGCCGCCCGCTCGGGCTCCGGCGGGCTGTCGGACGGTCAAGCGGCGGCCAATGCGCTCAGACTCGGTCGGCTTGTCCGGCGGTCAGGCGGTTGAGCAGGGGAGACGTCGTTGCGCAGCGGGTGTGAGGCGGGTCGCTACCCCCCGATTTGACGATCAAACCCACAGCCGCGTAACTTTCTCTCTGCCAGCGCGGAACGGGGCAAACGGGACGACGATCCCGGAGGCCCGATCCGCTGATGGTCCGGGGACCTTGAGAGGTAAGATCTCGCAAGGCACCGGAGCGGGCGGGGCCCGCCGAACACGCCGTAGGGGCGGATTTGGCGGAGCGGAACCGACCGGGTAAGGTTGTCGACCGGCAGGGACACGGGCGAGCCGCGGGAAACCGCAGCGGCCGGCCTGCCAAATCCGATGATCAATCGCAACGTTCAGCGCTGCGCGAGGTCAGCGGCGCCAACCCGTATGAAGCACGACAGACCGGGACACACGGTTTGACACGGCAGAGACGGTGAGGTAACGTAGTAAAAGTGCCCGGCGCGAGAGCGGATGGGTGCGGTTGAATGGCTTGCCCCGGATGGGGGCTCCACGGTGTGGGGTTTCCCGATGGTGTGTGGTTGTTCTTTGAGAACTCAACAGGGTGCTTGTAAAGCCAGTGCCAATTGTTTTATACCCCGGACTGGTCAGTTTTTGCTGGC
>NZ_JBITLH010000022.1:0-39676 GCF_044465125.1 Micromonospora sp. NPDC049836
AACATTCCGAACCCGGAAGCTAAGCCCTCCAGCGCCGATGGTACTGCACTCGGGAGGGTGTGGGAGAGTAGGACACCGCCGGACAATCTTTCAGTCGAGGGCCGCCCCAGTAGGGTCGGCCCTCGACTGCGTTAGCGTCCGGACCGGACGCAATGAGGAAGGATGTACCCGTGAGTTCAGGACCGCAGGGCGGAGATCGCCCCCGCCGCGACGAGGACCGCGCCGACCGCCGGCCGGGGCGCGACGACGCCCGCCGCGACGATCGTCCGTCGTACCGGGGCAGCCGCGACGACCGCCCGGGCGGCGGCTCGCGGGGCGGCTCCGGCGAGCGCCGGGAGGGCGGTTTCCGCAGCGGTGAGCGCCGCGAGGGTGGTTTCCGTGGTGGCGACCGCCGTGAGGGCGGCTTCCGTGGCGGTGACCGCGAGGGCGGCTTCCGGGGCGGCGACCGCCGTGAGGGTGGCTTCCGTGGCGGTGACCGCGACGGTGGTTTCCGTGGCGGTGAGCGCCGCGACGGTGGTTTCCGTGGTGGCGACCGTCGTGAAGGCGGCTCCGGCGGTGAGCGCCGTGAGGGCGGCTTCGGCGCCGACCGTCGTGAGGGTTTCCGCGGTGGTGAGCGTCGCGAAGGTGGTTTCCGTGGCGGCGACCGCGACGGTGGCTTCCGCGGTGGCGACCGTCGTGAGGGCGGTTTCCGTGGTGGCGAGCGCCGGGAGGGCGGCTTCCGCGGTGGTGACCGCGAAGGTGGCTTCCGGGGCGGTGACCGTCGTGAGGGCTTCCGTGGTGGTGACCGCGAGGGTGGTTTCCGTGGTGGCGAGCGCCGGGAGGGCGGCTTCCGCGGTGGTGACCGCGAAGGTGGCTTCCGGGGCGGTGACCGTCGTGAGAGCTTCCGTGGTGGTGACCGCGAGGGTGGTTTCCGTGGTGGCGAGCGCCGGGAGGGCGGCTTCCGCGGTGGCGACCGCGAAGGTGGCTTCCGAGGCGGTGACCGTCGCGAGGGTGGTTTCCGTGGTGGCGACCGTCGTGAGGGCGGTTCCAGCGGTGAGCGCCGTGAGGGCTTCCGTGGCGGTGACCGTCGCGAGGGCGGGTTCCGGGGCGGCGACCGCGAGGGCGGCTTCCGCGGTGGTGAGCGTCGCGAGGGTGGTTTCCGCGGTGGCGACCGTCGCGAGGGCGGCTTCCGGGGCGGCGAGCGCCGTGAGGGCTTCCGTGGTGGTGGTGACCGCGAGGGCGGCTTCCGCGGTGGTGAGCGCCGCGAGGGTGGTTTCCGCGGTGGTGAGCGCCGCGAGGGTGGTTTCCGCGGTGGTGAGCGCCGCGAGGGCGGTTCCGGTGGTGAGCGCCGTGAGGGCTTCCGTGGCGGTGACCGCGAGGGCGGCTTCCGGGGCGGTGACCGCCGTGAGGGCGGGTTCCGTGGCGGCGACCGCGAGGGCGGCTTCCGCGGTGGCGAGCGCCGTGAGGGCGGGTTCCGTGGCGGCGACCGTCGCGAGGGCGGCTTCCGGGGCGGCGAGCGCCGTGAGGGCGGTTCCGGCGGTGAGCGCCGTGAGGGCTTCCGTGGCGGTGACCGCGAGGGCGGCTTCCGTGGCGGTGACCGCCGTGAGGGCGGATTCCGGGGCGGCGACCGCGAAGGCGGCTTCCGCGGTGGCGAGCGCCGCGAGGGCGGCTCCGGCGGTGAGCGCCGTGAGGGCTTCCGGGGCGGTGACCGCGAGGGCGGTTTCCGGGGCGGTGACCGTCGTGAGGGCGGGTTCCGGGGCGGCGAGCGCCAGGGCTTCGGCGACCGGCCGCAGCGCGAGGACCGGCGGCCGGGCGGCGGTTACGGCCCGCAGCGCGAGCGGCGGGACGAGCAGATCGACGGGCGTTCGGGCGAGCGCGTGGCGGAGCCGACGCTGCCGGACGACGTGGTCGCGACCGACCTCGACTCGACGGTACGGGCGGAGCTGCTCTCGCTGGCCAAGCCGGTGGCGGAAACCGTCGCTCGGCACCTGGTCGCGACCGGCCTGCTGATCGACGAGGACCCGGCCGAGGCGCTGGCGCACGCGATGGCGGCCCGCCGGCTCGCGTCGCGGATCGCTGCGGTGCGGGAGGCGGTCGGGCTGGCCGCGTACCACGCCGGGGAGTGGCAGACGGCCATCGCCGAGCTGCGCACCTACCACCGGATGAGCGGGCTGCAGAGCCACCTGGCGGTGCTGGCCGACTGCGAGCGGGCACTGGGCCGCCCTGAGCGGGCCATCGACCTGTTCCGCGGCGCGGACCGGGAGAAGCTCGACCAGGCGGTCGCCATCGAGCTGCTCATCGTGGCGGCCGGTGCGCGAGGGGACCTCGGGCAGAAGGACGCCGCCGTGGCGATGCTCCAGGTTCGGGAGCTGACCAGCGACTCGTCGGAGCCCTGGGCGGCGCGGCTGCGGTACGCGTACGCGGACGCGCTGCTCGCCGTGGGGCGGCGCGAGGAGGCGCGGGAGTGGTTCTCGCGGGCCGCCGACATGGACTCCGAGGGTGAGACGGACGCTGCCGAGCGGCTGCTCGAGCTCGACGGTGTGGTCATCGAGGGAGACGACGAGGACGCCGAGGAACTGGCCGCCGGACCCGGTACGCCGGGGGCCGTGCCGGCCCGCCCGGACGCGTCCTTGACGGCCGACGACGACCGTCACGGCGATGCCGACGACGACGACCTCGACGACGAGGACGAGGACGACGACGACCGCGACGACGAGGACGACGACGACCGCGACGACGAGGACGAGGACGACGACGACCGCGACGATGACGACGACCTCGACGACGAGGACGACCTCGACGACGAGGACGAGGACGACGACGAGGACGACGACGAGGACGAGGACGACCTCGACGACGACCGCGACGAGGACGACGACGAGGACGACCTCGACGACGCCCGCGACGAGGACGACGACGACCGGGACGACGAGGGCGACGACCGCGAGGACGACGACCTCGACGGGGACGCCCGGCTGAACGCCGACACCACCGACGCCATCGCCGCCGGCAGCGACGCGGGCCCGGGCGCCGAGGCGGCCGGGTACCGGGACCGGAACGCCACGGACCTCGGCGACGACGAGCTGACCGAGGCGCAGGCCCGCTCGCTGGCCGCGGACACCAGCGCCGCCGCCGTGGACGCCACCGGGGACGCTCGCCAGGGCGCGGACGAGGGCGGCGAGACGCCGGAGGCGGAGCGCCGGTGACCGGGAGCGCCGGGGAAGCCGGTCCCGATCCGGACCGCGGGGAGCGCGGCCGGAGCGGGACGGGCGGGCGGTTGGTCGACGGGTACGCCCTGGTCGTGTTCGACCTGGACGGCGTGATCTACCTGATCGACCGGCCGATCCCCGGCGCCGTGGAGGCGGTTGGCCGGCTGCACGCGGAGGGCCGGGCGGTCGCGTACGCGACGAACAACGCCTCGCGCCGCTCCAGCGAGGTGGCCGACCTGCTCACCGGCATGGGCGTGGCGGCCCGGCCGGAGGAGGTGCTGACCTCCGCCGCGGCGACCGCGGAGCTGCTGCGCGACCGGCTGCCCGCCGGCTCGGCGGTGCTGGTGGTCGGGGCGGAGGCGCTGCGGGCGGAGGTGCGTGCGGTCGGGCTGCGTCCGGTCGCCACGGCTGACGAGGCGCCGGCCGCCGTCGCCCAGGGCTACGGGCCGCAGGTCGGCTGGGCCGAGCTGGCCGAGGCGTCGCTGGCGGTCCGGGCCGGCGCCCCCTGGTACGCGACCAACACCGACCGGACCCTGCCCAGCCCGCGTGGCCCGCTGCCGGGCAACGGCTCGCTGGTGGCGGTGCTGCGCACCGCGCTGGACCGGGACCCGGACGTGGTGGTGGGCAAGCCCGAACCGGCGTTGTTCACCACGGCGGCCCGCCGGGCCGGGTCGGGGCGCACCCTGGTGGTCGGTGACCGGCTGGACACCGACATCGAGGGCGCGGTCCGGGCCGGGCTGGACTGCCTGCTGGTGCTCACCGGGGTCAGCGACGTACCCGAGCTGCTGGCCGCTCCCGCCGGGCGCCGGCCGACGTACGCCTCGCTGGACCTGGCGGGGCTCTTCGACCCGACGGCGGTGGTCCGGGTGCCGGGTGCCGCGGACGCCGGTGGGTGGTCGGTCACGGCGACCGGCGACGGCCTGCTCCTCGACGGCGCCGGGCACCCGCTGGACGCCCTCGCGGCGCTCTGCGCGGTGGCCTGGTCGGCGGACGCCGGTGCCCAGGTCCGGGCGGCCTCCCCGGCGGCGGGGGAGGCCCTCGCCGTGCTCGGCCTGGTCGACTGACCGGGCGCAGCCGGTCAGAGCAGCTTGCGAAGCTTCAACAGGTCGAACGGGTTGGCCTTGATGGAGACCCGCCGGGAGGCGACCGCCTGGGTCACGTCGAGCCGGCCGTGCACCAGCGCCACCAGGTCGTCGCTGCCGGTGCTGAGCGCGATCTTGGCCTTCGGGTCGTCGCCGTCGGTGAGGTCGACCAGCCGCCCGCCCTCGAGCCGGCCGTGGAACGCGGTGTCCAGGTCGGTGATCCGGCAGGCCAGGGTGCGGTCCAGGTCGATGCGGCCCTGCGTCTCGGCGTGCCGGTCCAGCCGGGCGGCCAGATCCTGCAACGCCTGCCGGCACTCGTCCACGCTGGCCACATCGTCTCCTCGTCACGCGCCACGCCGTTCCCCGGCACCGTACCGCAATGGGGCGTCCCAGGCGCCCGGTAGCGTGACACCTGCACACCCCGCCCCGCGGAAGGGACTCAGGCATGCAGGACGCGTGGCGCGCCTACCTCGAGCTGGCCATGGGCCTGACGGAGGCGCCCCGGAAGAAGGCCCAGGACGCCGTGCGGCGCGTCGTCGGGCAGGGCGGCGCGACCGCCGCCCAGCTCCAGTCGCTCGCGGAGGAACTGGTCTCCACAAGCCTTTCCAACCGGGAGGCGCTGACCAAGCTGGTCCGCTTCGAGGTCGACCGGGCGTTGGGGGCGGTCGGCCTGGCCACCGCCGACGAGGTCGCCGAGCTGACCCGCCGGGTGCACGAGCTGGAACGGCAGCTGCGCGAGGCGAAGACCGGCGGTGGGCCGGCCCCCGCCGCGCGCCCGGCCGCCCCGTCCGCCGGGCTGCCACCGGCCGCCGAGACGGCCGGATCCGGCGAGGTGGCCGAGGAGCCGACCGGCGCCGAGGAGCCGACCGGCGCCGAGGAGCCGACCAGCGCCGAGGAGCCGACCAGCGCCGAGGAGCCGACCAGCGCCGAGGGGCGGAGCAGCGCTGAGAAGCACGCGCCGGCCGGCGGGGCGCCGGTGTCCGCGCCCCCCGTGCCGGCGCCGACCAAGGCGGTGGCGAAGAAGGCCGTGGCGAAGAAGGCGATCGCGCGCAAGCCGGCCGCCACGGTCGCGCGTACCCCGGCGGAGGATTCGCCGGCGGCGCCGGTCCGCCCGGCCAGGAAGGCCACCGGCCGCAAACCGACCGGCGGTGACGAGTCGTGACCGCGCCGTACCGTCCGGGTCCGCCGCCCGGCCCGCGTCCGGGTCCGCCGCCCGGCGGTGCCCGGCCCGGCCCGCCCCCCGGGGTGCGGCCCGCGCCGGCCGAGGAGATCGGCGAGGGTCGGCACCCGGCGGTCGACGCCGCCGTGCAGGCCATGATCAACGCCGAGGCGCTCTCCCCGGCGGACCAGATCGCCCAGTACGAGGCGGCGTACGAGACGCTGCGCGAGACCCTGGCCAGCATCGACCAGGCCTGAGCAGAGGCGGAGCAGAACCACCCATGGCACGTCGTACCCGGCTGGATGCCGAACTCGTCCGCCGCGGCCTGGCCCGCTCCCGGGAGCAGGCCGCCGCGCTGGTGGCGGCCGGCCGGGTCCAGCTGCGCGGGGTGCCGGCGCGCAAACCCGCCGCGATGGTCGACCCGGCCGACCCGCTGCTGGTCACCGGCGAGGACCCCGGCACGGAGTACGTCTCCCGGGGCGGGCACAAGCTGGCCGGCGCGCTCGCCGCGTTCGCCCCCGGCGGGCTGGCCGTCGCCGGCCGGCGCTGCCTGGACGCCGGCGCGTCCACCGGCGGCTTCACCGACGTGCTGCTGCGCGCCGACGCCGCCGAGGTCGTCGCCGTCGACGTCGGCTACGGGCAGCTCGCCTGGTCGCTGCGCACCGACGAGCGGGTGCACGTCTTCGAGCGCACCAACGTGCGTACCCTCACCCCGGAGGCCATCGGCGGCCCGGTGGACCTCACCGTCGCCGACCTGTCGTTCATCTCGCTGCGGATCGTGCTGCCGGCGCTGGCCGGCTGCACCCGCCCCGACGGTGACCTGGCGCTGATGGTCAAGCCGCAGTTCGAGGTCGGCAGGGAGCGGGTCGGCGCGGGCGGCGTGGTCCGGGATCCGCGGCTGCGCGCCGAGGCGGTGCTCGACGTGGCCGCCGCCGCCGCGCAGCTCGGGCTGGGCCTGGCCGACGTCGCGGCCAGCCCGCTGCCCGGGCCGAGCGGCAACGTCGAGTTCTTCGTATGGTTACGCCGGGACGCGCCCCCCGCGGACCCGGAGCGGGTCGGCGCCGTGGTGGCCGCGGGCCCGCAGGGATTCCCGTCGGAGCCCACGACCGAGGAGGTGTCCGGGTGAGCCGAACCGCGCTGCTGGTGACGCACACCGGCCGTCGACGCAGCACCGAGCACGCCCGCGCGGTGGCCGCCGACCTCATTGCCGCCGGTTTCGAGGTACGGGTGGTGGCCGAGGAGGCCGACGACCTGGACCTGCCCGGCGTGGTGCCGGTGACCGGGCCGGAGGCCGCCGAGGGAGCCGAGATCGTCTTCGCGCTGGGCGGGGACGGCACCTTCCTGCGCGCCGCCGAGCTGGCCCGGCCGGCGAAGGCACCCCTGCTCGGCATCAACCTGGGCAAGGTGGGCTTCCTGGCCGAGGCCGAGATCGACGACCTGGACAGCGCGGTACGCGACGTGGTGGGGCGCAACTACACGGTCGACGAGCGGCTCACCCTCGACGTGACCGCCGAGTTCGAGGGCGGCCCGACCATCGAGTCGTGGGCGCTCAACGAGATCAGCGTCGAGAAGGGCGAGCGGGCCCAGATGCTGGAGCTGCTCGTCGACGTGGACGGTCGCCCGCTGTCCCGGTACGGCTGCGACGGCGTGGTCTGCGCGACCCCGACCGGTTCCACGGCGTACGCGTTCTCCGGCGGCGGACCGGTGGTCTGGCCCGAGGTGGAGGCGTTGCTGCTGGTGCCGATCAGCGCGCACGCGCTGTTCAGCCGCCCGCTGGTGACCGCGCCGACGTCCACCTTCGTGATCACCGTGGACCCGTTCACCACCCTGGCGGTGCTCTGCTGCGACGGCCGCCGGGTCTACGACCTGCCGCCGGGGGCGCGGGTCACGGTGCGCCGGGGCACCCTGCCGGTGCGCATCGTCCGGCTCAAGGCGCGGCCGTTCACCGACCGGCTGGTCGCTAAGTTCGACCTGCCCGTGCAGGGCTGGCGCGGCAGCCGTCGCTGATCCGCCGCTCAGCGGGTGGCCGGTCGCCCGGGTGACGACGCGAGCCCGCCGCGGCGCCGGAACCCGCCCGCCGTCGGCGATTCGGAGTACCCGGGTGGCGCGCCGGTCGGGTTACGGTAGGAGCCTCCCTCGACGGCGACGTGCCGGCGCGGGCTCCCGGCACCGGCCGGGCGGCCCTGCCGACGGCGCCCGCCGCCGGGGCCGGCAGCGCCGTCGGTCGACGGCCGTCGGAGCGTACGGGCTGCGTTGAGGTGGAGTCCGGGCGGGGCGCGGTGAGGCCCGTGGCCGCCCGGACGCGCGGTCCGGCGGTCGTGGCCCTGGCCAGGGGGTGGTCGGGACCGCGACGGTCGGGGTGCTGGACGAGTCGTGACCGGCCGCGGCGGGCGGACCGGACGGCCGGACCCGGTGCGGGTTTCGACCCCGCCCGGGTGCTCGGCCCGGTGAGCCGACGTCGGAGGAAGCGGCGGCTCAGCGGCCGACCGGCGAGTGGCTCGTCCGGCACCCCGACATCGACCGTCCCGCTCGTTGCGCCCGGCAACCGGCCGGACACCCCGCGGCGGCCTCCCGGCCCGCCCGTGTCCACCTGGCGACATGTCGCCGATGCGGCGGCCCGCGGCTAGTGACCGTCGATGATCTCCGTCGCAGACTCCGATCGGTCGACCTCCCACGGTCGAACCTGGAGCAGAGGAGCGCATCGCATGCACTGGCCCCCACGCTGGCTGACCGCCGGCGCGGTCGGCGCGCTGGTCGTCGGACTCGCCGCACCGGCGTCCGCCGCCCCGCCCGCCCGCCCCACCGGCCCGACCCCGGCCGCCGCCGCACCGGGCGCCGCGCCCGCCCGGATCACCCTGATCACCGGGGATCAGGTCGATCTGGTCCAGGCCGCGCCCGGCCGGGTCGCCGCCACCGTCCACCCCGGTCCCGGCCGGGAGCGGATCACCTTCCACACGGTGCAGGCCGACGGCCGGATGCGGGTGCTGCCCAGCGACGTCGTGCCGTACGTCTCCGCCGGCGTCCTCGACGCCAACCTGTTCGATGTGGAGGAACTGGCCGCCGAGGGCTACGGCGACGCCACGCAGGCCGCGTTGCCGCTGATCGTGCGCTACCGGGAGCCGGCCGCCGGCCGGGTCCGGTCGCTCGCCGGCGCCACCGCCGCCCGGCCGCTGGCGAGCATCAACGGCGCGGCGCTGCGGGTCGGCAAGGGCGACCTCGGCGCGCTGTGGACGACGCTGCGCGGCGCGCCGGAGGCCCGCGCCGCCGCCGGCGCGCCTCGACTCGGCGCCGGCATCGCCCGGGTGTGGTTGGACGGGCGGGTCCACGCGGACCTGGAACACAGCGTGCCGCAGATCGGCGCCCCGGCGGCCTGGGCGGCCGGCCGGGACGGCAGCGGCGTCCGGGTCGCGGTGCTCGACACCGGCGCCGATGCCGGCCACCCCGACCTGGCCGGCCGGATCGCCGGGTCGCAGGACTTCACCGGCGGCGGCAGCGCCCGGGACGGGCACGGCCACGGCACCCACGTGGCCGCCACGATCGCCGGCGGCGGCGCCGCCTCCGGCGGGCTGCGCAAGGGCGTCGCCCCCGGTGCCAAGCTGCTGATCGGCAAGGTGCTCGACGACGGCGGCAGCGGCTACGACTCGCAGATCATCGCGGGCATGGAGTGGGCCGCCCACTCCGGCGCGAAGGTGGTCAGCATGAGCCTCGGCGGTCCCGCCACCGACGGCACCGACCCGATGAGCCAGGCGGTCAACGACCTCACCGCCGAGACCGGCGCCCTCTTCGTGATCGCCGCCGGCAACGAGGGCGGCGCGGCCACCGTCGGCAGCCCGGGCGCGGCCGCCGCCGCGCTCACCGTCGGCGCGGTGGACCGCGACGACAACCTGGCCGACTTCTCCAGCCGGGGCCCGCGCCTGGGCGACAACGGCGTGAAGCCGGAGATCACCGCGCCGGGCGTCGGCATCGTCGCCGCCCGCGCCGCCGGCACCACCATGGGTACGCCGGTGGACGACGCGTACACCCGGGCGTCGGGGACGTCGATGGCGACCCCGCACGTCGCCGGAGCGGCCGCGATCCTCGCCCAGGAACACCCGGACTGGACCGCGGGCAAGCTCAAGGACGCGCTGGTCAGCACCGCGAAGACGAACCCCGCCCGGACCGTCTTCGAACAGGGCGGCGGCCGGGTGGACGTGGCCCGGGCGCTGGGCCAGCGGGTGTACGGGTCGGCCACCGCCGACTTCGGCCGGCTGGACACCGGCGCCACCGGCACCGACCGGAACGTCACGTACAGCAACGGCACCTCCTCCCCGCAGACCCTGCGGCTGTCGTTGGAGCTGCGCAACGTGGACAGCGGCGCGGCCGAGCCGGACGGGGTGTCGCTGGACGCCACCGAGGTGACCGTGCCGGCGGGGGGCAGCGTCCCCGTCGTGCTGCACGCCGACCCGGCGAAGCTGGACCGCGGCGTGTACGGCGGCTGGCTGGTGGCCACCGGCGCGGACGGTGTCGCGGTGCGTACCGCCGTCGGGCTGACCCGCAGCGGCCCGCTGCACCTGGTCACCTTCGAGGCGCTGGACATGCAGGGCAAGGAGGGCCTGGCGCCGGTGGTGACGCTCTTCGGCGAGCACCCGGAGTCCGACCGCCTCGGCTCGATCTTCTTCATCGGCATGCAGTGGCAGGTGCAGGTCGAGGAGGGCCCGTACCTGGTCGAGGGCCTGATCGAGCACGGCGCCCCGCTGGACGAGCAGCTCACCCTGGTCACCAACCCCGAGCTGATGGTGGACCGCGACCTGACCGTGGTGCTCGACCCGCGCAAGGGCACCCCGGTGCGGATCGAGACGCCGAAGCCGACCGAGCAGCGCGCGGTGCTCAGCTGCTACGAGCACCGGGTCTTCGGCAACGGCCGGCAGATCGACCACGGCATCATGGCGTTCAGCACGGTCCAGCAGCTGAACGTCACGCCGACCCGGCCGGTACGGGACGGCGAGTTCGAGTTCGCCTCCCGCTGGCAGCTCGTCGCGCCCATGGTGGACGCCCGGGTCAGCACGGTCGCCGCGGCCCCGGACGTCAACCTGCTGGGCCTGTCGCCGGCCCCGACCGGCCGGCGGAAACTGCCGCTGGTCTGGGCGGGTGACGGCACCGCCGCCGAGCTGGCCCGCGCCGGGGTCCGCGGTGCGGCGGCTCTGGTCGCCGGCAGCTACGACCGGGCCGAGGAGGACCAGATCGCCGACGCCGCGGCGGCCGGCGCCGCCGTGGTGCTCATCGTGCGCCCGGCGGACCGCAGCGCGTGGACGGTGTGGCGGCCCGACGGGGACCGGCTGCCGATCCCGTCGCTGGTGGTGGCGTACGACGACGGGCCGTCGATGATCCGCGCGGCGAAGGCCGGCGGGGCCCGGCTGGACCTGACGCTGACCGTCGACAGCCCCTACCTGTACGACGTGTGGCAGGTGTCGAAGGGGCGGGTCCCGGAGCGGATCGTGCACCGGGTGACCGCGGACAACACCGCCGAGGTGACCGCCCGCTACGCCGACGCCGGCGGGCTGGACTGGGCCAGCGAGCAGCGGTTCGGCTGGCGCCCGTGGCAGGAGTACTCCTGGAACGACGACCAGCGGATGGTGCGTACCGGCACCACCCGGCAGGAGTTCGTCAGCGCCGGGGACTCCTGGTGGCAGCAGCGGGTGCTGCACCGGCTCACCTGGTCCTGGGGGCAGCTGCTCGGCGGCCTCACCCAGCAGCCGCGGCGGTACGCGGCCGACGACCGGCTCACCGAGACCTGGCACGCCCCGGTGGTCCGGCCGGCCGTACCGGCCGGCGGCGCGCCGGTGCCCACCCGGGCCGGTGACACCCTGGACCTGCGGGTGGCCGAGTTCGTCGACGCGGACGGCCACTACCGATCGGCCGGGTACGGCGAGGAGCAGGACTCGGTGCGGGCCCGGCTGAGCCGGGACGGGCAGCAGATCGCCGACCTCTCCGCCGGTTGGCCGCTCGTGGTGACCACCCCCGGTGCGGCCCGTTACCGGCTGGACCTGACCACCGAGCGTTCCTCGGACGAGTGGCGGCGGGCCACGCGTACCGAGACGGCCTGGCAGTTCACCTCGGCCCGCCCGGACGGGGACGCCGCCCGGCCGCTGCCGCTACTCCAGGTGGACTACCAGGTCCCGGCGGACCTGCGCGGCCAGGTGGCCGGCGGCCACCCGCACCAGGTGGGGCTGCGGCTGCGCCAGCCGGCCGGTGGGTCGACGCTCACCGGCGTCGGCGTCCGGGTCGACGTGTCGTTCGACCACGGGCAGCACTGGCGGGCGGTGCGGGTGACCGGCTCGGGGGCCCGGTTCACCGCCCTGGTGCCGGCCGGGCGGGGCACGGTGTCGCTGCGCGTGCACGCCGCTGACCGGGCCGGCAACACCGTCGACCAGACCGTGCTCGACGCGTACGGCCTGCGCTGAGCCGACGTCCGCGCGGGGCCTGTCCCGCGCGGACGTCCTCGGAGGTCCGTCCGGGGTGCCCGCCTTCGGGTGGCGGGCGCCCCGGGCGGCGCCGGCACGGCCCGCTGCCCGCGGCGCCGGCCACCCGCCGTCCGGCGCCGCCGCGCGGCGGCCGGCTGCCCGCGGCGCCGGCGATCCGCCGTCCGGGGTCGCCGCGCGGCGGCCGGCCCGGGGCGAGGGTGGGTCAGAGCCAGCCCCGGCGGGCCGCCTGGAAGGCGAGTCCCGGGCGGGTGTCCACGCCGGCGACCGCCATCAGCTCGGCCAGCCGGCGCTGCACGGTGCGCCGGCTCACCCCGAGCTGGGAGGCGATGGACTTGTCCGGCACGCCGGCCACGAAGAGCGACAGCAGCCGGACCTCCTCGGCGTCGGGCCGGTAGCCGTCCGCGTCCCGGTCCGCCGGCGGGGCGGCCGGGCTCAGCGGCGTGGCTATCCGCCAGTAGCTCTCGAAGAGGGCGACCAGGGCGTCGAGGAGTTGGCTGCGGCCGATCACCGCGGCGGTGGGTTCCCCGCCGCCCCGCTCGGGGACCAGCGGGCAGATGGCCGTCCGGCCGTCGACGACCGCCAGCCGGACGGGCAGCCGGTCGTGGACCCGGGCCTGCTCGCCGGCGCGTACGCCCCGCTCGACGTCCTCCAGCGCGTCCGGCTCCAGGAGCATCTCGCGTTCGTAGACGGCGCGGTAGCGGACCCCGCGGGCCAGCGCGTCGAACTCCTCGAGGTTGTCCTGCCCGGGCATGGCCAGCGGGTTGGCCCGGCAGAACCACAGCACCTCGTGGCGGGCCCCGTTCTGCAGGTCGCGCAGGCGTTCGCGGAGCGCCCGCGCCCCGGTGACCACCTCCACCAGGTGGCCGGCGTCGTGCCGCCGCACGCCGGCCCGGTACTCCTCGGTGAGCTGGGTGACCGCCGCGCGGGCCGCCTCCAGCGCCGCCTGGCGGCGCAGCAGCGCCTCGCCGAGCGGGCCGTCGGGTGCCAGCGGCCGCAGCGGCGCCTCGGGCTCCGGCCCGGGCGGCGGCACCAGCCCCTTGGCGCGCAGGGCGTCGAGCTGGGCGAGGATCTCCGCGCGCGGGCGGCCCAGCCGCTCGGCCAGTTCGTCGACCCGCGCGGTGGTGAGCTGCACCAGGCAGCGGTAGAGCTCCTCCTCGCCCGGGGTCAGGCCGATCACGTCCAGCACGGGGCAGAACTGTACGACGCCGCCGGCCGGCGTCCACAGCCCGCACCGTGCCGGCTGGCCAACTGTCGCAGGGCGCGTCTACTGTCGGGTGCTGTGCTGGAGGAGCTGCGCATCACCGGACTGGGCGTCATCGAGGACACCACGCTCCCGTTGACCGGCGGGATGAACGTCATCACCGGCGAGACCGGTGCCGGCAAGACCATGGTGGTGACCGGCCTCGGGCTGCTCTTCGGCGGCCGGGCCGACGCCGGGCGGGTGCGGGCGCAACCGGGTCGCGCGGTGGTGGAGGGGCGGCTGCGGCTGGCCGGCCGGATCGCCGAGGCGGTGCACGCCCGGGTCACCGACGCCGGTGGCGAGCCCGACGAGGACGGCTCGCTGCTGCTGAGCCGGACGGTCACCGTGGAGGGTCGCTCCCGGGCGCACCTGGGCGGCCGCAGCATGCCGGTGTCGATGCTGGGTGAGGTCGGCGAGCAGGTGGTGGCCGTGCACGGCCAGTCCGACCAGCTGCGGCTGCTGCGCCCGGCCGAGCAGCGGGCCTCGCTCGACCGGTTCGCCGGCCCCGAGCACGAGAAGCTGCTCGACGCGCTGCGCGAGTCGTACACCCGGTGGCGGGCGGTGGTGGACGACCTGGCCGACCGGCGCCGCAACGCCCGGGAACGCAACCAGGAGGCGGACCTGCTCCGCCTCGGCCTGGACGAGATCACCCGGGTCGACCCGCAGCCGGGCGAGGACGACGAGTTGAAGACGGAGGCGCAGCGGCTGGAGCACGCCGAAGGGCTGCGCACCGCGGCCCAGGTGGCCCAGCAGTGCGTGGCCGGCGGGCTGGAGGCGGCCGACGACACCCCGGACGCGACCAGCCTGCTCGGCACCGCCCGGCGCACCCTGGAGGGGCAGGCGGGCACCGATCCGGCCCTGGGTGAGCTGGCGCTGCGACTGGAGGAGGCGGCCACCCTGGTCGGCGACGTCTCGGCCGAGCTGTCGGCGTACCTGGCCGGGCTGGACGCCGACCCGGCCCGGCTGCAGGCCGTCTACGAGCGGCGGGCCGCGCTGCGCGGGCTGACCCGCAAGTACGCCGACGACGTCGACGGGGTGATCGCCTGGGCCGAGCGGGCCCGCAACCGGCTGTCCGACCTGGACACCTCCGACGACCTCCTCGACGAGCTGGACAAGGAGGCGGCGCGGCTGGCCGCGGAGGTGGCGGAGCTGGCCGGCCGGGTCTCCACCTCGCGACAGGAGGCGGCGGTCCGCTTCGCCGAGCAGGTCACCGTGGAGCTGGCCGGGCTGGCCATGCCGCACGCCCGGATCGACGTGGCCGTGCTGCCCCGGCCGGCCGGGCGGGCCGAGCCGAGCCTGCCGGTCAACGGCGTCGAGGCCGGCGTCGGCCCGGACGGCGCCGACGAGGTGGAGTTGCGGCTGCTGGCCCACCCGGGCGCGCCCGCGCTGCCGCTGCAGCGGGGGGCGTCCGGCGGTGAGCTGTCCCGGGTGATGCTCGCCATCGAGGTGGTCTTCGCCGGCTCGGGCGGGCCGCCGACCCTGGTCTTCGACGAGGTCGACGCGGGCGTCGGCGGGCAGGCGGCGGTGGAGATCGGCCGCCGGCTGGCCCGGCTGGCCCGCAGCCACCAGGTGCTCGTGGTGACCCACCTGCCGCAGGTCGCCGCGTTCGCCGACCGGCACCTGGTGGTGGCGAAGGACACCGGGGGAGCGGTCACCACCAGCGGGGTGCGGGTGGTGGAGGACACCGAGCGGGCCCGGGAGCTGGCCCGGATGCTGGCGGGTTTGCCGGATTCGGATCTGGGTATCGCCCACGCCGAGGAACTCCTGGCCGTGGCGGCCAAGGAAAGGCGTCCGTGACCCGGGGTTTGTGACCGCAAGCACACCGGCATGCGCTCCGGTGTGCTTCCCTGGGTAGGCGGCCCTGCTCAGGCATGTCGCGACAGCAAAACCTGCCTCACATGCCAGGATGGTCACGATGCGTCTACCCACGTTGCGCCGGAACCGGACCGCGGAGCCGGGCTCGGTCATCGGCACCGCGCGCCTCGACCGCCGGACGAAACGGCTGGTCGGTCGGCTGCGGCCGGGCGACATCGCGGTCATCGACCACGTCGACCTGGACCGGGTGGCCGCCGACTCGCTGGTCGCCGTCGGCGTGGCCGCCGTGCTCAACGCGAAGCCGTCGGTCTCCGGGCGGTACCCGAATCTCGGGCCCGAGGTGCTGATCGCCGCCGGCATCCCGCTCCTGGACGACCTGGGCGAGAGCGTCTTCGAACAGATCCGCGAGGGCGACCTGGTCCGGATCGAGGGCAACACGGTCTTCGTCGGCGACGAGCCGGTCGCGCACGGTGCCCTGCAGGACGCCGAGACAGTGGCGAAGTCGATGGCCGACGCCCGGGAGGGTCTGTCGGTGCAGTTGGAGGCGTTCGCCGCCAACACCATGGACTACCTCAAGCAGGAACGGGACCTGCTCCTCGACGGCGTCGGGGTGCCCGAGATCCAGACCGAGATCCAGGGCCGGCACTGCCTGATCGTGGTCCGCGGCTACGACTACAAGGCCGACCTGGACGTGCTGCGCCCGTACATCCGCGAGTTCAAGCCGGTGCTGATCGGCGTGGACGGCGGGGCGGACGCCCTGGTCGAGGCGGGCTACACCCCGGACATGATCATCGGGGACATGGATTCGGTCACCGACGACGTGCTGCGCTGCGGCGCCGAGGTGATCGTGCACGCCTACCCGGACGGCCGCGCGCCCGGTCTGGCCCGGGTCGAGGGCCTGGGCGTGCCGGCCATCACCTTCCCGGCCGCGGCGACCAGCGAGGACCTGGCCATGCTGCTGGCCGACGAGAAGGGCGCCTCGCTGCTGGTGGCCGTCGGCACCCACGCCACGCTGGTCGAGTTCCTGGACAAGGGCCGGGGCGGCATGGCCTCGACCTTCCTGACCCGGTTGAAGGTGGGCGGCAAGCTGGTCGACGCCAAGGGGGTGAGCCGGCTCTACCGGCAGAGCATCTCCGGCTCCTCGCTGCTGCTGCTGGTCCTCTCGGCGGTGGCCGCGCTGGCCTCCGCGGTGGCGGTCTCCACCGTGGGGAAGGCGTATTTGGGCGTGGTCTCCGAATGGTGGGACAATTTCGTGTTCCAGCTCGGCCAGCTCTTCTAGCCCACGACCGATCAAGAGGCTGCAAGCGTGATCAACTTTCGCTACCACGTGGTGTCCCTGACCGCGGTCTTCCTGGCGCTGGCGATCGGCCTGGTGGTCGGCACGGCCGCCCTCAACGGGCCGGTCGCCGACTCACTCAAGGAGACCGTCAACTCGCTGCGCAAGGACAACTCGCAGATGCGCCAGTCGGTCAACAGCCTGCAGAAGGAACTGGACATGGAGGAGGACTTCGCGGCGGAGATCGCCCAGGTCCTGCTCCCCGGCAAGCTGACCGGCCGGCGGGTGCTGGTGCTGAGCCTGCCCAGCGGCCGGGACCACACCGACGGCGTGGTGAAGATGCTCGAGCTGGCCGGCGCCAACGTCACCGACCGGATCGACGTGCAGGACAAGTTCATCAACCCGGACAGCAACAACAACCTGCTGGAGCTGGCGGTCACCGCCGCCCGCCCGAACAGCGTCCCCACCGCCGGCCTGCCCAGCAACAGCCACGGCGTGGAGACCTCCAGCGCCCTGCTCGCCAACGTGCTGCTGGACCGGCCGGCCGGCAGTCCGCCGGTCACCGACGCCGACCGCCGGGCGGCGGTCCAGGCGTACGCGACCGCCGGCTACCTGAGCCCGGCGGACAAGATCTCCGGTCCCGCCGAGGCGGTCGTGCTGGTCACCGGGCAGCCGTACGTGGACAAGGACTCGGCGAAGAAGGACGAATCGGTGGTGAAGATCGCCGAACAGTTCGACCGGACCGGCGCGATCGTGGTCGGCGGGATGGGCTCGGCCGGCGGCAACGTGGTCGCCGTGGTCCGCGGCGACCCGGTGCTCGCCCAGACCATCTCGACCGTCGACAACGCCAACACCGTGCAGGGCCAGCTCGTCACCACGCTCGCCCTGGTGCAGCAGCTGACCGAGAAGAAGGCCGGCCAGTACGGCGTCGGTGACAACGTCCAGGGGCTGCTGCCTAAACTGCCCCAGTGAGCGGCGGGCCGGCTGTCCGGTCTGCCGCACATCGCGCTGGGTATCCGAATCGGAGGGGTCACGTGGGACTGGGTCGGCTGCTGGCCGTCGGGGCGGGTGTGGCCGCCGCCCGTTACGTGCTGCGGGAGGTACGCAACTCGCCGGGCGCGCCGGCCCTGGAGCGCACCAACTTCCGCGGCCGCACCGTCACCCTGGCCGCCGGGCCCGCGCTGGCCGTCGGCGCGGCCACCGCGGGCGCGCTCGGCGCGGGCAGCGCCCCGGCCGGGGCGGCCGCCCTGCTCGCCGGCGTGGGCGCCGGCAGCGTCGGCCTCTACGACGACATCGTCGGCGCGCGCCCCGAACAGAAGGCCGCCAAGGGTTTCGCCGGGCACCTCGCCGCGCTGCGCGAGGGACGGGTCACCGCCGGGCTGGTCAAGATCGTCGGGGTCGGCCTGGCCGGTCTCGGCGCGGCCGCGCTGCTCGCCGCCGACCCGCGGGTCGCCGCGCACCCGCGCCGGCAGCGCGCCGGCACCCTCGGCCGCGGCCTGGACGTGCTCCTCGGCGCCGGCGTGGTGGCCGGCACCGCCAACCTGCTCAATCTGCTCGACCTGCGGCCCGGCCGGGCGCTGAAGTCCGGCATGCTGCTCGGCGCGCCGCTGTCGACCGGCCCGTCCGGCGGCATCGCGGCCGGCGCGGTCGGTGCCGCCGCCGCGCTGGTCCGCGAGGACCTCGACGAGCGGGTGATGCTCGGCGACAGCGGCGCCAACGCCCTCGGCGCGCTGCTCGGGGTGAGCCTGGCCGCGCGGACCGGCCCGGCCGGCCGGGCCGGCGTGCTCGCGGTGCTCGCCGCGCTCACCGCCGCCAGCGAGAAGGTCAGCTTCACCCAGGTGATCCAGCGGACCCCGGGGCTGCGCGAACTCGACCAACTGGGCCGGCTCGCCGACTGACGTGACGAAACCGGCACCCCTCGCCGGCGCCGGCCGGCTGGCCGGAGCGGCCGCCCTCATCGCCGTCCTCACCGTGGCCAGCCGGCTCGCCGGCTTCGGCCGCACCGCCGTCTTCACCTGGACGCTCGCCCCCAGCGACCTGGGCGGCGCGTACGTGGTGGCGAACAACCTGCCGAACTTCATCTTCGAGATCGTCGCCGGTGGCGCGCTGGCCAGCCTGGTGGTGCCGCTGCTGGCCGGCGCCGCCGAGGCCGGCGACCGGCGGGCGGTGGCCGCCACCACCGGCGCCCTGCTCACCTGGGTGCTCGCCCTGCTGGTGCCGCTGGCCGTGCTGGTCGCGCTGCTGGCCGACCCGCTGGTCGCCCTGCAGGGTTCCGGCCTCGGCGAGGCGCAGCAGCAGGCCGGGGCGCGGATGCTGCGGCTGTTCGCCCCGCAGCTGCCGCTCTACGGCGTCGGCATCGTGCTGACCGGGGTGCTGCAGGCGCACCGGCGGTTCGCCTGGCCGGTGCTCGCTCCGCTGCTGTCCAGCGTCACCGTCATCGCCGTCTACCTCGGCTTCACCGCCGCGGAAGGGCGGCTGGCCACGGTCGGGCAGGTGAGCGGGGGCGGCGAGCTGCTGCTCGCCGGCGGCACCACCCTCGGTGTCGTGGTGCTCTCGCTGTCGCTGCTGATCCCGCTGCGGGCGCTGCGGCTGCCGCTGCGGCCGGGCTTCCGGTTCCCTGCCGACGCCCGGGCCCGGGTCGGCGGGCTGGCCGTGGCCGGGCTGGTCACCGTCGGCGCCCAGCAGATCGCCCTGATGGTGGTGCTCAACCAGGTCTCCTACGGGTCGACGGCCGACCCGGGCATCTACAACATCGCCCAGACGATCTACTTCCTGCCCTGGTCGGTGCTGGCCGTGCCGCTCGCGGTGGCCGCGTACCCGACGCTCGCGGCGGCGCGGGCGGCCGGCGACGAGCGGACCTACCGGCGCACCCTCGCCCCGGCGGTACGCGGGGTGGTGCTGTTCAGCCTGCTCGGCGCCGCGGCGCTGGCCGGCACGGCGATCCCGGTCGGGCACCTGTTCTTCGCCGGCGACGCGGCGCGCACCGCGGCGGCCGGGATCGCCGGCTTCGCCCCCGGACTGCTCGGCTACGGGCTCTTCGCGGTGCTCACCCGGGCGCTCTACGCCCGCGGCGAAGCCCGGGCGGCCACCGCCGCCACCGCGGTGGGCTGGCTGACCGTGCCGGCCCTGGCCGTCCTGCTCGGTCCCGCCCTGCCCGTCACCGACCGGGTGCCGGCGATGGCGCTGGCCACCTCCGGCGGCATGCTGGTGCTCGGCGGGCTGCTGATCGCCGCCGTGCTGCGCTCCGCCGGGCGGGCCGCCCTGGCCGGTGTCGGCCGGGCCGGCGCGGCCGGGCTGCTCGCCGCGGCCGTCGCCGGCGCGGCCGGTGCGGCCACCTCCCACTGGCTCGCCGGCCTGGGCGACGGCACCCCGACGAAAGTCGAGGCGCTGCTACAGGGCATGCTGTCCGGGGTCGTGGTGGGCGCCCTGTTCCTCGCCGTCGCCTGGTCGACCGACCGGCGCGACGTGCAGCCGCTGCTGGCCGCGGTGGGCCGCCGGCTGCGGCGGCGACGCCCCCCGGGTGGGCCCGGCGACACGCCGGAGGAGGGGCGCGGCTCGGGACGGGGCGACGGGAAGGAGAGCATTTCCTCATGACGGACGCCTCGTCGGCACTGCACTGGCCCGGCTCGGTGGCCCTGGTGCTCGCCTCCAGCACCGGCGGGGTCGGCCAGCACGTCCGCTCGGTGGCCCGTGGGCTGGCCGAGGCGGGCGCGTCCGTGCTGGTCTGCGGCCCGGCCGCCACCCAGGACCAGTTCGACTTCACCGGGGTCGGCGCGCGGTTCACGCCGGTGGAGATCCCGGCCAGCCCCACCCCGGCCGACGCGCGCGCGGTCACCGCGCTGCGCCGGGCCCTCGCCGACACCCCGGTGGACGTGGTGCACGCGCACGGGCTGCGGGCCGGCCTGGTGGCCGTGCTCGCCCGGCCGGCCGCGCCGCTGGTGGTGACCTGGCACAACGCCGTGCTGGCCGGCGGCCTGCGCGGTGGGCTGTCCCGGCTCGTCGAGCGGATCGTCGCCCGCAACGTCCGGGTCGCCCTGGGCGCCTCCGCCGACCTGGTGCAGCGGGCCGCCGCGCTGGGCGCCGCCGACGCCCGGCTCGCCCCGGTCGCCGCGCCGACGCTACCCGCGCCGCGCCGCCGCCGGGCCGCCGTCCGCGCCGAGTTCGGGGTCACCGCCGACCGCCCGCTGATCCTCTCGGTGGGCCGGCTGCACCCCCAGAAGCGGTACGACGTGCTGATCGACGCCGCCGCCCGGTGGCGTACCCGGCAGCCGGCGCCGGCCGTGGTGATCGCCGGCAGCGGCCCCGCGTACCTCCAACTGGCCGCCCGGATCTCCGCGGCCCGGGCCCCGGTGACCCTGCTCGGGCACCGCACCGACGTGGCCGACCTGCTCGCCGGGGCGGACCTGGCCGTGGTCACCAGCGACTGGGAGGCCCGGCAGCTCTTCGCCCAGGAGGCGCTGCGCGCCGGCGTACCCCTGGTGGCGACGGCCGTCGGCGGCCTGCCCGAGCTGGTCGGCGACGCCGCCGTGCTGGTGCCCGCCGGCGACGTCGACGCGGTCGACGCGGCGGTGCGCGACCTGCTCGACGACGGCACGCGCCGGGCCGAACTGGCCCGCCGGGCCACCGACCGGGCCGCGGCCTGGCCGACCGAGGCCGACACGGTGGCCGCGCTGGCCGCCCTCTACGCCGAGCTGGCGCCCGAGCCGTCCACGGAGCGCCGGTGATGCTGCGCAGACTGACCCCGGTCCTGCTGACCCTGGTCGTGGTGGCGCTCGGCGTCACCGCGCTGGCCGCCCGGCCGGACAGCGGCGCCCCCGCCCGCAGCGCCGACTTCGTGGTGCTGGTCGGGGTGGCCGGGCTGCGCTGGGACGACGTGGACCCGCAGAGCACTCCGACGCTGTGGCGGATGGCCGAGGCGGGCTCGATCGGCTCGCTGTCCACCCGCTCCGCGCACCGCCCGACCTGCCCCGTCGACGGCTGGCTCACCCTCGGCGCCGGCAACTACGCCGCCTGGAACGGCACCCGCCGGGTCGGCGGCTGCCCGGCCGCCGGGGTGACCGTCGAGCAGCCCGACGGGATCGGCGCCAACCTGCCCGACCAGGAGAGCGTGGTCGCCTACAACCAGGACCGGCTCTCCTGGGGCACCACCCCCGGGGCGCTGTCCGAGTCCGTGCGCTGCTCGGTGGCGGTCGGGCCGGGCGCGGCGGTGGCCGCCGCCCGACCGTTCGGCCGGGTCGACCGGTACGCGCCGGTCCTCCCCGCCGACCCGGCCGGGCTGCTCGGCTCGTGCGTGCTCAGCATCGTCGACCTGGGCACCGTCGACGCCGACGCCCCGGCCGTCCGGGCCGCCCAGGCCCGGCAGGCCGATGCCCAGCTCGCCCGGGTGCTGGCCGCCCGGCCGCCGCGCTCGCTGGTGCTGGTCGCCGGCGTCTCCGACACCGACGGCGCGTCCCGGCTGCACGTCGCGGTCGCCGACGGCCCGGGCTGGGAACGCGGCTGGCTGACCTCGCCGAGCACCGCCCGGGAGGGCTACCTGCAACTGGTCGACCTGGCCCCCACCGCCCTGGCCACGCTGGGCCGCCCGATGCCCGAGCGGCTCTTCGTCGGCCGCCCCGCGGTCTCCGTCGGCGGCCGCCCGGCCGACCTGCGGGCCGCGATCGACGCGCCGGCCGACGCCGACCGCGAGGCGGGCGCGCAGCTACGCGTCGCCGGCTGGTTCTTCACCCTCCTCGCCGCCGCCCAGGTCGCGCTCGCGGTGGCGGTGCTGCCGCTGCTGCGGCGGGCCCGCCGGCACGCCGGCCCGCACGGGCCCGAGCCGGTCTCCCGCCGGGTGGTGGCCGCCGTCGAGCTGCTGCTGATCGCCGCCGCGCTCGCCGTGCCGGCCGCTCTGCTCGCCGACGCGGTGCCCTGGTGGCGAGGCCCCCACGCCGGCTGGTGGTTCGGCGTGGTGACCGCCCTGCTGACCGTCGGCGGCACCGCCGCGGTCCGGTTCAGCCCCGGGCACGGCAGCACCCTCGGCCCGCTCGGCGCGGTCGCCGGGCTGGCCACCCTGGTCGTCGGCGTGGACGTGGTCACCGGCTCCCGGCTTCAGCTCAACGGTGTCGTCGGCTACTCCGCGCTGGAGGGTGGCCGGTACGCCGGGCTGGGCACCGTGGGGCTGGGGGTGTTCGTCGCCGGTGCGCTGCTCACCGGCGGTTGGTTGGCCCAGCGGGTCCGCCGCGCCTGGCGGCCGATGGTGATGGTGGCCGTGGCCGGTGGCGCCGTGGTGGTGGTCGGCAGCCCCTACCTGGGCGCGGACTCGATCGGCGCGATCGCGCTGACGGCCGGCGTGAGCGTCGCCGCCGCGATCTGCTCCGGCGGCTGGCTGACCGTGAGCCGGCTGGCCTGGGCCACCATGGCCGGCCTCGCGGTCACCATCGGCTTCGCCGTGGTCGACCTGCGCCGCGCGGAGGCCGAGCGGGGCAGCGTCGGCCGGTTCCTGGCCGCCCTCGGCGACGGCACCGGCGGGCTGACCGTGCACCGGGCCAGCACCGCCAACATGGAGACCCTGGTCAACAGCCCGCTCACCCTGCTCGCCCTGGCCGGCGCGGCGCTGGTCTGGTTCGCGCTGCTGCAGCCCTGGGGCGGGCTGATGCGGCTGTTCGGCATCTACCCGGCGATCCGGGCCGCCATGGCCGGCACCGGCGTGGCCGCCGGCCTCGGTGGGGTGCTCGGCGGCTCGGCCCTGGACGTGGCCGGCGCGGCCGCCGCCCTGGTGGTGCCGATGGCCGCGCTGGCCGCCCTGCGGGTGCTCGACCACTCCACCGACCGCACCCTGCCCGGCAACGGCCGGCCCTGGGACGAGGGCCCGGTCGGCCCGGCCGGTGGCCCCGGCGGTGGGGGAGACCACCCGGGCGGCGGCGCGACCCCGGACGCCGAACCGGGCGCCCCGGCCCGCCCGGACGCCGCCGCCGGACCGGACGGCGACCCCGGGGACCCCGACCCGGCCCGCCCCACCGCCCCCGCCGGGCGGCAGGCCGCCGGCGCCGGACGCCCGCCCCGGGTGCCGGCGCAGGCCCGTCCGGCATCGACGGAGGTGCCCACCGCCTGAACCGGACCGGGTTTCACGTGCCCCGACGGTGGGTGCGGCACCGGCCCGGGCCCGCGGAGGTGTTACCGTGGAATCCCGTGGATCGCGTGATCACTTGGCTGATCGGCACGGCGGTTCGCACGACCGCTACGGACGACACGGGAGCAGGCCTTGGCCCCTTCAGCACGGACGACCAGGCACATTTTCGTCACCGGGGGCGTCGCCTCCTCGCTGGGTAAGGGCCTCACCGCCTCCAGCCTCGGCAATCTGCTCACCGCCCGCGGGCTGCGTGTGGTGATGCAGAAGCTCGACCCGTACCTCAACGTCGACCCGGGGACGATGAACCCGTTCCAGCACGGCGAGGTCTTCGTGACCGAGGACGGCGCCGAGACCGACCTCGACGTCGGCCACTACGAGCGCTTCCTCGACCGGGACCTCTCCGGCAAGGCGAACGTCACCACCGGGCAGATCTACTCGGCGGTGATCGCCAAGGAGCGGCGCGGCGAGTACCTGGGCGACACCGTCCAGGTCATCCCGCACATCACCAACGAGATCAAGTCGCGGATCCTCGGCATGGGCGAACCGGACGCCGACGGCCAGGTGCCCGACATCGTGATCACCGAGGTCGGCGGCACGGTCGGCGACATCGAGTCGCTGCCGTTCCTGGAGGCGATCCGCCAGGTCCGCCACGACCTGGGCCGGGACAACTGCTTCTACCTGCACGTCTCGCTGGTGCCCTACCTGGCGCCGTCGGGCGAGCTGAAGACCAAGCCGACCCAGCACTCGGTGGCCCAGCTGCGCAGCATCGGCATCCAGCCGGACGCCCTGGTGCTGCGCTGCGACCGGGAGATCCCGGACAAGGTCAAGGAGAAGCTCTCCCTCTACTGCGACGTCGACCGGGAGGCCGTCACCGCCGCCCCGGACGCGCCGAGCATCTACGACATCCCGAAGGTGCTGCACCGCGAGGGCCTCGACGCGTACGTGGTGCGCCGGCTGGGCGTCTCCTTCCGGGACGTGGACTGGGCCCGCTGGGACGACCTGCTGGACCGGGTCCACCAGCCCCGCCACACGGTGACCGTGGCGCTGGTCGGCAAGTACGTCGACCTGCCCGACGCGTACCTGTCGGTCAGCGAGGCGATCCGGGCCGCCGGCTTCGGTCACCGGGCCCGGGTGCAGCTGCGCTGGGTGCCCAGCGACGACTGCGTCACCCCGGCCGGCGCGGCGGCCGCCCTGGCCGGCGTGGACGGCATCGTCATCCCCGGCGGCTTCGGCGTGCGCGGCATCGAGGGCAAGATCGGCACCGCCCGGTACGCCCGGGAGAACGGCATCCCGCTGCTCGGCCTCTGCCTCGGCCTGCAGTGCATGACCATCGAGGTGGCCCGGCACCTGGCCGGCCTCGACGGGGCGAACTCGCTGGAGTTCGACGAGGACGCCAAGCACCCGGTCATCGCCACCATGGCCGACCAGGAGGACATCGTCGCCGGCAAGGGCGACCTGGGCGGCACCATGCGACTCGGGGCGTACCCGGCGACGCTGACCGAGGGCTCGCTGGTCGCCGAGGCGTACGGCAGCACCGAGGTCAGCGAGCGGCACCGGCACCGGTACGAGGTGAACAACGCCTACCGGGACCAGCTCACCAAGGCCGGCCTGCGCATCTCCGGCACCTCGCCGGACGGCCGGCTGGTCGAGTTCGTCGAGCTGGACCGCGAGCTGCACCCGTTCTTCGTGGCCACCCAGGCGCACCCGGAGCTGAAGAGCCGGCCGACCCGGCCGCACCCGCTGTTCGCCGGGTTCGTCAAGGCCGCCGTCGCGTACTCCCAGGCCGACCAGCTCCCGGTCGACCTGGACGCCGGCACGGCGGGCGCCCCGACGGCGAAGCGGGCGAGCCGCAACGGCACCGCCGCCACGGCGAAGGCGGGGTCGGCGTGAGCGCGGTCGAGCACCGCTACGAGGTGACCGAGCACCGGGAGATCTGGTCCGGCCGGATCTTCTCGGTGGTCAGCGACGACGTCACCATGCCCGGCGGCGGCACCGCGGCCCGCGACTGGGTCGCCCATGTGGGCGCGGTGGCCGTGGTGGCGCTGGACGACGCCGGTCAGGTGGTGCTGATCCGGCAGTACCGCCACCCGGTCGGTCGGCACCTGTGGGAGCTGCCCGCCGGGCTGATGGACGTCAGCGGCGAGGACCTGGCCGCCGCGGCGGTACGGGAGCTGGCCGAGGAGGCCGACCTCACCGCCGGCCGGGTCGACGTGCTGGTCGACCTGCACAGCTCGCCCGGCTTCAGCAACGAGGTGGTCCGGGTCTTCCTGGCCCGGGATCTGGCCGAGGTGCCCGCCGACCAGCGGCACGAGCGGCGCTACGAGGAGGCCGACCTGCAGATCGTCCGGATCGACCTGGACGAGGCGGTCCGGATGGTGCTGGCCGGCGAGATCACCAACGCCTCCTGCGTGGCCGGGCTGCTCGCCGCCGCCCGGGCCCGGGAGACCGGCTTCGCCGAGCTGCGCCGCCCGGCGGCACCGCTGCCCCGCTGAGACCGGGGGAGGACGACGAAGGGGCCGCGCGGACACCGCGCGGCCCCTTCCGTGTGTCGTCGTTCAGTCGCGCAGCGGGCGCCCCTGGCCGTCGACGCCACCGTTGACCAGGATCAGGATGCCGTCGATGAGACCCCAGATGCCGCCGAGGCCGCAGGTCACGATGGTCACCACGAGCTGGATCACGCCGGTCTTGGTGTCGCCCATGTAGAAGCGGCCGACACCGAAACCGCCCAGGAGGATCTGCAGGATGCCCGCGACGACCTTGCTCTTGTCGGAGACGCCCTGCGGGTACTGCGCGTAAGGAGGAGTGGTCATGAGCGGACACCTTAGTGATCGACAGCCGTCCTGTCCGCACCGGCACTCGATCGGTGGGACGATATTTACCGAAGAGTGTCCTGACGGCTGAGGCGGTCTCCACCGCACAGCCCGGTTTCACTCCTGACACATCGTCAGGACGACCGGGCACCGGATGTCACAGTGCTGGCCTTCGGACCGCGTCCACGCGCCTAGACTGCCGCCGGCGGGACCGGTGGACCGCGTCGGCAATGGGGCCGCCGCGGCGCCGCGCAGTCGGGGGTGGGCAGCCCCGAAGGAAGGTGTCTGCATCGTGAAGGTCGGAATCCCCCGCGAGGTCAAGAACCACGAGTACCGGGTGGCGATCACTCCCGCGGGCGTCAACGAGTTCACCCGCCACGGCCACGAGGTCTTCGTCGAGTCCGGCGCGGGCGTGGGCTCCAGCATCACCGACGACGAGTTCGCCGCCGCCGGGGCGAAGATCCTGGCCAGCGCGGACGAGGTCTGGGACGCCGCCGAGCTGGTGCTCAAGGTCAAGGAGCCGATCGCCGAGGAGTACCACCGGATGCGCGAGGGGCAGGTGCTCTTCACCTACCTGCACCTGGCCGCCTCCAAGGAGTGCACCGACGCGCTGGTCGACCGCAAGGTCACCGGCATCGCCTACGAGACCGTCGAGCTGCCCGACCGGTCGCTGCCGCTGCTCGCCCCGATGTCCGAGGTGGCCGGCCGGCTCGCCCCGCAGGTGGGCGCCTTCTACATGATGCGCACCGGCGGCGGTCGCGGCGTGCTGCCCGGCGGCGTCTCCGGCGTGTACGCGGCGAAGACCGTGGTCATCGGGGCCGGCGTCTCCGGCATGAACGCCGCCGCCATCGCGCTCGGCCTGCAGTCCGAGGTGCTGCTGCTGGACAAGAACGTGGCCCGGCTGCGCCAGGCCGACGCCATCTACCGGGGCCACCTGCAGACCGTGGCCTCCAACGCGTACGAGATCGAGCGGGCCGTGCTCGACGCGGACCTGGTCATCGGCGCGGTGCTGGTGCCCGGCGCGAAGGCCCCGAAGCTCATCTCCAACGAGCTGGTCTCCCGGATGAAGCCGGGCAGCGTGCTCGTCGACATCGCCATCGACCAGGGCGGCTGCTTCGAGGACTCGCGGCCCACCACGCACGCCGACCCGGTCTACAAGGTGCACGAGTCGATCTTCTACTGCGTGGCGAACATGCCCGGCGCGGTGCCGAACACCAGCACCCACGCGCTGACCAACGTCACCCTGCCGTACGCCCTCGAGTTGGCCAACCAGGGCTGGCGGCAGGCGCTGCGCAACGACCCGGCGCTCGCGCTCGGCCTGAACACCCACGCCGGCCGGGTGGTCTACGGCCCGGTCGCCGAGGCGCACGGCGTGGACGTGCTGCCGCTGGCCGAGGTGATCGGCTGAGCGAGGGCAGCCCGACGACCGCGGCGCGGACGGACGGGGCCGGCGCGGAACCCGCGCCGGCCCTGCGCCGTGCCGTCCGCGGCTACCTCGACCACCTCACGGTCGAACGGGGACTGTCCGCCAACACCCTCGCCTCGTACCGGCGCGACCTGGACCGCTACCTCGCCACCCTGGCCGCCGCCGGGGTGACCGACCTGGCCGCCGTCGGCGCCGCCGAGGTCGAGGGCCACCTGGCCCGGCTGCGCGCCGGCGACGCCGACCACCCGCCGCTGGCGGTCTCGTCCGCGGCCCGCGCCGCCAGCGCCGTCCGCGGCCTGCACCGGTTCGCGCTGCGCGAGGGGATGGCCGGCGCCGACCCCAGCCGCGACGTCCGCCCGCCCACCCCGGCCCGCCGGCTGCCCCGGGCGCTGCCGGTGGACGCCGTGGTCCGGCTGCTGGAGACCGCCGGGCCGGTCACCGCCACCGGCGACGCGGCGCCCCGCACGCTGCGCGACCGGGCGCTGCTGGAGTTCCTGTACGGCACCGGGGCGCGCATCTCGGAAGCGGTCGGCGCCGCCGTCGACGACCTCGACCTGGCCGCCGGCACCGTGCTGCTGCACGGCAAGGGTGGCCGGACCCGGCTGGTGCCGATCGGCGGGTACGCCGTCGAGGCGGTGCGCGCCTGGCTGGTCCGGGGCCGCCCGGCCCTGCTCGCCGCCGGCCGGGGCACCCCCGCGGTCTTCGTCAACGCCCGCGGCGGCCCGCTGACCCGGCAGGGCGCCTGGGCGATCCTGCGCGCCGCGGCGGCCCGGGCCGGCCTGCCGGTGGACGGCCCGGACGCGGTCTCCCCGCACACCCTGCGCCACTCGTACGCCACCCACCTGCTCGACGGCGGCGCCGACGTGCGGGTGGTGCAGGAACTGCTCGGCCACGCCTCGGTCACCACCACCCAGGTCTACACGTTGGTCACCGTGGAGCGGCTCCGCGAGGTGTACGCCACCGCGCACCCGCGCGCCCGCGGCTGAGTGCGAGGAGTGAGCCGGGGTCGCGAGCCTTCGCGGCCGCGAACGGATCAGTGTCCGGCTGACCTCTTCGGACGCTGCCGGCCGCCCGCCGGCCCGACACGCCGACCCGGTACCGAACGCGCTGCTGGCGCGTGGCGTACAGTCGGCATCGGCGCGAACCTCAGAGGCGACGGACCGGGGGTGCGCAGCGGCGCCGCGAGGGACGTCGGACGGCTCCGACGCCAGGTGGTCGTCGGGAGGGGGCAACGAGGACATGGCTGGCAACGCGGACCGTGCCGAAACCTGGACGTCGGAACTCCGTGAGCAGCAGGCCTCGCTCGGCGCCGACCTCGGCCCGGCCGACCCGGCCGCCTACACCATGCGCAAGCCGATCCCGGAGCCGATGCCGACCGACCGGCACGGTCCCGCCCGGATCATCGCGATGGCCAACCAGAAGGGTGGCGTCGGTAAGACCACGACCACCATCAACCTGGGCGCCGCGCTCGCCGAGTACGGCCGCAAGGTGCTGCTGGTCGACTTCGACCCGCAGGGCGCCCTCTCCGTCGGCCTCGGCGTCAACCCGCACAACCTCGACCTGTCGGTCTACAACCTGCTCATGCAGGACGACGTCACCGCCGAGGACGTGCTGATCAAGACCGACGTGGCCGGGCTGCACCTGCTGCCCGCCAACATCGACCTCTCCGCGGCCGAGATCCAGCTGGTCAACGAGGTCGCCCGCGAGATGGCCCTGGCCCGGGTGCTGCGCACGATCCGCAAGGAGTACGACTTCATCCTGATCGACTGCCAGCCCTCGCTGGGTCTGCTGGCGATCAACGCGCTGACCGTGGCGCACGGCGTGCTCATCCCGCTGGAGTGCGAGTTCTTCAGCCTGCGCGGCGTCGCGCTGCTGCTGGACACCATCGACAAGGTGCGCGAACGGCTCAACTTCGACCTGGAACTCGAGGGCATCCTCGCCACCATGTACGACAGCCGCACCACGCACTGCCGCCAGGTGCTGCAACGGGTGGTGGAGGCGTTCGGCGACAAGGTCTACCAGACCGTGATCACCAAGACGGTCAAGTTCCCCGAGTCGACGGTGGCCGGCGCCCCGATCACCACCCTCGACCCGGCCTCCTCCGGCGCCCGCAACTACCGCCAGCTGGCCCGCGAGGTCATCGCCGCCCAGGCGGATCGGTAGCCCGAACGTCGGGTGCCCCGACCGTGGACTACGGTTCTCCGGTGACCGCACCGCCCCTCGATCCGCCCGCGCCGCACCGGGCCGACGACCCGGTGGCCGCCGCCGAGCTGGCCGCCGAGGTCGACGGTGTGGTGCCCGCCGACCCCGGCACCGTCGAGGAGGCCAGCGGTTTCACCGTCCGGCTGGACAACTTCACCGGCCCGTTCGACCTGCTGCTGCAGCTCATCAGCAAGCACAAGCTCGACGTCACCGAGGTGGCCCTGCACCGGGTCACCGACGAGTTCATCGCCTACATCCGGGCCATGGGCGACCAGTGGGACCTGGACGAGACCAGCGAGTTCCTGCTCATCGCGGCCACCCTGCTCGACCTCAAGGCGGCCCGGCTGCTGCCCGCCGCCGAGGTCGAGGACGAGGAGGACCTGGCCCTGCTGGAGGCGCGCGACCTGCTCTTCGCGCGGCTGCTGCAGTACAAGGCGTACAAGGAGGCGGCGGCGCACCTGGCCGAGCTGGAGTCGGTGGGCGGGCGCCGCTACCCGCGGGCGGTCACCCTGGAACCCCGGTACGCCGAGGCGCTGCCCAACCTGGTGCTCGGCATCGGCCCGCAGCGGCTGCTGAAGCTGGCGCTCAAGGCGATGACCCCGAAGCCGGTGCCCGAGGTCTCCATCGCGCACGTGCACATGGTCCGGGTCAGCGTCCGGGAACACGCCGCGATCATCTCCGAGCGGCTGCGCCGGGCCGGCACGGCCAGCTTCTCGCTGCTCTGCGCCGACTGCGAGATGACCCTGGAGGTGGTGGCCCGGTTCCTCGCCCTGCTGGAGCTCTACCGGCAGGGGCTGGTCGCCTTCGTCCAGGAGCAGGCGCTGGCGGAGCTCACCGTCCGCTGGACCGGCGACGCCGACGCCGACACCGAGCTGACCATCGACGAGTACGCGGGCGCCCCTGAGCCGACCGACCCCGCGTCTCCCGATCTCCCGCCCGCCCCGGCTGATGACGCCCCGCCCGTCCCCACCCCGGCTGATGCCGCGCCGGCCGCGACCACTGATTCTCCGCCCGCCTCGGCTGATGCCGCTCGGGCTGCGGCAGATGATGCAGTGCCCGCCTCGGCGGACGAGCCCGCCCCGACGCAGGAGTGACCCCGATGAGCGACGAGGAGCGCCGCGACTCGCTGGCCGACCAGGCGGCGGCCTGGATCCCCCCGTGGGAGCGCCCGACCGCGCCCAAGCCCCGCCCCGACCCCGAGCCCGACCCCGAGGCAGCGCCGGACCTTGCCGCTGCCGACGCGGCAGCGCCTGAGCCTGCTGCAGACGCGGCAGCGCCTGAGCCTGCTGCGGACCCGGCAGCGGCATCCACGACCGACGCCGCCCCGAACCCTGCCGTCGAGCCAGCGCCGAACCCTGCCGCCGATGCGGTGCCTGACCCTGCCGCCGATGCGGATTCCCCGCACGCCTTCGGCGTGGAACCCGATTTCTCCGGAGATCTTGGAAGGAAATGGCCCCTGGAGGGGCCGGAATCTTCCAAGATCTCCGAGGACGACGAGGTTCAGGCGGATCTTGGTACGGGGACGCCCCTGGAAGGGCCCGACCGTACCAAGATCTCTGAGGGAAGCGCGGGGACGGGCGGGGACGCGCCGGGAAGCGGAGCGGCGGATGGGCCGGCGGCGGCGCCGAGCGACGCGCGGGAGTCGTCCAGCGAGGCCGAGGTTGTGGCCGGCGCGGCGCAACCGAGCAGCACCGGTCAGTCAGCCAGCACCGAAGAGCCGAGTGGCGCCGGGAATCCAGCCGGCAGCGGGGAGCCGGATGGCAGCGGGGAGCCGGACGGTGGCGGGAATCCAGCCGTCAGCGGGGAGCCGGACGGTGGCGGGGAGCCGGGCGGTGGCGGGGAGCCGGGCGGTGGCGGGCAGCACGATCAGGCGGCGGGCCGGGGTGACACTGCCGGCGTACCCGATCGGCGGGGGCGACGGCGGGCGGCGCCCGCGCCGGAGCCGGCGCCCGAGCTGGACGACGCGGAGCTGCGCGGCGCCCTGGAGGCGATCCTGCTGGTGGTGGACCAGCCGGTCAGCGAGCTGACCCTGGCCCAGGTGCTGGAGCAGTCGCCGGAGCGGATCGGGCCGATGCTCGACGAGATCGCCGCCGGCTACACCGCCGCCGGGCACGGCTTCGAGCTGCGCCGGGCCGCTGGTGGCTGGCGTCTCTACACCCGCCCGGAATACGCCGGCTACGTCGAGCGGTTCGTGTTGGACGGGCAGTCCGTCCGGTTGACCCAGGCCGCCCTGGAGACCCTCGCCGTGATCGCCTACAAGCAGCCGGTGACCCGGTCGCGGATCTCCGCGATCCGGGGCGTCAACTGCGACGGGGTGATCCGTACCCTGGTCTCCCGGGGGTTGGTCGAGGAGTGCGGCACCGAAGCGGACAGCGGCGCCTTCCTCTACCGCACCACCACGATGTTCCTGGAGAAGCTGGGGCTGAACTCGGTGGACGACCTGCCGCCCCTGGCCCCTTTCCTCCCCGACGACGTAGAAGAGCTTGCCGATGCGACGCGATGACCGTGCCCCGAAACCCGACGCCCCCGTCTACGAGGGCGCCGAGCGCCTGCAGAAGGTGCTCGCCGCCGCGGGGGTGGGCTCGCGGCGCGCCTGCGAGGACCTGATCTTCCGGCGCCGGGTCACCGTCAACGGCCGGGTCGCCCAGCTCGGCGACCGGGCCGACCCGACCCGCGACGTCATTTACGTCGACGGCGAGCGGCTCCAGGCCGACGTCCGTCTGGTCTACGTGGCGATGAACAAGCCGCGCGGGGTGGTCACCACCATGGCCGACGAGAAGGGCCGCACCGAGCTTGCCGACTTCATCGGCGCGCGGCTGGAGCAGCGCGTCTACCACGTCGGGCGGCTCGACGCCGACAGCGAGGGCCTGCTCCTGCTCACCAACGACGGCACCCTCGCGCACAAGCTCATGCACCCGTCGTACGAGGTGCTCAAGACCTACCTCGCCGAGGTGGCCGGGCCGATCCCGCGCAACCTGGGCAAGCGGCTGACGGCCGGCGTCGAGCTGGAGGACGGACCGGTGAAGGTCGACGCCTTCAAGCTGGTGGGCACCCTGGGCAAAACCGCCCAGGTGGAGCTGACCCTGCACGAAGGGCGCAAGCACATCGTCCGGCGGCTGATGGCCGAGGTGGGACACCCGGTGTCCCGGCTGATCCGTACCTCGATCGGGCCGATCAAGCTCGGCGACCTGCGCACCGGGCGGCTGCGCCGGCTGACCAACGCGGAGGTCGCCGCCCTGTTCAAGGCCGTGGGTGACTGACCCCCAGGTTCGGGGTACGGCTGCCGGTAGGCTTCGACGCGGCCCGCGGGCCGGCGGGTGGCGCGGGTCGCCGCCGGCGGCATCGCGCGCGGGCGGCCCGCGCGGCGCGGGATGATTGAACGACAGACACAACCGCTCAACGGCGCCGGAGAAACCGGCGACCCGCGAGGTACGGGGCTGAGGAGGCACACGGTGGGGCAGAACGAACGGACCGGGCGGTGCGTGGTCGCGGTGGACGGGCCATCCGGTTCCGGTAAGTCCACCGTCTCGCGGCGGCTCGCCGTCGGCCTCGGGGCCCGCTACCTCGACACCGGCGCCATGTACCGGGCGCTGACCTGGGCGGTGCTGCGCTCCGGCGTCGACCTGACCGACGCCGAGGCGGTGGTCAAGGTCGCCGGCGAGGTCGACCTGCGCATCGGCACCAACCCCGAGGGGTACGGCGTGACCGTCGACGGCGTCGACGTGGCCAAGGAGATCCGCGGTCCCGAGGTGACCGGCGCGGTCTCCGCCGTGGCGGCCGTGCCCGCCGTGCGGGAGCTGCTGGTCGCCCGGCAGCGGCAGGTGATCGAGCACGCCGGCCGGATCGTGGTCGAGGGGCGCGACATCGGCTCGGTGGTCGCGCCCGACGCCGACCTGAAGGTCTACCTGACCGCCTCCGAGGCGGCCCGCGCCCAGCGGCGCAGCGCCGAGGACGCGGCCGACGTGGCGGCGACCGCGGCCGATCTGGCCCGCCGGGACCGGCTCGACTCGACCCGCAAGGTCAACCCGCTCCAGCAGGCCCCCGACGCGGTCGAGCTGGACACCACCGAGCTGGGCATCGACGAGGTCGTGGCCCGGCTGCACGCGCTGCTCAGCGAGCGGGGTGTGGCATGAGCGAGGAGATCGGCGGCTGGGTCGAGCTGCGCGAGCCGGAGGTCGACCCCGAGGAGCCGACCGGCCCGCAGCCGGTGGTGGCCGTGGTCGGCCGCCCCAACGTGGGCAAGTCGACGCTGGTCAACCGGATCATCGGCCGCCGCCAGGCGGTCGTCGAGGACATCCCCGGGGTGACCCGGGACCGGGTGCCGTACGACGCGTACTGGAACGGCCGGGCGTTCACCGTGGTGGACACCGGCGGCTGGGAGCCGGACGCCAAGGACCGGGCGGCGGCCATCGCCGCCCAGGCCGAGACGGCGGTGGCCACCGCCGACGTGGTGATCTTCGTGGTCGACGCCATGGTCGGCTCGACCGATGTGGACGAGGCCGCCGTGAAGATGCTGCGGCGCAGCGCCAAGCCGGTGATCCTGGTCGCGAACAAGGCCGACAACAGCACCATCGAGATGGAGGCCACCGCGCTCTGGTCGCTCGGGCTCGGCGAGCCGTACCCGATCTCGGCGCTGCACGGCCGGGGCTCCGGCGACCTGCTCGACGCCATCATGGCCGCGCTGCCGGAGGCGCCGAAGATCGTGGAGAACCGCCCGCGCGGGCCGCGCCGGGTGGCCCTGGTCGGCCGGCCCAACGTCGGGAAGTCCAGCCTGCTCAACCGCTTCTCCGGCGAGGAGCGGGCGGTGGTCGACTCGGTCGCCGGCACCACCGTCGACCCGGTGGACAGCCTGGTCCAGATCGGCGGGGAGACCTGGCAGCTGGTCGACACGGCCGGCCTGCGCAAGCGGGTCGGCAAGGCCAGCGGCACCGAGTACTACGCGAGCCTGCGCACCGCCTCGGCGATCGAGGCGGCCGAGGTGGCCGTGGTGCTGCTCGACGCCAGCGAGGTGATCAGCGAGCAGGACCAGCGGATCCTCACCATGGTCGTGGAGGCCGGCCGGGCGCTGGTCATCGCGTTCAACAAGTGGGACCTGGTCGACGGCGACCGCCGCTACTACCTGGACAAGGAGATCGACCGAGAGCTGCGCCGCATTCCCTGGGCGATCCGGCTGAACCTGTCCGCGAAGACCGGCCGGGCCGTCGACAAGCTCGCCCCGGCGCTGCGCAAGGCGCTCGCGAGTTGGGAGACCCGGATCCCCACCGCGCAGCTCAACCAGTGGCTCACCGCCCTGGTCCAGGCCACCCCGCACCCGGTGCGCGGCGGCCGGGCCCCCCGGGTCCTCTTCGCCACCCAGGCCGGGGTCTCCCCGCCGCGGTTCGTGCTCTTCACCACCGGCCCGTTGGACGCCGGCTACCAGCGCTTCGTCGAGCGCAAGCTCCGCGAGGAGTTCGGCTTCGAGGGCACCCCGATCGACATCTCGGTACGCCCCCGCAAGAAGCTCGGGCCGGGCGGTCGCGGCAGGGCCCACGGCTGACCCGTCCGTTCCGCCCCGCCGGGTGGCGCCGGCCTCCACCGGCCCACCCGGCACCCGCCCTCGCCCTGTCCCCGCCCCACACCCCGCCACACCAGCCTCCTAGGACGCCTTAGGGGCAGTGCGGCACGGCATCCCGCGAGGCGGGAGGGGCCAGTGCGTGCGGTGCGAAGATCCTGCGCTAAGCTGTACCGGCTGCCGCGGGGGAGACCGCGCGGAGGCATCGGGACGTGGCGCAGTTTGGTAGCGCACTTGACTGGGGGTCAAGGGGTCGTCGGTTCGAATCCGGCCGTCCCGACGCAGGTCAGAGGCCATTCGGAATTTTCCGGGTGGCCATTTCTGATCTTGTACAGCAGCGAGGTACAGCAACGGCTCATTGATCGAGGCTCTGACCGAGCTTCCGCAGGGCCTCCCGTGTCGCCTTCGATGAGACCTGGCTGTAGATCTCCATCGTGATCGAGAAGTCCGCGTGGCGCAGGATCGCCATCGCGATCCGGGGATGGACGTCCAGGTCGACCAGCAGCGAACCGCAGGTGCGTCGGGCGTCGTGGACCGTGATCTTCGGGACGCCGGCGTTGGCGATGCGGGCGTCGTAGGAGCCGTTGAAGTTCCGCGGCTCTACCGGCAGCCCGTAGCGGGTCGTGAAGACCATGTCGGTGTGGTGCCACGCCTTGCCGGCCTTCTCTCTGGCCGCCTCCTGTTGGCGGTAGCGGCGCCGCAATGCGGTGACGCAGATGGCCGGCAGCGGCAGGGGAGCGTCGGACTCCTCGGTCTTGGTGGCCCGGTGCAGCAGCCGGCCGCGTACCCGCTGGAGCTGCCTGTCGATGGCCAGGCTGATGTCGTGGTTGTCGCGGCAGTGCTCGCAGAATTCCTCGCCGTGCGGGGTGCAGCGCTTGTTCCAGCCGTTCCACTCGATGTGGTCCCACGTAAGGCCGAGGACTTCGCCCTTGCGTAGGCCGAGCACGAGGACCAGGACATAGGCGGCGTAGAGGTAGTCGTCGCTGTCGCGGGACGATTCCAGGAAGGCCCGGGCTTCCTCGCTGCTCCACGACTTTCCCTTGCGGGCGCGAATCGGTGGGAGCTTGACGAGGGCCGCGACGTTCTTGGCGACCAGCTCCTCCACGACGGCTTGGGAGAGCGCGGAGCGGAGAACAGCGCGGATTCCCTTGACCGTCCGTGCCGAGGGGAGATCCTGGCAGCAACGGCCGACCGCGCAGCATTTCCGGTTCTTCGGCGGCCGGCGTTCGTCCTTGCCCTGGGCGCAGCACTGGCAGGTCTTGGCCACCTTGTTAAGCCAGGTCTGGACCTCCCGCACGGGCAGGCGGCCGTCGAGCCGCTTGGCGCCCAGGCCGGGCACGATGTAGAGGCGGGTCAGCGTCTCGTAGGTGGCGTAGGTCAGTGGGGCGAGGTTCGGCTCCACGATCTCGGAGAGCCAGTAGGTCATGTAGTTGGCCACGGTAGGGACGTTTGTGGCGACGGGCCCGGCCTTGGCTTGCTGGTGCAGCCGGACCCACTTGTCGTGGACCTCCTCCCGCGTCTTGCCGTAGACGTATTTGCGGGCTCTTTTGCTGTCGGGCTTGGTGACCCAGACGTAGGCGGCGAAGCCGTTCCGGTACGGGAAGATGGAGCCTTCGCCGTTGGCGCGTTTGCCGGGCATCAGGCCGCCTTCTCCCGATCGATCTGGGCTTGGATGTACTCATCGATCCATTCCGGCAGGATGCGGCGGTACTTGCCGTCCTTGATCAAGGCGGCGCGCCGGGGGCCGCTCGCGCCGCCGAACCCGGGCCGGGCCGATGGCCCGCCGCCGCGCCTCTGGCCTTCGGCCGCCGCCGCGCCTCTGGCCTTCGGCCGCCAGCGCGCCGGTTCCAGCCCGCCGGCGGCGCGGAACATGACGAAGCTCTGGGCCGCTGATAACAACGGGGGCCAGGGCTTGTTGCGTCTCGTAGTCGTCACAGGGGCCGGGTTGCGAGGCGGCCTCAGTGGATTATGTCTTGGCCACGCGGATAGTCAGGGATGAAGCTGGTCCTCGAGGGAATGAGCCGCCCGGGCAACGGCAATCAAGGCGTCGACGTGGGACTCGAGCTGCACTGACAACACAACCGCCAGAGTTTCAACAAACAGCGCATTCTCGGTGAGTTCAGACCGGAGAACGTGGGCGGCATCTGCGGTGTGGGCCACTTGGTGGCGAGATAATACCAAACTCTCGAGCTTCTCCTTGCAGTAGTCGAGTGACACGGGCTGAGGCCAGACCTCGCTGAACGGTTGCGATATTCTTCCAAAGATGTCGTTGCAGCCGACAGAGTTAAACATCCGCTTGACGCAATCTGGGTCCGGATTATTCCCTGTTGAGGATAAGGCCCGGGGAAGAAATGAGTCGGCAACGATAGCCTTAGCCGCTGCAAGTACATCGGGTATTCGGTCCACCTTTTCCGACCCTCGCGTGCGGTGGTCACCTTTCATTGCCAGGTCGAGTGAGGCGTAGATGGCGACGGTCCGCAGCTTGTCGCCGTAGTGCACGAGCGGAATCCGTTCATGGCGAAGTCGGTCGAGTTGCTCCTCGAAGAGAGTCCGCAGAAAAGACTCAAAGCAGGCGACGGTAAGAACGGTGCAGGCCCCACGTAGGCCGAAACACGCGGGTCGGTCGACAACCTCCGGCGGGTCGTTGTAACGTCCCTCCATCTCTGCGAGCGCTCTTACAGCAGTAAGGGAATGTCTCAGATCCTCGAGCGCCCCCATGAGTTAGTTCACAATGGTGGCGGTCATATCGCGGACAAGCCGGATGCGGTCTCGAAAATAGCTGGGCGTGTTAGTTGCTGAGTCGATTGCCACCCGGAAGTCAGGGTGATCGAACAACTTTTTGATACCAGCGGTCAACTCGGCTTGCTTCTGCGCTAGTTTGGATACTTCGAAATCTTGCACACCGAAGATCTCTGCATCGAAGGCCGATGCGAGCACCGGCTTTCTCCACTGCGCCTTCTCTGGCATCCACCGTCGGTAGGCGTACTCCCCGAAAGCCGCAACGGACTTTTCGACGGCCTGTCTGAAGCTGACCCTGAGCTTTTCGACATCGGCAGGCGGCATCGCATGGTTCTTGGCCATAAACTCATCCAGACGGCGGCCCATGCCCCCCTTGAAGGTCTCCCAGTCATCCTTAAAGGTGAGGTACCGCAGCACGAATTCAGCGTCCCGCATCTCCTTGTAGAGGGCGGACTTATGCTTATCGCCAACACGGAGAGCTTGGTGGAAGAGGCTAGACGCTGACTCGGCGAGAATCATCTCGTTCAAGGCGCCCGGCCAAGCGCTGTTTCGGATCTCTTGGGGATTGAGGCGGATTCCTCCAGTGTTGAGCCTCTGGAATACCTGGTACTTAACGTCCGGGTCCGACTGTCGGAGAATGATGATGGCTCGGATCGCCGCTCGCGTCTCGAGAATGGTCTGTAGCGTTCCCGGCAGCTCGTCGATTACGTTGCCATTAAGCTCGGCGAATACCTCCAAGCCGGTAAGGCGAAGGCGCCCAACGAGGAAGTCGTTGATCGCTGTAAGTCGCTGCTTGCCGTCGATGACCGAATATCGCCCATATTCGTCCTCATTAAGGAAGATTGGCGGCACGGGAACGTTCATCAAGAACGACTCGATTAGTTGAGACTTTCGCTTGTCGGTCCAGCGATTCCGTCGCTGATACTTAGGAGACAAGTCGATCTTCTTGGATCGGACGAGACCCGAGAGTGAGAATAGGTTGTAGTCGACAGCGCTCGAGACTAGATCTCGCTGCTTTTCTTCCCAGAAGCCGACAGGGTCATTGCCGTACTGGTCGTCGAGCTGCGGCTCCGCCTCCTCAATGTCCCGGTCCTCCTGCATGTAGTCCTCGTCGCTCGCCTCTGGGGCCTGGTCGCTCACGGTGTCCTCCTGCTCTCGGCGGGTCTTGTGTATCAGATGAAGGCCGTCGCCGGGTGCGACGTCCGTCGGCGAGATCAACGTGGCGGGAAAGGTTAGGCCGGCCCAGGGGCGGGCCTCCGGCGGGGTCTCGGCGCTCCGGAATGATTGGCGCCATCCCGGCAGCCTCCGTCCGGGCAGAGCCGAGTGGGTGGGGCCTGCCCGGTCAAGGTCGTTCAGACGTAGGGTGCTCCACCTTGACCGGGCAGGCCCCACCCACTCCACGGTGTGCGGACGAAGGCCGACGGGATGGCTAGGTGTACTGCCCAGGGACGTTGGTCAACCTGGTGATGGGCGGTTTGCCGCCGGTTGCGGTGTGGGGCCGGTGGTGATTGTAGTGATGCAGCGAGGCGGGTAGGGCTTTGCGTCGGGCTGCTTCGGATGAGTAGAAGCGGCCGAAGGCCCAGGCGTCGGTTAGGGTGCGGTGGAAGCGTTCGACCTTG
>NZ_JBITLH010000023.1:0-38447 GCF_044465125.1 Micromonospora sp. NPDC049836
TCTATCAAGGCGGCCCTTGACGGGCCGCACGCGCCGCCGCCTGGGCGCGCGCCGGCCGCTGCCGCTGTCGCTCTGCGGCCGTCACGCCTGATGCCTGGCGGCTGGCGCGGAGAGCGGGGAAGCCCGGTGGGCCGCCGCAGAACGACAGGCCGTTGAACGGTGTCGGGTGGGTCGGCAGCCGGCCGGGCCGCGCGGCCACGAGCCCGCGCGGCGTAGGGGAGCGGACGCCGGCCGCGCCGGCGGGATGCGGGCGGTCGTGGGGTTGCGGTTAGGGCGCCTCCGGCGGGGGCGCTCCGGCTCCAGGATGGCCGGGGCTCCGTCGGCGGGGCGCGATCCGTGGGTGGTTGCCGTAGGCCATCTCGCCTGCCATCGACCCGGGCAAGCCGAGCAGACCCCCACCCGACCCGCCAGCGTCCGAACCTCTGTCAAGGTCCGCTTGACGTGGCGGGGCCGGGCGGCGGCCCGCTCCCCAAGAGGACGGGCCGATGGCAGACAGGGATGGCAATCCGGGCGGCATCGTTTAATGATCTTCAGTCGTCCGGGAGGGTGTCCAGCAGTTGTGCGGCCACTGCAGGCGGCAAGATGGTTGACCAGATGATTTCCCCGGGTCCCGGTTCGAGCCCTCGCACCCCCTCCGGCTCCGGCAGCCAACTGCTATGGTCGATGCCCGGGATGGCGTTGATGATCACCGCGAATACCCGGGGATCCGCGATGTTCTCGGTCCCGATGAGTAGGTAGGTTTCGCCATCCTCTGCACGGGCTAGAGCGGTCACCTTGTAGCGCTCGAACTCCGCTTGATAGGCGTACCCGTTCTGCAAGGATCGGGCGATCAGTTCGCGAACGATTCGTCGGATTTCATGTTCCCATGCATAGATGTGCTCAAGTTCAAGCCGTTTCCAGTCCCAGGCTTGAGGGAGCCACCGATCTGAGGAACCGTCGCGGTTAGCAGTCGCCGACAGCGATTCATAGAAGTCACTGGGATCACCTTCTCGCCTGTAACCGCCCGCACCTAACCACCAAGGGGCGAGGCGGGATTGTGGCTCGGAGGTCGTTGATTCAGCCTCGGGCAACCGGGTTGCAGCACCGCGCCAGCGACTGACCTTGACCTTGAACCAAACCCGATCCGCTAGGCTCAGAATCCGTTCTACGCCTCCAGCGGCGTGTACTTCGGGGAGGCGCTGCGCCTCTTTGACTAGAGGATGATCCAGTTCCGGGAGGGGCACGCTGATAGCGGGTGTGGACAGCTCAAGGGCGTCAATGCAGACCTTCGTGGGTCGGACAGATTGGGCCTCGCTGCTCATTAGGCAACCTTAATACCCAAATCCGTCCGACACCAGACATGAAAGGTCAGCTTTCCGCAGGCATCCCGCCATACTCGTCAAGCTGGTCAGGCGAGAGGCCAGCGAGCAGTGAGACGGCCGACTTGGGTGATCCGTCGAGCTGGTTTAGGGCTACACGGATGCCGTCGTTGATCTCATTGCGATGCGCTTCGATGTACTCGCGGACTGCTGCGTCTACGACGTCCTTCTTAGCCTTGCCCAGGAAGTGGGCGGCGTGAGAAATGAGCTGGTCAGTTCCAACGTCAACCTTGATGGGAGCGGACGTAGCGGCCATGGGGCCCCCTTCCAGTGGCTAGAGTACCGTAGTACCGAAGTACCCGGCAACACTATGCTCCTAACACCCAACGATACTGTGGGCCGGGGGGTGTGGCTACAGAGATGAGTCACATAGGGTGCCCTGGGAGGCGGTTACGGCTCAGCGCGCGGTGGTGGATGCCTGAGTCGGCGCGAGGCGTCGGCGGCCGACTGTTCGGTGCACCACGACGACATCCCCGATAGGCTGGCGGCCCGGTGGGTGCGTAGCATCGCGCAGCGACCGCCAGCCTATCGGGGATGTCAAGCCGGTTTGGGCAGTAGTAGCCTCCCAAACCGTACGAAAGTTACCCATCGGCGCCGGTCCCGGGGGAGCGCTCATGACCTTTTTGGGCAGCATCAACCAACACGCGCGCAGTTACGCTCGCGCAACGAAGTGACCTGCGCGAGCGTAACTGCCGGTGCGCGCGTAATATCAAAAGGCGCGCCGTGCAGCTAGTGTGACGTCCGTCACGCCCTTCCCTGATCAAGCACGGCCTTTGCACAGGCCGGAGACGCGGACGGACCCGGCCGGACGGAGCGCCCAGAACTTACAAAGCGGGGTCACCGGGCAGGGGCGGCACGTAGGTGACGACGAGGTGCTGCCCTCTACCCGACTCCCGGCCATCACAGCTGCGGCAAGATCAACCATCAGGTTACAGGCCATCGCTCCCACCCCTCCGGAGATAGCTGCGACCACTAGCAGCGCCAGTACGAGCAATGAGACTGCTGTGAACTTCGCGATCTTCATGAGACGTGGACGGCCGGTAGACACCAGCCACCCCTTGCGGGGCGTCGGGAATCGAGTACAGGGCAGCACCTACAGCCCATGATACCGCTCTATGACCATGGGCCTGGTCGCATGAGCTCTAGGCCGTCGCAGCCTGACTACTGGCAATCAGCGACGACCATTGGTGCCCGCGTTTCCCCAGCAACAGGGCGTAGTGGAAGCGACGAGCAGGCGCGGAGCACCTGCTTGCCTGTAGTTGGTGAAGTGAGGGGTGGGCGGAGGGGTCTCTCAGACTCGTACCCAGAACTGCCACTCATCAGGCGCAGGAGGCCACGACGGATCGGGCCGCCAGCCCTGCGGCGGGACCCAGCCTGCGGGCGGGGGCGGCCATTCCGGTGGAACCACGAGCCGCCATTGCTGCACTGGGACAAAATCGTGTCCGGGGCTCTCCGCGGCCGCTTGTTGTGAACCGCCCCGGGTTCTGTGGAGACCTCAGCTGTTGGCTCCAACCACCTCGCGGGGCTGGGGTTGAGCGTAGAACATCGATTCGTATTCGGTCGGTGGGACGTGGCCGGTTGCGGAGTGCAGACGCTGGTTGTTGTACCAGTCGACCCACTCGGCGGTGGCTAGTTCGATCTGGGCGAGGCTGGGCCGGGGACCTCGGGGTTTGATCAGCTCGGTCTTGTAGAGGCCGATGGTGGACTCCATCAACGCGTTGTCCAGGGCATCGCCGACGCTACCGATCGAGGCATCGATACCGGCGTCGAGCAGGTGGGTGGTGAACCGGAACGACGTGTACTGACTGCCCGCATCGCTGTGATGCACCAGGCCCGCCCCGACGGGCTGCCCGGCGCGGTCACGGCGCCACAGGCCCATGTCCAGGGCGGCCAGAACCAGCGAAGTGCGCTTGTTCGTCGCCGCGGACCAACCCACGATCGCCCTGGAGTAGACGTCGACAACGAACGCGACGTAGACCACGCCGGAGAAGGCGGCGACGTGGATGAAGTCCGCTACCCAGCACCGGTTCGGCCGGGCGGCGGCCGGTGCCGGGTCCGATGGTCGCCCCATCGCACCATGATCGCCGGAAGGATGCCTTTCGTGCACCGATTTGGTCGGTTTCATCGACCCGGTGGCGGTGATAGCCGAAAGCGGTTCCGCGAACGCCAGCACGGGGGACACCTGCGTCGAGTGCGACAGGTTGTGTCCGCGTTCCCCCGGCGAGGGCCGCCGGCGGGGGACCGACCCAGATCGGCGGCTGTTGATGCCCGTACCCTGCTTCGATCCTCTGCGAGGATGTGGCTGTGTCTCTCCTCGCACCGACACCGAAGAGGCAGTGCGACCGGGCTGTGAAGCGAGCACGTCGGGAGCTTGCTCGCGGCAGTACCGGACTCTTCTCGTCCGTGTTCTGGTACGGAGCCGTCGATATCGACCGTAAGCATCTCGTCGTCTGGGTCTTACTCGCCGGCTCCCCGTCCGGTCTGCCCGCCTGGTACTTCCCGAGCAAGGCACGCGCCGACCGCGAGTACGACGCGGACCTGCTGGCAGAGATCGAACGCATGCGCGAGACGGTCGTCGCTTGTTTCTCCCGCGAGGGTTGGCCGGATGCTGAGCGCATCGACGTGGGGTTCGACTCCGAGACCCGGGTAACGGACGGCGGCGGGTGGCACTACTTCAAGTAGACATGGCCATCTGCCGGCCCGCCGCCTCCGCCCCGGTCTTCGTGTCGTGCGCCGTGTCGGCGCGCTGGTTGCCCTCCGGACGGTTCTTCCACCGACCATCCTCGTAGTACGTCTCGATGTCGCCCTTCGCCACGTCCATGACCGCCTGGGCTCGCGGGCCCGCCGGGCTTGATTGGCGGCGGCCTGGCCAAGGAGCTGCGACCCCGCTGGGCCCCCACCGCCGCTGCGGCTACCGCTGCTTGGCTCTCTGCCGCGACGCCTCGTACAGCACCACCGTTCCGGCTGCCGCCGCGTTCAACGAGCTGGCGGCGCCGACGATGGGAATGCGGACCATCCGGTCACTGGCCTCCTGCCAGCCGGCACTCAGTCCGTTGGTCTCGTTGCCCACGAGAAGAAGGGTGGGCCCGGTCAGATCATGGTCGGCGACATCCACATCGCCATGCTCATCCGTACCGATGAGCTGAACCTGTGGAAGCCCGCGCGCGCGAACTGCGGCCACCCAGTCGAGCACGTCCCGATGACTGGAGACCCGTACGACCGGGACGGCGAACAGCGATCCCGTGCTGGCGCGGACGGCCTTCGGATCGTAGGGGTCAGCCGCGTGGCCGGTGATGACGACGCCTGAGGCCCCGAAGGCGTCCGCGGAACGGATCAGAGTGCCGATGTTGCCCGGGGTCTTCGGGCGGTCGAAGACCACGACCAGCATCGTCGGCCCGACCGGGATCCGGTCCAGGCTGTCTTCGGGCTGCGCCACCACAGCCAGCAGTTCGGGCGACTCCTCCTCCTTGCCGCCGAGTTCCCGCATCAGCTCCGGCGCGAGAGCTACGCGGGGAGCCGCGGCCCGGTCCAGGAGGTCCCGACACCAGCGGGACAACACCTGCCGGTCCGGATAGAGGAGAGCGCGGATCTCCCACCCCTGCTCCAGGGCCAGGGTGATCGGCCGTACCCCCTGCACCAGGAACTCACCCGACCGCTGGCGCTTGTTGCGGTTGGTCAGCAGCGCCTGCCACTGCTGGAAGCTCGCGTTTCGGGTGGTGATCTTCATGGTCTTCGCCACGCAGACGATTCAACAGCATCCGCCGGGTCGGCAGTGGCGTCCGGAGATCCGGACGCCACCCGCCCGTACCGCTCGCCCGCAGCTCAGCCCTCGATCTCCCGAGGGTCGCGGCTACGCGGGTAGGTGTTCTTCTCGCCGATCGTGCCGTCCTTCTTCTTGATCACGTGCTCGACCTCGCGTTGCACGGCCGTCTGCCGTCCCGCGGCCTCCGCCTCGGCCTTGGTGTCGTGCGTCGTGCTGGCCCGCTGGTTGCCTTCCGGGCGGTTCTTCCACTGTCCGTCCTCGTGGTACGTCTCGATGTCGCCCTTCGCCACGTCCATGACCTCCCGGGTTCGCTTGCTGGGTCATGGATATGTGCCCCGGCCGGATCGGAGGCCAAACGTCCGGAACAGGGCGCGGGGCCACGGGGACGCACATCGATCAATTCTGGGCAGTCACCGCCGCCGATTGCCTGCCCTTCTCCCGCCACGACGTGCTCGCCGACGTGCTGGCCGGCGGGCGGATCAACAACGCCGCAGAAACACGAGGCCGTCGTCGAGTCGCTGGTAACCGGGAGAACAGGAGGGCACGATCACGGCCGAGCAGGCCAGCCGGCTCAGTGACCTGGTCGGCCGTTACGAACGTGGCGGATTCCGAGGTTGAGCTCTGCCGCGAGACGGCGCAGCGGGTGGGTTGCGTCGCTGACCTTCCGCCGGGTCGGCCAGCGTGACGGCCGTGCTCGGGACGTCAAGCTCACCGGCGCCGTCCGGGTGCTCGACCCGGTACCCGTCCGGCGGCCCGGTCGCCGGCCAGTTGCGCCACCGGGCGCCCGTCACGGTCGTGACGGTGCCCGCGTGGTCACCTTCGATGAGCCGTACCCGCACCCCGGGCATATAGGCGGACGAGCCGGCCAGCGGTGGAGTCACCGGATCCCGCCAGGTGGGTCCCGATTGCCTCCCCAGCACCAGCAGTTCGCCGGCCCGCATGTCGTCGGCGTCGGTCTGGACCTGGAATCCGGCCGCTTGCAGGATCTGGGCCAGGGCGGTGAGCATCGCATCGGTCACGACCGAGGCGTGCCGGAGGGCGGGATGCACCTCCGAGCCGTCGGGCCGGTACGCGCCGGCTTGCAGAGCCCGGCTGGCCGCGTCGCGCAGCGCGTCGCTGGACAGCCAGCGGACCCAGACTCCGAGGTCATCCGCGTCGGCCTGGATGGATGCGCCCGACCCGGGGACCTCAGCGGGCTCTGCCGGCAGCACGGGCAGGCCGGCGGCCGTCAACTCGTCCCGCACGGCGCTGGCGAGGGCGTCCGCCCCGATCGGGGAGAGACTCACGCCGTCATGATGCCGGCTGGTCCAGCCGGCGGTGCCACCGGGTCCTGAGACCGGCCCGTCCCGCGTCCACGTCGGACAGCGGAGCCGGATCGCCAGCCGTGGTGGATCCTGGCACGATCTCCGCCATGACGATCTCCGACCCCAAGGCGGACCTGCTGGACTACCTGCGAGGGGCGCGCGGCGCGCTGGTGTGGAAGCTCGACGGGCTCAGCGAGTACGACGTCCGGCGTCCGCTGACGCCCACCGGGACCAACCTGCTGGGGCTGGTCAAGCATCTGGCCCGGGGCGAGTTCGGCTACTTCGGCGAGACCTTCGGACGGCCCAGTGACGCCGTCGTGGCGTGGCCGGAGGACGAGCAGGCGTGGGACGCGTGGGCGCTGCCGAGCGAGTCGCGCGAGTCCATCGTCGCGCTGTACCGCCGGGCCTGGGCGCACGCGGACGCGACCATCGAGGCGCTGCCGCTGGACACGGTCGGCCGGGTGCCGTGGTGGGGCGAGGGCGGCGAGGTGACGCTGCACCAGGTCCTGGTGCACATGACGGCGGAGACGCAGCGTCACGCCGGTCACGCCGACATCGTCCGCGAGCTGATCGACGGCGCGGTCGGCCTGCTCCGTACCTCGACCAACGTGCCGCCGTCGGACGCGGCGACCTGGGCCGCCCACCGCGAGATGGTGGAGCGGAACGCGCGGGAGGCCGCCGGCGACGCGTAGGCCGCGTGCCGTAGGGACCGACAGCCGCGCGTGTTCGTGATAGACCGCCAGGGTGAGCATGACGGGACGCACCACCGCTTCGGACGGAGATGAGCATGCCCGGATCGCGCGCCTTCTGGCTCGACGAGCATTTCGACCGTGAGCACGGCGCGGACGGGCGTGGCCGGTACGACGCCGAGGTGCTGAGGCGTATCGACGAGTTCGCCGACACGTGGGGCGACATCTCACCGGTTGCCTTCGCTGCCACCGCGTGGCGGACGGCCGTCGAGCTGTCCCCTGGCTACGTGCGCTGGCACCGGCGGATCAGCTCCGCGACCTGCGCGCCGAGCCGGTGGGACGGGGGCATGATCTGTTCCGTGTCGGTCATCTCCCGGTGGCCGGCGGAACTGACCTGGACCAAGCAGTGGCAGCGTGACCGCGGTTGGCGGGACTGGCCGCAGTTGTTCGGCCAGTACACGACCCCGTCGGACCAGGATCTGACGCGCAGCCCGCACCTCAGGGCGGGGTTGCAGGTGGACGCGCCGGTCCCCCTCGATGATCTGCCGCCGGCTCCCGACGGCCCGGACGCGTCGGTGGTGCCCGCGGCGCGCCGGGCCGTCACGGTGCTGGTGCGGGAGCTCAACGACCTGCTCACCCCGATGATCGGCCAACTGGAAGCCGGCGTACCCGCAGACTCCTGAGCGGGCAGGCACGCACTCCTACCGACCTGTCGGGCAGGCCCCGGGGGCCCCACCGGACGCTCGCGCGCGGGCCTCCCCCGCTAGGGAACCGTCGTGGCGTTCAGCCGCAACGCGTAATCCAGGTCGTCGCCCGCGTCCAGGATCCGGCTGGCGCCGAGGGCGAGGAAGGCGAATCCGAGGAACCACATGCCGTAAAAGAATGGCAGCGTGGTCGACAGCGGCGGGTTCTCGGTAAGGCTGCCGAGAGTGGCAATGCCCGTCATTAGCGCTCCGGCGGATGCCGCCATGAGCACAGCCAACAACATGGCACTCACGGCCGACCGCAGCCCCGCCGTTCTCGTCAGAGTTGCGTATACCAGCAGGATGACCACGAGAGCAGCGCCCGCCAGCGACCAGCCGGTGGCGTACGTCAGATAGGGCTTGCCGGTCACCAGATCCCACTGGTATTCCGTGGTGTAGATCTGCGATTTCAGCATTCCGTCGAACATCGACTGCCGGCCACCGAACGTGCCCCACAGCATGTCGGACAGCCGCGCGAGCAGGTAAGCCGCAGCCAGCAGCAGGGCCGAAAAGAGGGCCAACCGCACGCTCGCCCGCTGGGACACTGTGGTCCACGCGCGGATAGCTTGACTGGCCCGGGACACCTCTCGAGCGCGCTTGCGAAGGAACTCCCGCCAGCCGAGGACGAAAGTCACCAGCACCAGAAGGACGTACGTCCAACTAGGTGCGTGTGTGGTGACGATACCGCACTCAATCACATCGTCGAACTGCTTGAAGTAATCGGTCCAGTCGTCGAACCTGCATTCCGGGCCCATGGTCGGGAGGTTAGGTTAGCGCACAGGACATCGATAACGACCGAACAGTCAATACCCTGCCGCTAAAGCGGCCTTTCTGCCGGGCGAGCCGCATTGTCAGCGGTGCCGAGTCCGATCGGGCGCTTCGTACTGGTGATCATGACGGCTGAGAGCGCGGTCCAGGTCCCGCGAGCCGGAACGCTAGCCGCGCTGCCACCAGCGCCGCTTCGCCGCCGGGGCGGGCGCCGGGGCCGGGGCGGGCGCCGGGGCCGGGGCGGGCGCCGGGGCCGCTTCCGCTTCCTCGTCCTCGTCGTCCTGCGCCGCGCGGGCCAGCACCGCGGTCGCCAGCGCCCGATCGGCGGCCTGGCAGCCGGGCGTGATCAGCATCAGCTGCGCCAGCGACTCCTCGATGGTGACCAGCCGCTCGGCCGCCACGGCCGCGTCGAGCCGGGCCCGGACCAGTTGGTGGACCTCGGCCCGCAGGTCCGGCTCCCGGTACGCGGCGGTGACGAGCGCGAACAGCGCCGCGTCGGCGACCCAGTCCTCGACGCCGAACGCCAGGTCGACCAGCACCTCCCGCCGGGTCGAGGTCGACCACGGCTCGTCGGCGGCGTGGTGCAGGATGCCGAGGCACACCCACGGCTGCATGAGCCGGTACCAGTAGGTCGGCGTCGACGTGGCCAGGTGCTGCCAGCGCGGGGTGTCCGGTGGGCCGGGCAGGTGGGCGAGGAGCCCGAGCAGGTCGGCCAGGGGCAGCTCACCGAGCGGGGCGGCCTGCACGTACCCGGAGAGCGGCGACGGCCACGGCTCCCCCGCGACCTCGTGCAGCAGCCGGACGGCGGCGGTCGACGGTGCCGGCACGGCGGGCACCGGTTCCGTGCCGTCGTACCGCCAGACCGCGTACCGGCCGCGCCGGACCGGCGTCCGGATGTCCGGGGCCGGGAACTCGGCGATGCCGATCTCGACCGGCCCCATGACCCGGCGGCAGGCGGTCATGGCGCTGGCCGGCTCGGCCGCGGACACCCCGAAGCCGCTGATCTCGAGCTGCTCGCCCTGCGCCCGGCGACCGCCGATCTCGTTGGCAACGTTGATGATCGCCTCAATCGGCATCGGCACCCAGTTGAGCCAGGGCCGCTTCGCCGAGGCCAGGGCGAAAACCACGTCCGTCATCCCGCACGGGTGCGGATCGTCCTGGACGGCGACCAGGTCGGCCACGTCGCCGGAGGCCCGGAAACGCGCGGCGTGCCGGGCGGCGTCGCGGTGTGGGAAGCGGGGATCGTCAGTCATCTGCCGCAGGTCGGCATCGGCGTCGCCGGAGAACATGGCGGGGAGCGTAACAATCTTGACCGTCCACCCGGAGCCCCGTCGAGCGGCGGCGTCCCTCCACTCCGGACCGACCGGGCGGAGACGCCGCCGGGGTCGCCCGGCGGGTCCGGTGACCGGCCGGCGACACACCGCTGACCGGTCCCGTTCTTGATCCGGCCGGGTACGCCGTTCACCCTGGTACGACCAGGGGAAACCGGCGCGACCCCGGAGGTGGGCGATGACGGGTAGGCGGGAGACCGTGGAGGTCGACCCGGTGGTGTTCCGTGCGGTCTACGACTCGCCCGCCGCGCTGCCCGGCCGGCACCGCTGGATGACCCCCGAATCGGACGTACGCCGGCTGGAGAAGCTGCTGAACGTGCCGGCGCGCAGCATCGGCGCGCCGCTCTGGGTCAGCGGCGACGAACCGGACTGCGCCAAGTGCGGCCGCCGGGTCAACTGGTACGACATCGTCTCGTCCGCGCTGCACGGGGTGCACGACCGGGCGATGATCGCGCGGGTGATCCTCGGTGAGCGCAAGTACGTCAACACCGAGGTGCCCGACGCCATCCCCGGCGTGCACTGCGCCGACTGCCGTACCCCGATCACCGGCCTGCGCAGCTTCAAGTGCCACAACTGGGCGTACGCCTTCGAGGCGCTGGAGGAGATCGTGCAGCGGATGTCCGGGCCGGCCGGCCAGCCCGCCCCGCGCCTGCCGTCGGACCCGCCGGCCGCGCCGTGACCCGGCGCCCGCTGCCCTGTGAGGTCGCTGAGACCTTGGGGGCCGGGCGTCGATTCCCCTGCCACCCTCCCGGTGCACGGAGTATGAACGGGAGGTGGGGGCGAAAATGAACGAGACCGTGGCTACCGCCGTTCCGGACCTCAGCACCGACCTGTACCGGGACGTCGTCGAGTTCGCCGACGGCACGCCAGAGCCGGTCCACTGGTTCGCGATCCACTTCACCGAGGGCGCGATCGTGCTGCTCGGTGTGCTGCTGGTGCTGGCGGCGCTGACCCGGCTGGTCGGTGGTGACGTCCGGGACCGGGCGCTCGCCCTGGCCGCGCCGGTGACGGTGGTACTGGCGTACGGCGCCAGCGAAGGGCTGAAGAGCCTGGTCGCCGAGGACCGGCCGTGCCGCAGCCCGGCCGGCCTGATGATCGTCGCGGGCCACTGCCCGGCCGTCGGCGACTGGTCGTTCCCCAGCAACCACGCCACCATCGCAGGCGCGCTGGCCGCCACCACGCTGCTGCTGCACCGCCGGTACGGCCTGCTGGCCGTCCCGCTGGCCGTGCTCGCCGCGCTCTCCCGCGTCTTCGTCGGCGTGCACTACCCGCACGACGTGGCCGCCGGCCTGCTGCTCGGTGCCCTGCTCGGCACCGTGCTCACCCCGCTGGCGGCCCGGCCGCTGGCCGAGGTGCTCGGCCGCCTCTTCCCGCGCCCCGCGCCCACCCTCGCCCCACCGGCCCGCCGCTGACCCGCCCGGCCCAACCCGAGGCTGGCCGTCCGCCACGTCAGCGCGACGAGATGCGGCGACCGGGGCCTTCCCGGCGCGGGGAAGCCCCGACCTGCCGCATCTCAGGTCACCCGCCGGCCCGCGGCGAGGACGCCAGGCCGAGGACGCCAGGCCGCGCGGACGCCAGGCCGAGGACCCCGGAGCCGCGCGGACGCCGGACCCAGGACCCCGGTCCGAGAACCCCGGGCCGAGGACCCCCGGCCGCGCGGGGCGCGGGTCAGGTGGTGGTGAGCACGAGCGTGGCGGCGGTGGCGGCGATGAGGAACGGGCCGAACGGCAGGTGACTGGACCAGCGGACCCGCCGGGCCGCCAGCAGCGCCAGCCCGGCCAGGGCGGAGAGGGCGAGGCCGAGGACCAGCCCGGCGAGCAGCACCGGCCAGCCGTGCCAGCCGAGCAGCACGCCGGCCCCGAGCGCCAGCTTGGCGTCGCCCAGGCCGAAGCCGCGCCGGCCGAGCAGCAGGGTGGTCGCCGCGAACCCGGCGCCGAGCACGAGGCCGGCCGCGGTGGCCCGCAGCCACGGCGCCGGTCCGGGCCCGGTGAGCGCGGCCAGCCCGAGCAGCGCCCAGGCGCCGGCCACCGCCGGCCAGGTGAGGCGGTCGGGGAGCCGGTGCACCGCGGCGTCGACCAGGGCCAGCGGGATCGCCCAGGCGAGCCACCAGGCCAGCGCCGCCCGCACCGGCAGCGACCCGCCGCTCAGCGCGAGCACCGCCACCGCGCCGGCCAGGCCCAACTCCACCAGGCCGGGCCCCGCGCCGACTCGGGCGCCGCAGGCCGGGCAGCGCGCCGCCGGCCCGAGCGCCGGCAGTGGCCGGTCCAGGCCGATCGGCGCGGCGCAGCGATCGCACCCCGCCCGGTCCGGCGACCCCGGGGGTACGGCGTACCGGGCGACCGCCAGCCGGAGCAGCGGCACGATCGTGAGGGCGGCGAGCAGGCGTACCCAGGGACGGTCCGGGCTGGCCGCCCGGCGTGGCCGGCCGACCCGTTCGGCTGTCACGCGGCCCCGCCCGGATGGTCGCGCACCGTTCCATGGTGGAGCACGGAGAGTGATTTCATCCGCGCCCGGATGTGACGCCCGGGACGTGGAACGGGCCATCGACCGACGCATCCACGAACATCAACCTCGGCGGTCGGGCAGCCCGGGCCGACCTCGGCGGTGGCGGGACAGATCGGACCAGAGGCGTCGTTGTCCCCCATACCTCCGCCGGCCCACCCGGGCCCGGTCCGGCGGATTCCCGCCCAGGGTGCGGCCACTCCTGCCGCCACATCGGCCGGCCCGCCGACCCGACCCGCCGTCCCGAGGTGCACGGCCCACCACCACCTGTCATCACCGAGAGTGTTCGCTTGAATTGCCTCTGTTGCATCGGCGGACGTGAGCCTATGCTCGCCCCTTGGGTACGACGCAACCCCCCGATCAATTCGCGTCGGAGACCGAGTGGAGACGACCTTTCCCCATTAGCTGAAGATCCGTACAGGTAAATGCAGCGGTAGCCGGAAGAGGCCCGGACGGAGACATCCGGGCGCGGTTCCGCCTGCCCGGAGCACGCCCCCGCGGCCGCTCCGGGTCGCCATCGAGGAGGGCGCGGCATTGCGTACATGGCATTCCCGCCGATGGGCAAGCTGCCTGCTCAGCCTGGGCGTGCTGAGCGCAGGCGCCGGTTGCGGGGGCGAGCCGGAGGCGGCTTCCCCGCCGTTGACCGGCGCCGACAACACTCCCGTCGCGCATTCCGTGGCGGACCAGGAAGCCGCCGGGAAAGCGGCACTCGCCGCCTATTCCGGCTACCTGGCCGCCTCCCGTGCGGCGAACGCACGCAGTGATCCCGGTCATCCCGCCCTGACCCGATTCCTGGCGGATCCGCTCCTCACGAAGGTCCAGGTGACAATTCGCGAGGCGAAGCGGCACGGCGCGATCCGGACCGGGACACTGCGCTCCGACCCCACCGTCGTCTCCGTCGACCTGACCGCCCAGCCGCCCACCGTGCAGATCCAGGACTGCCTGGACGCCACCGGCTACCGCCTCGTCTACGCCAGGAACAACCGGGTCGTCCCCGGTACTCGCGGCGGGCGTTACCTGGCCACGGCCACGGCGACCCGCTACCCCGACGGCCGGTGGCTGATCAGCGCCGGCACGGCGCACCAGGACCAACCGTGCTGACCTGGGGAGGAAGGGGTGTCCCGGCCCGCCCGACCCGGGCCGGGACGCCCCGCCGGCTGCTGCTCGCCGGCGGCCTGGCGGTCCTGCTGGCCCTGGCCGGCAGCCCCGTCCGGGCCGCCGACGCCGGCGGCGACTGCCCGCCCGACCAGACCGACTGCAACGTCTGGGACGACGACCCGGGCGTGCCGGGCAAGCCCGGCGGGGGCGGCGACCCCGGTGGCGGTGATTCCGGCTCCGGCTCCGGCTCCGGCGGGAAGTGCCAGTGGGACGGCCGGGTCGTCCCCTGCTACGACGATTACCTGGGCTGGTTCAACAACGGCGACGGCTGCTACTACAAGCTCGCCAGTCCCCAGCCGCCCGCGCCGGAGGGCAGCACGTGGTACGTCCGGACCTGCAACGGCGGTACCGCCGGCGACCAGGTCAACGTGCTGCTGGACACCCCGCCGTCCGGGTTCGGCACCCCGCCCGACCCGGAGGAGCTGGCCCGCCGGGCGCTCGCCTCGATCAGCCTGCTGCCGCCCCGGATCGCCGTCGCGCCCCGGCGGAGCAAGGGACCGGGCCTGGTCGGCCTGCCGGTCTGGATGTGGGCCAGCCCTGGGCGGTCCTACTTCGGGCCGCTCACCGCCTCCGCCTCGGACCGCGGGCTCACCGTCGAGATCACCGCGCGGGTCACCCGGATCGTCTGGTCGATGGGCGACGGCACCGAGGTCACCTGCACCGGACCCGGCACCCCCTACACCGCGAGCGGCCCGCGCGCCGGGCAGCCCTCCCCGGACTGCGGCTACGACAGCGGCTACGGCAGCGCCGACACCTACCGGGTCGGCGCCACCACGTTCTGGACGGTGCACTGGTCCGGCGGGGGCGAGAGCGGCGACATCGCCCAGACCCGGGTCAGCGGAACGATCCCGGTGCAGATCAACGAGCTTCAGGTGGTGACCGGATGAGTGTGGCGACCCGGAACGGGACTCCGATGGAGGTGCCGGTGGCGCCACCCCGGGTGGTCCGCCAGCGGCGGATCCGCCCCGGCCTGCTCGGCCTGGCGGTGCTGCTCATCGCGCTCGGCGGGCTCGGCTCGGCCTTCGCGGTCACCTCGGTCCGCTCCACCGGCAGCTACCTGGCGGTGGCCCGCCCGGTCGACGTGGGCCACCAGCTCAGCACCGACGACCTGGTCACGGTGCGGGTCTCCGGCGGCCGGGAGCTGCGCCCGGTCCCGGCCAGCCGGCTCAAGGAGGTGCTGGGCCTGCGGGCCGCGGTCCGGCTCACCCCCGGCACCCTGCTCACCCCCAACCAGCTCACCGACACCCCGCTGCTCGGCCCCGACCAGCAGCAGATCGCGTTGGGCCTGGACCGCAGCCAGGTGCCCGCCCGCCGGCTGCACCCCGGCGACAAGCTGCTGCTGGTGAGCACCCCGGACCGCAGCGCCGGCGGCGCGGCCGGCAACGGTGGCACCCGGTTCCCGGCCGTCGTGATCGACGCCGTCGAGCAGGACAACAGCGACGTGGTGGTCTACCTGGCGCTGGCCGTCCGGGACGTGCCGGCCGTGGTGGCGCTGGGCTCGGCCAACCGGGTGGCGCTCGTGCTCACCGAGGCGGCCTGATGGCGATCATCGCCCTGGTCTCGGCGAAGGGCTCGCCCGGCGTCACCACCGCCGCGCTGGCCGCCGCGCTGAGCTGGCACCGGCGGCTGGTGCTGGCCGAGTGCGACCCGGCCGGCGGCTCGATCCTCGCCGGCTACCTGGGCGGGGCGCTGGACGGCCCCCGGGGCCTCGGCGAGCTGGCCGTCGGGGAGTTGCGCGACGGCAACCTGGACACCGCCTTCTGGTCGCAGCTGGTCGACCTGGACGCGCCGAAGCGGGAACGGCTGCTGCTGCCCGGCGTGGTCGATCCCGCCCAGGCCGGCAGCGTGATCCCGCTCTGGCAGCGGTTCGCCGACTACTTCACCGGGCTGGAGAACGGCGTCCCGCCGTACGACGTGCTGGTCGACTGCGGCCGGTTGCTGGTCCCCGGTCCACCGTGGCCGCTGCTCCGGGCCGCCGCGGTGGTGCTCCTGGTCACCCGCGCGCACCTGCCCGACCTCTCGGCCACCCGGGCCACCGTCCGGGCCATCGAGCGGGACCTCACCGAACACCGGGTCCCCCCGGGCACGCTGCGCCTGCTGGTGGTCGGCGACGGGCACAGCACCAGCGAGATCAGCAAGTCGCTGGGGCTACCGGTGATCGCCCGGCTGCCGCACGACCCGCGTACCGCCGAGGTGCTCAGCCTCGGCGGCACGGTCCGCGCCGGACGGCCGCTGATGCGCGCGGCCGGCGGGCTGGAGGTGCCGATCCGGGCGCTGCTGGACCGGCGGCGGGCCCGGCTGGCCTGGCCGCGCATGACGCCGCCGCCGCCGGCGGTCACCGCCGCGAGCGGGGCGGAGGTGCCCGGTGCGGTTTGAGCCGGTCAACCACGACCCGCGGCAGCAGCCCGCCCTGACGTCCACCGTGCCACCGCTGGTGGCCCCGCCGAACGGCCGGCACCCCGGCCCGTCCCCGGTGTCCTTCCCGCCACCGGCGGTCGCCCCGCCGCCCCGCCCCCGGGTCGACTTCGCCGTGGTGCGCGAGCTGCGCCGGGAACTCAGCGAGCGGCTCACCCACTGGCAGCGCGGCCGGGAGTTCGACGCCGACGCCGAGGAGGTCGAGCGGGCGCGGCTGGCGGTCGCGGTGGTCTCCGCGCACGCGGACTCGGTGCGCCGGTCCGGCACCCCGATGGCCGCCGACGAGGAGCGCCTGCTGCTCGACCAGGTGACCGCTGAGCTGGTCGGCCTGGGCCGGCTCCAGACGCTGCTGGTCGACGACACCATCGAGGAGGTGCACATCCTCGGCTGCGACCAGGTGCGGATCACCCGGCACGGCGGTGGCGTCGACTGGGCCGAACCGATCGCCGACAGCGACGACGAGCTGGTGGAGATCCTCCAGGCGGCGGCCCGCCGGGCGGGCGCCACCGAGCGTTCCCTCTCCACCTCCAAGCCCACGCTCGACCTGCAACTGCCCGACGGCAGCCGGCTCGCCGCGGTGTTCCTGGTCAGCCACCGCCCGTATGCCGTGATCCGCAAGCACAACACACTCGCGGTGAGCCTGGAGGACATCGCCGGTGGCCGGCCCGACCTGGACGAGATGATCGACCCGCTGCTGCGCGACTTCCTCCGCGCGGCCATGCGGACCGGGCTCAACATCATGGTGGCCGGGTTGGCCGGCGCCGGAAAGACGACCATCATCCGGGCGCTGATGGACGAGATCCCCGCCGACGAGCCGTACGTGCTGCTGGAGGAGAGCCGCGAGCTGCTGCCGGCCCGGCGCGGGCACAAGCACCGGGCGGTGATGAGCTTCGAGGCCCGGGAGGGGCACGGCGAGCGCGGGCTGGACGGCCGGCCCGCCGGCGAGGTCAGCATCGCCGACCTGATCCCCGTCTCGCTGCGGATGGGCGTGCTGCGGATCATCGTCGGCGAGGTCCGCTCCCGGGAGATCGTGCCGATGCTCCAGGCCATGACCACCAGCCGCGGGTCGATGTGCACCATCCACGCCCGTACCCCGGCCGGGGTGAGCGAACGGATCATCGAGCTGGCCCTCGCCCACGGCCGGGAGATGACCGTCGACCAGGCCCGCCGGATGGCGGGCAACGCGCTGGACCTCATCGTCTACGTCACCGTCGAGGACGAGACCGCGATCGGCGGGCGCAAGGAACGCTTCGTCTCGCACGTCGAGGAGGTCGTCGGCGTCGGCGAGGGCAACCGGATGACCACCACCACGATCTTCGGCCCCGGGCCGGACGGCCGGGCCGTCCCCCGGCACCTGCCCGAACGGATCCGCGACCAGCTCCTGCGGGTCGGCTACGACGCCCGGCTGCTGACCCGCTTCATCGAGGCCGGCACCGGCGCCTGGCGCCGCCCCCGGCACACCCGGCTGGGAGGACGGCGATGACCACGATCGAGCTGATCGCCCTCTTCTCCGGTGCGGCGGGCGTGGCCGGGCTGGTGCTGGTCGTGGTCGCCCTGGTCGGCACCCGCCGGCCGGCCGGGCCGCGACCGGGCGCCGGGCCAGGGCTGCGCCGGCTCTGGACCGGTTCGGGCGCCGGCCGCCGGGAGCGGCGCCGGTACCAACTGCTGCTCGGCGCGGCGGTGGTGGCCGGCGCGCTGGCCTTTCTGCTGACCGGGCTGCCGGTGGTGGGCCTGGTGGTGGCGCTGGCGGTGCCCGGTGTGCCGTGGCTCTTCGCGGTCGGCCGGGCCGAGCAACGGACCATCGCCCGGGTCGAGGCGGTCGGCGAATGGACCCGCCGGCTGAAGGACATCTCCGGCACCGGGCAGGGCCTCCAGCAGGCCATCATCGGCACCATCGCCACCGCGCCGGAGGAGATCCAGGAGGAGGTACGCACCCTGGCGGCCCGCCTCCAGGCCGGCTGGCTGGCGAAGTCCGCCCTGCTCGCCTTCGCCGACGAGATCGCCGACCCGGTCTGCGACCAGGTGGTCGCCGCGCTGATCCTGCACCTCACCGACCGCGGTGAGCGCCTCGGCGACGTGCTCGGTTCGATCGCCGCCGCCGCGTCCGCCGAGGTGGCCACCCGCCGGGAGGTCGAGGCCAAGCGCACCCAACCCCGGTTCGCGGTCCGCTTCCTCACCGGAATGACCCTGGCCACCCTGGCGTACGGCCTGGTCAACAGCGACTACATCCGGCCGTACGGGACGGTCGTGGGCCAACTGGTGATGGCGGTGCTCGGCGCGGCCTTCATCGGGCTGCTCGCCTGGGTCCGGTCGATGAGCCAACCGCCCCGGCCGGCGCGGTTCCTGCCCACCCCCGACCTGGAGGAGGCGATCGCGTGATCGTCAACTGGCAGCTCGCCGTCGCCGTGCTGGGCGGTGCCGCCGTGGGGCTCGGCCTCTTCCTCGTGGTCAGCGAGGCGCTGCCGGCCACCCCGGCGCTCGGCCCGGCGCTGCGCCGGCTGCACCAGCCGGCCGGTCGGGCCGGCGCGGCCGGCGCCGGACCGGACTGGCTGGGCGGGTTCTCCCGCTGGCTGCGCCCGCCGCACCGGCAGCTCGCCCTGCTCGACCGCACCCCCGAGCAGTACGCCCTGTCGGTGCTGCTCTCCACGCTGGTCGGGTTCGCCACGCCGGCCCTGGCCTCGGCGCTGCTCTTCCTCGGCGGGCTGGCCCTGCCGCTGGCCGTACCGGTGCTGGGCAGCCTGGGGTTCGCCCTGGTCGCCGGCCTGCTCGCGCACCGCGCCGTGCTGGCCCGGGCGGACGCCGCGCGGGACGAGTTCCGCCAGGCGGTCTGCACCTACCTGGACCTGGTGGCGTTGCAGCTCTCCGCCGCGCACGGGCCGGTGCAGTCGCTGGAGCGGGCGGCGGCGGTCTGCGACGGCTGGGTCTTCGACCGGATCCGGGAGGCGCTGCGGATCGCCCAGCTCCAGATGCACTCGCCCTGGGACGAGTTGCAGGAGCTGGCCGACCGGATCGGCATCCCGGAACTCGGCGACGTGGGCGCGATCATGCGCTCCTCCGGCAGCGAGGGCGCCCAGGTGCACGAGACGCTGCGCAGCCGCGCCGACTCGCTGCGGGACCAGATCCGCACCGACAACCTGGCCCGGGCCGAGGGGGTGACCAGCCGGCTGGACATCCCCGGTTCGCTGCTGGTCTTCGTCCTGCTCGGCTTCGCCGTCTATCCGTTCATCGCCCGGCTGTGAACCAACCCGAGAAGGAGAAGGCCATGCCCCTCTGCGCCTACCTGTACGCGGCGGTCGCCGCGCGCCTCGCCGAGCTGCGGCGGGATCCCGAACGGGGCGACAGTCCCGTACCCACCGCGGTCATCATCTTCGGGCTGGTCGCGGTCGCCATGGCGGTCACCGGGCTCGCCCTGGCCAAGGCCAACGACTGGATGAACGCCATCCCGGGCAACACGGCGCCGAACGCACCGACCAAGTGACGGACCGCCCCGCCCGTACGGACCGGAACCGGTCGGCGCCCGCCGACCGGCCCACCGGCCTGCGCGGGTCGGGGCGGGTCGCCGCCGTGCTCGCTGGGCGGCCCACCGGCCTGCGCGGACCGGGGCGGGTCGCCGCCGTCCTCGCTGGACGGCCCACCGGCCTGCGTGGGCCGGGGCGGGTCGCCGCCGTCCTGGCTGGACGGCTCACCGGCGGCGGGGCGGACCGGGGGGCCAACCCGGTCGAGCTGGCGGTGGTGATGCCACTGATCCTGGTGCTGCTCTTCGGCTCGATCCAGGTCGCCGTCTGGTTCGTCGCCCGGTCCACCGCGTTGAACGCGGCGCAGACCGGGGTCAACGCGCAGCGGGTGGTCGAGGCACCGCCGGACGCCGGCCGGCAACGAGCCACGGGTTTCCTCTCCGCCGCCGGTGACTGGCTGGTCGGCTGGCAGTCGCCCGGCCCGGCCTGCTCCACCACCGCCACCGAGGTCACCTGCACGGTCACCGGCCGTTCCCTGTCGGTGATCCCGGGCGTCTCCTTCCCGGTCCGGCAGTCCGCGCACGGCCCGGTCGAACGCTGGACGACGGGGTGAGGCCGATGGCAGCACGCCGGGAACGCGGCTCCGTCTCCATCGAGGTGGCCGTGCTCGCCCCGGCCTTCATCGGGCTGATGGTGCTGGCCGGGGTGGCCGGCCGGACCGCGGTCGCCGACCAGGCGGTGGAGTCCGCGGCGCACGACGCCGCCCGGGCCGCCTCGATCGCCCGGGACGCCCGTACCGGCCGCGCCGCCGCCGCCGATGCGGCCCGCCACCAGCTCGACTGGGCCGGGCTGCGCTGCACCAGGGCACCCGCGCTGCGCTTCCGCGGCTCGGTCGGCGGCTCGACCAGCAGCTTCGCCGCCGCGTACGGCAGCCCGGCCGGGGTGCCGGCGACCGTCACCGTCACGGTGACCTGCCGGGTCTCCTTCCGCGACCTCCAGGCCCCGGGGCTGCCCGGCGTGCCGGGCACGAAGACCGTCTCGGCGAGCTTCACCTCGCCGCTGGACACCTACCGGAGCCGGCGGTGACCGGGCGGCCGGCGCGGGAGAGCGGCCGGGTCAGCCTCTTCCTCGCCGTGGCGCTGACCGGCGTGCTGGCCATCATCAGCCTGGCGTACGACGGCGCCGGTCAGCTGCGCACCCTGCAACGCGCGGACAACCTGGCCGCCGAGGCGGCCCGCAGCGGCGGGCAGATGATCGACCGGAGACGGGCGATCGAGGGCGGCCCGACCGAGATCGACGAGGTGGCCGCCCGGGGCGCCGTCAAGGACTACCTGGCCGCCGCCGGCGGGGTCCGCGGGCACCAGGTCAGCTTCCCGGTGGTCGACGGCGAGAAACGGATCCGGGTACGGGTCAACATCACCTACCGCCGCGACCTGCTCGGGCTCTTCGGAATCAGGAAGACCGCCACCGTCACCGGTGAGGCGACCGCACGGGCGCTCACCGGCGCCCCGTAAGGAAGGGAAGGCAGCCATGTCCGTACCGCAACGCTCCGCCGCCCGGCGGGCCGGGCAGGTCCTCACCGGGCTCGGCGCCCTCGTCGTGCTCTGCGCCGTGGTGGTCGGCGGGCCGGTGGCGCTGCTCGCCTTCGCCGGCAACCCGCTCCCCGACCACCTGCCCACCCTGGCCGAGGTGGGTACGGCGTTGACCACCCGCGACGACGGCGGGCTCTTCCTGCGAACGTTGGCGGTGGTCGGCTGGTTCGGCTGGGCGACGTTCACCTTCTCCGTACTGGTGGAACTGCTCGCGGCGGCGCTGCGCCGGCCGGCGCCCCGGCTGCCCGGGATGGGGCGGCAGCAGCGGGCGGCGGCCGCCCTGGTCGGCTCGGTGGCGCTGATCCTCGCGGCGTCGCCGGTCGCGGCGAGCGCCGCCACCCTGGCCACCCCGCAGCCGGTCGCCGCCGCACCCGCGGTGGTCGCCCCGCCGGCCGGTCCCGCCGCCGCACCCGCGGTGGCCGCCCCGCCGGCCGGTCCCGCCGCCGAGCCGGTACGGGCCGCCTCGGTGACCACCGAGCCGGCGGTGTACCGGGTGGCCAAGGGCGACTACCTGGGCGGCGTGGCCGATCGCTACCTGGACGACTTCGAGCGCTACCGGGAGGTGGCCCGGCTCAACCGGATCGCCGACCCGGACCGGATCCACCCCGGACAGTTGCTGAAGCTGCCGGAGCGGGCGGTCGACGGCGGGGTACGCCGGCACGCCACCGGCCGGCTGGTGGTCACCCCCACCCAGCCTCCGGCAGAGACGCCCGGCCCGGACGAAAGCGCCACGCCCAGCGGCTCGGGGACGACCTCCGCCGGCGGCAAGTCCGGGACGACCTCCGCCGGCGCCGAGTCGGGGACGACCTCCGTCGGCGGCGGCGCCGGTACGACGACCGCGCCGGACCCGGCCGGCACCAGCGCCGCCAGGCCCGCGCCGAGCCGTCCTGGGGTGACCCGGCCCGCCCCGGCCGGTTCGACTCCGGCCCCGACCGCGACGCCCGGATCAGCGGTGGCGGTGCCGGCCGGTCCGCCGCCGGCGATGGCGGCGGGCGCGTCCCGGGCCACCGTCGACGACGGCATGAACCGACCGCTGGCCATCTCGGCGGTGCTGGCGGTGGCGAGCATCGTCGGCGCCCAGATCGGTGCCATGCTCGGACTGCGCCGCCGCCCAGCGCCCCGCACCGCGACCCGCGACCTGGTCACCGGCCGCCACCGCAAAGACTGACCCCCGCAGCTCGTCCGGACGCTTGCAGCGTCCGGACGCTTGCAGATCTTGGACGATTTCGGCCCTCATAGGGGCAGTTTCGTACCAAGATCCGCACGGGCGAGCAGCTCCGACGGGGAGCGCGGCGGGAGCGGGACGGGGTGCGGGCGGCGAGCAGCCCGCGATGGAGAGCGGGCGGCGGGAGCGGCGGGATGGGCAGCGGGCGGCGAGCAGCCCGCGATGGGGAGCGGGCGGCGGTGAATGGGTCAGGGGAGGCGGGCCTCGAGGCGGCCGTTGACCACCCGGGTGGGCAGGACGACCTGGTCGTTGCCGGACGGCCCGTGCACCACCTCACCGCCGTTGAGCCGGAACGCGCTGCCGTGCCACGGGCACACCACGCAGGCGTGGCCGTCGATCTCCTGCACCTCGCCCTCACCGAGCGGGCCGCTCTGGTGCGGGCAGCGCTCCAGCATCACGGTGACGTCGTCGCCGTGCCGGTAGAGGATCACCGACACGTCGTCGATCTCCCGGGTGACCAGCTGCCGCTGCGGCAGGCTGCTCAGGTCGCCCACCGGGTGCCAGCCGTCGCTGATCAGGTGCAGCTCGGAGATGCTCTGGCTGACCTGCGCGCCCTGCTTGTACGCGAGATGCCCGCCCAGGTACGCCCCGGCGCTCGCCGCCGACAGCCCCAGGTAGGCCAGCGCCTTGCCCATCCCGTGCCGGCCGTTGAGCCGGGCGGCCAGCGAGCTGGCGTAGAGGGTCAGGCCGATGGTGTTGGCGGCGGCGTGCACCAGGCCGATCCGGCGCTGGTCGCGAGCGAGCGAGGCCCAGTCGTTGAGGCCCGCCACGGCCGCCGGCACGGCGCTGACCGTACCGACCGCGACCAGGGCGGTGGCGGCCCGACGCTGTCCCGGCATCAGGTCGACGATCGCCGCCGAGATCCATGCGCCGACCGGCACCTGCACCATCGCCGGGTGCAGGGGGTGACCGAGCCAGACCCCGTGCAGCAGGTCCCGGATCCGCTGGGAGCGCAGGGTGCCCTGGACGGCGCGCTGCAACCGGTCACCAACCCGGTCCAGCGCCGTGGTCTGTTCGAGTTTCGTCAGTAGTTCGCGCACCTGGTCCGACTTCCCGGCAGGAGGACTCCCAAACCGGGCGGCACCGACGATTCACGCCATCGGGTGGTTCCGCCCCGCCGGCCGCCGACCCCGGCAACATCCTCGGAGCCGAGCCAAACCGAGCCGAGCCAGGGCCGGGGCCGGGCCGAAGCCGGGGCCGAAGCCAGGGCCGGGGCCGAAGCCAGGACCGGGCCAGGACCGGGCCGGGGCAGGGCCAGGGCCGGCAGGCGGGACGAGGCGATCCGGGCCGGGGGCGGTAGCGTCGGGTGCATGGCCCGTCGCATCCCGCGCTGGCTCGCCCGCGCTCCCATTCCCCTCTACCGCCGCGGCTTCGGCCGGCTGCTCGGCCGCCGGCTGCTGATGCTGGAGCACCGGGGACGCCGCACCGGTCTGCCCCGCTACGTGGTGTTGGAGGTGGCCGACCGGGAGCCGGCCTGCCTCTTCATCGCGTCCGGGCACGGCCAGGACTCGCAGTGGTTCCGTAACCTGCGGGCCGACCCCCGGGTCCGGGTCTGGACCGGCCCCCACCGGGGCGTCCCGGCGCGCGCCACCGTGCTGACCGGCGAGGAGACCCGGCAGCGGCTGGAGATCTACCGGCGACGCCACCGCCGGGCGGCGGCTGCCCTCGGCCGTACCCTCGACATCCCGGAACTGCGCGACACCGGGCCGCTGCCCGCCGACGTGGCCACCCGGCTGCCGCTGGTCCGCCTCGACCTCGACGAGGGCTGAGCGCGCGGTCCACCCACGAGCCCTCGTCACCCGGCCGGCGTCAGCGGGCTCGCGCCCAGGCCAGGAACCGTTCGGTCAGGTCCTCGGCGACCGCCACCCCGTTGAGCTGCGACAACTGCGCACCGGCCTCGGCCATCAGGGTGCTCAGGTAGATCAGCAGGGCGGTCCGGTCCGCCCGGTACTCCACCAGCAGCGCGAGCCGCGCCGGCTGGCAGGGCCACGGCGCGGCACAGGCCCGGCAGAGCCACAGCGGGCGCATCGGCAGGTGGGGACGGGCGGGCCGGCTCACCTCGGACCGCCGTTCCGCCGCCACCCGCCGGCCCGCCACCGCTGCGCTGGGGTCAGGTTGCCGGCCCGGCCGGGCCCGTCGGTGGGAAAGACGGTCGTCGGCTGGTTCGCCCACGCCGGCCGGTCGTCCTGCGGGCTCCTGGGTCGGGGTGCGCGCGGCCCCCTCTCGGCCCGCTGCCGCCAGAACCAGATACGCATACCTTGTCCCCCTTCTCGTGTGGCCTGGGCAGGGCCGTCCCGACGTCGTTGGCGGGACGGCCCCGCTGCGGACGCTGACCGCCGGGCTCTCGCACCTCCACCGGTCGCGCCGTCCTGCGCAACACGCTGCCCACAGTGGTCGGACAGGTACACCGCGTAGCGATATGGTCGGCAGATATTTCAGACGTCCGATGGAGGGGCCGTGAACGACGCGCTGCGGGTGGCGCTGAGCGACACCGGGCACACCACCGAATCACTCGCCGAGCGCGTGGGAGTGGACCCGAAGACAGTGGGCCGCTGGCTGAGTGAGGGCCGCATCCCGCACGCCCGGCACCGGGTGTCGGCGGCCGAGGTGCTCGGTCGGGACGTCTCGGACATCTGGCCGGACACATCGAGACGTCGCGACCCAGTCTGGTTCCGCCCCTGGCAGGAGATCGAACGAGAAGCCGTCACCCTGCGTTCGTTTCAATCCGTTGTACTGCCCGGTCTGCTCCAGACCGAGGCATACGCGCGAGCAGTCCTCACCGGAGCCGGCGCCCTTCCCCGGACCGACATCGATCGGCACATCACAGCTCGACTCGCTAGACAGGGCATCCTCCGTCGAGAAGACCCACCCCAGTTCACGTCGGTGATCAACGAGGGAGTTCTCCGCCGACCGGTGGGTGGGGCGAAAACCATGCGGGAGCAACTGTTCGCTCTCGTCGAGGCATGCGCCGAGCCCCACATTCGAATCCAGGTCGTGCCGTCATCGGTGGGTGCTTACGCCGGGCTGAACGGTCCCTTCGTGATCGCAACCTGCCCCGATCACCGGCTCGCCGGCTACCTCGACAACCAGGTCCAGGGACAAGTGGTTAGCGATGTCGATGACCTCGCGGCGATAATGGCCGCTTGGGAGAACGTGCGCGGCGAGGCGCTCTCCCACTGGCAGTCGGTCGAGCTGATCAGGGAAGTGGCGGAGACATGGAACTGACGGGTGCGCAATGGCGCAAGAGCAGCCGCAGCAGCGGCAACGGCGGGGACTGTGTCGAGGTCGCCGACAACCTGCCCGGCCTGGTCGCGGTCCGCGACTCCAAAGACCCGACCGGCCCGGCCCTCACCTTCACCCCTACCGCCTGGCGCGTCTTCCTCACCCAGCCGCCCACCCGCGACTGAGCGATCCACCCACGCCATCAGGTAGTGGCCGCCGACCCATGCCCCGCCCCCGCCGGACACCTGGCGACTGACCCGCTCAACCTCGCCGGATCACCGACGACGACCAACCGCCTAATCCCGCCGACCCAGCACGGCACGAGAGGCACGAGAGGCACGAGAGGCACGAGCGCATGAAGCTGACGGGCGCCCGGTGGCGCAAGAGCAGCCGCAGCAGCGGCAACGGCGGAGCTTGTGTCGAGGTCGCCGACAACCTCCCCGGCCTGGTCGCGGTCCGCGACTCCAAAGACCCGACCGGCCCGGCCCTCACCTTCACCCCCACCGCCTGGCGCGCCTTCCTCACCCAGCCACCCACCCGCGGCTGAGCGATCCACCCACGACCTGGCGGGCGTCTGGCGCGCCGGGCGCCGTCGAGGGCATGCTGATCCGATGGGGGTACGCGTCGAGCACGCCGGGCCGGTGACCACGGTGATCCTGGACCGGCCGGAGGCCCGCAACGCCGTGGACGGCCCGACCGCCCGGGCCCTGGCGGACGCCTTCCGCGCCTTCGAGGCCGACCCCGAGGCGGCGGTCGCCGTGCTCTGGGGCGCCGGCGGCACGTTCTGCGCGGGCGCCGACCTCAAGGCCATCGGTACGCCGCGCGGCAACCGGGTCGAGCCGGAGGGCGACGGCCCGATGGGCCCGACCCGGATGCGGCTGTCCAAGCCGGTCATCGCCGCGATCTCCGGGTACGCCGTGGCCGGCGGTCTCGAACTGGCGCTCTGGTGTGACCTGCGGGTCGCCGAGTCCGACGCCACCCTCGGGGTGCTCTGCCGGCGGTGGGGCGTACCGCTGATCGACGGTGGGACGGTGCGGCTGCCCCGGCTGATCGGGGAGAGCCGGGCGATGGACCTGATCCTCACCGGCCGGGCGGTGCCGGCCGACGAGGCGTACGCGATGGGTCTGGTGAACCGGCTGGTCGCGCCGGGTGAGGGCCGGGCGGCGGCCGAGCGGCTGGCCGCCGAGATCGCCCGGTTCCCGCAGACCTGCCTGCGCAACGACCGGGCGGCGCTGCTGGCGGGCGCCGGCCTGCCCGAACCGGAGGCGATGGCCACCGAACTCACCTTCGGCACGGAGTCGCTGATCACCGACGCGGTCAGGGGCGCGGCCCGGTTCAGCGCGGGCGCGGGCCGGCACGGCACCGCCGCCGACTGACGCTACTTCAACGCCCGCAGGGCTTCCTCGATCGCCCGGTGGAAGGTCGGGTACGCGTAGATCATGTGCCGGAGCTGGCTGACCGGCACGGCCGCGTGCACCGCCACCACCAGCGCGGAGAGCACCTCACCCCCGGCCGGGCCGACCGAGGTGGCGCCGATCAGCACGCCCTGGTCGGCGTCGGCGATCAGCTTGATGAAGCCGGCGTTGCCGGCCTTGTGGATCCAGCCCCGGGTCGACGCGGTGAGATCCGTGTAGCCGACCTGCACGTTGATGCCGCGCTCGCGGGCCTGCCGCTCGGTGAGGCCGACCGCCCCCACCTCGGGGTCGGTGAAGGTGACCCGAGGCAGTGCCCGGTAGTCGGCGACCGGCACGCTGCCCGGGGCCCCGCCCGAGCTGCCGGCGCTCATCGCCCCGCCGACGGCGCTGACCACCCCGGCCGCGCCGCCCATCACGCTCGCGGTGCCGCTGGCGTCCGGGCCACCCCTGGTCCGTCGCATGTGGTCGAGGACGTCCGCCACCACGATGGCCGCCTGGTACATGGCGATGTGCGTGAAGGCACCCTCGCCGGTGAGGTCGCCGACGGCCCAGATCCCGTCCGTGACGTGCATCCGGTGGTCCACCGGCAGGTAGCGCTGGCCGGCGTCGACGCCGACGGTGTCCAGGCCCAACTCGTCCAGGTGCGCCTTGCGCCCGGTCACCACGAGCAGCCGGTCGGCGGTGAACCGGCGCTCGCTCGCGAGCACGGTGAAGCCGGAGCCGTCGTGGCTGACCCGCTCGGCCTTAACCCCGGTCTCGATGGTCACCCCGTCGGCGCGCAGTGCCGCCGCCGCGATCTCCGACGCCTCCGGCTCCTCCACCGCCAGCACCCGGTCGGCCGCCTCGATGACCGTCACCCGGACGCCGAACCGGGCGAAGACCTGGGACAGTTCCAGCCCGATCGCGCCGCCGCCCAGCACCAGCAGCGACCCGGGCAGCTCCTCGACCTCGATGGCCTGGTGGTTGGTCCAGTACGGGGTGTCCGCTAGCCCGTCGATGGGCGGCACCGAGGGGCGGGTGCCGGTGCCGAGCACGATCCCGTACCGGGCTTCGAAGACCTGGTCGCCGACGCGTACCCGGTTCGGGCCGTCGAGCCGGCCGCTGCCCCGGACGAACCGGCCGCCCTTGCCGACGAAACGGTCCACCGCCACCCGGTCGTCCCAGGTGTCGGTGGCTTCCTCGCGGATCCGCTTCGCCACCGGCGCCCAGTCGGGTCGCACCTCGGCCGTGCCGGCCAGCTCGTTGACCCGGTGCGCCTCGGCCAGCGCGTTCGCCGCCCGGATCATCATCTTGCTGGGGATGCAACCCCAGTACGGGCACTCGCCGCCGACCAGGTCCCGTTCGACACCGACGACGGTGAGGCCGGCTTCGGCGAGCCGCCCGGCCACCTCCTCGCCGCCGACCCCGAGCCCGACCACGACCACGTCCACCAGTTCCGGTTCCGCCATCCCGCCAGCATCACCCACCGCCGGGCGTCCGGCCATCGCACCGGGCCGGAATTCCCACCCCGGTCACCCGCCCGACGGCTACCGTGGCCGGGTGCACGCACGCTTTGCCCCGGTCCGGGACTGCTTCCACGACCTGTTCGGCGCCGGCCGGGAGACCGGCGCGGCCCTGAGCATCTGGTACGACGGCGCGCCCGCCGTCGACCTGCTCGGCGGGACCCGGGCGGTTGTCGCGCCCGGCGTGCCCGTCCCGGTGACAGGCGCCGCCGACCCGTGGCGGCCGGACACCCTGGTCGACGTCTACTCGGTGGGCAAGCCGGTGGCCGCGCTCTGCCTGCTCATGCTGGTCGACCGGGGCCGGGTCGACCTGGACGCGCCGGTGTCGGCGTACTGGCCGGAGTTCCGGTCCCCGGCCACCCTGCGACAGGTGCTCGACCACACCGCCGGGCTGCCGGCCTTTCCGGTGCCCCGGCCCGCCGACGCGGTCGCCGACTGGGGGTTGCTCTGCGCCGACCTGGCCGCCGCCGAACCGGAGTGGACGCCGGGCACCGTCGCGGGCGAGCACGCCTGGACGTACGGGCACCTGGTGGGCGAAGTCGTCCGCCGGGTGGACGGGCGGCCGCTGGGCCGGTTCCTGGCCGAGGAGATCGCCGGCCCGTGGCGCCTCGACCTGGCCTTCGGGCTGGACGCGGCGGCCCAGGCGCGCTGCGCCGACCTGTCGTACGCCGATCCGGACTGGCCGGTGCGGTCCCTCGGCGAGCCGGGGTCGCTGCGGGCCCGGGCGATGGGCAATCCGGCCGGGGGTCTGGACCTGGCGGTGCTGAACAGCCCGCTCTGGCGCGGCGCCGAGATGCCGGCGGTGAACCTGCACGCCACGCCGGCGGCCCTCGCCCGCCTCTACGCGGGCCTGGCGGCCGGCGGCACCCTGGACGGGGTGCGGTTGTTCAGCCCGGATCTGGTCGGCGAGGCGACCCGGGTGCAGTACGACGGCCCGGACCTGGTGCTGGACCGGGAGGTGTGCTGGACGTTGGGCATGCAACGGGAGCCGGACGGTAGCTGGGGGATGGCCGGGCTCGGGGGCAGCAGCGCCTGGGCCGATCCCGACCGCGGCTACGTCTTCGCGTACGCGACGGCCCGGCTGGCCAGCCACGACCGGGTCGACGACCTGGTGGACGTCCTGCACTCCTGTCTCTGAGCCGCTGCGCCCCGGGTGCCCTGACCGCTGGGCCGGCGGTCAGGGCACCGGCACCGCCGCCGGTCGAGGTGCCGGGCCGGGGAGCAGCACCGGGGTGCCCGCCCGGGTGAGCAGCGACCGCGCGGCCACCGCCGCCCGCTTCCGGCCCGGCACCCGGGCGCGGCGCGCGAAGACGTCGTAGCCCTGGGCGGCCACCTCGTCGAGGATCCCGCCGTAGAGCGCGTACGCGGTGCGCATGCAGGCCTGCGAGGCGGGCGCGAGCAGCGGGATGCCCGGCGCGGCGGCCAGGTAGTGGGCCTGGGCGCGGGCCGTCTCGTACCGGATCAGTTCGCGGATCGCCGGGGTGGTGCGGCCGGCGGTCCGGGCGGCGAGCAGGTCCTCCCGGGTGAGGTCGAACCGGGCCAGGTCCTCGTCGGGCAGGTAGGTGCGGCCCCGGTCCAGGTCCTCGGCGACGTCCCGGATGAAGTTGGTGAGCTGGAACGCGAAGCCGAGCTGGCGGGCCGGCTCCCGGGCGGCCGCCGGGTCGGAGCTGCCCAGGATCGGCAGCATCATGGTGCCGATGACGGCGGCCGAGCCCTCCATGTAGTCGAGCAGGTCGTGGTAGGTCGGGTACGCCATGACGGTGAGGTCCATCGCCATGCTGCGCAGGAACGACGCGAAGTCGGCGCGGTCCAGGTCGAAGACGGCGATGGTGTGCAGCACCGCGGGCAGGAGCGGGTCGTCGACCGGCTCCCCGTGCAGGCCGGCGAGGAAGCGGGCGGACCAGTCGCCCAGCTTCGCGGCGCGCTCGGCGGGCGGCAGGTCCTCGGTCCGGTCCACGATCTCGTCCGCGTAGCGGGTGAAGCCGTACAACGCGTGCACATGCCGGCGTTTCCAAGCGGGCAGCAACCGGGTGGCGAGATAGTAGGTGCGGCCGTGCCGTCGGTGCAGCTCACGGCAGCGTTCGTAGGCGGCGGCGAGATCTGTCTCCACCGGGCCCTCCTCAAATTCGACGCAGCAATCGACGCAACTCGTAACCCTAGGGTACGCTCCACCCCATGGCCAACGACGCAGTTGCGGGAGACACCCTCCGCGTCGCACCGGCACAACCGGGAGCGACAGGAGATCCGGTCCGCGGCGTGCTGTCCGCGTTCACCCAGGATCTGGTCACCGGGATCGACGAGGTCCTGGCGGCCTTCCTCGCCAACGAAGTCGACTCGCTCACCGAGATCGACGCGGCGATGGGAGGCTTCGCCGCGTCGGCCCGCGACTGCGTGCTGGCCGGCGGCAAGCGGATCCGGCCCACCTTCGCCTACTGGGGCTGGCGGGCGGTGACCGGCGACTACGAGCGGCTGCCCTCGGTGCTGCCGGCGCTCGCCGCGCTGGAACTCCTGCACACCTTCGCGCTGGTCCACGACGACGTGATGGACGCCTCCGACACCCGGCGCGGGCTGCCCACCGCGCACCGGGCCGCCGCCGCCCGCCACCGGGCCGCCGGACACACCGGCGACCCCGACCGGTACGGCGAGGCGGTCGCCGTGCTCATCGGCGACCTCTGCGTGGTCTGGGCCGACCGGCTGATGGCACACGCCACCGTGCCCCCGGCGCGGCTGCTCGACGTCCGGCGCTGCTACGACCAGATGCGGGTGGAGACCGTGGCCGGGCAGTTCCTCGACGTGCTCGGCGAGCACGACGCGGCGGGCTGGACGGTCGACCGGGCGCTGCGGGTGGCCCGCTACAAGACCGCGAGCTACACCGTCCAGCGGCCACTGCTCTTCGGCGCGCACCTGGCCGGGGCCGACGCCGAGTCGCCGCTGATCGCCGCGTACACCCGCTACGGGCTGGCCGTCGGCGAGGCGTTCCAGCTCCGCGACGACCTGCTCGGGGTGTACGGCGACCCGGTCACCACCGGCAAGCCGGCCGGCGACGACCTGCGTACCGGGAAACCGACGGTGCTGCTCATGCTGGCCCGGCAGCTCGCCGGCCCGGCCCAGCGCCGGGCCCTCGAGCGGGCCGGCTCGGTCACCGGGGCCGGTGAGGTGAGCCTGCTGGCCGACCTGGTCCGCGAGACGGGCGCGGTGGCCCGGGTCGAGCGGATGATCTCCGATCGGGTGGCCGACGCGCTGGCCGCGCTGGACACCCCGGCGATCGACGGGACCGCGCGGAGCGCGTTGACCGCCCTCGCCACCGCCGCCACCGCACGGTGGGCATGATGGTCAACTTTGGGATGGAGGTGGTCACGTGCGTGCCGTGAAGGGGCGGACGGACCGGGTGGTGATCGTCGGTGCCGGCCTGGGCGGGCTGGCCTGTGCGCTGCACCTGGCCGGCAGCGGCCGGCAGGTGACCGTCCTGGAGCGGGAGCCGGTGCCGGGCGGCCGCGCCGGCCGGCTCAGCGTCGACGGGTACGAGTTCGACACCGGCCCGACCGTGCTCACCATGCCGGACCTGATCGCCGAGGCGCTCGGCGCGGTCGGCGAGGAGCTGGCCGACTGGCTCGACCTCACTCCGCTCGACCCGGCCTACCGGGCGTACTACCCGGACGGGTCGACGCTCGACGTCATCACCGACACCACCCGGATGGCCGCCGAGATCTCCCGGGTCTGCGGACCGCGCGAGGCCGACGGCTACCTGCGTTTCGTCGACTACGCCCGCGACCTCTGGCGCTGGGAGCGGGCCGACTTCATCGAGCGCAACCTGGACGCCCCCACCGACCTGCTCACCGGCAACCTGCTGCGGCTGCTGGCCAACGGGGCGTTCCGCCGGCTCCAGACGAAGATCAACCAGTTCTTCCGCGACCCGCGTACCCAGCGGATCTTCTCCTTCCAGGCGATGTACGCCGGCCTCGCGCCGCACGACGCGCTGGCCATCTACGCGGTCATCGCGTACCTCGACTCGGTGGCCGGGGTGTGCTTCCCGCGCGGCGGCATCCACGCGGTCTCCCGCGCGATGGCCGGCGCCGCGGAGAAGCACGGCGTGCAGATCCGGTACGGCACCACGGTGACCCGGGTGGAGACCGCGCACGGCCGGGCCACCGGCGTGGTGACCGCCGACGGCGAGCTGATCCCGGCGGACGTCGTGGTGCTCAACCCCGACCTGCCGGTCGCCTACCGGGACCTGCTGCCCCCCGCCCGGCAGCGGAAACTCACCTACTCGCCCTCCTGCGTGGTGCTGCACGTCGGCTCGACCCAGGGCTATGGCAAGATCGCCCACCACAACATCCACTTCGGCCGCGCCTGGAAGGGCACGTTCGACGAGGTGATCCGGCGAGGCGAGCTGATGACCGATCCATCGCTGCTGGTCACGAACCCGAGCCGGTCGGACCCGTCGGTCGCCCCGGCGGGGCGGCACACCTACTACGTGCTCGCCCCGGTGCCGAACCTCGACCGGGCGCCCTTCGACTGGCGCGGTGACCTGACCCGCCGCTACAGCGACCAGCTCATCGGCACCCTGGAGGAGCGCGGCTACCTGGGCTTCGGGGCGGGCGTCGAGGTGCTGCGCGCGGTCACCCCGGCCGAGTGGGCCGAGCAGGGCATGGCCGCCGGTACCCCGTTCGCCGCCGCGCACAGCCTCTTCCAGACCGGGCCGTTCCGCCCGGCCAACCTGCACCGGACGCTGGACAACGTGGTCTTCGTCGGCTCCGGCACCCAGCCGGGCGTGGGCGTGCCGATGGTCCTGATCAGCGGCAAGCTCGCCGCCTCCCGGGTCACCGGCGGTGACCGGTGAGCGCGAGGAGTGCAGCGGAGCGGAGCCCCGCAGTCGCGAACGAGAGGTTGGCACGGTGACCGCGCGGGAAGGGCACCTGGTCGAGCTGGTCGACGACGGCGGCCGGGTGCTCGGCGAGGCGACCGTGGCCACCGCCCACCAACCGCCGGGCCGGCTGCACCGCGCGTTCTCGGTGCTGCTGGTCGACCCGGCGGGGCGCGTCCTGCTCCAGCGGCGGGCCGCCGCCAAGACCCGGTTCCCGCTGCGCTGGGCCAACTCCTGCTGCGGTCACCCGCTGCCCGGCCAGTCGGTGGCGGACGCCGCCAACCGGCGGCTGGCCGAGGAGCTCGGCATCGACCCGGTCGACCTCACCGAGATCGGCGTCTACGTCTACTACGCCGAGGACCCGGCGACCGGCCGGGTCGAGTTCGAGTACGACCACGTGCTCCGCGCCGACGTGCCCGCCGACCTGCCCAGCCGGCCCGACCCCGACGAGGTCTCCGAGCTGCGCTGGGTCGACCCGAACGAACTGGCCGGCAAGCTCGACGCCGACCCCCGGGCGTACGCGCCGTGGCTCGGCGGGGTGGTGAACCGGCTGCTGAGCCGGACGCCGGTCCCCGGGTCGCCCGCCCCCGGCCCGTCCCACCCCGCCGGGTCAGGCGCACCGGCCGACGAGGCACCGGAGCGGTCGGGTGGCCGATGAGGCGCTGAGCGCGGGGTCGGTGGCGCGCCGGCTCGGTGTCGCGGTCACCACGCTGCGCACCTGGCACCAGCGGTACGGCCTGGGCCCCAGCGAGCACGTACCGGGCCACCACCGGCGCTACACGCCGGTCGACCTGGCACGCCTGGAGGTCATGCGGCGGCTCACCGCCGAGGGGGTGGCCCCGGCCGAGGCGGCCCGCTGGGCCCGGCAGGCGCCCCCCGGGGCGCCCGCCGACCTCGCCGCGGTCCGCCCCGGCGTCCGGGACGGTGGTGGCACGACCATCCCGGTCGGCCGGGCCGGGCCGGTCGCCCGCGGCCTGGCCCGGGCCGCCATGCGCCTGGACTCGGCCGCCATCACCGGCACGCTGGGGCGGGCCCTCGCCACCAGCGGCGTGGTGGACACCTGGGACGGGCTGGTCCGGCCGGTGCTCGCCGGGATCGGCGAGCGGCACGCCGCCACCGCCGGCCTGATCGAGGTGGAACACCTGATGTCCCGGTGCGTCTCCGAGTCGCTCGCCGCGGCCGCCCGGGCCCACCCGGTCGCCGGACCGGCCCGGATCCTGCTCTCCTGCGCCGACGAGGAGCAGCACACCCTGCCGCTGGAGGCGCTCGCCGCCGCGCTCGCCGAGGTCGGGGTGGGCTACCGCATGCTCGGCGCGCGGGTGCCCGTACCGGCCCTGCTGGAGGCGGTCAGCCGGACCGGGCCGGCCGCCGTGGTGCTCTGGTCGCACACCCGGACCACCGCCGACCCCCACCAGCTCACCGCGCTGCTCGCCGCCCCACGCCGGCCGCTGCTGGTGCTCGCCGCCGGGCCGGGCTGGCGGGACGACACGTTGCCCGGCGGGGTGGTCCGTCCGGTCGACCTCACCGAGGCGATCTCGCTCGCGACCGCGGTACGGGACTCGCTCGACCAGTCCGCGGCCGGCTGACCCGGGTCTGCCCTTTCGGTGCTTCGTCCGCTACGGTCGGAAAGTCCGCGTACCCCGACCCCCTCTCGGGAGCGACGATGCGCCCACGCGCCGCGCTGGCGCTCGCCCTCGGCCTGGTCCTGTTGCTGACCGGCTGCGGCGAGCCCGGCAGGACGCCGCCCCAGGCCGGCGCGCCGCCGGCGGCGTCGGCCACCCCGGCACCCAGCCCGACCCCCACCCCGAAGCCCAGCCGCACCACCCGCCCCAAGCCGACCCTCCGCCCGCTGCCGAAGACGCTCCCCGCCGGGCTGCACCGGGGCAGCGGCGACCGGGCGGTCGCGCTGACCTTCGACGACGGGCCGGACCCGCGCTGGACGCCGCAGGTGCTCGACCAACTGCGGGCCGCCCACATCACCGCGACCTTCTGCGTGATCGGCCGGCAGGCGCAGCGCTACCCGCAGCTCGTGGCGCGGATCGTCCGGGAGAGCCACCAGCTCTGCAACCACAGCTGGCGGCACGACCTCAACCTCGGCCGGCGCCCGGTCGCCGAGATCCGCGCCGACCTGCTCCGCACCAACCAGGCCATCCGGAAGGCCGTACCGCACGCCAAGATCGGCTGGTTCCGGCAGCCCGGTGGCCGATGGACCGCCGAGGAGCTGACCGTGGCCCGCGAGCTGGGCATGCGGCCGCTGCACTGGAGCGTCGACCCGCAGGACTGGAACCACCCCACCGCCAAGACGATCATCAAGCGGGTGTCGGCGGCGGCCCGCCCCGGTTCGGTCGTGCTCATGCACGACGGGGGCGGGGACCGGAGCCAGACGATCGCCGCGTGCAGGCAGCTGATCCCCGACCTCAACCGCCGGTTCCGGATCTCCAAGCTCCACTGACATGGGGCCCGACGTGCGGTTATGCGCGCAGGCGAGCCGGGGTCCATACCGGTTTGGCCGACCGACCGGGCATGGCATATGCTTCTCATGCCTCCGGCGGGGCCGGATGGGAGCAAGTCCGCTTGAAGTTGCGAGTGTGCAATGATGGCGGGGCCGCCCTCATCGTCTAGCGGCCCAGGACGCCGCCCTTTCAAGGCGGTAGCACGGGTTCGAATCCCGTTGGGGGCACGGTCCGGCTCAGCCGGATGCAACACCAGCCAGGTCCTGTGGAGCAGTTGGAGTGCTCGCCGCCCTGTCAAGGCGGAGGTCGCGGGTTCAAGTCCCGTCAGGACCGCAAGCGCTGACGCCGCGCCTCTCCTGCGCGGCGTTCTGCGTATCGGCCCGTGCGGTAGCATGAGCCGAGCAACCCGGCCAGGTAGCTCAGTTGGTACGAGCGTCCGACTGAAAATCGGAAGGTCGGCGGTTCGACCCCGCCCCTGGCCACATAGCCTTTCGCCGGGCTACAGGAGCGCCGACCAGCGGAAACGCCGGTCGGCGCTCCGCTGTCGTTGGGCCTCGTTGATCTTGGAGCTTTACCGGTAGCACCCCTCCTGATCCGCCGTTCGCCGTCCTTAATCGCACGCGGATCGCACACAAGTTCATGAGCTGAGGGCAACATGGGTGTGGCAGAGGACATCACCGCCGCTGTTGGGGCGGTCGTCAACGCAGACTGGAACGTGCGGACAGGCACGGTCGTGCCGACCACAGACACGATCACCCTCAAGAACGGGGCAGTGGAGGTAGATGCCGTCTACCTCTATGCGGACATGGCCAACTCGTCCGGCCTTGCGAGAGATTTTGCCCCGAAGACTGCCGCCAAGGTCATCCGCGCCTACTTGGACGCCACTTGCCGCGTGATCAAGTTCCGAGGCGGCCAGATCCGCAGCTTCGACGGCGACCGGGTCATGGCGATCTTCATGGGTGAAGCGAAGAACAGCGACGCCGCAAGGTGCGCACTAAACATCAACTACGTGGTCACAAAGATCGTCCGTCCAGCACTGGAAGACCGGCTCACCTCGCTCAAGACCAAGGGTTTCGAGCTTCGGCACTGTGTCGGAGTCGCGTCTGGCACTGCCTTGATCGTTCGCGGCGGCGTCCGTAACGAGGACAACGACCTGGTGTCGATCGGTCGCCCTCCTAACGTGGCAGCAAAGCTCAGCGACGTTCGAGCCTGGCCATATGCCACGTACATCACCTCTGACGTTTATGCCCGACTCCGGAACGAGGTGAAGTACAGCAAGCCCGGGAAGCCGGACCAGAAGCTGATGTGGGACGGCCCTCGCACTCAAGATGCGGGCGGGGCTCCCGTCAAGGTCTACCGGTCGAGCTACTGGTGGAAGCCGTGACCTCCACTGACCCTACGGAGACTGCCTGGAAGATCCATGCCGCACTAGTGGACTGGACAGGCAAGGTCGACACTAAGGCATCCTTCGCCCTAACGATCGAGTCTGCGGTGCTTGCGGGTGCAGTCGGGCTGTCCAATTCCGGCTCGCGCTTTGGCAACCTTCAAGGCGTCCTGCCGCTCGCCACCTTCTGGTTCGGCGTCGCCTTCCTGGCTGCATCTGTGGTGCTGTCGGTTTTGGTAGTCATGCCACGTACTCGGAACAAGAACATCCCAACCGAGTGGCCGTCGAACTTCATCTACTTCGGCCATCTTCAGCACTGGTCGCCGGAGCCTCTTGAGCGCGCCCTTCGCGAGCTCGACCCGCTGCCCATGTTGTCTCGACAGCTGGTCGTGATGAGCAGGATCGCTTGCGTCAAGCACCGACGAGTGCAGGAGTCCCTCGGGCTGGCCCTCCTCGGCGGGTTCCTGGTGGTGATCGCAGGAATGATCGCCTGAGCCCTGTCCCCTGGTTCAGAAGTTGCGACACCGATTGGAGGATGCCGCCGGATGCGCATAGAACGAGGCAAGATCGAAGTACCACTTCAAGTGGTGGATGAACTAAAGCTCCACGGCATGGCGGTCAAGGCGGTGACCGTCTTAGAAGGCGGGGATCTGCGTCTACACGGCATGGCATGTGAGGGCGTCGCCGTAGCCGCCGGTGGCCGAGCTGTCATCCACGGCACCGTCAACGGTGATGTGGTCAATGACGGGGGTTACGTCGAAATCCACGGAGTTGTGAACGGCCATCTCCGGGAGGGATCGGGAGCCACGACTGTGGTTGCTCCTGGGGCGATCGTGAAGCGACCCCGCCGCTAGCACCTGCGCCATCCCGTCTGCCGCCGACCCACACACCGTGGAGCGGGCCAGGGCCAGGGTGACAAGGTGGAGCGCCCTACCGGACGAACGACCTTGGCACCCTGGCCCTGGCCCGCTCGGCTCTGCCTGGGTCGGTGGCTGGCGGGATGGCATCCCACCACCCACGAACCGCAACCGTTCGGCAACTCCATCTCGGAGTCGTCTGGCCCCCGCCGGAGGCATGCCCTTAATTGGCCGGCGCGCCGGCCGATGCCGGCGCTTGCGCCGCCAGCAGGCCGAGCGCGGCCGGCGCGGCCCGCTTGCGGGCCGCCTTGATCCTTAAGAGGCCAATTCGGCAGTCTGCGAAGCCAGAGTTTTGTCGTGTCCCGGCTGATGCTTTACATCGGCGTCCCATCTGATGCTTGACAGTGGCCGTGTTCGGCTTCTTGATCGCGTGATGTCTGCGGGCAT
>NZ_JBITLH010000024.1:0-25374 GCF_044465125.1 Micromonospora sp. NPDC049836
TCCGCGACGACATCCACGAAGCGTTCCTCACTCTCGCCTGCGCCATCATCTGCTGGCGCCGACTCCAACGCTTAAAGAGTTAGGAGCTCTTAGTCATGTGATCAGCCAAGCACGGCCTCGCCCGGCAGACAATCGTCCGCCAGGGCCGGCCGCACGACGCCCGGCACTGGCTGCGCTGGGGCGACCTGCCGCGCCGGACGAGGGAGCCCGGCGAGGGGCCGACAGACGGGCCGGAACCGGGCGAGTGCGACGACAACTGAGCCGAGAGCGACCGTGGCGACGACGAAGGCCGGTCCCTGACGGGGCCGGCCCTGCGTCGATGGCGGAGGATACGAGATTCGAACTCGTGAGGGTGTTAACCCAACACGCTTTCCAAGCGTGCGCCCTAGGCCTCTAGGCGAATCCTCCGCGAGCCAGGATACAGGTCCCCGGCGGCCCGGCCACCCCACCACCCCCTGAAGATCCACGCCGGGTCGGGTAGGCTTGGCGGCACCTCCCGTGCGGCGGTATCTCGTGAACCTCCCCAGGGCCGGAAGGCAGCAAGGATAAGCGAGCTCTGCCGGGTGCACGGGAGGCCTTTCTGTCTCCGGGTGCCGGTAACGTCCCTGCGGGTCAGGTCACGGGGTGGTGGGTGGTCACCCGCGCCTGACCGGCGCAGAATGGCTCGGTCGAGAGGAGGCGGTACGGGTGGCACTGGCCCTTTACCGCAAGTACCGGCCCCGGACGTTCGCCGAGATGATCGGCCAGGAGCAGGTCACCGAGCCGCTGTCGCAGGCGCTGCGCAGCGGCCGGCTCAACCACGCCTACCTCTTCTCCGGCCCGCGTGGCTGCGGCAAGACCTCCAGCGCCCGCATCCTGGCCCGCTCGCTCAACTGCGAGCAGGGCCCCACCCCCGAGCCGTGTGGCCAGTGCGAGTCCTGCCGCGGGCTGGCCCCCGACGGCGGCGGGTCGATCGACGTCATCGAGATCGACGCGGCCAGCCACGGTGGTGTCGACGACGCCCGCGAGCTGCGCGAGAAGGCGTTCTTCGCGCCGGCTCGCAGCCGCTTCAAGATCTACATCATCGACGAGGCGCACATGGTCTCGTCGGCCGGCTTCAACGCCCTGCTCAAGCTGGTCGAGGAGCCCCCGGAGTTCGTCAAGTTCATCTTCGCCACCACCGAGCCGGAGAAGGTCCTCGGCACGATCAAGTCGCGGACCCACCACTACCCGTTCCGGCTGTTCCCGCCGAAGGTGGTCCGCCCCTATCTGCAGCAGCTCTGCGAGGCCGAGGGGGTGACCGTCGAGCCGGCGGTCTTCCCGCTGGTGGTGCGCGCGGGCGCGGGCAGCATGCGGGACAGCCTCTCCGTGCTCGACCAGCTCATCGCGGGCGCCGGCCCCGAGGGGGTCAGCTACGCCCGGGCCGCCGCGCTGCTCGGGGTCACCGACGCCGCGCTGATCGACGAGATATGTGACGCGCTCGCCGCCGGTGACGGCGCCGCCGCGTACGCCACCATCGACCGGGTGGCCGAGGCCGGGCACGACTCCCGCCGGTTCGCCTCCGACCTGCTGGAACGGCTGCGTGACCTGATCGTGCTGCAGCAGGTGCCGGACGCCGCCGCCAAGGGTCTGATCGACGGCCCGGCCGACCAGATCGAGCGGATGGCCGCCCAGGCCCAGCGGCTCGGCCCGGCCACCCTGTCCCGGTGCGCCGACATCGTGCACAACGGCCTGGTCGAGATGCGCGGCACCACCGCGCCCCGGCTGCTGCTGGAGCTGGTCTGCGCCCGGATGCTGCTGCCCGGCGTGGACGACTCCACCGGCGGTCTGCTCCAGCGCCTGGAGCGGATGGAACGCCGGCTCACCCTCGGTGCCGCCGAGCCGCCGTCGGCCGCCGCCGGCCCCGCGCCGGTCGTGCCCGCCCCGGAGGTACGCCCGGCGCCGCCTGCCCCGACCGCGGCTGCCGCCGCGTCCCAGCCGGGGACCGCCGGCCCGCCGGCGGCTGCCGGTGCCCCCGCCGGGGCGGCCGCCGCTCGGGCCGCCGCCGCGGCGGCGGGTGCCCGGCCGTCCTCGACCCGTCCGGCCGGCTCCTCGCCGGAGCAGCCGCCCGCCGCCGCCGACCGGTCCGGTGCTGGCCCGGTGGCGGTCGACGCCCTGCCGGAGGGCTCCACCCGCCGTCCGGTGCCGCCGTCGGCGGTGCTGCCCGACCCCGCCACACCCGAGCCGCCGCGCCCGGGCTCGGCCGCGCCGGGTGCGGTGGACGCCGTGGCGGCCCGCCGGGTCTGGCCCGAGATCGTCGGCAAGGTGGGCCGGAAGAGCAAGAAGGTGGCCGCCTGGGCCAGGGAGGCCACCGTCCGCGAGGTGGACGGCCAGTCGATGGTCCTCACCTTCCGCTATCCGTTCCACGCGCAGGCGCTCTCCAACGAGCCGGACCTGCTGCTCGAAGCGCTCTACGAGGAGTTGGGCGGCCGCTGGCAGATCCGGTGCGAGGTGGCCGGTGAGCGGGGCGCCGCCTCGATCGGCGGCCCGGCCCGCCCGTCCGGGGCCCGTCCGGCGGCCGGCTCGGACACCTCGCCCGCTCCGTCCGGGGCGGAGACCCGCGGTGGTGCCGGCGGAGCGGCCCGGCCCGCCGGCCCGGCCCGACGATCGGATGGCCCGGCGGCCAACGGCTCGCCGGCGGCCGGGGGCGACCCGGCCGGCGACGAGGAGGACTGGCCGGAGCCGGCGCGACCCGGCGGCGCCGGACAACCGGCTGCCGGTCCGGTGGCGGCGGCCGACGACGACTGGCCGGAGGCGGCCCGTCCCGGCGGGGCGGCAGCCGCCGAGCCGACCACCGCACCGACCGGCTCTGCCGGGTCCGCCGGTGGCACCGCGCCGACCGGCGGCGTCCCTCCGACCGGAAGCAACGCGCTGGCCGGGAGCAACGCGTCCGGCGGGAGCAACGCGTCGGCCGGGAGCATCAACTCGGCCGGGAGCAGCACGTCGGCCGGGGGCACCAGCTCGGCCGGGGGCACCACGTCGGCCGGAGGTAACGCGTCGGCCGGGGGCACCACGTCGGCCGGGGGCACCACGCTGGCCAGCGGTGCCGCGTTGAGCGGGAGCGCCGCGCCGGTCAGGTCCGGCGGCCCGGCGGTGGCCGCTCCCGGCGTACCGAAACCGGCCCGGACGCCGGCCGCGCGGCCGCAGCCCACGGCGACTACCCCGAAGAGCAGCGCGATCGCGGCGGCCCGGGCGGCCGCGGCGGGGGGCGGCGCGGGCCGGGGCGCGCGGGTCGCCCAGCCGGCCCGCCCGACCGCGGACACGGACTGGGCCGGCGAGCCGCCCTACGACCCGGACTTCGACGGACCGATCCGGCCGGGCGCCCGCCCGGCGGTGCCGGCCGCCCCGGCTTACGAGGGGTTCGACCCGGGCGACGAGCCGCTGGACGACGTGATCGACGAGCGGACCGCCCGGCAGTCCAGCGAGGAGCAGGCGGTCCAGCTGCTCCGCGAGGCGTTCGGCGCCGAGAAGATCGATGAGGTGGACGCGCGCTGAGCCCGCGTCGACCGCCGAGGAGCTGTGCCGCCGCCCGACTAGGCTGGGCGCGGCCGACCAGACGACTGTGAGAAGGAGCCATCCGTGCGCCCAGGTGGACAGCCGAACATGCAGCAGATGCTGAAGCAGGCGCAGAAGATGCAGCAGCAGATCACCAAGGCCCAGGCCGAGCTGGCCGAGGCGGAGCTGACCGGCACCGCCGGCGGCGGGCTGGTCACCGCGACCGTGTCCGGGAGCGGTGAGATCAAGAGCATCAAGATCGACCCGAAGGCGGTCGACCCGGAGGACGTGGAGACCCTGGAGGACCTGGTCGTCGCGGCCCTGCACAACGCCGCCGAGGCGGCCCGGGAGCTGACCGAGCAGAAGATGGGCCCGGTCACCGGCGGGATGGGCGGCCTCGGCCTGCCCGGGTTCTGAGCGGCAGATGTACGAGGGTGCCATCCAGGACCTGATCGACGAGCTGGGTCGGCTGCCGGGCGTCGGCCCGAAGAGCGCCCAGCGGATCGCCTTCCACGTGCTGTCGGCGGATCCGGCGGACGTGAACCGGCTGGCCGGTGCGCTGCGCAAGGTCAAGGAGCTGGTGCGGTTCTGCACCACCTGCTACAACGTGGCCGAGTCGGAGCAGTGCCGGATCTGCCGCGACCCGCGCCGTACCGATGAGGTGCTCTGCGTGGTCGAGGAGCCGAAGGACGTGGTCGCGATCGAGCGGACCGGCGAGTTCCGCGGCCGCTACCACGTGCTCGGCGGGGCGATCAATCCGCTGGAGGGGATCGGCCCGGACAACCTGCGGATCCGGGAGCTGATGACCCGGCTCGGCGGGGGCTTGGTGCGGGAGCTGATCCTGGCCACCGACCCGAACACCGAGGGCGAGGCGACCGCGACGTACCTGGCGTTGATGGTCAAGCCGATGGGGATCGCGGTGACCCGGCTGGCCAGCGGCCTGCCGGTCGGCGGCGACCTCGAGTACGCCGACGAGATCACCCTGGGCCGCGCGTTCGAGGGCCGGCGGGCCGTCTGACCGTCGGCGGCGGCGCCGGGACGGTGCCGGTCGGGCCGGTGGCCCGACCGGCGCACCGTGCTGACCACGCTGACCACGCGGGCCGCCGAGGTATCCGCGATGTGGGACGAGTGTGGTTCACCACGCGCCGACCGGCCGGCCGGCGCGCCGTCCGTTTTGCGGTTATCCGTCCTATCCCACCATTTGCTCACCGCTGTGACAGTCCTGTTTGTCGGAAGATCGGATGCTGTCAGACCCGGCAGCTTGGTGTCGGCTTGATAGCGATTGCCTAACGGGCGTTCCGCTTCTGTGTGTCGTGTCATAGCCTCCCGCACACGGACTGAGTCACAGCTCGGCGTGGGACATGCGCATGACAGAGGTGAGAGATGCAGGCGAGCAGGCTTAAAGCGGCCGTGGCCCTCGCGGCCGCTGCCGCTCTGGCGGTCGGAGCGTCCGGCTGCGCCAAGAGCGAGCGCGACGAGGGCAGCGGTGGGGCCAAGACCGGCGGCACCTTCGTCTTCGCGGGCGCCGGTAACCCCAAGAACTTCGACCCGATCTTCAACGACGACGGCGAGTCGTTCCGGCCGATCCGGCAGATGTACGACACCCTCGTGCAGAACAAGCCGGGCACGGCCGATCTGCAGGGCGCCCTGGCGGAGAGCTGGGAGCACGACCCTGACGGCAAGGTCTGGACCTTCCACCTCCGCAAGGGCGTGAAGTTCCACGACGGCACCGACTTCAACGCGGCCGCGGTCTGCTTCAACTTCGACCGCTGGTTCAACATGAAGGGCGCCGCCGCCCAGTCGCAGATGATCTACTACTCGGACGTCTTCGGCGGTTTCGCCAAGAACGAGGCCGAGGGTGTCGGCGAGCCTGTCTACAACAAGTGCGAGGCGAAGGACGACGGCACCGCCGTCGTCACGATGAACCGCTACAAGGGCGCCTTCCCCGGCGCGTTCGCGCTGACCGCGCTCTCGATCGCGAGCCCCGAGGCGCTGAAGAAGTACGACGCCGACACCGTGAAGCAGAACGGCGACTCGTTCGAGTACAGCGCGTTCGCCAACGAGCACCCGGTCGGCACCGGCCCGTTCACCTTCGACGGCTGGGACAAGGCCAAGGGTGAGATCACCTTGAACCGGAACCCCGACTACTGGGGCGAGAAGGCCAAGGTGGACAAGCTCGTCATCAAGATCATTGAGGACGAGAACACCCGCAAGCAGGAGCTGCGCGCCGGCACCGTCCAGGGCATCGACTTCCCGGCCCCGGCCGACCGCAAGGCGCTCTCCGGCGAGGGCTTCCAGGTCCTCGACCGCCCGGCGTTCAACATCCTCTACCTCGGCTTCAACCAGAAGAACCCGAAGCTGAAGGACCTGCGGGTGCGCCAGGCCATCGCCTACGCCCTCAACCGCCAGCAGCTCGTCCAGACCAAGGGCCCGGGTGGCACCAAGGTCGCCGACGAGTTCATGCCGGACACCGTGCTCGGCTACGCCCAGGACGTGCAGAAGTACGAGTACAACCCGGACAAGGCCAAGCAGCTGCTCAAGGAGGCCGGGGTCAGCAACCTGACCTTGAACTTCTACTACCCGACCGACGTGTCCCGGCCGTACATGCCGAACCCGCAGGAGATCTTCACCGTCCTGGCCAACGACCTCCAGGCCGTGGGCATCAAGGTCAACGGTGTGGCCCGCCCGTGGAACGGTGGCTACAAGGACGACGTGCAGCAGTTCGGCAAGCACGACCTGCACATCCTCGGCTGGACCGGTGACTACAACGACCCGGGCAACTTCGTCGGCACGTTCTTCGGCCGCGCCAAGGTCGAGTTCGGCGACCAGTCCATGACCGAGATGTTCGACGCCATCACCAAGGCCGACGGCACGGTCGACGAGGCCGGCAAGAAGGCCGCGTGGGAGCAGGTCAACCGCGACATCGCCGCCAAGTGGCTGCCGGCCGTGCCGGTGTGGCACGCCCCGCCGGCCATCGTGGTCACCAAGGACGTCAAGGGTCTGGTCGCCAGCCCGCTGACGGACGAGCGGTTCAACACCGTCAGCGTCGGCTGAGGACGCCTGACGCGCTGACGCGACACGGAATCGGCCCGGGCCGGGGCTTACCCCGGCCCGGGCCGATTCGGCGGCTACCGAGAAATCTGGTGTGTGAGAGATGTTGCGAGTCATAGTCCGCCGCCTGCTGCAGCTGGTGGTGACCCTGATAGGGCTGTCCGCGCTCGTCTTCGTCTGGCTGCGGAACCTGCCGGGCGGACCGATCGAGGCACTGCTCGGTGAGCGGGCCACCCCGGAACGGCGGGCCCTGCTGATCAAGGCGCTCGGCTACGACCAGCCGATCATGGTGCAGTACGCCAAGTTCATGCAGCGGCTGCTGACCGGCGACTTCGGTAACTCGATCCGGAGCGGCGATCCGGTCACCGAGGTGATCGGCCGCGCCTTTCCCGCCACCATCGAGCTGGCTGCGGCCGCCATGGTCATCGCGATCGGGCTCGGCGTGCCGCTCGGCTACCTGGCCGCCCGGCACCGCGGCCGGCTGCTGGACAACATGAGCATCGCCGGCACCCTGCTCGGCATCTCGATTCCGATCTTCTTCCTGGGCTACCTGCTCAAGGACGTCTTCACCCAGAACATCCACTGGTTCCCGCCCTCGGGCCGGATGAGCACCGGCGTGGACAACACCGAGATCACCGGCTTCTTCGTCCTCGACGGTCTGCTCACGCGGGAGTTCGACGCCACCGCGGACGCGCTCTGGCACCTGATCCTGCCGGCGCTCACCCTGGCCACCATCCCGCTCGCGGTGATCGTCCGGATCACCCGGGCCAGCGTGCTCGACGTGCTCAACGAGGACTTCGTCCGCACGGCCGAGGCGAAGGGCCTGCGGCACAAGACCATCCGGGGCCGGCACATCCTGCGCAACGCCCTGCTGCCGGTGGTCACCACCATCGGCCTGCAGACTGGCGCGCTGCTCTCCGGCGCGGTGCTCACCGAGCGGGTCTACAACTGGGGCGGCCTCGGCACGCTGATCTACAACTCGATCAGCGGCGGCCGTGACTACCCGGTGCTCCAGGCGCTGATCCTGCTGGCCGCGCTGGTCTTCGTGCTGGTCAACCTCCTGGTCGACCTCTCCTACGCCTTCATCGACCCGAGGGTGCGTGTGCGATGAGTGATCCGATCACCCGGCCCACGGTGAGCCCGCAACGCGAGAGCGTGGACCCCTCCGCCGTCGAGGAGAAGCGCGAGGGCACCCTGCCGCGCGGCCTCGACCGGCTCGGCGAGCGCAAGCGCGCCCGGTTGGAGCAGCTCGCCCAGGCCACCGCCGACAAGGGCGGCGTGAGCCTGGTCCGGGACGCGTTCCGCCGGCTGCGGCGCAACCCGACGGCGATCTTCGGCGCGTCCATCGTGGCGCTGTTCATCCTGGTGGCGATCTTCGCGCCGCTGCTCGCGCCGCACGACCCCGCGCAGCGCTTCGACGAGCTGACGAAGAACCTCACCGTGGACAACATCCCCGGGGCCAGCAGCGATTTCCCGTTGGGCTCCGACCCGCTCGGCCGGGACTTCCTGTCCCGCATGATCCACGGAAGCCGCCAGACCCTGTTCGTCGGCGTGCTCGCCACCTTCATCGGGCTGGCCCTGGGCGTGCTGGTCGGCGCGATCGCCGGCGCCTTCGGCGGCTGGGTCGACAACATCCTGATGCGCTTCACCGACGTGATGCTGGCGCTGCCGGCCCTGCTGCTGGCGATCAGCCTGGTGGCCATGGCCAGCCGGTCCAGCCAGTGGACGGTCATCATCGCGGTGGCCATCGTCAACGTGCCGATCTTCGCCCGGCTGCTGCGCGGTTCGATGCTCGCGCAACGGGAGAGCGACCACGTGCTGGCCGCCCGGGCGCTCGGCGTCAAGCAGGGGTCGATCGTGCTCCGGCACATGCTGCCGAACGCGATGACCGCGGTGATCGTGCAGGCCACCCTGACCCTCTCCACCGCGATCCTGGAGGCGGCGTCACTCTCCTTCCTCGGCCTCGGTGACCCCGACATCAACCGCGCCGAGTGGGGCCTGATGCTCGGCGTGGACGGTCAGCGCTACTTCGAGGTCCGCCCCGAGCTGGCCTACTATCCGGCGGTCGCGATCATCATCGTGGCGCTCGGCTTCACCCTGCTGGGCGAGGGCATGCGCGAGGCGATCGACCCGAAGAGCCGGCGGTGACGGCGATGCGGTGGACCAGCACGGCCGGCCCCGGCCGGCGAGAGGACGTGACCCGATGAGCCTGCTCGACGTACGTGACCTGACCGTGGTGTTCCAGCGCCGCGGCGAGCGGCCGTTCACCGCGGTCGACAAGGTCAGCTTCACCGTGGAGCCGGGGCAGACCGTGGGCCTGGTCGGCGAGTCCGGCTGCGGCAAGAGCGTGACCAGCCTGGCGATCATGGGCCTGCTGCCCCGGCGCGGCAACAAGGTGACCGGCGAGGTCAACTTCGACGGCACCGACCTGCTCCGGCTGCGCTCGGACGACCTGCGGGACCGGCGCGGCCGGGACATCGGCATGATCTTCCAGGACCCGCTCTCCTCGCTGAACCCGGTGGTGCCGATCGGCATCCAGGTGGCCGAGGTGCTGGAACGGCACCGGGGCATGGACCGCAAGGCGGCGCTGAAGGAGGCCCGGGAGCTGCTCGACGCCGTCGGCATCCCGGACCCGAACCGCCGGCTCAAGGAGTACCCGCACCAGATCTCCGGCGGCATGCGGCAGCGGGCGCTGATCGCCATCGCGCTGGCCTGCAAGCCGCGGCTGCTGATCGCGGACGAGCCGACCACCGCCCTGGACGTGACCATCCAGGCGCAGATCCTCACCCTGCTCAAGCAGCTCGTCGACGAGACCGGCACCGCGCTCATCATGATCACGCACGACCTGGGCGTGGTGGCCGGCCTCTGCGACACGGTCAACGTGCTCTACGGCGGCAAGGTGGTGGAGCGGGCGGCCCGACACGAGCTGTTCGCCCGGCCGCGGCACCCGTACACGCACGGGCTGCTGAGCTCGGTGCCCCGGCTGGACTCGCCCCGGGGCGAGCGGCTGCACGCCATCCGTGGCTCGGTGGCCGACAACATCCCCTGGGGCGAGGGGTGCGCCTTCGCGCCGCGCTGCGACAACGTGGTGGACGCCTGCCTGGAGGGCACCCCGCCGCTGGAGCCCACCGCGACCGGCGGCGACCTGCGCTGCAACAACCCCGTTTCCGAGGAGGTGGCGGTCCCGTGACCGAGCTGACCGAGCGGACCGAACCGCTGGTCGAACTGCGCGACGTCAAGGTCCACTTCCCGGTCAAGAGCGGGGTGCTCTTCGACCGGACGATCGGCTACGTCTACGCCGTGGACGGCGTCTCGCTCTCCATCAACCGGGGCGAGACGTACGGGCTGGTGGGCGAGTCGGGCTGCGGCAAGTCCACGCTGGGCCGGGGTCTGCTGCGGCTGGTCGAGCCGACCGACGGCGAGATCGTGTTCGACGGCACGGACGTCCGCTCGCTCAAGGGCGAGTCGATGCGCACGGCCCGCCGCCGGATGCAGATGATCTTCCAGGATCCGCTGTCCAGTCTCGACCCCCGGCAGTCGGTGGAGTCGCTGCTGGTCGAGGGGCTCAAGGCGCACGGGCTGGCCGGCGACAAGGCGGCCACCGCCAAGCGGCTGCGGGACACCCTGGCCGCGGTCGGCCTGCCCGCCTCCGCGCTGAGCAAGTACCCGCACGAGTTCTCCGGCGGCCAGCGGCAGCGCATCGGCATCGCCCGGGCGCTGGTGCTCGACCCGGAACTGATCGTCGCCGACGAGCCGGTCTCCGCACTGGACGTGTCGATCCAGGCCCAGGTGCTCAACCTGCTCGAGGACATCCAGACCGAGCGCGGCCTGACGTACCTGATCATCGCGCACGACCTCGCGGTGGTCCGGCACATCGCGGACACGGTCGGCGTGATGTACCTCGGTGGCCTGGTCGAGGAGGCGTCCAGCGACGACCTCTACCGGGAGCCGATGCACCCGTACACCCGGGCGCTGATGTCGGCGGTGCCGGTGCCGGACCCGCAGGTGGAGGACCGCCGCGAGCGGATCCTGCTCGCCGGCGACCTGCCCTCGCCGACGAACCCGCCGGCCGGCTGCCGGTTCCACACCCGGTGCCCGTGGGCCCAGCCGACCCGCTGCGCCGAGGAGCGGCCGGCGCTGCGCGAGGTGCTCGGCGGTCACCGGGTCGCGTGCCACTACGCCGAGGACATCGCGGCCGGCCGGATCCGGCCGCACGAGGTGGAGCCGGAACTGGTCCGGCCGGACGACGGCGCGGCGCCGGGCGACCCCGGTGAGCTGATCCCGACCCCGTGAGCGGACGACGGCGCGGCCCGGGGCGACCCCGGTGAGCTGATCCCGACCCCGTGAGCACACGACGAGGCCCCGTTCCCGAGCCGGGAAGGGGGCCTCGTCGTGGTTCAGCCCTCGGGACGGTTCAGCAGGGCGACCGCGATGGTGTGCACCGCGTCCAGCCCGGCCGGGTCGGCCAGCGCCGCCTTCCCGCCGGTCACCACGTACCACTCGTCGGCGTCCTTGTACTGCACGCGCAGGACCACCTGCCCGTCGGCCCACTCGGTGCGCAGGGTGAGCTCCCCGGTCACCACGCCGACCTCGTCGGTCATCACGCCGCCCGGCCCGGCCGTGAGGTCGGTGCTCCGCTGCTGCGTCCCGCCGGCCGGCGGGGCCGCGTCGGCGGCCATCCCGGCGCCGGAGACGTCGGCCGGGGCGGCGGGCGCACCGTCGGCCGTCATGCCGGCCGAGGTCGGACCGGCCGCGGTCGCACCGGCGGGGGCCGCCGCCGCGTCCCCGCCCGCCGCGTCCGGTGTCTGCTCCGGCCCCGGCGTACCGCCGGACCCGGTCACCGCTTGCTCACTCATCCGGCCCCCTCGCTCCGCTCGCTGGCCGCCCCGCCGGGGCGGGGATCCGCTCGCCGGCGCCCGCTCACGGGCAGCCCTCCAACATGTCGGTCAGGGCGGCCTTCTCGGCACTGGTCACCGTGAGCCGCCAGTAGTGCTTCACCGTCACCCAGTCGGCCGCGTACTGGCACCAGTAGGACTTGCTGGGCGGCTTCCACTGGGACGGATCCTGGTCACCCTTTGCCCGGTTGGACCGCTGCGAAACCGCCACCAGCTGGGGCCGGGTCAGGTCGTTGGCGAAATCGCCGCGCTTCGAGTCGTCCCACTCGTCGGCGCCCGACCGCCACGCGTTGGCCAGCGGCACCATGTGGTCGATGTCCACGTCGGCGGGATCGGTCAGCGCCATCCCGTCGTACACGCTCTCCCAGCGGCCACCGACCACGTTGCAACCGGAGAGCTTGATGCCCTCCCCGTCCCGTTGCAGCACGCTGTCCCGCACGTCGCAGTTCTTGCCGGTGCCCCGCCAGTGCGGGAAGTGGGTCCGGCTGTAACCCTTCATCGAACCGGCCGCCGCGACGGTCAGCTCACCGAGCTGCTGGTTGACGTTGCCCGTGGCGCTCGGCGACGACGCCGGCTCGTCGGCCATCGGCACACAGCCGGACACGCCGAGCACCAGCGCCGCGGTGAGCGCGGCCGCCGACCCGGCACGGGCTCCTGATCTCGTACGCACAGACGACACCTCTTTAGCTTGCGGGCTCCCGGCGAGTCCGCACAGTACCCGGCGGCGGATTCTGTGATTCGTGGCGTCCGGACCCGGGGCCCGGCAGAGTGGACTTCCATGACCCCACCGGCCCCCGCGCTCCGCACCGGCACCGCCGCCGGCCGGGGCACCCTGCTCGCCGCGACCCTCGCCTCCGGCATGGTCTTCCTGGACAGCACCGTGGTCAACGTGGCGCTGCCCCGGCTCGGGGCGGACCTCGACGCCACCGTCGCCGATCTCCAGTGGACGGTGAACGGCTACCTGCTCATGCTGGCCGCGTTCGTGCTGCTCGGCGGCGCGCTCGGGGACCGGTTCGGCCGGCGGCGGATCTTCCTGCTCGGGGTGGTGTGGTTCGCCGTGGCGTCGGTGCTCTGCGGACTGTCCCAGGGGATCGGCTGGCTGATCGCAGCGCGGTTCCTCCAGGGCGCCGGCGGGGCGCTGCTCACCCCCGGCTCGCTCGCCGTGCTCCAGGCCAGCTTCCACCCCGACGACCGGGGCAAGGCGATCGGCACCTGGTCCGGGCTCTCCGGGGTGTCCACCGCGCTCGGCCCGCTCCTCGGCGGCTGGCTGATCGACTCGCTCTCCTGGCGGTGGATCTTCTTCGTCAACCTGCCGCTGGCCGTCGGGGTGGTGTTCGCCGCGCTGCACTGGGTGCCGGAGAGCCGGGACGAGGCCGCCTCGCGTACCGGAGCCGGCCGGACGTTCGACGTGGCCGGCGCGCTGCTCGGCGCCGTGGCCCTCGGCGGCGTCACGTACGCCCTCATCGACGCATCGGCGCGCGGCGCCGGTTCCCCGGCGGTGCTGGCCGCGGTGCTGGTCGGGGTGCTCGGTGCGGTGGTCTTCGTGCTGGTGGAGCGGCGGCGCGGGGACACCGCCATGTTGCCCACCGGGTTGTTCGGCAGCCGGCTCTTCTCGGTGTTGAACATCTTCACGGTGGTCGTCTACGCGGCCCTCGGCGGTTTCACCTTCTTCCTCGCCGTCTATCTGCAGAACGTGGTCGGTTGGTCGGCGCTGCTCACCGGCCTGGCCACCGTGCCGATGACCCTGCTGCTCCTGGTCGGCTCGGCCCGGGCCGGTGCGCTCGCCGCGCGGATCGGCCCCCGGCTGCCGCTCACCGTCGGCCCGGTGGTGGCCGCGGCCGGCCTGCTGCTGCTGCGCCGGGTCGGCCCCGGGGCGTCGTACTGGGTGGACGTGCTGCCCGGGGTCCTCCTGTTCGGCGCGGGGCTCACCCTGGTGGTGGCCCCGCTGACCGCGTCCGTGCTGGCCGCGGTGGCAGACCGGTTCGCCGGGGTGGCGAGCGGCTTCAACAACGCCGCCGCCCGGGCCGGCGGGCTGCTCGCGGTGGCCGCGCTGCCGCTGCTGGTCGGCCTCTCCGGCAGCGGCTACGAGCAGAAGGCCGCGCTGGCCGGTGCGTTCCGCGGGGCGATGCTCTGGTGCGCCGGCCTGCTGCTGGCCGGTGCGGTGCTGGCCGCCGTGCTGATCCACCGGCCGGAGCGGACCGCACCCGGCGGCCAGCCCTGCCCGTCGCTGCCCGCCTCGACGCCGCCGGACCGGCGGTGACCGGCGCCGCTGTTAACGTCGGGGCCATGGGTGATCAGGAGAGTGGTACGCCGGCCCGGCTGCGGTACCGGCTGCTGACCGGGCCGGACGACGCCGACTTCTGCCGGCGGGTCAGCGACCTGCTGGCCGACGGCTACCGGCTGCACGGCTCGCCGGCGGCGACCTTCGACGGGCAGCGGGTGATCGTGGCGCAGGCGGTCGTCCTCGACGACGGCAACCCCGTCGTCGTGCCGGTCTGACCGGGTGGTCGGGCGCCGCACGCCGGCGCCCGACCACCCGTCGCTCAGCTCCGGGCGCGGTTGACCGCGCTGGTGACCGCCTTGATCGAGGCGGTCACGATGTTGGCGTCGACGCCCACGCCCCAGACCGTGGCGCCGTCCACCTCGCACTCCACGTACGCGGCGGCCTGCGCGTCCCCACCCGAGGAGAGCGCGTGCTCGTGGTAGTCGAGCACCCGTACCGCCACGCCCAGCGCCTGCAGCGCGTTGACGTACGCGTCGATCGGGCCGTTGCCGACCGCGGTGAGCGGGCGGACCTCGTCGCCGGTGCCGACCTGGGCCTCGATCTCCACCTTGCCGTCGGCGGTGCCGATGGTGTAGCAGGCCAGGGTGACCGCCGGGTCGACCTGGTGGTCGACCAGGTAGTTGCGGGCGAAGATCTCCCACATGGTGCCCGGCTCGACCTCGCCGCCGTCGTGGTCGGTGACCTGCTGGACCACGCCGGAGAACTCGATCTGGAGGCGGCGCGGCAGGTCGAGCTGGTGCTCGGTCTTCATGATGTACGCGACGCCGCCCTTGCCGGACTGCGAGTTGACCCGGATGACCGCCTCGTAGGTGCGGCCCAGGTCCTTCGGGTCGATCGGCAGGTAGGGCACCGCCCAGCTGAACTCGTCGACCGGCACCCCGGCCGCCGCCGCGTCGGCGTGCAGCGCGTCGAAGCCCTTCTTGATCGCGTCCTGGTGCGAGCCGGAGAAGGCGGTGTAGACCAGGTCGCCGGCGTACGGGTGCCGCTCGTGCACCGGCAGCTGGTTGCAGTACTCGACGGCCCGCTTGATCTCGTCGATGTTCGAGAAGTCGATCATCGGGTCGATGCCCTGGGAGAGCAGGTTCAGGCCCAGGGTGACCAGGTCGACGTTGCCGGTGCGCTCGCCGTTGCCGAACAGGCAGCCCTCGACCCGGTCGGCGCCGGCCAGCAGGCCCAGCTCGGCGGCGGCCACGCCGGTGCCCCGGTCGTTGTGCGGGTGCAGGCTCAGCACCAGGCTGTCCCGCCGGGGCAGGTGCCGGTGCATCCACTCGATGGAGTCGGCGTAGACGTTCGGGGTGGCCATCTCGACGGTGGCCGGCAGGTTGATGATCAGCTTCCGGTCCGGGGTCGGCTCGATCACGTCGATCACCGCCGCGCAGACCTCCAGCGCGTACTCCAGCTCGGTGCCGGTGTACGACTCGGGCGAGTACTCGTAGTAGATCTCGGTGTCCGGGGTGTGGATCTCGGCGTACTTCTGGCAGAGCCGCGCCGCGCTCGTCGCGATGTCGGTGATGCCGTCCCGGTCCAGCCCGAAGACCACCCGGCGCTGCAGCGTCGAGGTGGAGTTGTAGAAGTGCACGATGGCCCGCCGCGCCCCGCGCAGCGACTCGAAGGTCCGGTCGATCAGGTGCTCCCGGCACTGGGTGAGCACCTGGATGGTGACGTCCTCCGGGATCAGGTCCTGCTCGATCAGCTGTCGCACGAAGTCGAAGTCGGTCTGGCTGGCCGACGGGAAGCCGACCTCGATCTCCTTGTAGCCCATCTGCACGAGCAGCTGGAACATCCGGCGCTTGCGCTCCGGTGACATCGGGTCGATCAGTGCCTGGTTGCCGTCGCGCAGGTCCACCGCGCACCAGCGGGGCGCGGCCTCGACCCGGCGGGTCGGCCAGGCGCGGTCCGGCAGGTCGACGCGGAACTGCTGGTCGTACGGCAGGTAACGGTGGACCGGCATCCGGCTGGGGCGCTGCCGGGCGAACGGATCGGTCTCGGCGTCGGTGACAGGTTGAGCCATCTCGGTGTGCTCCCTGGGAACATGTGGCGTCAGCAGATCGGAAGGTGTCGGCGTGGGTGCCGCGCGACGATGCGCGGCGGAGCCGAGAAGAAGATCGGATGTGCTGGACGGCGCGGTTCAACTCCGCGACGAGGTGCCGGCCGGTCAGGCCTCGTCGCGGCAGCCAAGGAGAAGGAACGCCCGCCACATGACTAGGTCACCCTACGTGGTGAGACCGGCAGTGGGAAGGCCGGTCCGGACTATGGGACCGGAGTCACCGCCCGCTCCGCCACCGGCTCGCCCAGCCGCGGCGTCCGCCCGGCCCACGCCACCGCGGGCACGATCGCCATTCCGACCAGCACGAAGATCGCTGCCATCGGGAACCAGCCCCAGCCGCCGGTGGTCACGCCGAGGGCGGTCAGGCCCGCCGGGGCGATCAGGTACTGGACCTGCTCGCCGAGCCGCAGCGCCCCCACGTACGCGCCGCGCTGGTCGTCCGGCGGAAGGGTGGCGGTGAGCCCCCAGGTGCCCGCCGACTCGATCAGCTCGGCCATGATCAGCCCCAGCGCGGCGGCCACCAGCACCACGACGGTGAGCGGCCCCCGGGTGACCGCGGAGAGCGGCAGGACCAGACAGGAGAGGGCGATCAGCAGGCCGCCACGACGGGAGGCCCGTGCCGCGCCCGCGGCGGTGTCGGCGCCCCGGCTGACCCGTACCTGGAGCAGCACGATCAGGACCGTGTTCAGCAGCACCAGCGCGGCGATCACCGTCTTCGGGGCGTCGGTGTGGGTGAGGATCCACAGCGGCATGACCGTCAGGTAGAGCACGCCGTGCGCGGTGAGCAGCCCGGACAGCAGGGACACGGCCATGAACGGGCGGTCCCGCAGCACGGCGAGCCGGCTCCCCGGCTCCACCGGCCGGGCCACCTGCGGCAGTCGGGGCAGTCGTCGGACGAACAGCGCCGTGACCAGGAAGACGGTCGAGATGAACCAGACCATTCCCCGGTACGCCTCGATCGTGTCCACCGCCAGCACCAGGCCGCTGACCACCGCCCCCAGCCCGAAGCCGAGGTTCAACGACGAGCGCTGGTACGCCATCGCGGTGACCCGTTCGGCCGGGGGGACCGCGTTGATCGAGTAGACCTGCCGGGCCACGCCTGTCGACGCGTCCACCGCGGCCAGCGCCACCACCACGGCGAGGAAGCTCGCGAAGCCACCCACGAACGGGTACGTCGCGAAGAGCGCGGCGTTCAGCACCAGCCCGACCACCCAGACCCGTTGCGGCCCGTACCGGTCGGTGAGCCCGCCCAGCGGCACCGTACCCAGCAGCGACACCCCCGCGGCGATGGACAGGCCCAGCCCGACCTGGGCGGCGCTGAGGCCGAGCGCCCGGGTGAAGAAGACGGCGCTGCCGGCGTGGAACAGGCCACTGCCGACCGCTCCGACCATGGCCTGGACGGCCAGGGCGCGGGTCAGCCCGGCGGGCGGTACGACGTGGCGGACGGCGGTGCGGATGTGCTCTCTGGCCCCCATGGGCGGTGAGTGAATCCGGTCCCCATCGTTCCCGTCGAACCTTTTAGGCTGGGCCGAATCCTGGGTTCGGGGGTCGTGTGTCGGAGTTGCGGTTCAGCCTGGCCGACGTGGCGGGAGTGCGGGTCGCCGTGTCGCCGGCCAACGAGACGGTCATGAGCATGTGGGCGCTGGCCAGCCCGCTCCGCTACCCGGTGCACCTGCCCTGGATCGACCGGGCCCGGGTGACGTTGCGCCGCCCGGAGGTGGCGGCCCGGGTCCGACCGCTGGTGGAGCTGACCTGGCGGGGTTGCCCGTTGCCCGACTTCCTCACCCCGGCGGCCCGCCCGAACGTGGAGATGGCCGAGCAACTCGACCAGATCGCGGCGACGCCCCCCGACGTGGTGGTTCGGGACCTGCTGGCGACCACGCCGCGCCGGCCGCTGAGCCCGTTCGGGCGGGCGCTGCTCGCCGAGCCCCGCGAGCTGCTGCCGCAGCTCGTCGACGCGATGCGCGTCTGGTACGACGAGGCGATCGCCCCGGACTGGCCGCGGATGCGGGCGCTGCTCGACGCCGACGTGGCGTACCGCGCCGCCCAGCTCGCCGAGGGCGGGGCCGGTCATTTCTTCGAGCGGTTGCACCCGAGCCTGCGCTGGCTCGGTGACCGGGTGGTCGGCGACGACCCGTTCGAGCGGGACTTCGACCTGCGCGGTCGTGGGTTGGCGCTGAACCCGACGGTGTTCACCGAGCGGCGGGTGCTGTGGAACCTGCTGGAGGCGTCGCTGCCCGCCGCTGCCTATCCGGTCCGGGCGGTCGGGACGCTCTGGGAGGCGACCGCGCCGCCCTCGGGTGACGCGCTGGCACGGGTGGTCGGCCCGGGCCGTGCGACGTTGCTGCACCTGCTCGACACGGCGGCGACCACCACCGACCTGGCCCGGCGCACCGGGCTGTCGGGCGGCAGCGTCTCGCAGCATCTGGCCGCGCTGCACGCCGCCGGCCTGGTGTCCCGGTCCCGGCAGGGCCGGCACGTGCTCTACCGCAACACCGAGGCCGCGACGGTGCTCGTCCGGGCCAGCCGCGGCGGCTGACCGGTCCGGCGGGGTGGCTCAGGCGAGCAGGAGGGCGGCGAGCGGCCGGCGGTGGCGCAGCGCGGTCTCCCGGTCCCGCAGGTCGTCGGGAAGTGCGGACGGGTCCCCGAGTCGGCCGATCGCGACCACCACGAGGGGCCGGACCCCGGCGGCCAGGTCCAGGTCGACCGCGAGCGCGGCCCGGTCGAAGCGGGTGAGCTGGCGCGCGTGCAGGCCGAGCGCGGTGGCCTGGACGGTGAGGTGGGCGATCGCCTGGCCCAGGTCGTACGCGGCCCGCTCCGCCGCGCCCGGCCCGGCCGCGCCGGTGTGCGCGCCGACCAGCAGGGCCCCGGCGTGCCGGGCCCAGCGCTGCTCGGGTTCGGGGAGGCTGACCAGGATCCGTTTCCAGGTCTCGTCCTGCCGGTGCCCGAGGGCGAACCGCCAGGGCTGCGCGTTGCCCGCCGACGGCGCCCAGCGGGCCGCCTCGAGCAGCGAGGTCGCCTCGTCGCCGGTGAGCTCGGCCTGCGGGTCGAAGGCGCGGGGGCTCCAGCGGAAGGCGAGCAGCGGGGTGAGGTCGGTCATGGGCAAAGCATCCCAGATGCACGTTTTGCCCTGTCTGACGGGTCGGTCAGATGTGGCCAAGCGCACCCGTAACGGACATGCGGGTCAAGGCGTTCCCGTGCTCGCGCTGTCGGTGGGCTCCGGCGCCTCCCGCCCGACCGGGTCGCCCTCGACGACCGGTCCGGCCAGCGGCACGGTGGCCGGCGCCGGCCCCGGCTCGCCGGCCAGCCGGAGCGTCCCGAAGGCGGCCCGGACCGCGGTCGGGGTGCCGTCCGGCCGGTAGCAGTAGATCCCCACGTCCAGCGGGGCGTTCAACGACGCCGAGGTGGTGTCGACCGAGTAGCAGTCGCCGGTGGCCCCGGTCGGCGCGGTCGCCGGGGAGACCGCCAGCGGCGCCCGCCGGTCGGTGAGCACCTCCAGCCAGTCGGTGAACGGGTGCTGCACCCGGGGGTCCAGCTTTCGGGGCAGCGCGTCGTCCGGGTCGCCGAGGCGTACGCAGCTCGCCGACCCCGGCCGCCCCGGCGACGGCAGCGCGCACTGGAACAGCCCGTCGCCGTTCGCCGCGAGCGAGACGTCGACCGTGCCGCCCCAGCCCCAACCGGGCACGTCGACCCGCCAACTGCCGTCGTTCGCGCTGGTCACCGTGATCGTGCGGTCCGGTCCGTCGCCCGTGACGAGCAGGTACGTGGCGGTCAGGTGCCGATCCTGGGCGGCGGCGGCCAGCGCGGCCAACTCGTCCCGGGCCGCGTCCGCCTCCGCCGGAGCCGGGTCGGCGGTGCTGGTCGGCGCCGGCCGGGGCGGGTCGGCGGTGCAGGCGGCCAGCAGTGCGGGCAGGGCGATCGCCAGGACGCCGGCCAGTCGCCGGGCCGCGCGGAGATGAGCGTGCACCGGGACATTCTGCGGTGCCCGACCGGGTGTGGGGAGCCCGCCGTACGGCTGGCTTGCCGGCGTGTCGCGCGGACCTCGACGGGCCGGTACGCCGCTGGTGAGCCGCCCACGCCAGGCCGGATGGTGGGATCACCTGACCCGGCGGCCGACGCCGCCCGATACGCTGAGGAGGTCTGACACGCGCCGCCGGACCTCGGACCGGCGGCGTCGGCACGCTCAGGGTCGTCGCTGGGAGGGAGTGCACCGTCGTGGCACTCGTGGTGCAGAAGTACGGCGGATCCTCCGTCGCCAACGCCGAGCGGATCAAGCGGGTGGCCGAGCGCATCGTGGCCGCCCGGAAGGCCGGCGACGACGTGGTCGTGGTGGTCTCCGCGATGGGCGACACCACCGACGAGCTGCTCGACCTGGCCAACCAGGTGAGCCCGCTGCCGCCCGGTCGGGAGCTGGACATGCTGCTCACCGCGGGGGAGCGGATCTCCATGGCGCTGCTCGCCATGGCCATCCACAACCTGGGGTACGAGGCCCGCTCGTTCACCGGCTCGCAGGCCGGCGTGCTCACCACCTCGGTGCACGGCCGGGCGCGGATCATCGACGTCACCCCGGGCCGCCTCAAGGGCGCGCTGGACGAGGGCGCGGTGGTCATCGTGGCCGGCTTCCAGGGCGTCTCGCAGGACACCAAGGACGTCACCACGCTGGGCCGGGGCGGGTCGGACACCACCGCCGTGGCGCTCGCCGCCGCGCTCGACGCGGACGTCTGCGAGATCTACACCGACGTGGACGGCGTCTTCTCCGCCGATCCCCGGATCGTGCCGAACGCCCGGCACATCAAGCAGATCACCTACGAGGAGATGCTGGAGCTGGCCGCCTGCGGCGCCAAGGTGCTGCACCTGCGCAGTGTCGAGTACGCCCGGCGCGCGGGCTTGCCGATCCACGTCCGTTCGTCATACTCGACCAACACCGGCACGATGGTCACCGGATCGATGGAGGACCTTCCTGTGGAACAGGCACTGATCACCGGGGTCGCCCACGACCGCAGCGAGGCGAAGATCACCATCGTCGGGGTGCCCGACGAGCCCGGCGCCGCGGCCCGGATCTTCGACACCGTCGCCGGCGCCGAGATCAACATCGACATGATCGTGCAGAACGTGTCCACCGAGGGCACCGGGCGCACCGACATCTCGTTCACGCTGCCCAAGGCCGACGGGCCGACCGCCATGGCCGCGCTCAGCAAGATCCAGGAGTCGGTCAAGTTCAAGGGCCTGCTCTACGACGACCACGTCGGCAAGGTCTCGCTGATCGGCGCCGGGATGCGCTCGCACCCGGGCGTCGCGGCCGGCTTCTTCGCCGCCCTCGGCGCGGCCGGGGTGAACATCGAGATGATCTCCACCTCCGAGATCCGGGTCTCCGTGGTCTGCCGGGACACCGACCTCGACAAGGCGGTGCGAGCCATCCACGACGCCTTCGACCTGGGCGGTGACACCGAAGCCGTGGTCTACGCGGGGACCGGGCGGTAGCGGGAGATGCCGCTGCCCACCCTCGCCGTGGTCGGGGCGACCGGCGCCGTCGGCACGGTCATGTGCCAACTGCTCTCCTCCCGCCGCAACGTCTGGGGCGAGATCCGGCTGCTCGCCTCGGCGCGCTCGGCGGGCCGCCGGGTGCAGTGCCGCGGCGAGGAACTGACCGTCCAGGAGCTCACCGCGGAGGCCTTCGACGGCGTCGACGTGGCCATGTTCGACGTGCCGGACGAGGTCTCCGTGCGCTGGGCGCCGGAGGCGGTCGCCCGGGGCGCGGTGGTGGTCGACAACTCCGGCGCCTTCCGGATGGACCGGGACGTCCCGCTGGTCGTCCCGGAGATCAACCCCGAGCAGGTACGCAACCGGCCCAAGGGCATCATCGCCAACGCCAACTGCACCACCCTCGCGATGATCGTGGCGATCGCCCCGCTGCACCGCGAGTACGGCCTCCGCGAGCTGGTGCTCGCCTCGTACCAGGCGGCGTCCGGGGCGGGTCAGGCCGGCGCCGACGCGCTGTACGCCCAGCTCGGCAAGATCGCCGGCGACCGGGTGCTCGGCTCCCGCCCGGGTGACGTCCGGCAGGCCGTCGGCGACGAGCTGGGCCCGTTCCCCGCCCCGCTGGCGCTCAACGTGGTGCCCTGGGCCGGCTCGCTCGGCGACGGCGGCTGGTCGTCCGAGGAGCTGAAGATGCGCAACGAGTCGCGCAAGATCCTCGGCCTGCCCGACCTCAAGGTCTCCGCCACCTGCGTACGGGTGCCGGTGGTGACCGGCCACTCAGTCGCCGTGCACGCGGTCTTCGCCACCGAGGTGGACGCCGAGGGCGCCCGCGAGGCGCTGCGCAACGCGCCCGGCGTGATCCTGGTCGACGACCCGGCGGCCGGCGAGTTCCCGATGCCGATCGACGCGGTCGGTACCGACCCCTCCTGGGTCGGCCGCATCCGGCGCGCGGTGGACGACCCCCGCGCCCTCGACCTCTTCGTCACCGGCGACAACCTCCGCAAGGGCGCCGCCCTCAACACCGCCCAGATAGCCGAACTCCTCGCCACCGACCTCTCCCACCCCTAACCGCCCCCGCCCCCGCCCCCGCCCCCGCCCCCGCCCCCGGGGCCCTCGGGCCCCGCGCCCCGGCGCCCTGCTCCGGGCCCTCGGGCTCCGGGCGGCCGTGCTCCGTGCGCCGGGCGTCGCCGATCATGGAGTTGTGGTGCCCCGGATGTCCGATCGACGCCCTTTCGTCGGTGCCACAACTCCTTGATCGACGTGGGGCGGGTCGGGCAGGGCGGACAGGCGGGTCGGGCGGGGCGGGCAGGCGCGCCGTGCGCCGGGCGTCGCCGATCATGGAGTTGTGGTGCCTTGGATGTCCGATCGGCGCCCTTTGGCTGGTGCCACAACTCCTTGATCGACGCGGGGCAGGGCAGGGCAGGGCGGGCAGGGCGCGGGGCGGGGCGGGCGGGGCTCGGGCCGGGTGGTGGGGGTTAGGCGGCGGAGAGGTGGACGGCGTCGCGGCCGTGGCGCTTGGCGGCGTAGAGGGCCTGGTCGGCGCGCTGCAGGGTGCGCTGGGGTGACTCGCCGGGGCGGGGAAGGGCCACGCCGACGCTGATGGTGCGGCCGGTACGCCGGGCCGCCTCGGTGAGCCGCTCGGCGATCCGGACCGCCTCCTCCGGGCGGTTCACCTCGATCACCGCGACGAACTCGTCCCCGCCGGTCCGGTACAGCTCGTCGCCCTGCCGCAGCGCGCCCTCCAGCGCCCGGGCCAACCCCACCAGCAACCGGTCCCCGGCCTGGTGGCCGTACGTGTCGTTGACCGTCTTGAAGCCGTCCACGTCGATCGCCAGCAGGGCGGTACGCCCCGGCGTGGCGGTGGCGATCCGCTGCCCGAACGGCCCGGTGTGGCGCAGCCCGGTGAGCGGGTCGGAGCTGGCCTGCTCGCGCAGCCGGTCGAGGGTACGCAGCCGGTCGAGGCAGGTCCACGCCTGCCCGGCCAGCAGCTCCATCAGGTTGACCGTGGTCGGGTCGGGACGTAGCAGCCGCTCGTCGGCGACCAGCAGCACCCCGCCGCCGTCCGCCGGGCCGACCGGCACCGCCACCAGGGTGCGCGCGCCGGCCCGGGCCAGCGGCTGGTAGTCCTCGGTGGGCGGGTGTCCCGCCTCGCCCAGCGTGTACGCCGCGCCGTGCCGGTGCGCCCGCGCGATCAGCCGGCCGAACGCGGCCGGACCGGCCTCGGCCAGCTCGGCGCGGAGCCGCGCCTCCAGCTCGTCGGGCGTGCCGGTGGGGTCGCCGAGCCGGGGCCCGCGCCGGCCGGCCAGCAGCAGCACGGCCGCGGCGAGCCCCGAGACGTCCCGGGCCGCGGTGAGCGCGGCGGCCATCAGGTCCCAGTCGGTGGGGGCGGCGGTCATCGCGGCGGCGTGCCGGAGCAGCTTCTCGCTACGGCTCTCCGCCGGCGGGCCGCCGAGCGCCACGATCCGGGCGCCCAGCCCGCCGGCCAGCTGTTCCGCGGTCTCCCGCCAGCGCGCCAGCTCGACCGGCTTGCTCCACTGCAGGTCGAGCACGCCGATCGGCCGCCCCGCCGGGTCCAGCACCGGCACGCAGAGCTCGGTGGTGACGTCGGGGCGTACCGGAAGGTAGTCGGGGTCGGTGGTGACGTCGGCGACGGCGGCCGGCTCGCCGGAGGCGTAGACCCGGCCGACGATCGAGCGCCGCCGCTCGGGGTGCGGCGCGCCGGGTTCGTGGTGCGGGACCGTGGCGAAGACCTGCCAGGCGCCGGTGGCCGCGACGCAGCGGAGCCGGTCGTGCACCGCGAGCAGCACCGAGATGGTCGCCGGGGTGTGCCGGGCGAGCGCGGTGACCGCCGTCTGGCATGCCTCGAGGGCAGTCGACGCCGTGGACAGGCGGACCGTGACGTCTCGGGCGACTCGCTCGTGATCCACGTCGTTCCTGGTGAGAGGGGTGGTTGCGCGATCAAGGGTACTCAGCGGCGGGCTCGCCGACCTTCGTACACATGTGCTATCCACAGGGTGTGGACACGGCCTGTGGGTAGAGCGCGGGCCGCGCGGTGGGGTGGTCGGCGCTAGCGTGAGGGTTCCGGCCCGAGGAGGCGTCGATGCTCATCGCCCAGCTCAGCGACCCGCACCTGACCACCGGCCCGCTCGCCGCCGAGCAGGCCACCGGGCTGCACCGGGCCCTCGGTCGGGCGCTGGCGCTGCGCCCCCGGCCCGACTGTGTGGTGATCACCGGTGACCTGGTCGAGAACGGCCGGCCCGACGAGTACGTGGCGTTGCGCGAGATCATCGGACGCTTCCCGCTGCCGGTGCACCTGGCGACCGGCAGCCACGACGACCGGGAGTCCCTGCTGGACACGTTCGGTGGCACGCCGTACCTGGGGGGCGGCTTCTCGGCGTACTACCACCTCGACCACCCGGACGCGACGCTCGTGGTGCTGGACTCGCTCGCCGTCGGTGACGACGCCGGTCGGCTCGGCGAGGACCAGCTCGGCTGGCTCGACGGGGTGCTCGCCGGCCGGCCCGAGGTGCCCGCCGTCGTGTGCCTGCACCATCCGCCGGTCGCGGTCGGCATCCCGGCCCTGGACGCCACCCGGCTCACCGACGCCGACGACCTCGCGGCCGTGCTCCGGCGGCACCCCCACGTGGTACGCGTCGCCGCCGGCCACCTGCACCGCCCGGTGACCGCCAATTTCGCCGGTACGGTGCTGACCACCGCGCCGAGCACCTGGATGCAGGCGAGCCTGACCATGACCGACGACCCGGAGCTCGGGATGGTGGCCGAGCCGACGGCTTTTCTGCTGCACCGGGTGGCCGCGGGCGGCTGCGTCACGCACACCGTTCCGGTGAGCCATGCCGCGGCCCGGACCTGCTGGTTCTGAGCCCGGTCCGGGCTGATCACGACGGCGGAGCCCGCCGCGGGCCCGGCTGCCGGTCGTGGCGGCGATCGGTGCCGGGAGCGGCCCGGCCGCACGGAGCCAGGTCCGTGGCAGGGTCGGGCGGCACGGCGCGAGGTCCGTGGCAGGGTCGGGCGGCACGGCGCGAGGTCCGTGGCAGGGTCGGGCGGCACGGCGCGAGGTCCGTGGCAGGGTCGGGCGGCACGGCGCG
>NZ_JBITLH010000024.1:25472-35274 GCF_044465125.1 Micromonospora sp. NPDC049836
CGAGGTCCGTGGCAGGGCCGGGCCGCATGGTGTGAGGTCCGTGGCAGGGTCGGGCGGCACGGCGTGAGGGCCGCGGCACGGTCGGTCGTTGCTCCACATCGGACCAGGTGAAAGGTCATCCGGAACGGCGAAGACGATCAACTTTCGGGTGCCGCCGACCGCCCCCACGGACGCATTTGTTGACGCCGAAGAGGTTGCTGCAGGTAGGAGTTTGCCGGTGAATGGGGGACCTGGGGTGGCGGGGGTGCGGGTACCTGGCGCTGACCCCCGCGGAACGCGACGCCGGCTCCCCGGTCCCTGGAGCCGGCGTCGCGCCGGTCCGCGGCGCGCCCGCCGGTGCTCTCGTCGCCCAGCGGGCGTGCTCAGCCGAGGTGCCCCAGCGGACGTGCTCAGCCGAGGTGCCAGGTGACAGCGGGCGGTCGTGAAGGAATTCACCTGACCGTCATGTCGGACTCGCCGGGCAGACCGGCACAGGTCGCCCCCCGGATCCACCATTCTCGGTGGCCGCCCCGGTCGACCGAACGCCCAGTGGATGAGAAGCTTGCCCCCGGCGGGGCGGCGTTCCCCCGATTGCCGCCTTGCGCGCCGACCCCTGTCACGGCACGGATCAGGGTCGCCGGGCGAACCATCGTCCGGACAACCACGCGCCGAACCTCATGAGGAGTTCCATGTCCGTCCCCGGGATGCGTCGGGCCGCTGTCGGCCTGGCCGCACTCGCCGCGACCGCGTTCACCGCGGTCGCCGTCCACCCCGACCAGGCCGAGGCCGGTCCGAAGCCGGTGGACGTCAAGCTGCTCGCCATCAACGACTTCCACGGCAACCTCGAGCCGCCGACCGGCTCGAGCGGCACCATCGACGGTAAGGCCGCCGGTGGCGCGGAATACCTGGCCACCCAGCTCGACATGCTGCGCGGCACCACGAAGAAGGAGCGGGACCACACTGTCACGGTCGCCGCCGGTGACCTGATCGGCGCCTCCCCGCTGCTCTCCGCGGCCTTCCACGACGAGCCCACCATCGAGGAGATGAACCTCGCCGGGCTCGAGTTCACCAGCGTCGGCAACCACGAGTTCGACGAGGGCGCCGCCGAGCTGCTGCGCATGCAGAACGGTGGCTGCCACCCGGTCGACGGCTGCGGCGACGGCACCCCGTTCAAGGGCGCCGACTTCCAGTACCTGTCGGCGAACGCCTTCAAGACCGCCACCGGCAAGCCGCTGCTGCCGCCGTACGGGATCAAGAAGATCGACGGCATCAAGATCGGCTTCATCGGGATGACCCTTGAGGGCACCCCGCAGATCGTCAGCCAGCAGGGCGTCGCCGGGCTCAGCTTCGCCGACGAGGCGGACACCGCCAACAAGTACGCCCGCATCCTGCGCAAGCAGGGCGTGGAGTCCATCGTCGTGCTGCTGCACGAGGGTGGCGTGCAGAACGGCGGCGGCATCAACGACTGCACCGGGTTCAGCGGCCCGATCGTCGACATCGCCAACCGGATGGACCCGGCCATCGACGTGATCGTCAGCGGGCACACCCACGCCGCGTACAACTGCAACATCAACGGCAAGCTGGTCACCAGCGCCAGCTCCTTCGGTCGCCTGGTCACCGACATCGACCTGAAGATCGACCGGCGGACCAGGGACATCGTCAGCGCGTCGGCGAACAACGTCGTGGTCACCCGGGACGTCCCGAAGGACCCGGCCAGCACCGAGCTGATCAACCACTACAAGACCGCGCTCGGCCCGGTGGCCGACAAGGTGGTCGGCGAGACCACCGGCGTGCTCACCAAGACTCCCGAGAACCTGTACCAGACCGGGGTCGACGCCAACGGCAAGCCGACGTACATGTTCGGTGAGTCGCCGCTCGGCAACGTGATCGCCGACGCGCAGCTCGCCGCGACCGACAACGAGCAGAACGCGGTCGCCGCGTTCATGAACCCCGGCGGGGTCCGCGCCGACCTCGACGCCGGCCCGGTCACCTACGCCGAGGCGTTCACCGTCCAGCCGTTCGCCAACAACCTGGTGACCCTGGACCTGACCGGCGCGCAGCTCTACTGCCTGCTGGAGCAGCAGTTCACCACCGCCAAGGTGCTGTACGCCTCGTCGACCGTGCACTACGTCGTCGACGTCAACGGCACCACCGCACCGGTCGCCACGCCGTGCAGCGGCACCCGGGTGGTCCGGGGCAGCCTCACCATCAACGGCACCCCGGTCACCGACACCGCGACCTACCGGGTCACGGTGAACAACTTCCTCTCCGGCGGGGGCGACGGCTTCAGCGTCCTCACCGGTGGCACCAACGCGGTCACCGGCATGATCGACCTGGACGCCTTCACCGCGTACCTGACCGAGAAGTCGCCGGTCTCCGCGCCGGCGCTGGACCGGATCCAGACCACCGCGGAGGTTCCCGCCGCCTGACGGGATCACCCGTGAACGGTCCCCGGAGCGCCTGCTCCGGGGACCGTTCGCGTTCCGGGCCCGCGCCCGCCGCGCCCGCCGCACCCAGCGGCCGTCAGTCGTCAGCCGCCGGCCGCCATCCGCCGGCCGTCATCCGCCAGCCCGTAAACCGGCAGCCGTAAACCGGCAGCCCGTGAAAACCGGCAGCCCGTAGACCGGCGGGTGTCAGCCGGCGGCGGGTGCCAGCTCCGCCGCCCGGTCCGCCGCCGGGGCGGGACGGCCGTCCTGGACCGGGGTGAGCAGCCGGCGCAGCGACAGTGCCAGCACCGAGGCGACCAGGCAGCCGCCGACCACCACCGCGACCCAGAGCCGCCCGTGTGCCGCGCCGAGCAGCGGGCCGGCGGTGACCGGGCCGATCACCCCGCTGATCCCGAAGATCATCGAGCTCATCGCGTTGTACCGGCCGCGCAGCTCGTCGGTGGCGAGCGCGTTGGTCAGCGCCGGCATCACCGGCGAGAGCATCGTCTCGCCGAAGCCGAAGATCGCCGAGCAGGCCACCACGCCGAGCGCGGCCAGCAGCGCGTTGCCCGGGCCGATCAGGCCGGCCGCGCCGAGGACCAGCCAGGCGGTGGCGAAGACCGCGCCCACCGCGGCGAGCGCGCCCGTCCGGCTGCGCGCCTCCAGCCGGCGGATCACCAGCAGCTGGGCGAACACGATCATCACGGTGTTGCCGGCCAGGGCCCACGCCACCACCCGGGGCGACACCTCCACCACCCGCACCGAGTACGCCGCGAAGCCGACCTCGATCTGCGCGTACCCGCAGGTGGTCAACACCAGGCCGAAGAGCACCAGGCGGCGGAACGGCCGGTCCCGCAGCACGGTGAGGTAGCCGCCGGCGGCCCGGGTGGCCGTCGCCGACCGCTCCTCGGCCAGCCGGTGCCCGACGTGCGGCAGGGTCAGCAGGATCAGGGCCGGCATCAGGTAGCTCAGCGCGTCCAGCAGGTAGATCGCCTGGAAGGTGACCGGGCGGGCGACGTCGACCACCGCGCCGGAGATCAGGCCGCCGACCCCGATGCCCAGGTTGAGCAGGGCGAAGTTCAACCCGAACACCCGCTGCCGCTCGCCGTCGCCGGTGAGCGAGGCCAGGATGGTGTTCTGCCCGGACCAGATCGCCGAACTGCCCACCGCGATCAGCGTCATCACGCCGAACGCCATCGCGGTCGAGTCGACCAGCGCGAGCGAACCGGTGCCGATCGCCTCCACCGCCAGGCAGGGCAGCACCACCCGCCGGGCGCCGAACCGGTCGATCAGCGTGCCGCCCAGCGGGGACAGCGCGAGGGTGACCGCACCGAACCAGCCGATCACCAGGCCGGCCCGGGTGTCGGTCAGGCCACGGACGTCGGTCAGGTAGATGAACAGGAACGGCAGGGTCAGGCCGCGCCCGACGGCCGACAGCAGGGTGCCGATCAGGATCCGGCGGGCTTCGGGACGGGCGGGCAGGGCGCGGCGCAGCATGGCTGGATTCTCCGGGGCGGGTACGACGGGCCGCGAACCGTTTACCCTGCCGGACGTGCCCGGCAGAGCCGCCACGTGAGCAAGCACACGTCGTCTGCCATGCTGGGCCGGTGACCACGACCTGGCGACACCTGCCCGCACCCGCCCGGGAGATCGCGGCGGCGGCCACCGAGGCGGTGGCCGCAGCGCGGGAGCGGGACGTCGAGGCGTACGAGTCGGCGGTGCTCCGGCTCACCGCCGCCGACCGGGCCGGCCTGGTGCTGGGCGGGGTGGTCCGGTTGCTGCTGGAGGAGACCCACCCGGACGGCCTGACCGGCGACGACGTACGCCAGGTGTTGGAGCGCTGCGTGCGTGGGGCCGCGACCTGGCGGACGGACGTCGACCCGCACGTGCTGCTGGTCCTGCTGGCCGGCGCGCTCGGGGTGTACGACCCGGGCGACGATGACGCGCCACCCGACCCGGCGGCGGTCGCCCGGCACGCGCCGTTGCTCGTCGCCGACCTGCTGGCGGCCGCCGGCCGGCCCCTGGCCGGCTACCTGGAGGCCGCCTTCGCCGAGGTGGCCCGCACCGAGCTGCACGACTGAGCCGGCGGCCGGTGGACCGCCCGGCCGAGCCCGGCGGACGGCGGGCCGCCGGGCTGAGCCGGCGGTCATCGAGCTGCCGGGCTGAGCCGGCGGTCATCGAGCTGTCCGGCTGAGTCGGTGGTCATCGAGCTGCCCGGCTGGGCCGGTGGTCAGGGGCTCGCGGCGAGGAAGATGAACGCGGCGAGCAGCGACAGGTGCACCCCGGCCTGGAGCACGGTGGCCCGGCCCGGCACCACGGTCAGCACCCCGGCCAGGGCGGTCAGGGCGAGCAGGGTCAGCTGCGTGCCGCCGAGGCCCAGCAGCAGCGGGCCGTCCAGCCAGATCGAGGCCAGGGCGATCGCCGGGATGGTCAGGCCGATGCTCGCCATGGCGGAGCCCAGCGCCAGATTGAGGCTGATCTGGACTCGCCGCCGGCGCGCCGCCCGGGCGGCGGCCAGGGTCTCCGGCAGCAGCACCAGCAGCGCGATGACCACCCCGACGACGGCCTGCGGCAGGTTCGCCCCGCTGACGCCGGCCTCGATCGCCGGAGAGATTATCTTCGCGTCGCCGACCACCGCCACCAGGGCCACGACCAGCAGCGCCAGGCTCGCGACCGCGGTCCGGGTCGAGGGCGGATCCGCGTGCCCGTCGCCGTCGGCGTCCTCGGCGAGGATGCTGCCCTCCTGGGTGACCGGCAGGAAGTAGTCCCGGTGCCGGCCGGTCTGCACCAGCACGAAGAGCCCGTAGAGCGCCAGCGACGCGACGGCCGCGAAGGCGAGCTGGGGTGGGGTGAACTCCGGCCCGGGCCGGCTGGTGGTGAACGTCGGCACCACCAGGCTCAGCGTGGCGAGGGTGGCCACGGTGGCCAGCGCCCCGCCGGTGCCCTCCGGATTGAAGACCGCCACCCGGTCGCGCAGCGCCCCGAGCAGCAGGGACAGGCCGAGTATCCCGTTACAGGTGATCATCACGGCGGCGAAGACGGTGTCCCGGGCCAGCGCCTGGGTCTTGTCCCCGCCGCTGATCATGAGCGTCACGATCAGGCCGACCTCGATCACCGTGACCGCCACCGCGAGGAGCAGGGAGCCCAACGGCTCGCCGACCTTGTGCGCCACCACCTCGGCGTGGTGCACGGCCGCCAGCACGGCGCCGGCCAGCAGCGCGGCGACCAGCACGATGAGCGGGCCGGCCAGGTCGCGGCCCCAGGACGCGGCGAGCACCACGACGGCGATCAGGGGTACGAGGGTGGTCCAGTCGGTCAGGCGGGATCGGTTCGGCGCTGCCATCGAACAACTCTGCCAGGAAGATCCGTCCCATGCCCAGGCGATCGGGCGGATCTTCGGCGATCGTGAAATACCTAACCGGGGTACGGTCCCCGCCGACGCGGGCTCGCCGGCCGGTCAGGACCCGGTCGTCTGGTAGCAGCGGAGCGCCGCTTCGGCGAACGTGACGAGGTGTCGGTGGCCGCCGGGTGCGTTGCCCTGCTCCTGGATGACCAGCAGGGTGGTTCCGGCCCGGACCAGCACGCTGTCGCATTCCAGCGCGCCGCTGCCGCAGCTGAGGTGGATGCTGTCCTCGCCCAGCCGGGGTCCGGGCGCCACCGCGTAGCGGTACCGGTCGCCGGACGACGCCACGACGGTGGGGCAGCGGGCGACGAGGGCACGCAGGTCGGCCAGCGCGCGTACGGCGCCGTCATCGGCGTAGGTCCGGAGGACCTCGTTTCCCACCCAGAGGTCGTCGGGCCCGACCTCGAAGGCGAGGGTCGCCGCGGCAATCGCCGTCGGGGTCCCGGTCAGCCGGGACGCCGACAGCAGCGGGATCAGGTCCGCACAGGGCGCGTCGGCGCCTGGACGCTGCTCGCCCGCATCCGCCGCCATGGCCGTCGCGATCTGCACGCTGGCTCCGGGCGGCAGCGCGTCCGCGGTTATCAACCGGGCGGACAGCGCCGCGGAGTAGCCGGCTCCGCCGCTGGCCGGGACCGCCGGCTTCGTCGGGGCGACCGAGCCGGTCACCGGCGCCGGCTCGGCCGCCGGCCGGGCGGTCGTCGTGCCGCACGCGCTCATCATGCAGACGGCCAGCACCGCGACCGACCTACCCAGCACCATCCGGAGCACCGGCCGACCACCTCTCGCGTGAGACGCGCCACGCTACCAGTGCGTGCCGTCGGCCGCCGGAACGCATCGAGGCCCCTCCGTGTCGGGGCCCCGATCGCCGCTGTCACCTCCGGTGGCAGTGGCACTGACCGGAGAAGACGGGCCGTCTCCGCTCGTCCGGCCGGGTCGCTCGCCGTCGTCGCCCAGGGCGTCACTCACCCGGCAACGCCACTCGCATCGACCTCCCGCCGGTGCTGGCGGGCCCGCCGTTCGAGGTAGTCAGCGACGTCGTCCGCTCGGGTCCGGCGCCCGAGCCAGCGGCTCAGGTTCGACTTCTGCGGGGCGGGAGCCAGCACCCGACCGCCGTCAGCGCAGGTGATGGCGATCCCGTAATAGCCCGCGTCGCACCGCACAACCGCTGACCACGGAACGCGGACCGTACGCCACGGGCCGCGCAGGACCAATCCTTCGGGACCGGCGGACAGCCGAGGGTGGAATGTCTGCCGCCACAACAGGAACGCCAACATGCCGTACGGGACCACGAGGGCGAGCGCCAGACCCAGCTCGCCGTCGGGGGCAAGAGCCTGGTAGGCGACGAACACCATCACCCCTATGGCGATGACGCCCAGCAGCAGGCCGGCGAAGACCCGCACGGCGACACCCAGTCGCCAGACCCGCTCCTCGTGCACGTCGATCGGCACGCCCGACCCCCATCCATCCGACGCGATCACGGCAAGCGCCGTCGGCTCCGTCCGCGAGCATCCGCAGCGACATCATCGTCGGCTGTCCACGCCATGCCCAGCCTCGGGCGGGCTCCCCGCCGCCCCCACGAAGCGGATCGTTGACGGGTGTCAGGCGGCCGGCGCTTCGCCACGCCGATCGCTGCTGGCCGCGGCTACGAGGGGAACCGCCTCCAGGTCCCCTCGGAAACCACCTGGACGGTGCCGTCGGTGACCCTGATGGCCGTCTGGTCGTCGATCGCGTACGCCGGACCGGCGATCTCAGCCGCCCATCTCTCGGCATCAGCCATGGTGTTGTCCGGCTCGAGGCCCAGGTGCGGGAAGATCGAAAAGTCGACGACCCCCAGGGTGCGGTCGTCGGGCGCGGACTGCCATTCGACGAAGTCGGCACCGATCCGGGGGGTCAGCACCATGCTCCCCGCACTCAACCCCACCCAGACGGTGTCCGGCAGCGACGGCAGGAGATCCGCCAGCCCGGACTGCCGCATCCAGTGGGACAGGTACGTCGCATCGCCGCCGGCCACGAGGATGACGTCAGCCTCCCGGACCCAGGGGACCCACCGCTCTTCGCCGACGCTGGGCAGCGCGGTCAGCTCGAGGACGCCCAGCGACTTCCAGCCCAGGCCGCACATGGGTAGCGGCGTCTGACCGGTGATGAAGCGCCAGGCCGAGGGCGGCCCGCCCATGGGGTAAGTCGCCGTAGGGATACAGAGGGCATTGGATTCGGTGATCGGCTTGCCCAGCAGGTCCACCAGCGCATCGCGGATGCTCGGGTTCGTGACACCTGCGGACGTGAGAAGGAGTTTCACGCTTGCCTCCTGTGCGTAGCGGTCATGACGCTCTTCCCGAGCGTTGCGTGATCGGGTGTACAGGAAGACAGACGCGAGACCGTAGCGAAACTCATCGCTGCTGCCGCCGAGGGGCAGTTGGCGTCACGGTCCGTATCCGGCGGGCTCAAGCGGAAGCACGAGAGGGCACATCCAAGGATCGGATGTGCCCTCTTACCTGGTCGGGGTGGCCGGATTCGAACCGACGACCTCTTCGTCCCGAACTGTCGGCGAGCCGGTCGGATCAGGCTCGATGCGAGGTCAGGCAGCCTGTTGGTGTACTGCTCGGCCTGGTTCGGCTGGCACGGTTGCTGTACTTCGCTGCTGTACTGCTGGCATCAGATCAGGCGCTGGATGCGGACCTTCGGGCGCTCATTTCTGAGGTGGCTCTGCTTGTGCTGGCGGACTTGCTCCTCCCAGACCTCCTGGTCGTAGTCCGGGTCCGGCGGGGTCCACCTGTGGGAGCCGTCGCTGTAGTGGAACTTCTCGTCGCCGCGTCGAAGGATGCTCATCGGGTCCAACCCAGGAAGCGGTGGTGCAGGTGGCCGGCGGGAACATTGGCCAGGTCCTGGGCGGCGTCGACGAGCTGGGCGGCCAGGTAGAGAGCCAGCGACACCGGGGCGCGGTCGTACTCCGCTCGCAGCTCCCGCCGCCGGGTCTGGCAGGGCCATTCCCCCGCACAACCGCCGCAGGTCCAGGCAGGTTTGATCGGGTGGTGGGTGGTCACCGCGGGCCGTTTTGGCTGGGCCAGTGGCCGCGGTTGATCGGGATGCGGTGCCGGCTTCGGCAGTGCAGGTTGCTTCCGCAGCGGCAGAGCTGTCGCCAGTGCCGCCATGACCAGACGGGCCGATGACGGCGGGCGAGAGTCAGCGCCACCGCCAGGACGTACTCGTCGTACGAGACGCGCCGCCGGCCGTCGTACTGCCTCGGGTGGTACCCGGTGTCCGACACGGCACCTGCGGTCGAACCAGTTGCATCGTTCGGTCTAGTCACCGTGCCTCCCGCCGACGCTTGCGGTCCCGTGGGCACCCGATCAGCCGTGCCCGGAGACAGGGCACCCACGGCAGGACGACCCGGCCGCCAAGCTGGGTAGCCCCACGAGCAACTTAGGACGCAATGTGCGCAGGGTCAACAGCTACGACACATAGCGTTGTAAGTCGAGCCGAAGGTGTGGTCTGCTTGCACCAGCCGCCAAGCTGGGAGCACCACCGATGTCTGAAGCTGCATACCTACAGGTCGCCAGGGATATCCGAGAGCAGGTCAAATCCGGCCAGTTGAAGCCGGGCGACAAACTGCCATCGTTCGCCGCCCTCTGCGAGCACTACGAGGTCAGCAACACCGTCATCCGCGCCGCCATGCTGCTACTCAAGGCCGAAGGGCTGATCGACGGTCGGCAGGGCAAGGGCGTCTACGTAGCCAACCCGCTTCCTCGGTAAGCCGGACTCTTCGAACCTCGACCCCTCGCTTGTAAGTTCTGGGCGTTCCGTCCGGGCCGGTCCGCGCGCGTGTCTGACCTCGGCTCGTGGTCCGCTGTTGTCCGGCGTGGCGCCTCCCCGTCCAGCCCTGTTGCTGTCAGCAGCAACGGGCTGTCGGCTCCGCCTGAAAACTAACCCCGTGGTTCCGGCTGAAGGTTGACCCCCTCCGGAAGCATCGGGAGGTGCTGAGCGTGGAGGACTGGGC
>NZ_JBITLH010000025.1:0-35182 GCF_044465125.1 Micromonospora sp. NPDC049836
GGGTACGCAGGGTTCCGGGTCCAGGCCAAACGGGCGAATCCGGTAACGGCGCAGATAGCCCTCGATCAACGGGCGGCGACCACGGCTTCCTTTGAGAAGCAGATCGAGGTTTTCGTCAATCGATGCCGAACTGACAACATCCTCGGCCTGTACTGCATCTACAGCGACTGGCAGCCCAGCAGGCCTCAACTTGCCGGTCCGGGTCCGTGCCCGCACGGACCCGCTGACCTTGCTCAATGGGGTTGCACAATCGTGTTCGCCGAGACCGCGCTCCGCTTGACGGCGTCGAATCAGCGCGATGCCGACACCATGTTATGCAACGGCATGCCCTGGTATCACCTGGTCTGCCAGGCCGGCGCGAGCGTGACCATCGGAGTCCGCCGCGTAGTTGAACGCATGGTGAAAGCTGAAGTGGCGATCCGACCTGAGACTGACGAGGCTGAAGAACTCCCAGTTATTCTGTCACCGGCAACACAACCGCCCGCCCAGGTGGCAGCCTTCTTTCAAGGCGACGTCCAGGTGCTGGATCCGTGGAGTGGCCTCACTGGGGTGGTGCTGATCGACGCCGCAGCAGAGACGACATCTGCCATTAGACGTAGGTGACCATGCCGGCCGTGGCGTCGGCCGGCATGCCGAGTTCGGCCGGTCGCTCTCGGGGGCCAGCCTGCTCCCGAACAATATGAGGAAACCCAGACGTGCGCATCTCGGCGACGAGTTCACTGCTATAGACTTTCGGCATGAGCACCCATGCTGAGCATGGGTGCCGCGAATTTGGGTCCGAATCCCCCCTCGGACACGAACCATTACCCCACGGTGCGCGTTGAGATCTACTTCAGCGCGCACCGTTTGCGTTTCCGGCTGGTAGTTCAGCCGGAGTCCGAGTTGCCGGTAGACCTCGGGTTTGTCGGCGGGGTCGGCGTCGCGGAGCACGGTGGTGATGTCGCCGAGCGCGTTCACCAGGGCCGTGATCTCTGCTCGGCTCAGCCGGCGCGGGGTGGCTCCCGCGATGGCCCGAAGTTCGGCTTCCGCGCGGGTGCGTTCGGCCTGGGTTTGGGCGATCCAGCCGGTGACCACTGCTGGGTCGGCGCCGGCATCGAGGGCGGCGCGGTAGCGCTCAAGCTTGGCGTCGCACTCGGCGATGATCGCTTGGGCTGCGGTGCCCGTTGTAGGCGGATGGTTCAGGGGTTGGGCGTCTGCCATCGCGGTGATCGTCTGCGCGATGCGGTGGGGCGCGAAGGCGGAGGCCAGCCAGGAGTCGAGCGGGTCGGTGAGCGCGTCCTCGCGCAGGTACACGTTGCGGGGGTGGGGAACCTGGTTGGCGAGGGCGTACTCCTGGGGGAAGCGGCAGCGGTAGTAGGCGTCGCCGTGGTTGTACTGGCCCTGCATGCGCCGGTCGCAGGCGGCGCAGTAGATGAGGCCCCGGAAGACGTACGGGTTGCGGGTGCGCTGCCGGACGTGTTGTCCACCGGTTCCCCGGCCCCGCCGGTGCAGGATGGCTTGGGCCTCTTCGAAGGTCGCGTCGTCGATGAGTGGTTCGTGGGTGATGTCCTTGGAGACCACCCACTTGTCGCGGGGGTTCCAGCGCATGACGCCGGTGTGGCCCATGGCCACGTCGTCGACGTCAAGCAGCACCTCGTCGGTGCGTTGCTTGTTCCAGACCTGCCGGCCGGTGTAGCGGGGGTTGGTGAGGATGACACGGACCGCGCTCTTGGACCAGGCGATTCCGCTGCGGTGGCGGTTGCGGGCGCGGTCGTGCGCTGACGGGCAGGGGACGTGATTGGCGGTGAGTCCCTCGGCGATGGCGAACAGGCCGATACCGGAGAGGAACTCGGCGAAGATCCGCCGGACGATCGGGGCGGTCTGCTCGTCGGGGATGAGGCCCTTGAGGTGTTTGCCGTCGGCGGCCTTGGCGGGGTTGGGGTGGGGTCCGAGGTCGCGCAGTGTGTAGCCATAGGGCGGTCGACCGCCGAGGTAGCGGCCCTCGAGCAGGGTCTGGGCGGCCATGGCAGTGCGGACGCGCAGCTTGATGCGGTTGCGTTCGCCTTTGCTCATGCCGCCGAAGACGGACATGACCAGCTCATGGGCCTCATTGTCGGGGTCGATCGGGCCGCCGATCTCGGGCACCCACAGTTCGACGCCGTAATGCGCGAACAGCGGCACCGTGAGACCGAACTGGTTGCCGTAGAAGGCGCGGTGAGGTTCACCGACCACGACGGCAGAGAAACCGCGCCGAGGGTCGCGCAGCGCCGCGAGAAGAAGGCTCGCCTGGACTCGCCGCTGCCAGGGGAGGGAGCGGCTCTGGCCGACGTCGAAGTACTCCGTGACGATGCGTCCACTGTGAGGCTGGATGAGTGTGGTTGCTCGGGTGAGTTGCCAGCTTCGGGACGATTCGGGGTCTTGGTTGTCCTCGGTCGACACCCGGCCGTAAAAGGCGAAGGGTTTCGGTGGAGGGGCGTTCATCGGTTCTCCTGGTTCGAGTTGTCGGTGCGGCGGTCGTTCGCGTGTCTGAGGAGCTTCAGCAGAGCGGCAGCGGCGCCGGGGTTCAACTCGGGTGGCTGCTCGGGTACTACCACGCTGGCGACGCTGGGCGGTGCGCTGCTGTCGATGGTCTCGACCGTCCATGAACGACCGTCTTCGCTCAGCTGGTCAAGTCCCTCGTCGGCCGGCGCGGCCGAATCCGGCTCTTGGTGATGTTCAGACTGGTGGTCGGGCGGCAGCGTCATGCGCCTCCGTCCGGCGGTCGCCCCGGCCGGCACACGCTGCGGTGGGCGTGCGCCGACCGCTCCTTGGCCTCCGTCAGCTCGCGGTGAGAGGGGGCGGACCGGAGGTCGAGGTCAGCATCGACCGCAAGGATGGGCGGGATCGTGGCGCTGTAGCTCGTAGCGCTGGTGACTCGGGCCGTGGCAGATGGGTGGGTTGTCATGGGAGTGAACCGCCCCGGGTTCTGTGGAGACCTCAGCTGTTGGCTCCAACCACCTCGCAGGGCTGGGGTTGAGCGTAGAACATCGATTCGTATTCGGTCGGTGGGACGTGCCCGATGGCGGAGTGCAGACGCTGGTTGTTGTACCAGTCGACCCACTCGGCGGTGGCCAGTTCGACCTGGGCGAGGCTGCGCCATGGGCCCCGGGGTTTGATCAGCTCGGTCTTGTAGAGGCCGATGGTGGACTCCATCAACGCGTTGTCCAGGGCGTCACCGACGCTACCGATCGAGGCATCGATACCGGCGTCGAGCAGGTGGGTGGTGAACCGGAACGACGTGTACTGACTGCCCGCCTCGCTGTGATGCACCAGGCCCGCCCCGACCGGCTGGCCGGCGCGGTCACGGCGCCACAGCCCCATGTCCAGGGCGGCCAGAACCAGCGAAGTGCGCTTGTTCGTCGCCGCGGACCAACCCACGATCGCCCTGGAGTAGACGTCAACGACGAACGCGACGTAGACCACGCCGGACCAGGCGGCGACGTGGGTGAAGTCCGCTACCCAGCACCGGTTCGGCCGGGCGGCGGTGAAGTCCCGGTTCAGCAGGTCAGCGGCCCGTTCATGCCCCGGATCGGCGGTGGTGGTGCGGATCTTCTTGCCCCGCACCACGCCGGTCAGGCCGGCGTCACGCATCAACCGCTCGACCGTGCACCGGGCCGTCGGATGCCCACGGCGGCGCAGCTCATGCCAGACCTTGCGAGCTCCGTAGACACCGTAGTTCGCCACATGGATCTCCCGCATGAGTGCTGTCAGCTGCGCATCACGCACCTGCCGCTTCGACGGCGGACGCTTCTTGGCCGCCCAGTAACCGCTCGGGGTGATCTGCAGCCCGTGCCGGCGCAGCACGCGACAGATCGGCTCGACCCCGCCGAAGCGGTGCCGATGCTCGTCAACGAAGCTCACGAGCGTGTCATAGGCCGGTCGAGCTCGGCCGCGAATAAAGCCGACGCGGCCTTCAAGATCTCATTCGCCCGCCGCAACTCGGCGTTCTCCCGCCGCAGCCGCTTCAACTCCGCCGACTCCTCCGACGTCACCCCCGGCCGCCGGCCGTCATCGACCTGCGCCTGACGGACCCACTTACGCAACGTCTCGGCCGTGCCGATCCCCAACCGGGCCGCCACCGCCGTGATCGCCGCCCAGTCCGACTCGTAGTTCGGCCGCACCTCCGCGACCATCCGCACCGCACGCTCACGCAACTCCTGCGGATACGGCTTCGTTCCTGCCATCTCTCGATCCTTCCCAAGCGGGGAAGTCTCTACAAGATCCGGGGCGGTTCAATCCCGCCGATCCTGCCCGGCATGCACTTCCACGACCTACGCCACACCCATAAGACCTGGCTCATCGAAGACGGCATCCCCGAGATCGCCCAGGCCCGACGGCTCGGCCACCGCCTCGCCGGCGTCAGAGGCATCTACAGCCACGTCACCGAACCCATGATCACCAATCTTGTTGGCGCGCTGCAGCGACGCTGGGAGACAACCCAACCCGACCGCCCCAACAGCACGCTGCGGCATCTGCGACCGGTCGCTTGATCAGGCTGCTGAGGTGCGCATAGGTGTCCAGCCGATAGGGGCCACACCATCTCGCCCCAGCACTGGACATGAGCGAGCACTGGTTGAGCGGGGAATGGTGCCGCGCATTCGCGGGCACTAGCACCGCTGCGGAGAGCACCTGAGACTTCGCCTCAAGCCTGGTTCGCGCAGCTCAGCGCCGACGGCTGGATCCTCCTCGAGCCGTACGTGTTCGACAAGCGGCGCCACAAGCCCGGCGATGTGGCCGCCACCGGCGGCACGTTCCGACCGACCCGCACCAGCTGACCGGCCACACCCACGGTCACCTACCCGACAACGGGCAGGGCGGCAGCCGCATCCCAACCATCATCGACACGACACGTCACGTGGGGAGACAGTCTTGACCAACCCGTACCAGGCGCAGCAGCCGCACGACGTCTACGGCCAGCCGCCCGTCCAGCACCAGCCGGCCGAGTGGCCGCCGACCGCCGCTGGGATGACGCCGTCGGCACCGCCGGCCGCGCCCAGCCGCAAGCCGCTGATCGTCGCCGCCGCCGCGGCCCTCGCTGTGCTCTTGCTCGCCGTCGGCGGCTACGGCCTGTACGACCGGTTCATCCGCGAGGACACCGGCGTCGCCGCCTGCAAGGCCATGCGCGAGGGGAAGAAGGCCGACGGCAGCGCTAAGGGAAGCGGCGATGACAAGCTCACCGAAGCCGAATACCGACAGGCCCGCAGGGTGTTCGAGGACTCCCGCCACGACGACATCCGCGAGCACGGCACCGCGCTGATGGACCTCGCCTGGCAGATGTCGCAGATCCCGAATGGGCAGGAGATGGGCGCGCTGGCGTTCATGGGCCCAATGACGACGCACATGTCGGGCCTGCAGACCGCGTGCGCGAACCAGGGCGTCATCGTCACCCTGAACACCGAGTAACCGCACAAGAGCGAAGTTCTCATCCAGGCGGGTAAGGGCTTCGCTCCATCACCGAGCTGCGCACCGCCATCGAGCCGCACGCCGCCCTGCTGGCCGCCGACCGGGCCGGTCACGACGAGGCCAGCGACCTCGTCGGCCTGGCGGCGAAGATGTGGGCCGCCGGCAAGGCCGGCGACGAGGAGCGCTTCCTGCGCCTGGACATCGAGTTCCACCGCCGGGTGCTGCTCGCCGCCGGCAACGAGATGTTCGTCCGGCTGCAGGACCTGGTCGTCGAGGTGCTGACCGGCCGGCACAAGCACCACCTCATGCCGCACCATCCGCACGAGGAGGCACTGCGCCTGCATGCCGAGGTGGCCCAGGCGATCCAGCGGCACGAGGGCGAGCGCGCCCGGCTGGCCATGGTGCAGCTCATGGAGCAGGCGTTCGAGGAGATGCGCTCCCTCTGGGAGCAGACCGCCGAGCCCGTGCGATTGATCTGATCCGTCGCTCGCCCACCCCGCTGGCCTGGTGGAGCGCGGACGTGCTGCGGCGGGCCGTCAGCGGCGTCCCACCCCGGGGCAACGGCGTGGAACCCGGTCCGCCGTCAATAGACGGCCGTGCATTGTATTCGCGGCGAACGCATTCCTGGTCAGCGCCGGTCCCGACCGCCGCGGCAACGAGGGCAGCCCGGTCGGCTTGAACGGCTCCGCCCGCGACGACGGCGGCGCCCCGAGCACCCGGTGGTCATACACCGTCGGTTCCGACGTGGACGCGGGCGCTACCTGCACCTTCGAGGACGCCGGCGCGCCGGTCACGACGATCAGCTGCACCGACGACGGCACCTTCACCGTCACGCTTACCGCCGACGACGGCGTCAACGGAGCGGTCAGCGACAGCGCGACGGTCACGCTGAGCAACGTCGCTCCGCCGCTGCGGGAGACCCCCGCGCCGAGCCCGCTGCGCGCGGCCGCCGCGGCCGTCGCGCCCACCCAATGGCCAGTACATCGGGGCCCGTACGGGGTTCGAGCTGAAGGTCCCGTTCAACGATCCCGGCACCAACGACACCCACACCTGCACCGTCGTCTGGGACGACGGCCGTACAGACTCACTGACTGCCACCAACAACGTCTGCCAAGCCACGCACACCTTCACCGACGCCGGCATGTACACCATCGGCGTCATCGTCCGCGATGACGATGCCGCCACCGACACGTCCGGCAGCATGACCGTGGTCTACGACCCCGACGCCGGAAGCGCGAACATTGACGGCTCCACCGCCACCCCGGCCGGCGCGTGGGCATCGCCGCCCAGCCACCGCGCACGAGAAAGGAGCCGGATGGGTTGCGGGCCGACAGCCACGCCGAGGCCGGTCCGGCGCGTCGGATTTCCCACAGCGGGCGCCCGGACGGATCCGCGGCGAGCGCGGGCCGTTATGGTGGGGACGCCGTGGTGTTCGGGAAGCCGGTGTGATGCCGGCGCGGCCCTCGCCACTGTGATCGGGAGACCGCCGGCCCTCGTCGTTTCGCGAGGTCACTGGGCAGAGATGCCTGGGAAGGCCGGCCGGCGGTTGCTTGTCCCGTCAGCCAGGAGACCGGCCACGGCACGTTCGTCCCCGTCCACGAGGTGTTGGAAGGCGGTCCCGCTGTGCGGTTCCCCATGCCCTGGCGCGTTGCCGCGCCGTTGTTGCTGTCCACTGTGCTGCTCACCGGCTGCGGCGCCGATGCCAAGCCTGCTGCCGCACCACCGGCGGTGTCCGCTGGACCGGTCGCGGTGACCAACTGCGGCACCCCGGTGACCATCACGGCGCCACCGATGCGGGTCGTCACAATGAACCAGGCCGCCACGGAGATCATGCTGGCCCTGGGCCTGCAAGATCGGATGATCGGCACGGCCTACCTCGACGACGCGATCCTGCCCGCCTACGCGGACGCCTACGCGAAGATCCCGGTGCTGGCCAAGGAGTACCCGACCAAGGAGAAGCTGCTCGAGGCCGAACCCGATTTCGTGTACGCGTCGTACAACAGCGCGTTCGGTGACGAGGGGGTCGGTGACCGCGCCGACTGGCAGAAACTCGGCGTCGGCAGCTACGTCTCCCCTGCCGGGTGCCCGGCGCAGACCCGGCCGGCGAAGCTCGCCATCGGCGACGTGTTCACCGAGATCCGCGAGCTCGCGGCGATCTTCGGGGTGAGCGACCGCGGCGAGAAGCTGATCGCCGACCACGAGGGCCGCATCGCCACGGCCGCAGGCACCGCCCGCAACGTCAAGGTCTTGTGGTGGGACGGCGGCAGTGACGCCCCGAGCGTCGGCGCCTGCTGCGGCGCCCCCAACATGATCATGTCGGCGGCCGGGGTCACCAACGCCTTCGCCGACCTCACCGGCAGCTGGGGCGACACAAGCTGGGAGACCGTCACCGACCGCAACCCCGAGGTCATCGTGCTCGTCGACGCGAGCTGGGATCCCGCCGCGCAAAAGAAGACCTTCCTCGCCGGGCACCGCACCCTCAAGGACCTGCCCGCGGTCAAACAGCAGTGGTACGTGGTGATCCCGTTTTCGTCAACCACGGCCGGTGTCCGCAACGTCCTCGGCGTCGAAGCCCTCGCCCAGGGCATCGCCGCGCTGCCGTCCGGGGCCCCGAGCTGACCGCCGTCACCACCCGGCCCGCCCCGGTGCGCACCCACCGCCCGGTGCGGGCGGTCGGCCTGGCCGCGCTCGTGCTGGCTCTGGTCGCCGGTCTGGTGCTGTCGGTGGCCGTCGCGGTCACCATCGGCCCGGCCGACCTGACTGTCGGGACGGTGTGGACGGTCGTCGCCGGCCACCTGGGACTCGCGAACTCGGACGTGCCGCTGCTGCGCGACCACATCGTCTGGGACCTACGTTTGCCCCGGGTTCTCGGCGCCGCCACGGTGGGGGCGGGCCTGGCCGCGGCCGGTGCGGTCATGCAGACCGTCACCCGCAATCCCCTGGCGGACCCGTACCTGCTCGGGGTCTCCTCAGGGGCGTCGCTGGGCGCGGTCCTGGTGGTCGTGGCCGGCATCGGTAGTGGTGTAGCCGCGCTGACCGGCGGCGCCTTCTTCGGCGCCCTTGTCGCGTTCCTGCTGGTCGTGGGCCTGGCCGGGAGGTTCGAGGCATTGTCGCCGACGCGCGTGGTGCTGACCGGGGTCGCGGTGGGACAACTGTGCGCGGCACTGACCTCTTTCGTGATCATCTGGGTGGCCGACCCGCACGCCACGCAGAGCATCACGTTCTGGCTGTCCGGGTCGATGGCCCGCGCCGACTGGACGGCCCTGGGCTGGGCGGTACCGGTGCTGCTCGTGGTGCTGGCAGTGGTCGGCTGGCACGCCCGTACCCTCAACGCCTTCGCCTTCGGTGAGGAGGCCGCCGCGAGCCTCGGCGTCGAGGTGAACCGGCTGCGGTGGCTGCTGCTGGTCGGCACCGCCCTGCTGACCGCCGTGCTGGTCGCGGTCAGCGGCGCGATCGGGTTCGTCGGGCTGATCCTCCCGCACGCCGCCCGCCTGATCACCGGACCGGACCACCGGCGGCTGCTACCGGTCGCCGTGCTCGCCGGCGCCATCTTCCTGATCTGGGTCGACACCGCCGCCCGCACCGTCTTCGAACCGCGTGAGCTGCCGGTCGGGGTGCTGACGGCACTGGTCGGGGTGCCGGCGTTCTTCCTGATCCTGCGCCGCCGGGAGGTACGCGGCTGATGCTCCAGATCTCCGACGTCTCGTGGGCGGTGCCCGCCGCCCGCATCCTCGACCACGTCACCGGCACCGTACCGGCGGGCAGCCTGGTCGGGCTGCTCGGCCCGAACGGATCCGGCAAGACCACCCTGCTGCGGGCCGTCGCCGCCCTGGTGCGCCCGGATACCGGCAACATCACACTCGCAGGCGACGACGTGGCTCGGCTGCGGCGCCTTGCCCTGGCCCGGCGCATCGCGTTGCTGGCCCAGCACGCCGAGACCGACCTCGACCTGACCGTCCGCGACGTGGTCCTGCTCGGCCGTATCCCGCACCGCCGGACCCGCTGGTCCGACACCGGCAGCGACCATGCCGCCGCGGTCGAGGCACTGGGCCGGGTCGACCTGGCCGGGTTCGCCGACCGTAAGTGGCAGACCCTGTCCGGTGGGGAACGCCAGCGCGTCCAGCTCGCCCGCGCGCTGGCCCAGGAGCCGGAACTGCTGCTGCTCGACGAACCCACCAACCACCTCGACATCGGCCACCAGCTTCAGCTGCTGCACTTGGTCCGCCGATCGCAGGTCACCGCCCTCGCCGCGCTGCACGACCTCAACCTGGCCGTCATGTTCTGCGACACCGTCGTCGTGCTGCACCACGGCCGGGTCGTCGCCGCGGGACCACCCGCACGGGTGCTCACCCCGGTGCTGCTCGCCGACGTGTACGGCGTCGACGCAGACGTGCGGGTTCACGACGGGCGGACCGTCATTGAGTTCCGGCCGCCGTCATGACCCGGCACGTGCTGCCGGTGCCCGGTCGGTCACCCACCACGCTGGCCACGACACGATCCACCAGCTCGCCGAGCAGGTGGCCGCGCGTCTGGGCGTACCCGTGCACAGGTGTTTCCTCGACGGCGCGCAACCGTTGCTGCACGCGGCGCTCGACGCGGCCACCGACGACGCCGAGGTCGTGCTGGTGCCGTGCCACGTGCCGCCCGACCGCTACCTCGACACCTGGATCCGGCGGGCCGTCGCACACCGGCGGCAGACCAGCGGCCGGGTTGTGCCGATCGCCGTCACCGCACCGCTCGCCGCACAGCCCGCCCTGATCGATGCGGTGATCGAGGCCGTCACCGGTGGCCATGCCGCGCTCGGCGGCTCGTCGGGGCCGTTCCGCAGCCCGGCCTGGTCGCAGATCACCCGGCACCGGCGGCACGTGCTGGTCTGCCGCGGGCCACGCTGCACCGCCTACGGCGCCAACGACGTCGCCGCAGCCCTCACCGGCCGGCGACTTAGAAGCGGCGATCGTCGAGCACTTCGGCTCGTTCGATGCCTTCAGCGCGCAGCTGTCCACCGCGACCAAGGGGGTGCAGGGCTCCGGTTGGGGCGTGCTGGCGTGGGAGCCGCTGTCGCAGCGCCTGATCGTCGAGCAGGCCTACGACCACCACGGCAACGTCGGCCAGGGTTCCACGCCGATCCTTGTCTTCGACGCCTGGGAGCATGCTTACTACCTGCAGTACAAGAACGTGGGCCCGGACTACGTCGACCGGCTGTGGAACCTGGTCAACTGGTCGGACGTGACCCGGCGGTTCGACGCGCCCCGCGCCGTCGGCAACCCGATCATCCTGGCACCGTGACCGAGGCCGGCCCCGGGCCGGCGTTCCTCGCGGCGCAGCAGGCGGCGGGAGTCATCGCGGCCAAACACCGCGGTGACTTCGCCGGCGCCGAGGAACTGCTGGGCGCAATCGGCGACGAGACCGTGCGCACTCGGGTTTCATGCTGCTCGCCGAACTCGCCCTTGACCCTGGTCCGGTCACAGACAGGGCAGAGCATGGACGAACTCGTCCAGGAGGTCACGTTGCTGATGGCCGAAGTGGTGGGCAGCGTCGGACACCAGCCCGGGCTGAACCTCGCCCACGCCGAGCCCGGCGGTCCGGCGGACGGACAGCAGGCGATACTGGGGCGGTGGAAGGACAGGCTCGCCGAACCGGGCGGCTCATGGTGGCGGGCACGACATCGGACGCGGGCAAGAGCCTGGTGACGACCGCGTTGTGCCGGGCGTTCGCACGGCGCGGTGTCCGGGTCGCTCCGTTCAAGGCACAGAACATGTCGAACAATTCGATGGTGTGTGCGGGTGGGGCGGAAATCGGCCGTGCCCAGTGGGTGCAGGCGCTGGCGGCGGGCGCAGAGCCGGAGGCGGCCATGAATCCGGTGCTGCTGAAGCCGGGCGGGGACCGGCGTAGTCACGTCGTGGTCATGGGCGAGCCCGCGGGTGAGATCAGCAGCCGCGAGTTCATCGGCGGCCGGACGCATCTGGCCGAGGCCGCGTATGCCGCGTACGACGATCTGTCGTCGCGCTACGACCTCGTCGTCGCCGAGGGTGCCGGCAGCCCGGCGGAGATCAACCTACGGGCCGGTGACTACGTGAACATGGGCCTGGCGCGGCACGCGGGGATGCCGGTGCTGGTGGTCGGCGACATCGACCGTGGTGGTGTCTTCGCGGCACTGTACGGCACGGTGGCACTGCTCGAACCGGCCGATCAGGCCCTCGTCGCCGGGTTCGTGATCAACAAGTTCCGCGGTGACGAGACGTTGCTCGCACCGGGCCTGCGGCGGCTGGAGGAGCTTGTGGGACGCCCCGTCCTAGGCACTTTGCCCTGGCGATCTGACGTGTGGCTGGACTCCGAGGACGCGCTCGACCTGCAGGGCCGGCGCGGTGACGCTGCACGTGACCTGCGGGTGGTTGTCGTACGGCTGCCGCGGATCAGCAACTTCACCGACGTGGACGCGCTGGGGCTGGAACCGGGCGTGGACGTCGTCTTCACTGCCGACCCGCACGACCTGGCCGGCGCTGACCTCGTGGTGCTGCCCGGAACCCGGGCCACCATCGCCGATTTCGCCTGGCTGCGCTCGCGCGGGCTGGACCGGGCGATCGTCCGGCACGCCGAGGCGGGACGTACGGTGCTGGGAATCTGTGGCGGGTTCCAGATGCTCGGCCGGCACGTGCACGATCCCGAGGGCGTCGAGACCGACGGGCCGGCGAGCGTACCTGGCCTGGGCCTGCTGCCGGTCGAGACGACATTCACCGCACGCAAGGTGCTGCGTCTGCCGAGTGGTGCAGCGCTGGGCGCGCCCGCGTGGGGTTACGAGATTCATCACGGTCACGTCACCCGTGCGGCCGGAGCCACCGAGTTCCTGGGCGGCGCACGGGACGGCAACGTACTGGGCACGATGTGGCACGGCAGCCTGGAGTCCGACGCCCTGCGCAGCGCCGTGCTCGGACTCGCCGCGACCGCGAGCGGCCGGACATTCACGCCCTCGGGCGTCAGTTTCGCCGCGGCCCGGCAGGCCCGGCTGGATCTGCTCGCCGACCTGGCGGAGAAACACCTGGACGTCGATGCGCTGCTGAACCTAGCCGAGCGGGGCGCTCCCGCGGCGCCGGTGATCGGACCCTACGCGTGAGGATTCTCGTGCTCGGTGGGACGGGCGAGGCCCGCGCGCTGGCGGCCTCGCTCGTCGACGACGGTGCCGTGGTCGTGACCTCATTGGCGGGGCGGGTCGCGCGTCCCCGGCTGCCGGTGGGGCAGGTCCGCGTCGGTGGCTTCGGCGGGATCGCAGGACTGGCGGCGTACCTGGCGGAGACCCGGGTGGGTGCCGTGGTCGACGCGACGCACCCGTTCGCGGAGAAGATCAGCGCCAACGCGGCGGCGGCGTGCCCGGCCGCCGGGATTCCCCTGCTCCGTTTGGAACGGCCCGGCTGGGCCGCTCGCCCCGAGGCGTCGGCCTGGTACTGGGCCGGTGACCACAGTGAAGCTGCCCGGGTGGCGGCCGGTCTGGGCGACCGGCCGTTCCTCACCGTCGGACGGCAGTCGCTGGCGCACTTCGTCGAACCGTTGCGCCGGCACGCGTGCCTGGTTCGCGTGGTGGACGAGCCCGACATCGTCCTGCCGGTGTCGTGGAAGCTGCTGCGCAGCCGCGGTCCCTACACCCTCGCGCACGAGCGGGAGGTGATGGCGGGCACGGACGTTCTAGTTACCAAGGACTCCGGCGGTGACCACACGGTCGCCAAGCTGGCGGTCGCCGCCGAGCGGGCGATGCCGGTCGTGATCGTGCGCCGCGCCGGGCCGCCGGCCGGTGTGCCGCTGGTCCGTGACGTGGACGCCGCCCTGGCGTGGGTGCGGGCGTTGCCCGCACCCTGACGCGAGGTTCAGCCGGGAAGGTTCAGAGCGTGGCCGCCAGCTCCTGGCGGCGCAGCCGCTCGGCGGCACGGTCCGCGTCGCGTCCGACCAGACCAGTCAGCATTGCACCCAGGACCGCCCAAGTCGCGGCCAGGGTCGTGATCGACGAGATGCGGAAGTACCAGAGTGTGTCGGCCGGGAAGCCGCCGACCTCGTTGACCGTCGGCAGCAGAGCCCCGGCGACCACGACGACCACGAGATAGGCGCCGGCACCGGCCAGCACCGCCGAGTATGCGCCAAGCTGGGGCAGCAGACGCCGGGCCAGGACCACGGCGCCGATCGCGGCGGCCAGGCTCAGTGCCCAGAACCCGAAGTACAGCGCGGTCCGCTCGTTGATCGTGTCACCGGAGCCGACCGCCGGTGGTGTGGCGGGGTACTTGAGGAACGGCACAAGGGCGGTGGCGACGAAACCGACGGCGGCGACCACCGCGGTGCTGGCCCGTGCGGACAGGGAGCCCAGACGCCCGGCGGCGAAGGCGGCAGCGAGCGCTGTCGCTCCACCGAGGACGATGCCCACCAGGATGGTGCCCAGTGCCAGGCCCCCGGTGGACTGGGTGCCACGCGAGACTTCGGCCTCCTCCTCATCGTGGCTGTGAGACTGCTCGGCGGTGGCATTGTCGTGCGGGTGCTCGGCGGCACCGGCTTCCTCCAGGGCGATGGCTGCATCGACCTGGGGTTCGGCGACGACGTAGGAGACGAGGAAGGCCGCGAAACCGGCGATGAGCCCGGCCAGCAGCCCGTGAACGAGAAAAGTGCGAGGGGTCATCAAGGGTCCGTTCGAGAGCCGGCCGCGGGCAGCACGAAACGCCCGCAGCGCCGGTGACGAGGAAAGACGAAAACTCCGGCCGGGCCGGGCGAACTGCCGCGTGGCGTGGTGTCAGTGGCAGGGGAAGCCCAGCACGTGCCGCGCGTCGTGCGTCAGCTCGTGGATGAAGGTGCCCTCGAAGACGGAGAAAGCTCCCTGCTCGGCGCCCACGAAATACAGGACGACGGCGGTGACCAGCGCGAAGAACAGCGCCCAGGGGGCGAGCGCGCGAACGGGGATGGTGGGAAGAACGGCCGGAATGGCCGTGGTCGCCTGAGGCATGACACTCCTTGGGATGCTGCGTCCCGTCGATGGGTGGTCGACCTGGCTGGAGGGTCTGGCTTCGCCACGAGCGGCGTCACAGTAGCGCGACTGCGCCGGATTCACACCGGCTTCCTTCAGCAGGGTGGCACGACCATATCAGGTATCGGAGCAACGCGACGCTGTCGCGACTGCCTGCACGGCGGCCGGTCCGAGGGCGACGACGTGGCCGATCACCGTTACGGCGGGCGCGCCGATGCCGGCCTCGGCGGTGTCGGCGACGACGTCGGCGAGGGTACTGCGCAGCACCCGCTGGCCGGCCGAGGCGGCGTCCGCGACGACGGCGCATGGTGTGTTCCGGTCGAGACCGGCGGCGACGAGCGCGTCGGCGATGGCCGCGAGGTTGCGCATGCCCATCAGCACCACGAGGGTGGTGCCGGTGCGGGCGAGGGCGGCGTAGTCGATCGACGAGTCGGGATGGCCGGGCGGTACGTGGCCGGAGATGACGGTGAAGCCTTGCACGAGTCCGCGGTGGGTGACCGGGATGCCGGCCAGCTCCGGGGCCGCGATGCTGGAGGTCACGCCGGGTATCACGGTGGTGGGGACGCCGGCTTCGGCGCACGCGGTGACTTCCTCGAAGCCGCGGCCGAAGACGTACGAGTCGCCGCCCTTGAACCGCACAACGTGCCGTCCGGCGCGGGCGTGCTCGACGAGCAGCGCGTTGATCTGTTCCTGGCTCGTGCTCCGCCCGTACGGGATCTTGGTGACGTCGATGATCTCGGCGTCCGGGCGCGCCCACTTCAGGGCCTCCCACGGGGCGAGCCGGTCGGTGAGGATCACGTCGGCCTGCTTGACGGCCGCGCGTCCGGCGACGGTGACCAGCCCTGGATCGCCCGGGCCGGCGCCGACCAGCGTGACGTGTCCGGCCGTTCGGACCGCTGCCGGTGCCCCGGCCTCCGAGGGTGCGACGGTACGCAGCACGACGTCGAACCGGCTCTCGTCGACCGGGGTGGTGACCCAGGTCAGGCGCCCGCGGAGGGCGAGGTCCTCCAGCGCGGCGCACACGGCCGGCGCGGCGACGGTGACCAGGGCACGCTTGTGCAGCAGCGCACTGACCGTGACGGCGGCGGGTGCGCTCCCGTCGAGGACGAGCACGCTACGGCCGGTGAGGTTCAGCTGCATGTGACGGTGATTCCTAACGTGCTGAGGAGACAGCCGTCCGGTGTACGGCCTCGGTGAACGACTGGGCCAGATGCGGTTGCCCAGCCCAATGCACGTGCAGATAGGACGCGCTGAGGCTGGGGGAGGCGAATCCGGCATTGCGGCCCTCGATGCGCCAGGCGGGGTGCTCGCCGTGACCGGGTGTGACGGTGGTGCGGTGGAATTCGTGGCCGGTGGCAGCGGTTCCCCGCTCGCCGAGCAGCTGGTCCGAGCCGAGTGCGGCACGGTGGTACGCGAGGGTGAGGCGCGGCGTCATGACGGCTTCGGCGTCGAGCGCCCCGACCATGGGATGGCCGTCGACGGAGCGGCACAGATACAGCAGGCCGGCGCACTCGGCGACGGTGGGGACGCCGTCGAGGACGGCCTGGCGCAGTTCGTGGCGCAGCGTCGTGTTGGCGCTCAGCGTGGACGCGTGTACCTCGGGGAACCCCCCACCGAGGTATAGCCCGCATGTCCCGGCGGGAAGCCGCTGGTCGCGGGCCGGGTCGAACGGGACGACGGTGCAGCCCGCCGCCTGCAGCAGCTCGGTCGTCTCGGCGTACCGGAAGGTGAAGGCACGCCCGGCCGCGACCGCAACCACCGGTGATCCGGCGCCCGGCCGCCGGACGTGCGCGGCGGGGTCCCATGGCTGGGCGTCCAGATCGGGTGCGGTGCGTGCCACCTGCAGCACCGCATCGAGGTCCACGTGGCGGGCGATCTGCTCGGCCAGCACGTCCAGGGCGGCGGCGGCCTCCTCACGTTCGGCTGCCGGCACGAGCCCGAGGTGGCGCGACGGGGCGCTGACACCCTGGTCGCGGTGCAGGATCCCGAGCACCGGTACGCCGGTGGATTCCACCGCCCGGGCCGCCTCGGCGGCGTGGCGGGCGGACCCGGCCTTGTTGAGCACGACACCCGCGACGGTGACGCCGGCCTCGAACGTGCCCATTCCGTGCACGACGGCCCCGACGCTGCGCGAGGTGTGCGAGACGTCCACGACCAGCAGGATCGGGGTGGCGGTCAGGGCCGCGAGGTGCGCGGTGGAGGCGAAACCGTCGCCGCCGATGCGGCCGTCGAACAGGCCCATGACCCCTTCGACGATGGCGATGTCCGCGTCGCGTGCGCCGTGCAGCAGCAGCGGGATCACGAGTGAGGGGTCGGTCAGGTGCGGGTCGAGGTTGCGGCCGGGGCGTCCGGTGGCCAGCGCGTGGTAGCCGGGGTCGATGTAGTCGGGCCCCACCTTGTGCCCCGACACGGTGTGCCTGCGCGCGGCCAGCGCGGCCATGAGCCCGGTCGCGACCGTGGTCTTGCCGTGGCCGGAGGCCGGCGCCGCGACGATCAGCCGCGGAAGGCTCACCATTCGATGCCTCGTTGGCCCTTCTGGCCGACGTCCATCGGGTGCTTGACGTGCTGCATCTCGGTCACCAGATCGGCTGCCTCGATCAGCCGGGGGTCGGCCCGGCGCCCGGTGACGATCACGTGCTGACGGCCGGGACGGTGGACCAGTGTCTCCACGACGTCGCCGACGTCGACCCAGCCCCACTGCATCGGATAGGTGAACTCGTCCAGGATATAGAGCTGGTGCCGTTCCGCCTGGATACGGCGCTTCACCTCCGCCCAGCCCTCGGCGGCGTCCGCGGCGTGGTCCGCCTCGGTGCCGCTCTTACGGCTCCAGGACCATCCGGAGCCCATTTTGTGCCACTCGACTGGCCCGCCTTCGCCGGTCTGCTCGTGCAGCAGCCCGAGCCTCTCCAGGACGGTCTGTTCCCCGATGCGCCACTTGGCCGACTTCACGAACTGGAACACCCCGATGTCCCAGCCCTGGTTCCAGGCGCGCATCGCCATGCCGAAGGCGGCGGTCGACTTGCCCTTGCCGTTTCCGGTGTGGACCATCAGCAGCGGCCGGTTGCGCCGCTGGCGGGTGGTGCTGCCGTCGTCCGGGACGGTGAGCGGCTTACCCTGCGGCATCAGGCCACCCCCGCCCGCGGAGCGGTCGCCGTGCGAACGACCCCGGTGAGCCCGTCGGCGGTCACTTCACCGAGCGGCACGTGCTCGGCCCTCAGATGAGTGGCAAGCCGGGCGGCGAGGCCGAGCCGGAATCGTCCGGTCTCGCAGTCCACGACGACGACCTGGACACCGCTGGTGGCGAGCGCGGCGGCGGCGCGGTGGGCACGACCCAGCGGGTCCGGGCCGGAGGTGGCGCGGCCGTCGGTCACCACGACGAGCAGGGGCCGGCGGGACGGGTCGCGCAGCGCCTCCCGGCGCAGCACCTCGCCACTGCGTTCCAGGCCCTCCGCGAGCGGGGTCCGGCCACCGGCCGGTAGGTCGGCCAGGCGGCGGGAGGCGACGTCGACCGAGCCGGTCGGTGGCAGGACGACCTCGGCGGTGTGCCGGCGGAACGTCACCAGTGCGACCTTGTCCCGGCGGCGGTAGGCGTCCAGCAGCAGCGACAGCACAGCGGTCTTGACCTGCTCCATGCGGCGGCGGGCCGCCATCGAACCGGATGCGTCCACGCACAGCAGCACGAGGTTCGACTCGCGCCCGACGGTCTCGGCCCGGCGCAGGTCGCCGGGCACGAGCGCGAGGCCGCGACCGCCGGTCAAGCCACCCCGGGAATGCTGATGCGGCGCCGCCGCGGTGATGGTGCCCGGCAGGTGCAGCCGGCCGTCGCCGGACGTGCGCCGCCGCTGCCCGGCGACACGGCCCTGCGGTGTTCGTGCCCGGGACCGCCGGCCGGCCTGACCGTCGCCGGTTCCTTTCACGATCAGCAAGCGGGCACGTGCGGGCTCGCCCGCGGATGCCATCGATGTGGCGGCCTGCCGTTCGGGCTCCGGTACGGGCGGGCTCTCGCCGGGAGAGCCGGGCACGTCCCCGGCCGATCTGTCGTGCCCGGTGTCGTCGGGCAGACCGCCGCCGGGACGGTCGGGTCCGGGGTCGGGGTCGTTGTGGCCGAGTAGGTCGTCCAGGCGGTCCTGGTCCAGGCCGGGCTCGTCGAAGGGGTTGCGGCGGCGGCGGTGCGGCAGCGCGAGACGGGCGGCGATGCGGATGTCCTCGAGTGTCACTCGCGTACGTCCCCGCCAGGCCGCGTGCGCCGCGGCGGCGCGAGCGGTGACGAGGTCCGCACGCAGGCCGTCCACGTCGAACGCGGCGCACAGCTCGGCGATCCTGGTCAGCGTCTCGTCGTCGAGCACGACACCGGCCAGCGAGCGCCGGGCGGCGGCCAGCCGGGTGCGCAGGGCTTCCTGCTCGCCGGCCCAGCGTGTGGCGAAGCCCTCCGGGTCGGCGTCGAATGCGAGCCGGCGGCGGACCGCCTGCACCCGCAGGACGGGGTCACGCGGGGCGGCGACCTCGACCGTCAGGCCGAACCGGTCGAGCAGCTGCGGGCGCAGTTCGCCCTCCTCCGGGTTCATCGTGCCGATCAACACGAACCGGGAGGCATGCTCGACCGAGACACCGTCGCGTTCGACGCTGACCCGGCCGGTCGCCGCGGCGTCGAGCAGCAGGTCGACCAGGTGGTCCGGCAGCAGGTTGACCTCGTCGACGTACAGCAGGCCACGATGGGCCCGGGCCAGCAGGCCAGGCTCGAACGCGACGACGCCGTCTCGCAGCGCGGCATCGAGCTTCAGCGATCCGGTCACCCGGTCGTCGCCGGCTCCGACGGGTAGTTCGACGAGGCGTACCGGCCGTTCGACGACGGGCGTGGACACGTCGAACGGCCCGTCGGGGCAGACCGCCGAGGGATCGTCCGGGTCGATGGAGAACCGGTCGCCCGCATAGACCCGTACCGCCGGGAGCACCTCGGCGAGGCCGCGCACGGTAGTGGTCTTGGCAGTGCCCTTCTCCCCGCGGATCAGGACACCGCCGATGAGCGGATCGATCGCGACCAGGGTGAGGGCGAGAGTCATGTCGTCGGCGCCGACGACGGCACAAAAGGGGTACTGCGCTGGCATGTAGGGCTCCCGCTCGATCTGCCATGGCGGTCCAAGACGCGGCATGCGCCGTGGATCGGATCGAGGCCGGTCTTCGGACTTCCCAGGTCAATGCCTGGATCACCGCAGCGGGCCCTGTGCCGGATTCTCACCGGCTTCCCAGATTCTCCCCGTGACCACGGTCGTGGGGCACCTCGAACCTGTGCATCACCATAGACGCCCCGGTGGCCGGGGCAAGGGCCGGTGGGCGGCTAGGGTGCATCTCCATGGAGGAGCGGGTGACCGTGGTGGGGATCGGGGCTGACGGGTGGGTGGGTCTGCCGGAGCCGTCCCGGGCGCTGGTGCGGGCGGCCGCGACGCTGCTCGGCGGGCGGCGGCACCTCGAGGCGGTGCCGCCCGTCGACGGCCAGCAGCGCGTGGCGTGGCCGTCGCCGCTGCGGGACAATTTGCCAGGTGTGCTCGCCTCCGCGCGAGGGCCGGTTGTCGTGCTGGCCTCCGGCGACCCGCTCGTGTCGGGTATCGGCACGACGCTGCTGGACGTCCTGGGCCCGGAGCGCGTGACGATCGTGCCCGGGGTCTCCTCGGTAGCCCTCGCCCGAGCACGTCTCGGATGGCCGGCTGAGTCCGTCACCACGGTCAGCCTGGTCGGCCGGGACCTACGGCTGATCGTGCCTGCGCTCTCGGCCGGGCGCCGGCTGCTCGTGCTGTCCAGCGACGAGACGACACCCGCGGCCGTGGCCGCGGTGCTGACCGGGCTCGGTTGGGGGCAGTCCAGGCTGGTCGTGCTCGGTGACCTCGGTGCCGCCGGTGAGTCGTGTACCGCGACCACCGCGGCCGGGTGGGACCTGAACGACGTGCCGCGGTTGAGCGTTCTCGCCGTCGAAGTTCGCGGTGCCGGTCCGGGCTGGGCCTCGGGCGGCGTGTTGCCCGACGACGCGTTCGAGCACGCCGGGCAGATCACCAAACGTGACTTGCGGGCCAGTGCCCTGGCCCGGCTCGCGCCCGCGCCCGGTCAGCTGCTGTGGGACGTCGGCGCCGGCAGCGGCTCGATCGGTGTGGAGTGGATGCGGGCCTGGCCGACGGCACGGACGATCGCGGTGGAGCCCCGCTCCGACCGGGCCGCGCTGGTGCACCGCAACGCCGCTGCCCTCGGCGTGCCGGGTCTGCGTCTGGTCGAGGGTTCGGCGCCCGGGGCCCTGTCCGGCCTGGACCGTCCCGACGCGGTGTTCGTCGGCGGCGGGGCCACCGTCCCCGGCGTGCTGGACACCTGCTGGGATGCGCTCGGCGCAGGTGGACGGCTCGTCGTGCACGGTGTCACCGCCGAGACCGAGGCGGTGCTGCTGGAGCAGCACAGCCGGCGCGGCGGTGAACTCGTCCGCCTGCACGTCGAACGCGCCGAACCGCTCGGCGGCTTCACCGGCTGGACGCCCGCGCGGGCAGTCAGCCAGTGGTCCATCGTCAAGGGAGATTCATGACCGTCCATTTCGTCGGGGCCGGGCCCGGCGCCGCCGACCTGCTCACCCTCCGCGCGGTACGCCTGCTCGAGTCCGCCGACGTGTGCCTGTACCCGGGCACGTACCTCGACGCCGAGGTGCTGGAGCACTGCCGTGACGACGCCCGGCTGATCGACACCCAGCACCTCGACCTGGACCAGATCACCACGCACCTGGTCCAGGCACACGCCGACGGGTCCGAGGTCGTACGGCTGTGCTCCGGTGACCCGTCGCTGTACTCGGCGGTGCACGAGCAGGCACGCCGGCTCGACGCCGCCCGGGTCCCGTGGGACGTCACGCCCGGCGTGCCGGCCTATGCGGCTGCTGCCGCCGCCGTCGGCGCCGAGCTGACCGTCCCGGAGCTGGCCCAGTCGGTCGTGCTCACCCGCGCGCAGGCCCGGTCCACGGTCATGCCGTCGGGAGAGAAGCTCGCCGCGTTCGCCGCGACCGGCGCGACGCTCGCCCTGCACCTGGCGGTCACGCGTACCCGCGAGCTGGCCGCCGAACTGGCCGGCTACTACGGCCACGACTGCCCCATAGTCGTGGTGCACCGGGTGTCGCAGCCGCAGGAGCTCATCCTGCGCGGCACGCTGGCCGACATCGGCGGCCGGGTCGAGCAGGCCGGTCTGCGACAGGCAGCGGTCATCCTGGTCGGCCCGGCGCTGGCCGGGGACGTCCGTGGCGGCGAGTCGTTCCTCTACTCGGCCGGTCGCGAGCGCCGCGTGCGCGGCTGATCAGGGCACGAAGCGCGGGCTCCAGACACGTCCGGCCGCGGTGACTCGCGTCGCCGAGGCGCCGATGATCAACAGGCATTTCATGTCGATGCTGCCAGGGTCCAGTTCGCCGAGCGAGGTGACGGTGAGGCTCTCCCCGGCCCGGCCGATGTCGCGGCCCACGACCACGACCGTCCGGGGGGACTTGTGCTCCAGCAGCACGGCCCGGGCCTGCGCGACCTGTTCGGTGCGTGAGCGTGAGCGCGGGTTGTAGAGGGCCAGCACCAAATCCGCCTCGGCGACAGCGCGCAGCCGCTTGACCACGACCTCCCACGGCTTGAGCCGGTCCGACAGGCTCATCACCGCGAAATCGGCCCCGATCGGCGCGCCCGCGCGCGCCGCGACCGCCTGGACGGCGGAGATCCCGGGTACGACACGGATGGCGACGCCGGCGTAGCGGGGGTCCTCCGCGGCCTCGAACACCGCCGACGCCATGCCGAAGACGCCCGCGTCACCGCCGGAGACGACCGCGACGCGCTCACCGGCGAGCGCCAGTTCGAGCGCCTGCCGGGCCCGCTCGAGCTCGACCGTGTTGCCGGAGGCGTGGCGGACGAGTCCGGGGCGCTGCGCGACGCGCTGGACGTACGGGCCGTAGCCGACGACGTGGCCGACCTCGGCGAGCACCTGCGACGCCTCGGGGGAGAGCCACCGATCGGGACCGGGGCCGAGGCCCACGACGACGACCTCGGCGCCGGGATAAGGTTCGGTGACCCTGGTGGCCGGGAGGTCGTAACGGGCCACTCCGGGTCGGGTGTCGCCGGGGACCAGCACGATCGAGAAGTACGGCACCGTGGCGGGGTCCACGTCGGCGACAGGCAGTACCCGCTCGGCGGTCATCGACGCCCGTTCGACGTACCAGGAGCCCTCGACGCGCCCGGCCTGCTCGAGCGCCGAGCGGACCTTGGTGAACGTCCGGCCCAGCTTCATGATCACCGCGCCGTCGGTGTCGGCGAGACGCCGGGCCAGCTCGGGCTCGGGCAACGTTCCCGGCAGCACGGTCAGCACGTCGGTCTGCCGGACCAGCGGCAGGGCGGTGGTGGCGGTGGCGGCGGCGAAGGCGGGCACACCGGCGACGACCTGCGTGTCGAACTCGCCGGCGAGCCGGTCGTGCAGGTACATGAACGAGCCGTAGAGCATCGGGTCGCCTTCGGCCAGCACGACCACGTCGCGGCCCGCACGAAGGTGGGCCCGCAGCCGCTCGGCGGCTTCGGCGTAGAAGTCGGCCATCGCCCCGGCGTACCCGCCCGGGTGCTCGGTGCTCTGGGTCGTCACCGGATAGACCAGCGCCTCCTCGATCACGTCGTCCGGGAACAGCCCGGCAGCGATGCGGCGCGCGTTGGACTGTTTGCCGACACCCTGGTGGTAGGCGATGACCTGGGCCGCGCCGATCAGCCGGGCGGCTTTGAGCGTGATCAGTTCGGGATCACCCGGGCCGACCCCGACGCCGGACAGCCGCCCGGTCACTCCGCCTCCCGGGCGAGGGCGTTGAGCGCGGAGGCAGCCATCGCCGAGCCGCCCCGGCGCCCGGTCACCACGAGATAGGGCACGTCGAGGCCGGGGGCGTCGGTGGCGAGGTCGATGAGCGCCTGCTTGGACTCGGCGGCGCCGATGAATCCGACCGGCGTACCGATGATCGCAGCTGGTCGTGGCGCGCCGTCGCGCAGCATCTCCAGCAGGTGGAACAGGGCCGTGGGGGCGTTGCCGAAGGCGACGACCGCGCCGGCGAGGTGGTCGGTCCACAGCGACACCGCCGCCGCCGACCGGGTCGTTGCCCACCGGTGGGCAAGCGCCGGGACCTCGGGTTCGTGCAGAAAGCAGCGGACCTCGTTGTCACGGGGCAGGCGGGCGTGGGTGATGCCGGCGGCGACCATGTGCGCGTCGGTCAGGATCGGCGCCCCCGCCTCCAGCGCCCCGCGGGCGGCGGCCACCAGGCCGGGGTGGATCACCAGGTTGCGGGTGAGGTCGGTCTGGCCGCATGCGTGGATCATCCGCACCGCGACCTTCTCGGCGTCGGCCGGCACACCTGAGAGATCGGCCTCGGCACGGATGGTGGCGAACGAGGCGTCGTAGATCGCCGCGCCGTCGGTGACGTAGTCGTAGCGGCGTGCCGGTGTGGTGAGGCTCATGCGTTCTCCAGATCGGGGACGAGCAGGGTGCGGTACGGGGTGAGGACGATCTCGCCGGCGCCGAGCGCGCGGATCTCCTCCAGCAGGGGAGCGTCCACTCGGCCGCCGGGAGCCGCGAGGTGCGCGGTGACGCGGCCGTCATCCTGAACGATCCTGCCCAGCGCGGGTGGAGGTGTGCTCACCCGGGTCCGCTCGGCACGGTCGAGTACGGTGCCCAGCAGCGCGGCGCCGGCGCCGGGCAGCTCGTCGACGTGCCAGGGTGAGTCCGGCCGGTCACCCGCGAGCCCGGCGAAGCGTACGGCGAGCCCGGTCAGCGCCGCGGCGGCCTCGTCCAGCCGGATGACGGGCCCCCACGCCGAGGTTCCGGCACGTAGCTGCGCGGTGTCCGAGTCGAGCGCCACCAACCCCAGGTCCAAGTCACGGCTGACCAGATCACCGCGGCCGTCGTCAAGCACGAACAGGAACCGTCCGGTCAGCGCGGTGAGCCGGGGCTCGGCGCGCAGCCGTGCGTCGAGTCCGGCGACGACCGGGTGTAGATCGGCCCGGCCGCCACTGCGTCCGGTCAGCGGTGAGGCGAGGATGTTGCGGACCAGCTCGTGCGACGTGGACGGTACGAGCCCGGTCGCGATGACGTCGGCGACGACGGTCTCGGGCAGCCGCCCACCGTCGTGCTCGAGACCGCGCACCTGCAGGTTGGCGCGGCTGGTCAGGTGGACCGCGCCGTCGCCGTGCGCACGGGCCACCTCCACGAGTGCGCACAGCGCCGCAGTCGGCACGATCCCGCCGGGGACGCGCACCCGCACGAGCGCGCCGTCGTCGGCGATCCATGGGCGCAGCAGGCCGGGACACAGGTCGCGGCGGGTCCTCTCGGTCACGGCGACATGGTGCCAGAGCCCGTCCCCGGCGACACCGGCTGTCGGTGCTACCGTCGTGATGCCAGTCAAACTCAGCCATGAGCCAGGGAACCCGGTGCGAATCCGGGACTGACGCGCAGCGGTGAGGGTGACGGGCGGGGCACGACGCCACTGGACCCACGGTCTGGGAAGGCGCCCCGTCCGGTTGATCCCGAGTCCGAAGACCTGCTGGCCGCAGATCCGTCTGCGACACGTGCCCATCCAGGCCTCGCGCACAGGCCCCGGACGAAAGAAGACCCCGTGTCCCGATCGCACCGGATCACCGGCTCCTGACCCCGTGAGCGTCCTCGTTCACGTCGCGACCGCACTGACGGACGCCGCGTCGCCGGTGCTACGCGGGCAGGCCGAGGCAGCCGGCGCCCGACTGGCCTTCCTGCAAGCCGGCGAGCCCACGCTGACCCATGTGCTCGACCTGCTGCACGCCGAGGGCGTTCGGGAGGTTCGCCTGGAACCGGTGAGCACCGACGACCTGACTTTCGCCCGTTCGTGGGTGGGACGCGTGGCCGGCCACTGGCACCGTCAGCAGATCGACCCGCCGGTCATCCGGTTCGGCGAGCGTGCGATCACCGGGCACGAGGCGCCACTCACCTCACCGGCCTGGGAGACCACGCCGCCGTACCGCCATCATCTACTGCTGTGCCGCGGCCCGCGCTGCAGTGCCCGCGGCGCGGACGAGACCTATCGCGCGATCGTGGGCGCGTTCGTCGAGCAGCAGCTCACCGACGCCGACGTCCTCATGGCCCAGACCGGCTGCCTGTTCCCGTGCAACCACGGACCAGTCGCCGTCGTGCACCCCGCCGGCACCTGGTACGGGCCGGTGCGACCCGGCGACGCGGCACGCCTCGTCGGCGAGCACCTACGCGCCGGCCGTCCGGTCGGCGACCTGCGCCTCGGCTCCCGTGTCACCGAAGGAGAAACATGACACGCATCGCCCTGCTGTCCACCTCGGACACCGACCTGCTCTCGGCGCGGGCCAGCAACGCGGACTGGTCCTGGGCCAACCCTGCCCGGCTCACCGGCGAGCGCCGCGACACCCTGACCAGCGAGGCCGACCTGGTCGTTCTGCGGGTGCTCGGCTCGCCCGAGGACGTACGCGACCTCGCCGCGCTGATCCGCGGCACCGGCCGTCCCCTGGTCGTGCTCGGTGGGGAACGGACGCTGAACGCCGCGTTGATGGGGCTGTCGACCGTCCCGATCGGTGTCTGCGCCGAGGCGCACCGCTACCTCGCCGAGGGCGGCGCGGAGAACCTGCGCCAACTGCACGCCTTCCTGTCCGACACCGTGCTGCTGACCGGCGAAGGCTTCGAACCGCCGGCGGTGCTGCCCGAGTGGGGAGTCAGCCGGCAGCCGGCCCCGGACGCCCGGCCCCGCGTCGGAGTCCTGTACTACCGGGCCCACGAGGTGAGCGGCAACAACGCGTTCGCCCACGAACTCGCCGATGCCATCGACACCACCGGCGTGGCCACCGGCGTACCGATCTACGTCTCGTCACTGCGGGCGGCGCCCGAGGAGTTGTACGCCGAACTCGCCACCCTGGATGCGATCGTCGTCACGGTCCTGGCCGCCGGCGGCGCCCGGCCCGCCGCCGCGAGCGCCGGCGGCGACGACGAGTCCTGGGACGTCGAACGGCTGCGCGCCCTCGACATCCCCGTGCTGCAGGCTCTGGCGCTCACGTCCAGCAGAGCCGAGTGGGAGGCGTCCGACGAAGGCGTCACCCCGCTCGACTCCGCGACCCAGATCGCCATCCCCGAGTTCGACGGTCGCCTGATCACCGTCCCGTTCTCATTCAAGGAGGTCGACGCCGACGGCCTGCCCCGCTACGTGACCGACCCTGAGCGATGCACCCGCGTCGCGGGCGTCGCCGTCAACCACGCCCGACTGCGGTACGTCCCGCCCGCCGAGCGCAAGGTGGCCCTCGTCCTGTCGGCCTACCCGACCAAGCACAGCCGCATCGGCAACGCCGTCGGCCTCGATACGCCCGTGTCGGCGATCCGATTGCTGCGCGCGATGCGAGATGCCGGCTACGACCTCGGCGCACCCGGCGCAATTCCCGGGCTCGACCCGCTGTTCCCGGTCGAGGGAGAGGATGCCGACACGACGGCCGGCAACGCGCTCATCCACGCTTTGATCGCCGCCGGTGGGCAGGACGAGGAGTGGCTCACGCAGGCTCAGCTCAGCGAGTCGCACGTGCGTATCAGCCGGGACGACTACCGGCGCTGGACTGCCGGATTGCCCGCCGCGCTACGCGACGCCATGGCCGAGACCTGGGGCGAGGCTCCCGGCTCGCTTTTCGTCGACGACGACGGCGACATCGTGCTGGCCACACTGCGCGCCGGTAACGTCGTCATCCTCATCCAGCCCCCGCGTGGCTTCGGCGAGAACCCGGTCGCGATCTACCACGACCCGGCCATGCCTCCGTCGCACCACTACCTGGCCGCGTACCGCTGGCTCGAACACGGCTTCGGCGCCGACGCGGTGGTGCACCTCGGCAAACACGGCTCGATGGAGTGGCTGCCGGGGAAGAACGCCGCGCTCTCAGCCGCCTGCGCCACGGACGCGGCGATCGGCAGCATGCCGTTGATCTATCCGTTCCTGGTCAACGATCCTGGCGAGGGTGCCCAAGCCAAGCGCCGCGCGCACGCCACCATCGTCGACCACCTGGTGCCGCCGATGGCACGCGCCGAAAGCTACGGCGACATCGCCAAGCTGGAGCAACTGCTCGACGAGCACGCCAACATCGCCGCGATGGACCCGGCGAAGCTGCCCGCGGTCCGCCAGCAGATCTGGACGCTGATGCAGTCCGCACAGATGCATCGCGACCTCGGCCTGGACGAACGGCCCGGCGACGAGGAGTTCGACGACTTCCTGCTGCACGTCGACGGCTGGCTGTGCGAGATCAAGGACGTACAGATCCGCGACGGATTGCACGTGCTCGGCCAGGCACCGACCGGACAGGCACGCGTCAACCTGGTGCTCGCCGTGCTCCGCGCGACACAGGTCTGGGGCGGACAGAACCGGGCACTGCCCGGCCTGCGCGCCGCGCTGGGTCTTGCCGAGGACGCCCCGGCGGCCGACGTCGACGCCGTGGAGGCGCAGGCCCGTGCCCTGATCGAGGCGATGGAGAAGGCCGGCTGGCAGGCTGACGCGATCGACGCGCTGCACGACGACCCGGTGGTACGCGACGTCCTGCGCTTCGCCGCCGAGCAGGTCGTGCCGCGGCTGGCCGCCACCACCGACGAACTGACCAACGTCCTGCACGCGCTCGACGGCGGTTTCGTCCCGGCCGGGCCCTCCGGCTCCCCGCTGCGCGGACTGGTCAACGTCCTGCCGACCGGCCGTAACTTCTACACCGTCGACCCGCGGGCCGTTCCGTCCCGTCTGGCCTGGGAAACGGGACAGGCGATGGCCGAGTCCCTCGTCGCCCGGCACCTCGCCGAAACCGGCGAGCACCCCCGATCGGTCGGCCTCTCCGTGTGGGGCACCTCCGCGATGCGCACCTCCGGCGATGACATCGCCGAGGTGCTGGCGCTGCTGGGCGTACGCCCCATCTGGGACACGGCCTCACGCCGGGTCAACGGCCTGGAGGTCATCGGCCTCGACGAACTCGGCCGGCCCCGCATCGACGTGACCGTGCGCATCTCGGGATTCTTCCGCGACGCCTTCCCGCACGTCATCGAACTCCTCGACGACGCCGTGCAGCTCGTCGCCGGGCTCGACGAACCCGATGAGCGCAACTACGTGCGGGCACACACCCGCCACGACCTCGCCGAGCACGGCGACCAGCGGCGGGCCACCACGCGGATCTTCGGTTCGAAGCCCGGATCGTACGGCGCCGGCATCCTCCAGGTCGTCGAGTCCGGCACCTGGCGCGACGACGCCGACCTGGCCGCCGTCTACACCGCCTGGGGCGGCTTCGCCTACGGCCGCGGCCTCGACGGCATCGCGGCAACCGACGACATGCGAACCAACTACCGGCGCATCGCCGTCGCCGCGAAGAACATCGACTCCCGCGAGCACGACATCGCCGACTCCGACGACTACTTCCAATACCACGGCGGCATGATCGCCACGGTCCGCGCGCTGACCGGCGCCGAACCCAGGGCGTACGTCGGTGACTCCACCACGCCCGACGCCGTACGCACCCGCAGCCTGCAGGAAGAGACCAACCGCGTCTTCCGCTCGCGGGTGGTCAACCCGCGCTGGATCGCGGCGATGCAGCGCCACGGCTACAAGGGAGCGTTCGAGCTCGCCGCCACCGTGGACTACCTCTACGGCTTCGGCGCCACCGCCGGTGTCGTCCACGACTGGATGTACGAGTCACTGGCCCGCGAATACGTCCTCGACGAGACGAACCAGCAGTTCATGCGCCGCGCGAACCCCTGGGCACTGCGCGGCATCGTGGAACGGCTGAACGAGGCCGCCGACCGTGGACTGTGGGCCGAACCGGACGCCGAGGTCATGGCGGAGATGGCCCGCGTGTACCTCGAGGTCGAGGGAGACCTGGAGGATCAGGCGTGACACGGCGCCTCACCCTGGTCGGCCTCGGCCCGGGCGACCCCGAACTGGTCACGGCCCAGGCCGTCCGGGCACTCAACGAGGCCGACTACTTCCTCGTCGCCGACAAGACCGGACAGCACCCGGGCACGGCCGACCTCATCGCGATGCGCGAGGCGATCTGCGCCCGGCACGTCACCGGCGCCTGGCGGCTCGTGCACGTACCCGACCCGGAACGCGACCGTGCCGGCCCGGCCGACTACACCGGCGCGGTACGCGACTGGCACGAGGCACGGGCCGAGGCGTTCGAGCAGGCATTGCTGGACAACCCGGGAGACGCCGCAGTGCTCGTCTGGGGCGATCCGGCCCTGTACGACTCGGCGATCCGTGTGGCCGACCGCATCGCCGAACGCGCACGGGTCGACATCACCGTGGACGTCGTACCCGGCCTCAGCAGCATCCAACTGCTGGCGGCACACCACCGGCTCGTCCTCAACACAATCGGCGGCCCGATCACCATCACGACCGGCCGCCGCCTGCTCCACGACGCGGCGACACACGACAACCTCGTCGTCCTGCTCGACGGGGCATTGACCTGTCGCCAGCTCCCCGAACTGTCGGCCTGGCGGATCTGGTGGGGCGCGAACCTCGGCTCGTCCGACGAGCAACTGGTGGCCGGCAACCTTGACGAGGTCGCCGACCGAATCTGGTCCCGGCGGACGGCGGCGAAACAGAGCCGCGGCTGGGTCATGGACACGTATTTGTTGCGCCGGGCCGGCAGCCTCGAGCGGCGATCCTGAGAATCACATCCTTTGACCCACCGATGATCACCCAGCCGTGAACGCACTCCTGCGATCGTTGGCCGCAACCCGTTACTGTGCGTGCCGCTCTAACGCCTTGCGCCGAGCCTTCCTTCACTACAATCGCCGTTGTAGCGGCCGTGCTCCACGCGGAGTAAGTAGATCGCGTAGTGATCCGTTGATGATCGGATGTCGGCGACCGTTTCAGTACGGGCGCGTCTAATTGGTTGCGCCAGCCAACGTCGGGCAGGGCTCAACCCCGATCCTGGTGTTCGACGCCTGGGAGCACGCCTACTACCTGCAGTACCGCAACGTCCGCCCGGACTACGTGGACCGGCTGTGGAACCTGGTCAACTGGACCGACGTCATCTCCCGCTTCGACGCCGCCCGCGCCGCCACCCCGAAGATCTGATCGGGATGACCGGGTACACCCCCGAGGCGGCCGAGATCGTCCAACGCGCCGCCGGGGTCATCGCGGCCAAGCATCGCGGTGACCTCGCGGGCGCGGAGGAACTGATGTCGGCGTTCGGCTCCGAGCAGTCCCGCACCCTCGGCTTCTACCTCCTGGCCGATCTCGCTCTGGGCCTGGTCAAGGCGCAGAGCCGCCAGTCGATGGACGACCTGGTCCGGGAGCTGTCCTTACTCTTGGCCAACACCGTCCAGTCCCAACCGGCATGACGGTCCGCTGGGTTCCGCCCGGAGGCGGAACCCAGCGGGCAACCGCAGCGTCACCGCCGAGCTCGGGCAGGCCCGATGCGGCGGATGAACCGCCCCGGATCTTGTAGAGCCGTCTCCACATAACCCGGGGCGGCTCAGGCCCAGCGAACCTGGCTCAGAGAGTGTTGGGATACCTCGACGTAATCTTCGTTAAGTGTGTGTCAGCGAAGATCGCGTCTGTGTGGCTGTGCCTGTAAACCGGGCCTACGAGTTGTCGCGGCAGAACATGCCCCGCCCGCGGCGGCAACAGGTGACAGTATTCCAGGATGATTGATGTTCGACGCCGTGCGCCCAATCAGACTTGAGGATTAGCCGTCGTCGGTTCCACTGCTGCCATCAGAACGCGCCGCGATGCGGATAACCCTGTCTAGTGCCCGGTCGCCGGTGAGGAGAACGGCACACACGACGGCGATCGTCCCTGGGATGAAGACGAGCAGGTCATCGATCTTCTCCCACGCAACGGGACTCCATAAGGCGATCCATGTCAGCACGAGCGCGAGAGCTGTCGTCGATTCACCGACCAAGCTCACGATGCTGGCGAAGATCGCACCTCGGCGGCTTCGCCGAATGGCACTCCTGGACAGGTGGAAGTCGATACCGAAGGCTATCAGCAGCAAGGCGAAGACGGAGAGGAGCATTCCTAGATCGCCGCCGGACAGCTCACGCATGTGCTCCACTATGCTGCGCCATCGGTCTGATTTCCTGAGTTCATGGCGATTGTCCGTACTGGTTATCAGGAGCGTGAACGCGGCAGGGCTGCTCTGCTGCCAGTGTTGACGTCAGCGACGGCATGTCAGATGGCTATTTCCAGACCGGTGTGGCGTGGCCTTGACCGCGGTCAGGGTGCCCGTGTCGGCTCCACCTGGAACTGACCCCCGCGGCTCAGGGTGGGTTCCGGGGCGGATTGGAGCGGTCGTCGCGGGCCCGCCGCGCCGCTATTCGAGGGTTGCTGGCCTGGTTCCGAACGTTGCGGAAGTCGGGGCCGCCGGCCGCGCGCATCTCCGGCGCGACGGGACGTTAGGTCGCGCGAAGAACAGGTATACGGGGCGCATGACGACCGGTGGTGGCGCGGGGACGGCGGGGGGCGGGGGTCGGCCGGCCGCGCCGCCCAACATCCTGTTCATCCTGGCCGACGACCTCGGCTGGGGCGACCTGGGCTGCTACGGCTCCACGGCGATCCGCACGCCCCACCTCGATCGGCTGGCCGCGGAGGGCCTCCTGTTCCGGCACGGCTACGCCGGCTCGCCGTGGTGCTCGTCGACCCGCATCGGGCTGTACACCGGGCGCTACCCCACCCGCCTGCCGGCCGGCCTGGAGGAGCCGCTGACCACGCACCGGGAGGGCAACGGAATCCCCGCCGAGCATCCGACGCTGTCGTCGTTGCTGCTGGCGACGGGGTACGAGACGGCGATGTTCGGCAAGTGGCACTGCGGATGGCTGCCGTGGTACAGCCCGCTGCGCATCGGCTTCCAGACCTTCTACGGCAACTTCGACGGGGCGGTCGACTACTTCGAGCACGTCAACACGATCGGCGAGGCCGACCTCTACGAGGGGGAGACGCCGGTGGAGGAGGCGGGCTACTACACCTCGTTGATCTCCGACCGTGCGGCGGAGTTCGTCGCCGCCGACCGTGCCGGCCCGTTCTACGTGCAGCTCAACTACACCGCGCCCCACTGGCCCTGAGAGGGCCCGGACGACCGCGACGTCGGCACGGAGATCCGGCGCAGGTTCGACGGGCAGCGGGGACCGACGCCGCTGATCCACCCCGACGGGGGCTCGCTGGCGAAGTACGCCGAACTCGTGGAAGAGCTGGACGCGGGCGTCGGCCGGGTCCTCGCGGCGCTGACCGAGGCGGGCCGCGCCGACGACACCATCGTCGTCTTCACCTCCGACAACGGCGGTGAACGGTGGTCGAAGAACTGGCCGTTCGTGGGGGAGAAGGGTGACCTCACCGAGGGCGGCATCCGGGTGCCGCTGATCCTGCGGTGGCCGGCGGCCGTGCCCGGCGGTCAGGTCACCGACCACCCGGTCCACACCCTCGACCTGACCGCCACGCTGATCGACGCCGGCGGGACGGCCCCGGACGAGCGGTACCCGCTGGACGGGGTCGACCTGTTGCCGTGGCTTGTCGACGGGGCCGACTTCCCCGAGCACGACCTGTTCTGGCGCACCTCCAACCAGGGCGCGCTCCGCCGTGGCCCGTTCAAGTACCTCTACGACCGCCGCGACCGGTCGGTGCTCGGCAACTGGCCGCGCCGGCCCGGCCCCTACCACCTCCTGTACGACGTGACGGTGGACGGCCGGGAGCAGGCGGACGTCGCCGGCCACCACCCGGACCTGCTGGACGACCTGCGCGACACCTGGACGCGGATCGACGCCGAGCTGCTGCCGTTCCCGCCGGAACATCCGGGCGTGCCGGAACCGACAGCGGCCGAGCACAGCGAGCCGGACTAGGGGCTAACTGGACGATGCGTACCGTACTCACCACCGTGGCGGATCTGGCGGTTCTGCTGTTCGCCGTGACCTCGATGCTCTCGGTCGGTCTCACCCACTCCGCCCGGCAGATCCTGGGCCCACTGCGGGACCTGTGGGCCGTGGCTCGAGCCCTGCTCGCCAACTTCGTGCTGGTCCCGCTCCTCGCGCTCGGCATCGTGCGGATCTGGCCGCTCGACCGCCCGCTCGAGGCCGGGCTGATCCTGGTCGCGATGTCGGCCGGCGCGCCGTTCCTGATCAAGCTGAGCGAGGTGGCCCGGTCGGACGTGGCACTCAGCGCCACGCTGCTGGTGCTGCTGCTGCCCGTCACCGTCCTGTACGCCCCGATCGCCGTACCCCGGGTCCTGCCCGAGGCCGAGGTCTCCGCCGGTGCCCTCGCGGTGCCCCTGGTCCTGACCATGCTCCTTCCGCTCGCCGCCGGCCTGCTGCTCAACTCCCGGTGGCCGGACCCGGCGCGGCGGTGGGGACCTGTGGCCCGCCGTGTCTCCACCCTCGCCCTGGTGCTGATCGTCCTGGCAACCACGCTGGCCAACATCCCGACGATCGTCACTCTGTTCGCGGAGGGGGCGATCGTTCCGGCCATGCTGGTGGTGGCGGGCGCGTTCGTGATCGGCTACCTGCTGGGCGGCCGGGACCGCGACGCACGTGCCGTGCTTGGGCTCGGCACCTCGCAGCGGAACATCGCGGCGGCGACGGTGATGGCGACACAGGGCTTCGTGGACAACGACACGGTGGTCATGGTGATCGTGACCTCGCTGACGGGTTTCGCGCTGCTCTTTCCGGTCGCGGCGGTGCTGCGAAGGCGCGAACGCGTCCCGGCCGCTTGAACCGGCTAGCTCGGTCGCCGCGTCAGTCCAACGCTATGCGTACGACCTGGACGTTCTTCTCGACGGTGACGTCGAGGATGCGAGGCCCGGTGTCGCGTGGAATCACGCTGATGCTTCCGTCGCGTTCGAGGTAGGCGAGCCGCACGCGCGACAGATCCGGCTCGCTTCCCGTTCCGCGAAGGGCCTCGTCGAGGTCCCGCCAGGAGACGTGGCCGTCCCGCATCGCGACGCGGTCGGCTCGACCGTCCTTCACGAGCAGGACCGGATGGCCCTTGACGAGTGGGCCGAACCAGTCGAAGTGATAGGCGAGGGTCGCCATGAGCCGGTGCAGCATGATGAGCACGAGGCCGGCAAGCCAGACCGCGAACAGCCCGAGCGTGTTCGTGATGGCGCGGCTCATGACTGAGCCGAACATGATCGCCGCAGCCAGGTCGAACGCCGTAGCCCGGCCGAACAGCCGCTTGTGTCCGAGCCGAACGATGGCTACCGCCACTACGAAGGTCAACAGCGCCCGAAGCGCCATCTGGCCGGGGTTGAGCTGGTCCGCGTCGACGCCGAGCAGGGACTTCAGCAGGTTCATCGTCTGCTCGGCCACTCGTGGTCCCACTCGATTCGGCAATAGGTAGGTCCTTCGGAGCGTACCGGCCCTAGCCCCACTAATGTGGTGAAAAGATGCCTGCCAGGCTCAGCGGCGATCAAAGCCGACGGTAACGGCCGGCTATGGCGGCAAGTAGGCGCGTCCCCAGATCGACGTCGAGCAGCGCGGCCAGCTCGTACGCGGCGTCGGCCCACTCCGGGACGTTCCGGTCCGCAATGCCTCTCGTCTGAGGGTCCTGCACGCGAACGCCCTGAGCGGGCTGAAACCTTGACGGCCCGCTCGATCGATCGGTAGAGGATCGCCGGCGCACCCTCTGGCCCACAGGACCCGCCAGCAAGGCCACCTGGCCTAGTACTCCAGCCGCACTTCTGTTCGCGGTGTTTGCGCAGCTAGGACCGCCGATGCCGGATCAGGCGTCAGAGTACGTGATCGTCCATCGTAGACTGC
>NZ_JBITLH010000026.1:0-27087 GCF_044465125.1 Micromonospora sp. NPDC049836
ATGCCCGCAGACATCACGCGATCAAGAAGCCGAACACGGCCACTGTCAAGCATCAGATGGGACGCCGATGTAAAGCATCAGCCGGGACACGACAAGGGACGCTCCGGCGTTTTGGTGAGAACTTTCTATACGCCTTCAAGGCGGCCCGCTTCGCAGGCCGCGCGCGCCGCCGAACCTGGGCCGGGCCGATGGCCCGCCGCCGCGCCTCTGGCCTTCGGCCGCCGGCGCGCCGGTGATAGCCCGCCGGCGGCGCGACATACGAAGAAGCCCCGGGCCGCCATGATCAGTGGCAGTTCCGGGGCTCCACGTTGGTCGAGACACGGGCGGTGCCTCCGGCGGGGCGCTCGGGCGCTCTGGGATGGTGGCGCCATCCCGACAACCTCCGTCCGGGCAAAGCCGAGCAGGTGGGGCCTGCCCGGTCAAGGTCGTTCAGACAGTGGGGTGCTCCACCTTGACCGGGCAGGCCCCACCCACTCCACGAGTGTGCGGACGAAGGCCGACGGGATGGCTAGGTGGTACGCAGGTGGTGACAGCGGCAGGTCGACCGGATAGCAGACAATTGCCTCATGTGGCTAACAGGCTTGCTCCACTGGGTGCGTGGTCTGGACTACGGCAACGTCCCTGGTTGGATCGGCGCGGGCTCACTACTGCTCGCCTATCGAGTCTTCCTCCGGGATCGCATCGCGGGTCAGCGAGGTCAAGTCGATCTAGTTGGGATTTGGATGAAGACCGAGTGGGAGCAGCGGCTTCCTCCTCAGCCGAGGGTTGAGGAAGGGAACTTCACCGTCTTCCTTCGCAACGGAAGCCAGCTGCCTGTCAGGGTCGAGCAGGTTGCCTACGAGTTCACGACTTCATGGTGGGTGCGCGATCTCGATCAGTGGACTGACGAGATGCCGATCTGGCTGTTGAAGCCAGGGACCGGGTCAGTGCGGATGTACTTGGGTGCTGTCGAGGTCCCTCCGGATGAAACTCGTACCGTTGGGCCGCAGACGTTCAACTTCGCGCACCTGGCTCCGGAACACGCCGACCAGCTGGATATCGGAGAAGGTCGAGGCATCAGTTACGACATTCGGTGGGTGCTCGTAGCCGACAACGCGAACCGACGGTGGGAAGTGCAACCAGGCCGTCGTACGAGACGGCTTCGCTGGTACAGCCCTAGGCGACGTGACTACCCGCTGCACTGGCAGCACCGAATCATCTGGCTCATGCGTCGCTTGCCCCACTGGTTGGCGGAGCAGCACGCCGAGTGGCGGGCTGGCCGGCTTGCGAGGGCGGCCGAGAGGACAAGGCATGAGCCGGCTCCTACAACTGCCCAAGACCATGCCGTTGGCAGCCGGTCAGACGCGGACCAGTAGTGGCAGGGGTTGACCCAGCACGGGTCGTCAACAGCCCGTCGCATGACATCTACCGGCCCGCTCCATACTCTGCGGCCAGGTGGCAAGCGCACGCACCGCCGTGATCAACCTGATTTCCAAGCCCAGGGTCCGGCTGGCGGCGAGTGACGAACTGGGTGACAACGGCGACGGACACTGCCGAACGATCGTGAACTTCCATGGACTGTCTCGGCAGCTCAGTCTGCTTCATCGGACAGGCCGTGGAACCATGTCGGTTCCTTCACACCGAAGAGGTCACTGGTTCGATCCCAGTATCGCCCACGCAGGTCAAAGGCCACTTCCCGGCTTCGGGAGGTGGTCTTTCTGCTTGCGTGCAGCAGTGAAGTGAAGTACAGCAGCTCGGTCATTGCGCGGGTGATTCGCCGAGGCGTTTGAGTGCGTCTCTGGTCGCCTTCGTCGATACCTGGGTGTAGATCTCCATCGTCACGGAGAAGCGGGCATGCCTCAGCACCTGCCTGGCGACTCTGGGGTGGACGTCGAGGTCGGCTAGGAGGGTGGCGGAGGTTCTTCTTGCGTCGTGGACGGTGATCGGCTTGACGCCCGCTCTCTCGCATCTCGTCTGCCAGGAACGTTGGAAGTTGCGCGGTTCGAATCGCAGCGTGGAGACGGGGTCGAGTTCGCACAGGAATGCAAAAGCCGCTCGGTCCTCGTCGCTCTCGCTGACCAGGCCACCGTCGGCTACCCAGCCGCCGGTGACGGCGGCAATCACGACGGCCACCTCGACGCTGCCGAGCAGGGTGGAGGAGTTCGCCACCAATCCAGCCAGCACTGGCCGTTGAAGTGCGACATGTGCCAGGGAACGAGGCAGCAGGCAGTGGGTGCCTGAACGCACGGATCTATCGATGAGCGGGCGCCAAGTCGAGGCTTACGACGACTCCTGCAACGGCCATACCTCGACCACACCGTGCGCGACGGCGCAAGGCGTACGCGACGCGATGCCGATGGCCTCGGCCAGCGTGGCTGCTTCGATGATGGCGAAACCGGCTACGGGAAGCGGGGAAGACATGAAGGGCCCGTCCTCCGTGGTCACTTCGGCCGCGTCGTGGTTCCGCACCTGCACGGGCTGGCCGGCGACGCCCATGTCGACCCCGTCCTGGCGCAGTCGGGCGTCATGCGCATGCGCCGCGTCCCGCACGACTGCGTCGGTGCGGTCGTAGCCCGCTTGGTCGCCGTATCCGATGGTCAGAAACTTCGCCACAGCAGCTCCTCTCGTACCGGGTCGGCGACCGATACCGGCCGTTCCCGCCCATGAATCATCGCCGCTGGAATCGGCGTTCGCACGTTCGCCCGCTCATGTCGAGATCCGTGCTCCGATGTCGCGGATCAGTTGGCGGACGACACCACGGCCCTGTTCGGCGTCGGCCCCGACGTCGCCGCCCAGCTGCTCACCACCGCCGGCGACAGCCCCGACCGGCTGCACTCCGAAGCGGCCCTCGCTCACCTCTGCGGCACCGCACCCATCCCCGCCAGCTCCGGACGGGTACGCCGCCACCACCTCCACCGAGGAGGCGACCGCGGCGCCAACCACGCCCTGCACACAACAGGCGGTTTCCTGCTACCGCGGGCGTTGACGCTGTACCGGCAGTTCGGTGACCGGTTGAACGAGGGCCTCACGCTGCTGACGGCGCGTCCGGCGCTTCTGCACCAGCTGCGGCGTGATCGGGCCGGGCGGGGGCCGGGACCGCCGCTCCCGTGACGGCCCCGGCCCCCGGGTCAGGCGATGGCTTCCTGGTCGGCGTCGCTCACCGTCCCGGCCACGCCCGCCGGCGGGTGCCACTGCAGGCAGGTGCTGTAGTGCAACTCGAATCGCTGCTGGAACGGCGTGGCCAGCGGGTGGTTGCGCAGCGCCAGGATGTTCTCGTCGTTCTGCCGCAACGCCCGGTAGGTGAGGTTGTGGCTACCCACGTAGAGCGTCGATCGACTCCCCTGCCGGATGATCAGGAACTTCTCGTGCAACGGGATGCCGCCGGCCGGCGTGTAGCCGCACAGGTGCACGGGCATCGCCGTGGCGAGGGTCACCAGCGCCGCCATGGGCGTGCCCTCGTCGTGCCGCGCACCGCTCTTCGCGCCGGTGACCACTCGTACCTGGCAGCCACGCTTCCGGGCGGCGATGAGCTCGTTGACCACGGCGCGGCGCTGGATCCGGAAGTTCGCCAGATCGACCTTCGTTGACCCGGAGCAGCTGAGACCCTTGAGGATGCTCACGATCGGGTCGTTGCTGCCGCTCGTGGGCTTGCTGCCGGCGCCCTCACGGCGCGGGAAGGTGTAGAGGCGGTGGTCACCGGCCGCGTAGGTTCGGCCCGCGTTGTCGTCGCTTGCCCCGGATCGGCCGTGCGCCATCAGGCCGTTGAAATACCGCAGATAATCGGCGTACAGGCCAGCGTGGCTGATGGTGATGGCGTTCTCGTAAGCGGCGTAGTGGTCGAGGTTGGCCGAGGAGACGTACAGGACGTTGCGCGCCGTCGTGCCGCCGGCCAGCCGCACACTGGAGATGGTCATGAACTTGTCGTGCAGCAGCGGCGGGTTCTTCAACGTTTTCGCGTCCGTACGGTCGGTCATGCAGCCGCGTGTCGACTGCCCGTCAGGGCGCCGGGTGCCGCACTCCACCACCGTGATGCCCGAGGTTGCCTTGAGCGCCTTGTAGTAGGCGTCCCCGTCCCAGACCTGACTGCCGTTGATGACGATGCGCACCTTCACGCCCCGCGCGGCAGCACCCTTCAGCGCGTCGAGCACCTCCCGCCGGTTGAAGAAATAGAGGGTGAGCGAGAGCGTCGCCCCGGACGGCGTCGCGTTGATCAACCGGGCCACGTGGGCACCGAGCCCTTTGTGCATGTCGGCGGACTCCGCCTTCGTGTTGAACCAGGCGTAGTTGCGCACCTCGGACGCCGCGACGGGCACGACCGCCGCCGCTGCGGCCGGCGCCGCTGCCACGGTTGCCCTGTTCGCGGCGACCGGGCCGACCGGTAGGGCCACCGCCGCCAACACGGTGGCGGTGACGGCAAGACCGCGCAGGCAGGGCCTGCTGGATGTCGTTCGCACGGTGATCAGTCCTTCCCCGTCTTCCTGCGGCACGGCGCTGCGCCATGACCGGGTCGCTCCGGCCGAAAGCGCCTGCCGGATCGATCGGCTTCGACTCTGCCGGTGAGGCGTAGAAGGGCGGTGGAAGGAATGTGCACGCGGCCGGCGGGCGGACCCGTTCTATCGTCCTGTGGCGTTGCGCTGGAGGAACAGATCGAGGTCCAGTTGCTGCAGCCCAGCGCCGGTATGAGCGCCGGTTGGCGGCGTGGCGCCGACGGGGCAGCGTCGTACCGCGCCATGGGCACTACAGCCAGCTGTACCTCACGTCCGGGGGTACGGGGTATCGGTCCAGACCGCCGACGAACTTAACGTCGGCTGGCATGAAGTCAACGAGGGGCCCGTCGAGACGGGGCGTCGCGCAGGCCCCGGCCGCCCCGACCGAGTTGCCGGACACTCCAGCGATATCGACGTTCGGGACATCGCCCTACGCGGTGCGTCTGGAGTCGGTGTCGAAGGAGTACGGGTCGGGGAAGAATGCGGTACGCGCACTCGACGCGGTGACAGCCGGATTCCCGCGCGGTACGTTCACCGCCGTCATGGGCCCGTCCGGGTCCGGCAAGAGCACGTTTCTGAACTGTGCGGCCGGTCTGGACCGGCCGACGTCGGGCCGGGTCGTGCTGGGTGACACGGAGCTGTCCAGCCGGTCGGAAGCCGAATTGACCGAGCTGCGGCGGGACCGGATCGGTTTCGTCTTCCAGGCGTACAACCTGCTGGGCGCGCTGACCGTCGAGGAGAACGTCACGCTGCCGCTGCGGCTGGCGGACCGGAAGACCGACCAGGCATTCCTGCAGGAAGCGCTCACCGCGGTCGGCCTCGGCGAGTACGCCCAACGGCGGCCGAGCGAACTGTCCGGCGGTCAGCAACAACGCGTCGCGGTCGCCCGCGCGCTGATCACCCGTCCGGATGTGGTGGTCGCGGACGAGCCGACCGGTGCGCTGGATACCCGGTCCAGCAAGCAGGTTCTGGGACTTCTGCGACATGTCGTGGACGAGATGGGGCAGACGGTGCTGATGGTCACGCACGACCCGGTCGCCGCCTCCTACGCCGACTCGGTTGTGTTTCTGGCCGACGGCAGGCTTGCAGGCGAGCTGACCCGACCTACTCCGGAGCAGGTTGCGTCGCGTATGACGCACCTGGGCGAGTGGTGATCCGCCGGCTTCGGCGGCTGGTCCGTGTCGTCGTGCCGTACCGCAAGGACCTGTCGCTGGCATGGAGCACGATCAGCGGGAGCAAGGGCGGTTTCGTCGGCTCGTTCGTCGCGATCGTCGCGGGCTCGGCGGTGATCACCGCCTGCGGGATGCTGCTGGTGTCCGGCCTCGGCACCGGGGTAGCTCCGGAGCGCTACTCCGGCGCGGCGGTGGTCCTCGGCGCGGAGCAGTCGTTCTGGCTGGATGAATCCGCCGAGGTCCGCTACAGCGAACGCATCACGCTGCCCGCCGACAAGGTCGCTGCCGTCGCGGCGGTGCCCGGTGTGCAGTCGGCCGTCGGAGACGTCAACGTCGAGGTCAGCGTGCTGACTTCGGGCGGCGACGTGCTGACCGGCCCGGACGGCTTCCCGGTACTCGGGCACGGCTGGTCCGCTGCGGCGCTCGGCCCGTTCCGGGTACGCGAGGGCCGCGCGCCCTCCGCGCCCGGCGAGGTCGTGCTCGACGCCGACCTCGCCGCGCGCGGCGACGTGTCGCTCGACGCCACGGTGCGACTCGTGGTCGGCTCGATCCCGTCGTCCTACCGTGTGGTGGGCATCGCGACCGCGCCGGGGGACGGGTTGGACCGGCAGTCCGCCGTGTTCGTCACCGACGGCCAGGCGACCAGGCTGTCCGGCCGTCCGGACCGGGTGGACGCCATCGGTGTGCTCGCCGCGCCCGGCGTCGCCCCGGAGCAGTTGGCCGAGCGCATCGCGGCGGCCGTGCCGGGGGTGGTGGCGCACACCGGCGCAGGACGCGGCGACGTGGAGTTCCTGGACGTGGGCGACGCCCGCAGCCTGGTAGTCGAGACGGCGGCATCGTTCGGCGGCACCATGGTGCTGATCGTGGTGTTCGTGGTGGCGAGCACTCTCGCGCTGTCGGTGCGGCAGCGCAGGCGGGAACTGGCTCTGCTGCGCGCCGTCGGCGCGACGCCCAAGCAGATCCACTGGATGATCGGCGCCGAGATGACCCTGGTGTCGTCGGTGGGTGCCATGTTCGGCGCGCTTCCCGGCGTGCTGCTCGCCTTCGTGATGCGTGGCGTGTTCGTCGTTGCGGGCGCGATGCCCCCGGATTTCCAGCTGCGGGTGGGTTTGTTGCCCGTCCTGGCCTCGCTGGTGCTGTGCATGACCAGCGCTCGGCTTGCCGGCTGGCTGGTCGCGCGCCTGGTGGCCAAGGTCAGCCCGGTCGAGGCGCTCGCGGACGCCGCGGTCGAGCCCAAGCAGCTCGGCCGGGTCCGGTTGACCATCGGGATCCTGCTCATCCCGCTCGGGCTGCTGTTGACCTTGGGCAATGTCGCGGCGCCGGGCGACTCGGCCGCCGACACCGCGGGGAGTGCGGTCCTGTTGTTCGTCGTGGCGGTCGGGTGTCTTGGACCCCTGCTGCTTCGAGGCGCCATCGCGCTGTTCGGCTCACACCTGAACCGGCAGTCCACGGCCGCCGGGTTCCTCGCTCAGGCCAACGCGCGGGCCAACTGGCGGCGGCTCAGTTCGGCCACCACACCGCTGGCCATGGGCGTGGCCCTGGCGGCCGTGCAAGTGTTCGGCGCTTCCACGATGATCGCGGGCGCGCGGCACCAACTCGAGGACGGCCTACGGGCCGATCACGTGTTGACCGCGTCGTCCGGTGCCGGGCTGTCTCCGGAGGTCGTGGACGCTGTGCGGGACGTGCCCGGCGTCGCCGTGGCGACGCCGTTGGCGCGGATGCGGGTACTGCTGACCTTCCGGTCCGAGGACAGCACCGCGACCAAGGTCTTCGCCGCCCAGGGGGTGGCGCCCGAACGGCTCTCCGAAACCATGGATCTCGCGGTGGACCAGGGCGACATCGCGAAACTGCGGGGCGATGCGGTGGCGCTGAGCCGGGTCGTCGCGCAGACCGTCCGGACGAAAGTCGGCGCAACGATCGAGCTGCGGCTCGGCGACGGCACGGTGGTCAAGCCGCGCGTGGTGGCGATATACGAGAACGGCCTGGGCTTCGGGGACGTCACCCTGCCCAACGACCTCGTCGTCGCCCACACCACCGCGCGGGTGTCCACCGCGGTGCTGATCAGATCGGTGGACGGGACCGACCCGGCAGCGCTCGCCCGCGCGCTGCGTGGCGCCGTCGAGCGCTACCCGCTGGTCCAGGTCGGCGACCGAGAGGCGTTCCTGGCCGCGCCCGGGTCCGGCGGCTCCGGTGACTGGGCGCTGAACCTGCTGTTCCAGACGGTGCTGCTGGGCTACGTCGCCATCGCCGTGGTGAACACCCTGGTGATGGCGACAGCGGCGCGGGTTCGCGAGTTCGCGAGCCTGAAACTCATCGGCGCCAGCCGAGAGCAACTCCACGCGATGATGAACGGCGAGGCCAGAATCGTGGTCTTTTCGGCGCTGCTGTTCGGCCTGCAGGCGGCGATCCCGCCGCTGATCGGCATCAGCCTCGGACTGACGAAGTCGCCCGTTCCCAGCATCTCCCTCACCGGGCTCATCGCGATCGTGGCGCTCACCATCGCACTGTCCTGGGGCGCGATCAGGATGGCCACCCGGTACGCGATGCGACCCGCGCCGGTCGGCGCGATCGGCGGGCGGGAGTGACGAGGACTCAACCGGGTCAGCTCAGCGACCGCTCATCTGACCCGCGGCGTTGAGGTAGGCGAGAACGGCGAGGACGCGGCGGTGGCCACTGTCGCTCACGGCGAGGCCAAGCTTGGCGAAGATGTTGCCAATGTGCTTGTGGACGGCGTTGTCCGTGACAACAAGCTGCGCAGCGATGGCGTTGTTGTCGTGTCCCTGTGCCATCAATGCGAGTACCTCGCGCTCGCGGGGAGTGAGGGCGGCGATCGGGTCACCGGCGCGTCGGACGAGCTGGGCGATGACTTCAGGGTCCATCGCGGTACCACCGGCGGCGACGCGGCGCAGCGCGTCCACGAACTCGTCCACCCGGCTGACCCGGTCCTTGAGGAGGTAGCCGACGCCGCCGCCGGTGGTGGACAGCAACTCGGCGGCGTACTGCTGCTCGACGTACTGCGACAACACCAGGACCGGCAGGCCGGGGCGCTCCCGGCGGGCTTGCAGGGCGGCTCGGATACCTTCGTCTCGAAACGACGGCGGCAGCCGGACATCAACGATCGTAACGTCGGGCCGGTGCTCCCGCACGGCGGTGAGGAAACCCGCGGCGTCGTCGGCGATGGCGACGATCTGGAAGCCCGCGCGTCCCAGCAGCAGTTCCAGTCCGGTGGACAGCAGCACGTTGTCTTCGGCGATCACCACCCGCATGGCAGCTCCACGGTGATGGCCGTCGGCCCGCCGGCCGGGCTGTCGATATCGACAGTGCCGTCGAGCGCGAGCGCCCGGCGACGTATCCCGGCGATCCCGGTGCCCCGCCGATCGTCGGCGCCGCCGGTGCCGTTGTCGCTGATCACCACCGACAACCGGTCTGCCGCACGGTTGACCCGTACGCCGGCCGCGGTCGCCTGGCTGTGTTTGGTGACGTTGGTGAGTGCCTCGGCGACCGCGAAGTAGACGACGGCCTCCACGGCCGCCGGGACCCGTCCGAGGTCGCCGATGTCCAGCCGGGTCGGCACAGCGCAGCGTGCGGTAACGGCGGTCAGGGCACCCTCCAGGCCCCGGTCGGCGAGAATCGGCGGATAGACGGTTCGGATCACCTCACGCAGTTCGGTCATCGCCTCCTCGGCTCCGTCGTGTGCCTCCCGAAGAAGCCCTTCCACGAGCTGCTCGTCCCGCGGATTGTCGGCAAACGCCTGGCGAGCCACGGCCAGCCGCATCGCGATGGCCACCAGCCGGGCCTGAGTGCCGTCGTGCAGGTCGCGCTCGATCCGGCGCAGCTCCGCTCCGTGTGCGTCCAGCACGTCCGCCCGAGTGCGCGTCAACACGGCGACCCGTTCGGCGAGCTGTTCGTTCGTCGAGTGCGACAGCACCACCAGGCATATCCGGGCGTGTGCGCGAGCGATCGGCGGGAGGCAAACGTAGGCCAGCGCGGTGAGCAGGAAAATCTGCAGTGGACCGAGAGTGAGAGCGGTCGTCCAGCCGGTCACCGGGACGTCGACGAACAGCCGTGGCCCGTCCTCCGGCGCAAATGCCCACCACAAGGGCGTGGCGATAGCGGCGACCACGATGTTGCCCACGCACAGCAGCGCGGGCAGCCCGAGCGCCACCCCGGTGATGGCGTTCACCGGCAGCCAGAGCAGGACGCGGGAGGTGCGGCCCGTGGCCACTCGGCGTCGCGGCACGCCCTGGGCCGCGCGCGATGCCAACGGCGTACCGAGCAGCCGGCCGGCGCGGTCACGGTGCCAGTTCGCCCAGAGCCGGGCGAGCCGCGGGAAGCACAGCAGCGGCAGTGAGAGCACTGTGGCGACCCCGGAGAGCAGCGAGCCCAGGAGGTAAAGCACGCCGCGCCGCACCTGCACCCACCGTTCCCCCGGCATAACAGGAGGTCCTTTCTCGGTACCCGAGAAGCTCGCGTTTCGGCACGGCGTCGAGTCTGCCCTGATTGTCGCCGCCCATGCCATCACAGCCGCACTACCTCACACCGGTGGTGCGGAGTAGCGGTCTCGCCCGGAAGCCAAGATCAGGTGCGCGGATCTGCCGCCCCATGCCACTCAGTCGTTGATCAGCCTGTCATACGGCGTATTCTCCGGCGTAAAGATGAGGATGAAGTCCCTGCCTGCCTCGGTAGCGACCCTGCGGAGGGCAGCCAGAGCTTCGGCCTCTGTGGGAAGCTCAAGGCCGAGAGCCGTGGCCGCACGATCGCGCCGAGCTATCAGATCGGGCATGTCTTCCAGATACTCGGCGGCCAGCTCACGACTCTCCTCCTCGGTGAACGCGCGGCAGTCGCGCCACCAAGGCGCCACCAGCAGAAGCTGCAGCAACTGCTCCAGGCCGATCGCTACGAGAGCCGCGCTGCCTTCCGAGTCCGCATACAGGACTGGCCGTTCGTCGCCACCGCTAATCGAAGTCACCATCGACCGGGTGCTGGGTGCCTGGTGCCCGAACGTCATTTGCGCCCGGGCACCAGGACCTGACGTATCACGTTATCCGATGACCTTCACCGCCGTGGTGCTCCAGCCGCTGGCCACCTGGTAGCGGGGTCCCCAGTTGATGGTGGCCTGGCCCGGGTAGACCCAGGCGTTGCCGCTCGTGTCGACCGCTACAGCGTCCGGAAGGCCATTGGCGTCGATGTCTGCGATGGCCACTCTGTACGGGCCCCAGCCCGTGCCGATTTGTTTTCGGGCGCCGAACATTGCGAGCCCGGCTTGGCCGGTGTTCGGGTGGAACCACATGTCGCCTGCGGTATCGATCGAGATGAGGTCGTCGAGTCCGTCCTTGTCGAAGTCGACGGGGTAGATCCGGGAGTTGGACCAGCCGGATGTCTTCACCTGTACCTTGCAGCAGCCGTTCGGATAGTAGAACAGCTCGCCGGTGGAGTTCTTGATGCCGAAGTGGTCCGGTCGCGGGTCCTTGTTGGCGTTGCCTGCGGCGTGGGTGTAGGCGTTCCAGCCAGTGCCGATTTGGCTGCGCAAAGTCGAGGTGGGCGCGCCGTTCAAGTTGGGGTAGGCCCAGAGCAGCCCGTCGCTGTCGACGCCCATGACGTCGGCGAGACCGTCCTGCGTCCAGTCCACGATGTCCCACCGCCAAGTGCTCCAGCCTGCCCCGATCTTCACCGGGGTGCCGAAGGTGGACATGCCGGTGTTGCCGGTGTTCGGCCGCAGAAAGAGGCCACCGGAGGAGTCGGCGGTGACGATGTCCGGTTTGCCGTCACCGGTCAGATCGTGCCCTGCGGGAGTCGGGTTGATGACGACCGAGTCCCAGGCCTGTACCAGGGAGAGTTGGCCCTTGAAGTAGCTTCCCACGCTGCTGGCGCCAGTTTTGACGCTGCCGAATCGGAAGCGACTGCCCGCGTTCCAGGTCGTCGTGTGCGCCGCCGAGGCAACATTGCGTCCGTTCACGTAGAGGTACATGTTGCTCAGGTTGCCGACGGCGGGTTTGAAGGTGACCGTCAGTTCGGTCCACACACCCATTCGTGCGGTACCGGCGCCGCTGCTGACGGTGTCCCAGACGGGGCTCGCGACATCGCTGCGGGACATCGCGAAACGCCATGAGCTGTCGCCGGCGTCGGCCCAGAGCTTGAATCCGGCAGTGTTGGTGCCGTCCTGAGACAGAAGGGTGCCGCCTGCCGCGTTGGGCTTCACCCACACCGAGATGGAGAAGCTGCCGTTGGTTGTCACGGCCGGGGCGGCGGTGGTGAGGGTGCTGTTGACACCATCCAGGAGGACATCGGGGTCGAAGAGGTCTCCCGAATTCCAGGAAGCGGCTCCACTGCCAGTCGCCGTCAACGAGCCGACGGCGTCCTTCGCCGGGGTGGTGACGATTTGTCCCTCCACCGCGTCGGTGAAGTGCCAGGCGTGGTTGGCGGTGAGGATCGTGCGGTTCGTTCCGGCGCTGATGGTGCCCGCGCTGCCGGTGAGGTTGCTGACCAGCCATGCGGTGCTCACGCCACCGGCGCCGACCGTCCAGAGGTCCGGCACGCCGTCGTTGTTCATTTCGGCCGCGCGCAGCGTGAGGGTCGCGCCTTTGTTCCAGTCGGAGCTTTTGAGCGTGTAGGGAGTGTAGGTGAGTTGTGCGTTGTCGATGTCCACGCTTAGACCTGTCCACAGGTGCAGAGCACCGGTACCGCGGTTCCAGAGGAACATGGCGGTGCCGGTGCTGGTCTGCGCGGTGGCGATGGTCCAGTTTTTCCAGTCGTCGCCGCCTGCCGGGGTCTTCGTGGTCAGGGTGGTGACCTGTTGGAACTCGGCGGGCGCGGTGGAGGGGTAGTAGGTGAGGAAGTAGCCGACGGCGTCGGTGCCCGAGATGCCGATGAGGTCAGGGTAGGCGGCCCCGCTCTGCCGTGCGTCACCTGCGTTGGCCACCTGTGTCGGCGAGGCGTCGAACCCGTCAACCAGCGCCTCACGCAGGATGGTGTACTGCGTGCCATCGACCGTGGGTTGAATCACGGACCCGTCGCCGTTGGCCCGCAACACGCTGCCACCGCCAGCGGTAGGCCCGCTCGGGTAGTAGGCCAGAAGGTCTTGGAGGCCGTACCCAGAGAAGCGACCGGTGAGCACTTGGGCGCCGTTGAAATCGGTCGGCGACCCGATGGTGGCGAGGCCGTTGCCGCGGGCGCCGATGTTGGTGGCGGGTGTCGGAGGGCCGTCGGACCCGCCTGGACTGAGCCAGACCCCGGGTGGCATCCCGAGGACACCGCCGGCGACAACCAGATCTGCGGCGTCGTCTCCATTCATGTCACCGTCGGCGGCAGTTGCGGCCGGATCCGAGTTGAACGTGACGCTCTCGGAGTCACCGATGTTTCCGCCTGCGGAAACGCCGGTCACCGACAGAGAGTTGGTGTAGCGGGTCGGAAGGATCGAGATGCTTGTCTCGCCGCTGCTGTCGGCGGCCACCTCGACGGCAGGCCCGGCGTTGAGCTGGTAGAGGTACCGGCTCGGAGCGGTGCCATTTGCGGCTTTGACCGTGAAGGTCGCCGGCTGGCCGATGGTCGATTGCGCTGGCGGCGTCACTTCGGGGTGGCCGGGGCGGGTGGGGTCGAAGTTGAACGTACAAGGGCTTGACCAGTCGCTCGTCGCGTGGAAGTCGGTGGCCTGGACCTTCCATTCGAAGGTCGTAAGGGCTCCCGTGCCGGCTCCTGTGTAGCCAGCGTATTGGCGCAATGTGGCCTGCGGGACGACCAGCACAGCGGTTGTGCCGGAGGCGTATGTCAGCTTGTTCGGGTCGGACGTGGCGACGACGGCGCCGTCGCTTTTTCTCGTGATCCGGAAGGACACGCCTAGCACGCCGCCGTTTCGGTCCGAGACCGGCGCGTAGAGCGAGACCGAGGCGTCACCCACGGTCGAACCACCGGCGCAGGTTGTCCTTGGCGAGGTGGTCAGGCCGGTCGGCTGGTTGGGCTTGTGATTGTAGAGGATTTCCAAGGTCGGGCTGGTCTCGAGGAATTCCTTCCAACTCTCCGGGTCGCTGGCTTCGTTGTACGCCTTGAGCCACAGGGTGCGAGTCGACCTCTTCGCGGTGACGTCGCTGCGGATTTGGCTGCTAATGTCGAACGAAACCCCCGAGGCGGCGCATCCGCTGTATCCATAGGCGAAACTCTTGGACGCTGCGAGAGGGCCGCTGCTCTGCCCCTCCCAGTAGTTCCACGTGGCATTACTGGCGCTGAGGACCGTGCTGGGGGCGTAGACGTTCACCTGCTTGGGCTCGCAGCTCCAGGAGCGGGTGTTGGTGATCTTGAAGTACGCCGAGTTGATTTCGGCTCCGGACAAGGTGCTGACCGGGATCGAGAAGTTAATGAGCGTGTTAGAGCGTTGTGAACCCGCGTTGCCGACCTGCATTCGGTTGTAGGGGTCAGGGGTGCCCATCCAGTAGTTCGTGGACTGGTGCTGGTAGGAGACGCTGGCCCAACCCCCTCTGCTGGAACCAGCGGGAGTCCAGTTGAAGGTCGGGTCCAGGAAAACCGGGTAGACCGTTTTCTCGTCGGTGAGCAGGTTCTGGTCGGGAACGAGTTGCAGGGCACCGGAAGTGATGTGGACAGCGATGGGGGCGGTACGTGCGGCCTCGCCCGGACCTTCAAGACCGGACGTATCAGTACTGCGCGCGGCGAGTCCTGCGGTGGAAGACGCCGTCGAGTCCCACATCAGGGGGGCGGGGGCGGTGAGGACGGCTGCGCCCGAGTGGTCCCGCCCGCTGATGTTGCCGCTGTCGTCGGCTTGGAGGGCGAGGCCCGCTGTGCGAGTGGTGAACGTGAGGGTCGCCAACTTCGGGTTGGCAGCCGCCTCCGGGGTGTGTACGACGAAGATGTGGGAGAAACCGCCCTCCCGGTTGACCGTGACCGTCAAATCCACGTCCGGCAGCACGTCAGGATAGGTGGCCGTCGCTCCCGACAATGTCGGTGCGGGTAGGGGCAGCGGCGCACCGATGTTGAGGCTCCGGTCGCCTGAGACCATTTCCGCCAAAGGTCCCTCCCCACCAGGAGAGAGCCGGATCTGACTCGTGGTCGTGGTAGGGGTGATTCGCCCATCCGCGTGGCGGATCAGTGTCGGGTCGAGGGCCTTCCACCCTCCGTCCAGCATGGTGCGGGTCGGCGAGGCGAACTGGGTCAGTTGGACTAGGCCGTCCGGACGAGCAGTGATCACCGAGGTCGAGGTGCCAGCCGCGGTCGCCTCAACGGGTTGTCCGCTGCGTCGCGCCTGAGCGAGCGCCTGCTCAACGCCGAGCGGGGCCCCGGAAGCCCGTGGCGGGCGTACGGGGAGGGTATCCCCGTCGGATGCGACGGCGGTGCCGGGCAGGGTGGCAGCTGCGGCGATGAAGACAGTGACCACGGTGACGGACGAAAGGGCTCTCGTCCGATGCACAGGCTGATTTCCGGGCATGGTGAGGCGACTCCCCGTGTCAGGCGACGCGCGGGTGCGCGTCCGATGGCGGGCACAGTGAACCAGCGATGACCGCCTCGGGGAACGGCTCGTCTCACGCAAAGTTGTCCCTTTCGCACTCTCTGCGACAGATTTAGGAAGTGCACGATGATCTATCGTTATGCTTTCGTGACCTGAGTTGGCCGCCGCCATGACACATTGATCGCGCTGCGTGGGTGTGTGACTCGCAACCCTGCGTGGTCTCTTGTCGTCCTTGCTCAGGTTGGGATTACGCATGTTCAGACACGGGGGATCGCGGCTGCTCACGCGGCGCAAGCGGCTTGTCGCGCTCGTCTCGGCGGCGACCATCACTGCAAGCACACTGGTCGGGACGCCGGCCATCGGAAAACCGGAAGGCGCAGGGCTGGCCAGTCCTCCGGTTTCGTCGCCTGGCAGAGCCGTGGACGGCGTGAAGCCGCTGCCGATGAAGTTTTCGACCACTCCGGCAAACGCGGCTACGGACAACTACCGACCGACAAGGACCGCGTGGCCGAAGGCCGCAACCGCCCAGGTCGACTTGGGCAGGGCCGATACCCGCATCACCGGACAGACGAAGATCAGAGCTACGGGGACGCCGGTCTGGCTCGGCCCGGTGACGAAAGGACGCGCCGCGTACCGCGGTCCGCAACGCCTCGCCGTGCGGGTGCTCGACCGCGCGACCGCGGCAGCGGCCGGAGTGGACGGGGTTCTGGTGAGCGTGACCCCGGAGGGCGCGACCACCGCGACGGACGCAGCCGGCAACCAAACTGTCCGAGTTGGGCTGGACTACGGCTCCTTCGCGGAGGCGTACGGGGGCAACTACGGCTTCCGGCTCAGGCTGGTCCGCGTGCCAGCCTGCGCCCTGACCACGCCGCAGCATGCCGCGTGTCGAGCTGTCCACCCGCTGCCCTCCGTGAACGACGTCGGCGCGAGGACTGTCTCCGCAGAGCTCACGGTGAGTGCCGGCGGGCAGAAGACCGACTCGGCGAGCACCATGCTCGTCGCTGCGGTCGCTGGTGCAGGCGACGAGGGCGGCGCCGGGGGCACCTACGCCGCAACCGGCCTGACGCCCTCCGGGTCTTGGACCGCTGGTGGCAGCACCGGGTCCTTCAGCTACTCGTACCCCATCACGGTTCCGCCGTCGAGGTCGAAGCTGGCACCGCAGCTCGCCCTCTCCTACGACTCGAGCGGCGTGGACGGGCAAACCGTTGCCACCAACGCGCAGGCGTCGTGGGTGGGCGACGGATGGTCGACGCCGCGCAACTACGTCGAGCAGACCTTCGTCTCCTGCAATGACGACCCGGGCGGCAGCCCGTCGCCGAAGGAAACCTATGACCGTTGCTACACCGGTCCGATCATGACGCTGTCGCTCAACGGCTCGTCGAGCTCGATGATCTGGGACGCCGGGAAGCGAATCTGGAAGCTCCAGAACGACAACGGCTCGGTCATCACCCAGGTCACCAACTCCAACAACGGCAGCGGCACCTACAACACCGACTACTGGCGCGTGACTGAGCCGGACGGCAGCGTCTACGAGTTTGGGCGCAACCGGCTTCCGGGCTGGACGTCCGGCAAGACCGAAACCAAATCGGTCGACTACACGCCGGTCTACTCACCGCACGCAGGTGACCCCTGCTACGACGCGGCCGGCTTCAACGCCTCGGTCTGCACCATGGCGTACCGCTGGAACCTCGACTACGTCAAGGACGTCCACGGCAACGCCATGGCCTACTACTACAACCAGGCCGTCAACTACTACGGGCGCAACGAGGGGGCCACGGACGTCCCCTACATCCGGGACAGCAATCTCGCCCGCATCGACTACGGATTCACCGACGGCAGCGCCTACGGCACCGTGCCGAACCGGGTCGTGTTCAACAGCGGCGACCGCTGCCTGTCCGGCACCTGCCAGCCGCTGAACGACACTACCAAGGCGAACTGGCCGGACGTCCCCTATGACCTGGTCTGCAATCAGGGCACCGACTGCAAATCGTGGAGCCCGTCCTTCTTCTCCACGGTTCGACTCACCTCGATCGAGGCCCAGCAGTACGATGTCGCGGCGGCCAAGCACCTGCCGGTCGACTCGTACACCCTGACGCAGACCATGCCGGCCACCGGGGACGGCACCGCCCCCACCCTGTGGTTGGACTCCATCACCCGGACCGGCCACGACCTCGGCTCCGGTGGTTCGACCACGCCGATCAGCCTGCCGTCTGTGTCCTTCGGGGCTATCAAGCTGCCGAACCGGGTGGACACCGCCGGTGGCTTCCCATCGTTCTTCCGGCGGCGCATCGAGACGGTCACCACCGAGACCGGTTCCTTGATCACCGCCAGCTATGAGCTGCCGGTGCCGTGTACCGCTCCGGTTACCGTGAGCCCTGCTTCCAACACCCGGTCCTGCTACCCGGTCTATTGGACACCGGACGGCCTGACCGATCCGAAGCTGGACTGGTTCCACAAGTACGCGGTCACCAGGGTGACTGCCAGCGACCCGACCGGCGGCGCCCCCGCCACCTCGACCAGCTACAAGTACGTCGGTGGCGCGGCCTGGCGATACGACGACAACGAGGTGGTCAAGGCCAAGTACCGCACCTACGGCCAGTTCCGGGGCTACGCCAAGGTCGAGACCCGCAACGGCGACGGGGTAAACGACCTGCAGACGCTCTCGGTCTCCACCTACTACCGCGGCATGTCGAAGAACAACAACACCACGGGCGTCAACGTCACGGACTCGGCCGGCGGCCAGCACGAGGACCTCGACCAACTTGCCGGTCGGGAACTCGAGACCACCGCGTACCGCGGCGACGGTGGCCCAATCGAGAACTCGACCGTGACCTCCTACTGGGTCTCGGCAGCGACCGCCACCAGGTCGCGGAGCGGCCTGCCCGCGCTGACTGCCAACAAAATGGCCCCGGTTGAGACCTGGACTCGGCAGGCGGTCACCTCCTCGGGGACCACCACATGGCGCTACAGCCAGACTGACAACACCTACGACACGAACGTCGACTCGCCGACGTTCGGCCTGCTCAAGTTCTCATACGACCACACCGTGCCGGTCATCGCCGCGTACGACCGGTGCACCTCCACCTCGTACGCGCCAGCGAACACCGCACTCAACGTCGTCGGCCTGATCAGCCAGATCGAGACCGTCTCCGTGGCCTGCGGCGGCTTCACGCAGGGGACGCCCGCGCCCGTGCCCGGCAGCGTCAACACCCTGACCGCTCCGACCGCAGTCAACCGGCCCACCCAGGTCGTCTCGCACCTGCGGACGTACTACGACGACCCGGCGTTCGATACCACCTTCCCGCAGCCCAAGGTTCCGACCAAGGGCGACGTGACCATGGTCCGCAAGGCGAAGGACTACCTCTCCGGCGCCTACGTCTACCAGACCACCGACCGCACCGACTTTGACAGTTACGGCCGGGCGGTCGCCACCTACGACGCGAACGGCAACGCGACTACCACGACCTACACCGACAACGCGGTGGGCCTGACGATAGGGATCAAGACGACCAACGCCGAGGGGCACTCCACGTCGTCGACGGTGACGCCGATGCGCAACCTCACCACGGTGAGCAGCGACGTCAACAACGTGGTGACCAGCCGACAGTTCGACGCGCTCGGCCGAGTCAAGGCGGTCTGGGTCGCGTCTCGCGCGACCAGCGCTACGCCTCACTACCGGTACACCTACCTGGTACAGAAAACCGGACCGACCGCCACGACCACCGAGACGCTAAACAACTCCGGGGTCTACGCGTTGTCCACCCAGATCTACGACACCCAGCTGCGCCCCCGGCAAACCCAGGACACCACGCCAGCTGGCGGCCGGATGATCACCGATACGTTCTATGACAGCCGGGGCTGGGTCCGGGCAACTTACAACGGCTGGTGGGACGACAAGAACACCCCCGGCACCACTCCCGTCTACGCCCCCGACCTCGTCAAAAAGGTTTACAACCAGACCCTCAATACCTATGACGGGGCCGGTCGGGCGATCCTCGTGGAAAACGCCCGCGACAACCTGGTCGTCTCCGCCACCCGTACCGTCTACAACGGTGACCGGACCACCGTGATCCCACCGACTGGCGGGACCACGACGGCGACCGTCACCGACCCGATGGGCCGCACCAGCCAGCTACTCCAGTACACGGCCGCGCCGACGCTGGTCAATCCATCGAATTCCTTTACCGGGACGTACTACCTGACCGGCGGCACGACTGCCGCGACGAGCTACGGCTACGACGAACACGGCAACCAGTCGACTCTGACCGACGCGAACGGCAGCACCTGGACCAACCAGTACGACCTGCTCGCCCGGGTCACCAGTAAGACTGACCCGGACGCCGGCACCAATACCACCAAGTACGACGGCAACGGCAACGTCACCGAGGCCACCGACGCCCGCGGCAAGACGGTCTCGTACACCTATGACAAGATCAACCGGAGGACGGCAAGCTTCGCCGCTCCGGAAGCTGGCCAGTCGGCGGCCAACCAGCTCGGCTCCTGGGCGTACGACAACGACAACGGCGCCGTTCCCGCCATGACGAACCCGGTCGGCAAGCTGACCACGATCACTACCTACCGGAACAACGCGCAGTACATCACACAGTTCAACGGCTTCACCGCGTTCGGCAAGTCCACCGGCGAGTCGATCACCATCCCGGCCGTCGAAGGGCTGCTCGGCAACACGTACACCTTCGGCCACAAGTACCTGGCCGTGACCGGCGCGCACTACAGCGACACCTATCAGGCCAACGGCGGGCTGCCGTCAGAAACGATTACCTACGGTTACAAGACCCCATTGGAGTTGCCCAATACGGCCAGCAGTTTGCTCGCCACCTACGCCAACTCCACCACCTACGACGCGTACGGCCGGGTAACCGGCGGTGGGGTCAACGCAAGCACCAGCCAGGCCACCATCGTGAACGTCTACGACGATCACACCGGTCGACTGAAGCAGCGGAAGATCAGCAGGACGACGACCACCACCACCGACGTCGGCCAGCGAGACTACGAGTACGACCTGTACGGCAACATCACCAAACAGGTCGAGACCCGCTACCAGCCCAGCACCACCGCGGAGACGCAGTGCTACCGCTATGACGCACTGCGGCAACTCAAGTCAGCGTGGACGGCCACCGACAACTGCGCCGTGATGCCGACCACCAGCAACCGCTCGATGGTCGGCAGCGGAATGGGTTCCACTAGCGCCTTCTGGACAGAGTGGAGCCTGGACGCCCTCGGCAACCGCCAAAGCCAGACACAGCGCTCCCTCAGCGGCGGCACCGACACGACCACCAACTACGCATACGACGGCAACGGAAAGCGACAGCCGCACACGCTGACGAGCACCACCACCACGGGCGGCCTCACTGGTTCGACGTCCTACGCGTACGACAACTCCGGCAACATGGTCACCCGCGCGGCCGGCCAGGGCAGCCAGACGCTCACCTGGGACGACACGGGTCAGCTGACGTCGGTGACCGGCGGCGCGGGCGGGAACAGCAGTTTCCTCTACGACGCCGACGGCAACCTGCTGATCCAGAAGGACCCCGGCGTCGCCACGCTGTACCTGCCAACCCAGCAGCTCACCCTCAACACCAGCACCAACACCGTCAGTGGTGTCCGGTACTACCCCCTGCCCAACGGCGCGACGGCCATCCGGACCGGCAGCGGCACCAACTACAGCTACCTGATCCCGGACCACCAGGGCAACCCGACCCTCTACCTCAACAACACCGCGCAGATCCCCACCTGGCGCCAGTTCACCCCCTACGGCGGCCCCCGCGGGGCCACCGTCACTGCCCCCGACAACCGTGGCTTCCTGAATCAACCGCTGAACACCAACACCGGTCTTACCCAGGTGAGCGCCCGCAACTACGACTCCACCATCGGTCGCTTCGTGTCGGTCGACCCACTTCAGGACCTGACCGATCCGCAGCAATGGAACGGCTACGCCTACGCCAACAACTCCCCGGTCACGTCCAGCGACCCCTCCGGTCTCATTCCAGAGGACTGTCTGGACCACGACTGCTACGGCTACAGCCCCACGAAGGGCTGCCCAGGCGGGTGCGGCACCCCCGCAAACGAGCACTGGGGCAAGAGCCGGGGCTACTCCGGCAGCGCACCGAAGCGCCGGCACGACCCCAGGATCCTCGGCCACGTAATCCGGGTCCCGGAAAATGTTCCGCTGGAGGAGTTCGCTCGCCGCTGGAACGAGCAGCGCGGCGAATGGTTCGGCCGCGAATTCTTCTCCAATGACGAACTGGTTCGAGAAGACGAGCGTGCCCTCGCCATGAACATCTGCCACGAGATGGGCCGCCCGGGCGGCTGCCAGCAGTGGATCGAGGAGCTCTACAACCCGTACATCGACTGGATGGCGGCAAACCTGCCTTCGGACGACCTGATCCCCGGGGGGACCGGCGCCCTCGGGCAGGCGGCCTCGGCCGGGCGTGGCGCGGTGGCCGGTGGTCGACCAGGCCGAGGCGGCTGCAACTGCGGCTGTATGAGCTTCAGTGGTGAAACCGAAGTTCTGATGGCCGATGGCACCACCAAGCGACTGGACGAGATCGAGCCGGGTGACGAGATCCTGGCGGCCGATCCGGAGAGCGGCGAGCAAGGCCCGAGGGTCGTCGAGCACGTCTGGGTGCACCCCGACCAGCTGATCGACCTGGAGATCGGCGGAGGCGTCCTCACCACCACGGAGGATCACCCGTTCTGGAACCAGACCGACCGTCAATGGCAGCGGGCCGATCAGCTCGACCGCGGCGACTTCGTCCTAGGCCCCGAGGGGCGACTGCAAGAGGTCAACGGGCTTCGCCCGTGGTCGGCGCGTATGGCGCTCGCCTACAACCTAACCGTCAATGAAATCCATACCTACTATGTGATCGCTGGCAACGCGCCCGTCCTCGTGCACAACGCCAATGGCGGTTGTGTCATCTCCGCTGAGGGGTGGAAGCACGTCCAGGATTTCCACAGGCCTGGTGGCGTTGGTGTCGACCGGACTAAAGGCGTATTTACCGGAACCGATGAGGAGGTGCAGGACCTGATCCGCCAGACGGTTCAGCGTGGACGTCCTCGCAGGAATACTCAGGGACGTGATGGGACCGTGTATGAATGGGACTTCGGGAAACCCATTGGTGAGAAGAGTGGGACTCAGGGAGGTGGGGAGGCGCAGCAAGTGCGGGTTGTCGTAAACCCGGATGGTACGCTGCGTACGGCACATCCGTTCTAGCGCCACATTGAACGATAGCCTGTGAAGTGCCGTTCTCGGGGAGCTTCTCAGGCAGACCGACGCGCCGGGCCGAAATTGAGCGTGACGCGTTGGGCTTGGCGATGACACAGACCCGGGTTTGGGTTTGTGTCATCGCTTCCTGCGGACCGATTTCGTCGGCAACCCCTCCCATCGACGGTGACCATGTCACTGTCCGTAGCATTGAGATTGCGTTGCGGATAGCTGCTGACCCGGAGGTCCGCAGCGCGCCGGCGCGGAACGGAAACACCTGTCTGTGATGAAACGCCCTGCAAAAGTGATGCCGCCGCATCTGCGATCGAGGTCTGGCTCCGCCGTCCAATCTAAGATCAGTCAGTGGAATTCTGTGTTGGAAGCATCAAGAGAGGCGCTAGGAGCTGACTTGCTGGCTATCGATTTCGTGATCTTGCCCTTGGACAGGTCGGTATCCCCCCTTTGGCGACCTGGCGACAAGATCGACCTAGGGGCGGTTGCTGAGATGGATCTGAGGTACGAATATTTCTGGAGCCGGATCGAGTTCGATGTAGACGGATTCGATCTTGGCGCCCGTTGGGGCAGCATGCCTCTGCTCGACTTTGCCGCCTCAATCAAAAAAGTTCCGGATGCGTTAGATCGGTATGGTGAAGCGGAATTCGACTTTACTGAAAACACGGCCGTTATCTCCTTCGTGCGGCGCGGCGAGTCGGTCGAGGTGAGAGACTCGACATCAGAAGTGGCCTATGAGATTGGAATGAACGAATTGGTGGACGCTGTCAACGTGTTTCTGGGCACGATGGCTACCAGGCTGATGGCGGCCCACCCGGGCATCGCGAAGAACAAGTTCTTCAAAGGGCTGACATCGATGGATTCTTGACTTCGCCACCCTTTGATGAGCATGACCTGCCGCCTCGACTCGGACCTGTCGATGGTGCTGAGGTTAACCCGGAAGGTCACAATTCGGCATTCGAGCAGGGTAAACCGCTACCGGCAATCGTGTGCCGAGATTGGGGGAGCAGGTTGGGAGCAGACGCATGCACTGAACGGCGTTGGACAGCGTCCAACGGCACTGAACGGCATCCAACTGCACCCACTACGACCTGCAAGTTCTCGTTTTCGCAGGTCAGAGTGAACTCGGCGTCCTGTTTCACGCGGAGTGCTCAGCGGTTTCGCGCAGCAGTCGACGGCAATCTATGTCGCCTGGCAGGGGAGTATGCGCAGGTCACGGCGGTAAGGAGCCGCTGGATGGCCTAGCCTTGCACGTGGGAGCAGATTGGGTGCAGGCTGGCGAAGTGGTCACCGCGCCCGAAGTGCTCACCGACACCGGACAGGGGCGGGGGCTTTGACCTGCGGTGATGCGCTCGAGTGGTCCGGCGTGACCTCCCAGAGAACACCGAAGTGGTCACGCGTCGCAGCTCCCCGCCTGACTGGTGTTGGCTGTCGTCTCAAGGCTCGCTGGCGTCAGCTAGCAGGGCTTCGTCGCATCGACGCATGGCATTGACTGTCATCGCGGTGACGTCGGCATTCATCCCGGGAGCTGAGACTTGAATCTCATCGGAGCCCTGCTGACCAGGGCATCTTAATCGGTAGCCTCGTCGGCGGCGCCGAAGGCGTCAGCGGCGTCCGTGGGTCGTGCTGGCCGGTGAGGTGCTCAGCTGTCGTACGGCTCGCTGACTGGCGGCGAAGGTGATCCTGGCATCATCGGAGCAATGAGCGACTGGGAGCATTTCCTCCACGAGGTTCCGTGGTTTTTGCCTCCCGGAGCGAGTGCCGTTGTGGGTGAGGCACAGCGGTGGACCCGCGGATCAATCGACGGTCTGCCTGAACTCTCGGCGCTGCTGGCCTCGGCGGTCCTCACGCCCGTCTTCGTCGAGGGTGACGTCTACGAGCTGCTGGCATGGGGATCATCGGATGATCGACGGGGATGGCTCTGCCGTCCGCCTCACGACGCGGACAGCGACTGCGTTCCGTGGTTCCATAAGAGCTTCTGGAGCCGGTGCGGTGGGATCGTCGAACGGTTCGGCGAGCCCGACACCTGGTGGAACAACCAGAACGAAGTGCTCACGATTGGCGCGGCGCACGTACGGGTCGGTGAGGTGCTTACCGACTACGCATGGCTATGGGAGGACCGCAGCCTCGAGCTTCCGGTCAATCCCGATGAGTACTACGCCGTGGCTGTGGAGGCCAACGGGAATCTGACGTTGGCGCATCGCGACGACGGGCGGCTCCTTCTCTTTGCGCCAGACCACGCTTTCGCGAATGTCACCCCGTTGGCGGGCTCCCCACCGTATTCACTGCTCACCATCGATGGGGTGCCCGACCTTGCGACCTGGATAGAGGTATGTGCTGCCGCCTGGCGATAGCAGCTGCCCGACGAGCGCCCCGTCCGCCGCCTCGCTTTCGGCCGACCAGCGATGCGAGTCAGCGGCAATGAGCGACGCAGGCCGACACGCACCTTGATCTTTTCCGGACGGCGATTGAGGATGCCTCGACCGACGGATGCGATCCTGACACGTCGAAGCGATCTTGTCCGAGTCCCGAGCTGCGAGTTCTTGGAACCAGCCCGGAGCCCACGGAGGCCATTGCTGGTTGGCGTCAGCGATGATCGTTCCGTGATTGACAGGGACTTCAGCGCTCGCGGTGGTGTGGCCTACGTCGACCGGCAGGTTGGAACGTGGGGATCTGGTTTCAAGGGCCACAGGCGTGCGACCTGGCCGTTCGCGCGGCTTCGCGTAGGAGCGAAGGAGATCGGCGTCTCCTCCTTGTTCGGACAGTTCCGGGTGACGCGGACGAACCTCGTGTCGATCTCCCGCTTTGGCCACGTCCCCGTTGTGGCGAGCGGCGTCAAGTTCGTGGCAAGAGATCACGACGAAGCGGTGATTTTTTGGGCTATCGATATACGCAAGGTGGTGGACGAGTTGCATCGCTACGGATGGCCGGTAGCAGACAAGTAGGAGGTAGCAGCAGGGGCGGCGGAGCGGGCGGTAGTGCTGTCCCTGAAAACGGGGACCCCGCCCATGGCGCTGGCCGCCTCAGAACAATGGACGCCTGACCAGGTGCGCAACCCCTCGACCGGCCGCCTGCGACCTCCCCGCAATTCGAGGGCCAGCGCGTGCCATCCGTGGGCCAGCGACCGCGGCGCCGCCTCGGGCAGGAGACGCATCCGGGCAGGTCGCCGCTCCGGACGAAGGGGGTGTCTGTCGGTCTGCTCGCGGTCCGGCATGCTGAGGGCGGGACCCGGCTGAAACGATCAGCGGCATGACCACCTTCCGTCTGTTGAGACAGACGAATCGCTCGTCGCGGTTCGCTCAGGTCAGCGTCGAGGTAGCGGCGTCGAGCCGGCGCGAGGTGGAGGTGACCGCCACCGCTGCCGACGAACACCGGCGTGAGGCTGAGTTGGGCGCTTGGTGGGCTCTGCGTCACCTTCCCGCGGCGGTGAAGGTGACCGTGACCGACGTGGTCGTCAATGAGATCGACACGAGCGTGGGTGACGTCTATGAGGCCACCGCGCATGCCGTGTGGGAGGCGCTGCGCGTCGAGAACGCGGTGCCGTACGCGGGCTTCAGCGATCCCGAGATGGTCGCGTCGTGGCTGACGAGCATGTGCGGCCGACGGCTCGACACCGTGACGGAGGCCCGGCACTGGCATGAGGGACGGCGCGAGCCGGACGCCGAGAGCTTGCTGCACGCTTGGCTGTTCTTCGAATACGCCGTGCCGGTCGGTCTGCACGGCTGCGGTGACCATCTCATACTCGCCAAGGACGACCCCGGCGGTTCCTACGACATGGGCGAGTACGGGGGAGGCCAGGGTCGGCCCGGCACAGGAGCCTGACGTGCTGTCCAGGTTCATCGGGGCCCGGCTCACCGACGGCGCCGTGATCCTCGGCCACGACGGCGACGCGGTCTGCGCTGGTCTCGTGCTGCGGTTCGAGAACGGCGACCTCGTTATCGGCGCGCTCTACGACGAGTGGGTCCTCGCCGTCGGCTCGGTGCCGTCGGCCGCCGCTCGCCACCGGGCTGTGCAACCGTTCGTGCGCGGCGGCTTCCGGTAGCGATTACTTCCTCACCTCTCGTGGGGCCGGCTGCGCATGGCGGCCTGCCGCTGATACGGCGCGCCGTTCGAGCGCTGCCACGCGCCGTCGCCGACGTCGCTCGGTCCAGCATCCGGACCCGCCGAGGGGAAGTGCATGCGCGTCACTCGGCCCCGATGGGTCACGATACGGTTCGAGCGTGCCCGGCATGGACAACCGCCCCGCAATCTTCCTCGATGTGGATGGGCCGCTGATCCCGTTCAAAGCCCGGCCGGTTAGCCGCGAGCGTTTCGTGGACAGCGCCGTCGTGCAGCCGCTGAACGGTACTGGCAATCCTCTGCTGGACCGGCTTGACCCAGGTGACGGGCGTCGGCTCTTGGCGCTGGGATGCCAGTTGGTCTGGGCGACGACCTGGATGGCGGAGGCGAACGAGGTCATCTCGCCACGGCTCGGGCTTCCAGACCTGCCCGTCGTCGAGTGGCCGGACGGCGACGAGGATCCAGAGCGCGGTCTGCACTGGAAGACCGTCTGCCTTACCCAGTGGGCAGCGGGACGCCCATTCGTCTGGCTTGACGACGAGACAACTGATGCTGACCGGCGATGGGTCGCAGCACACCACCCGGGGCGAGCGTTGCTGCACCGTGTTGATGTCGGCTCCGCCTGAAAACTAACCCCGTGGTTCCGGCTGAAGGTTGACCCCCTCCGGAAGCATCGGGAGGTGCTGAGCGTGGAGGACTGGGCGG
>NZ_JBITLH010000027.1:0-22447 GCF_044465125.1 Micromonospora sp. NPDC049836
CCGCCCAGTCCTCCACGCTCAGCACCTCCCGATGCTTCCGGAGGGGGTCAACCTTCAGCCGGAACCACGGGGTTAGTTTTCAGGCGGAGCCGACACGGGTAGTCGCTACTCCCCCGTCCTCGCGCGAGGGCATGTCGTCAAGAAAGCGTCGCAGTCTCGGTGGCAATGGCGGGCGGAAGCTTCGCGAGCATTCATGAACCGTCATTGGGCTCAGGGTGGTGACCCGGCGGCTACGGCTCACTGGGGAGAGGCCAGCGGGACGGCCCCGCTGCCCGAGATATCCGTCGTGGCGTCGCGGCCTTCACCGCGAGGACCGGGCAGGAGACCCGGAGCAGGATCTCCTGTGCGGTCGAGCCCAGGATCAGCTTGCCGATCGGGCTTCGATGCCGGATTCCGATGACTACCAACGACACGTCCTGCGCCTCGGCGAGATCGGCTATCTCCTCGGCGGCGTCCCGACCCTGCATGAGCTGCCTGATCGCGAACGGTACCCCGGACGCGGTCAGCTCGCGGGTCACCGCGTCCAGGTCGGGCTGCTGAGCGAAGCAGGGATCAACGTAGGCATCTCCCCGCGAGGTGTTCACCACGAGCACCGGCTCGTCGCGGAATCGCGCTTGTCCGATCGCGGCCTGCAGGGCTGCCATTCCCATCGGGGATGGAACGTATCCCACCAGAACGGTCACCCTGTCACCATCCTTGCACGCCGGCGGAGGACGAACCGCCGGACCAACGGCCAGAAGAGCACCACCAGCACGGTGGTGTAGATCAAACCCGACACCCAGCCACCCAGCAGCCCGTGCCACTCTCCACCGGACAGCTGCAACGCCCGGCGGCCCTGCAGTTCGGCGCGCGGAGCCAGAATCACCCCGACGATCAGCGGCAGGATCGGCAGCCCGAACCGGCGCAGGCCGAAGCCGAGCAGGCCGAGTACGAGCAGCAGGAAAAGGTCGAACGGCTGTGCGTTGACGGCGTACGCGCCCATAGACGCGAAGAAGAGGATGCCGGCGTAGAGATACGGTCGAGGAATCCGGAGCAGCCGCGCCCAGGCGGGCGCGAGCGGGAGATTCAGCACCAGCAACAGCAGGTTCCCGACGAAGAGGCTGGCGATGAGCGTCCAGACCAGACCCGACTCCCGCTCGAAGAGCAGCGGGCCGGGTTGGATGCCGTACTGCTCGAAGGCGGCCAGCATCACCGCGGCGGTGGCGTTGGTGGGCAGGCCGATGGCGAGCATCGGTACCAGCGTGCCGGCGGCGGACGCGTTGTTGGCCGCCTCGGGGCCGGCGACGCCTTCGATCGCTCCCCGGCCGAACTCGTCCCGGTGCTTGGACAACTTCTTCTCGGTGGCATACGACAGGAACGTGGGTATCTCAGCGCCGCCCGCGGGTAGCGCCCCGAACGGGAATCCGTAAGCGGTGCCGCGCAGCCAGGGCTTCCAAGACCGGCGCCAGTCGTCGCGGCCCATCCACGGCCGGCCGACCGGGATCACCTCGGCCGGACGGCGTCGGAGGTGCGCGGCGATCCAGAGCGCTTCGCCCACGGCGAAGATCCCGACAGCCACCACAACCACGTCGATGCCGTCTGCGAGCTGCGGCACGCCGAAGGTGAGCCGTTGTTGACCGGTCACCCTGTCGATCCCCACCACTCCGATGACCAGGCCGATCAGCAACGAGGCGAAACCGCGTACCCGGGAGGCGCCCAGCACCGAGGTGACGGCGACGAACGACAGCAGCATCAGGGCGAAGTAGTCCGGCGCGCCGAGGCTGACCGCGAACCGGACCACCGGCGGGGTGATGACCACCAGCAGCAGGGTGGCGATGGTTCCGGCGACGAACGACCCGATCGCGGCGGTGGCCAGCGCCTGCGCTGCCCGGCCGGCCTTGGCCATCTTGTTGCCCTCGATCGCGGTCACCACCGACGAGGACTCACCGGGAGTGTTGAGCAGGATCGACGTGGTCGATCCGCCGTACATTCCGCCGTAGAAGATGCCGGCGAACATGATGAAGGCCTGGGTGGGCTCCATGCCGTACGTCACAGGCAGCAGCAGCGCTACTGTCATCGCGGGGCCGATGCCCGGTAGTACACCGACCGCGGTGCCGATGGTGACACCGAGAAGCGCGATGAGCAGGTTCATCGGCGTCGCCACGTGGGCGAACCCGTCGAGAAGCGAATGGAGGTTCTGCATCTACAGGATTCCTCGCAGCACGCCGGCGGGCAGGTTGACGCCGAGCCCGATGGCGAATGTGTAGAACGTGATGAGCGAGAGCCCCACGGCGATCAGCAGGTTCCGGACGTGGCTGCGGCTGCCGAGCGCGAACGCCGTGCCCCAGAAGAGCAACGAGCCACTGATCACCCAGCCGAGCGGCTCGATCAACACTGCGTTGGTCAGGAACGCCGCGAGGAGAAGCAGGACGGTGCGCCAGTCGACAGGAGTGGCCAGGTCGACGTCCTCGCCGGCCTCGGGCTCGCCGACGCCGCCACGAGCCACATCGACGGCGTAGACCACCGCGACGGCCATGAGCAGCGTGCCGAGCAGGATCGGCACCGGTCGTGGGCCGAGCGGGTCGGTGCTGCTCACCGCCTGACCGATCTGGGTCGCGTCGACGACGACCATGATCCCGACCAGCGCCAGGAAGACGCAGACGACGTACTGTGCGCGGTCCGGCTTCGACGCATCCGCTGCGGAACGCGGCGCGTCGTCCGCTCGTGCCGCGTCCGACGGCTCAGGCGCGCGCTGGATCGGGATGTCAGACAACGCCGGGAACCGGGACGGCGAACCGCCGTCCCGATCCGATCGGCTCGGCCGGCCGGTCATGCCAGGCCGAGTTGCTTGAGCAGGTCAGCCACCGACCTGTCCTGCTGGGTGAGGAAGGCGGCGAACTGATCGCCCGTGACGAACGCGTCGGTCCAGCCCCGCTTGGTGAGTTCGGTCTTCCACTCGGCGGAGTCGTGCATCCTGGTCAACGCATCGATCCACAGCTTCTTGTCGGCGTCGCTGATGCCGGGCGGTGCGACGATGCCCCGCCAGTTGGTGAAGACGAGGTCGATACCTGCGGACTTCAGCGTCGGTACGTCCCGTAGCGCGTCGACCGGCGCTTCGCTGGTCACCGCGAGAACCCGGAGCTGCCCGGCCTCGACCTGATCGAGGAACTCCCCGAACCCACTTGCGCCGAAGGCCACCTTGCCTCCGAGCAGGGCTGGCAGCAGCTCGCCCCCGCCGTCGTACGAGATGTAGTTGACCTGTCGCGGGTCGATGCCGATGGTCTTGGCCAGTTGCATCGGCAGCAGGTGGTCGGGGCCTCCGGGGGACGAGCCGCCGCCGACAGCGAGGCCCTTCGGGTTGGCCTTCCAGGCCGTGACCAAGTCGTTGATCGTCCGGTACGGCGAGTTCTTCGGCACGACGACCGCGCCTGCTTCCTCGATCATTTTGGCCAGCGGGGTGGTATCAGTCAAAGTGGCCGACGACTTCGAGGTGTATGAGGCTCCGACCACTCCCAGCCCCATCTGCATCGCGAGCTTGCCGTTGCCCTTCTCGTTCACGATGCGCTGCAGTCCGACCGTGCCGCCTGCTCCGGGCAGGTTGAACACCTGCACGCCAGCGGCGATCTTGGCATCCTCCATCACCTTCGCCGCCGTGCGGGCCGTGGTGTCGTATCCGCCACCGGGGCTGTTCGGCACCATGATGCGTAGACCGGTAATCGGCTTGCCGTCGCCGCCGGCGCCCGCCTCGCCCTCTTCTGCCGTGGCGCCGCAGCCCACCAGGGCGACCGCCATGGTTGCGGAGACGCCCACGAGTAGCGCAATTCTTCTGGTTGCCATCATGTTTCTCTTCCGTTTCGATTCAGACCGGCGGCAAGATGATGACCCCGGCGCAGGCTCCCCGTCTGCCTTGTGTCACCAGCGGAAGTTGAGGTCTTTGTGGTCGCGGTCATGCCTCGGCGTCGTACGCTCGCCGGGCAGTTGCTCGCTCTCCAACTCGCGATCATCGTCGTGGTGCTCGCAGCGGTGGCGGCCGTGTCGCTGGCGCAGTCGGCGGCCACCTTCAACCGGGTCGAAGGCCGCCGTGTCGCTGCCCTCGGCGAACAACTCGCCGGGAACCCGCTGCTACGGGACCGCCTCGACCGGCCGGCGCCCGGGGAGACGATCGCGTCCCTGGTGCAGAACCTGCCGGTTCAGGCGAACGTGACCACCGTCAGCGTCGCCGATGACAGCGGACGGATAGTCACCTCCACCAACCCGACGCTGGTGGGCAGCCTCATGGTGCTCGGTGATCCGAGGGTCGCCGGCGGTCGGAGCTGGTTCGGTGAGCTGGCGGTGGGCGGGGCACGCGAGCTGGTGGCGCAGGTGCCGGTCCTGGGCGACCGCAAGAAGGAGAACCTCGGGCGGCATCTGGGCGTGGTGATGGTCGGCGAGGCACTTCCGTCCTGGTGGCAACGGCTGGTCGACGCTTCGTCCTACCTCTTCACCTACCTCGGCATAGCCAGCGCCCTCGGAGTGCTCGGATCATGGCTGCTGGCCCGGCGCATCAAGCGGCAGACCCTCGGCCTCGAACCGCGGGAGATCGCCGGTCTGGCAGAGCACCGGGAAGCGCTGCTGCACGGCCTAGCCGAAGGGGTCATCGCGCTCGATCCGCAACACCGGGTCACGCTGGTCAACTCTGTCGGCCGCCGATTGCTCGACCTGCCCGAACATTGCCTCGGCCGCAGCCTGTCGGAGCTACGGATCGAGGGCCGGCTACGCGACGTACTCACGGGGGCGGGCAGCGCGCGGGAGACGCGGGACCAGGTCGTGGTGCGGGGCGGCCGGGTGCTCGTGATGAGCCGGATGAGGGTGAACAAGGACGGCCGGCGGCTCGGCTCGGTCACCACACTGCGGGACCGGACCGAGCTGGCCCGCCTGGAGCAGGAGATCGGTTCCTTTCGCAGTACCACTGAGTCGCTGCGCGCACAGACACACGAGTTCGCGAATCAGCTGCACACCATCTCCGGGCTGATCCAGATCGGTGAGCACGAGGAGGTGGTCCGGTATGTCGAGGCGCTCAGCCGGCATCGCGCCTCCCTGGACCTCGCGGTGACGAGCCGGATCCACGACACTGCGGTGGCAGCTCTGCTCACGGCCAAATCGGCGGTCGCCGCCGAGCGCCGCGTGGAACTGCGGATCTCTGAGCGGACCAGGTTGGGCCGGCTGGACATGGCGGTATCAGCCGATGTGGGTACGGTGTTGGGCAACCTCGTGGACAACGCCGTCGAAGCCGTCGCAGGAGGCCGGAATGTCTCCCCCGCGGACTCGGGCGCCTGCCCGGACATCAACGGCAGGCCGGGCGCCGGAAACCAGTGGGTAGAAGTCGAGTTGCGTCAGGATTCCGCATCGATCGAAATCGTCGTCCGCGACTCGGGGCCGGGGATCGCTCCCCGACTGGCGCAGGAAGTGTTCGCCCACGGTTTCACGACGAAAGCGGCAGAGGGCGGTGAACGGGGTATCGGCCTCGCGCTCACCCGCATGGTCTGTCACCGCCGCGGTGGTGAGGTCGCAGTGACGAACACCGAGGAGGGCGCGATGTTCACCGCGCGAATGTCGGTAGCCCCGCTGGAGGCAGGGCCGTGATCGACGTGCTGATCGTTGATGATGACTTCAGGGTGGCCCGGATCCATCGCGGTTTCGTCGAACGGCTCGAAGACTTCCGGGTCGTGGCAACCGCGAGCACCGGGGAAGAGGCAATCGCCGCGGTGGAGCAGTTGCGCCCAGACCTGGTGCTGCTCGACTTGTACCTTCCGGACATGTTCGGCCTCGACGTGGTCGCCAGGCTGCACACCGCCGGGCATGACTGCGATGTCCTCGTTATCAGCGCTGCCCGGGAGAGCGACAATGTACGCCGGGCGGTGCGGTACGGCGCGGTCAACTACCTTCTCAAACCATTCAGCTTCGAGGAACTGCGGGGCAGGCTCGAGCAGTATGCCGCGCGGCGCAGCACTCTCTCGAAGAGCATGGTCTGCGACCAGGGGGATATCGACCGGGCGCTCACGTCGAGCAGCCCGATCACCGGCTCGTCGGCTCTCCCCCGCGGCCTCAGCCCAGAGACTGCCGGACTGGTGGAGGGGATCCTCCGGAAGCAAGCGGGAACCCTCTCCGCCGCCGAGTGTGCGCATCAGATCGGCATCTCCCGAGTCAGTGCCCGCCGTTACCTCGAACACTTCGCCGTAGTCGGCCGGGCCGCAGTAACACTCAGGTACGGAAACACCGGACGGCCGGAACGCCGTTACCGCTGGACGGTCCGTTCTGGATCTTGAAAGGTCAACTCGTTCATTGCAACTCGGCCTGTCAGCGTGGTCGTCACCGTTAATCACCCCAGGCCCGGGTGATGGGGCATTTCGATGAGGTGGGTTGTCCGCGCGGTGGGCGAGTGTGAGGCGGTACGGCGGCAGGCGGTTGGCGTGCTTCGCCGCCGGGGGGTCGGTTCCGGAGATCACGGCCGTGCTGCGACCCGCCTGTGGTGCAGCAGGGCGACCTCGGTCAGCTGGGCTCCGACGTCGGTGACCAGCAGGCTGCCGGCTGCTCCCGAGCCGATCGCGGCGGCGCGCACGGTGTCGATGAACACCAGGCGGGAGGGTGCGAGGACCGTCTCGACGACGCGGCGCATCACGGTCTGGTCGTGTTCGCCGGCTAGGACCGGGCGGCAGGCCGCGACGACACCGCCGGAGGCACCGGTTCGCTGAAAAGGCGGATCAAGTGGGACAGCAGGATCACGCAGCCGTCGGCGTCGACGATACAGCCGCGCCGGATCAGAGAACCGGCGGAGGTAGACGCGTCCCCGCACGGCGCGCTGATGGTGCCGCGGTGCGCCGCCCAGACGCCGATCGAGCTGCTGCCGAGGCCAATCGCGACCGCGGTCTGCGGGGCAGAGCGACACATACCGGCAGCGCGCTGGTCGGACGAGAGGACGTCCGCGGGCACGGTTACACCGATCACTTCCATTGATACAAGCGTTTACCGAATCCCGTCGTCGCCGCTGAACAGCTCAGTGAAAGCGGTCGGATCCGGCGCAACTTCGTCGCGCTCGTTGCCGATGCCCGGCAACCGGCCCGCGGTCACTGGCTGCGGTGCGGGCCGGATGACCGAGACCTCGGTCGACCGCTTGAGTGCTGTCGTGGCCCTTCCTGTTCTGGACGGCTATGGTGGCCGACATGGATGACGGGCGCGGCCTCGGGGGCGTCGGCCGGCGAGTTGCGGTGCCGACGTTGCTCGTCTGGGCTGTGCTGGTGTTGGTCGTGTCCACCGCCCGGGACATCGGGTTGTGCATCGTCTTCCGGCTGACCCGCTGTGCGGTCCCGGGCTGTGTACCGGCGTGGTCGGCGGACCGGGCCCCGCCGACGTGGACGCTCACCGCCTGAAGCCGCCCGTTGCGCGGCGTCGGACACGACGCTGCCCCTTGGCTGGGAGCACCATGCCACCCTTCATTCATGACTTTCGCTTCTGCATGCTCATTGACCTGCCGGCGACGTCGCTTCCCTTCGTTAGCCCTCGACACCTGGTCCCCGACGTACCCGGGTGGACGACATGCTGACCGCCGGCGCCTACGCTCGTCCGGGCGTACAGTCGTGCCTTGCCCTTGACCTCGGAACGTCCACCGTCCGGCTGTGGACGCCGCAGGCTGGAACGGTGATCACTGAACCGACGGTGCTCTGCCGCCCCAGCACCGACCGGCACGTGGCCGGACGAGCCGCGCTGACCGCTCAGACCCCCGGTGTGACCGCCACGTGGCCGGTGCGCAACGGCGTGGTGCGCGACTTCTTCGCCTGCGTGCACCTGCTCCGGTTGCTGACCGCCGATCTCCGCCTACCTTCCGACACCGCCTATCCCGTACTGGTCGGTGTGCCGGCGACCGCGACCCTGCGCCAGCGCAACGTGCTTGTCGCCGCGGTCCGCCGTGCCGTCGGTGGACGGGTCAATGCAGTGGAGGAGCCACTCGCGGCTGCTCTGGCCTGCCGTCCTGACCCGGGCGGTGACGTGGTCGTGGTGGACATCGGATCCGGACGTACCGAAGTGGCACGCATCTGTGACCGCAGCATCGTCGCGGCGGAGCGTGTCGATGACGCCGGATCCGTCGACCGGATCCCGGCGATCGCCGACTGTGTGCGCCGTCTCGACCGTCCGCGGGGTGGTCAGCGGCGGCTGCTGCTCACCGGTGGTGGTGCGACCGCCGCCGGAGCCGCCGCGAGGTTGGCCGCGCTGACCGGCCGCTCCATCACGATGCCCGCCGAACCGCCGCTGGCCACGCTCACCGGCCTGCGCCGGCTACTCACGAGCTGACGTGGGCCGGTCCCGCATCCGTATCCACTTCCCGGCCGCGGTTGCGGTCGTCTTCTTCCGGAGTTTGTCATGGACGTCGAATTCACACCGCTGCCGGGCATCGGAGAGTGCCACGCATTCACCACCGTCACCGGTCATCGGGTCGGCGTTGTCACCCACTACGCCGGCGGTCGACGCGAGCTGATCCACGGCGTCAGCGACGATCCCGATGCCACCTGCAGCCTGACCCTCTCGCGTAGCGAGGCGATCGCGTTGGCGGGACTGCTGGGCATCCTGGACGTCATCGACGTGGATGTCACAACCACTCGGCAGCCCCGCCATCCGGCTGCCGGGTGACGGGGCTGAGTGCTGCCATGATCAGCGGCCGCGCCGGCGACGAGGCCGGCGCGGCCGCTGCCGCGGCATTCCGTCAGCCCTTGTGTTTCTGCTGGAAGGGGACGCAGAACCGGGTATGCGGTAGCACTTCGAGCCGTTCGGCGGGGATGAGGCCGCCGCATTTTTCGCAGCGGCCGTAGCTGCCCTCGGCGATGCGTCGCAGCGCACCGGTGACCTGTTCGAGGTTGTGCCGGGTGGCCGTCACCAGTGCCGCCCGGTTGTGTGCTTCGCCGGGGTCGCCGGTGTCGGCCGAGATCTCCGTCAGTTCCTTGAGCCGGTCGTCTGGGCGGCGAAGTCCTCGCTCAGCGACGCACGGAGGCCGGCGAGCCAGCCCTGATCGGATACTTCGATGTCGACGCTCATGTACCGCTTTTTGGTCGGGAGGCCGAAAGTGCTTCGGGAAGCAAGAGGGCGGAAGCTCGAACGGCTTCGCCCTGGCGATCGGTGGGTGTCGTGAACTACCTCGCTCGCCGTGGGTCTCGACCCGACGGCTGCGGGCTGCGTTGCCCAGTCGCCGTCCTGCTCGAGGAGCAACCGTCGGAAACTGCGGCGATCGGCCGCGGGGCCGTGAGATGGACAGCTTTGAACGCCGCCAACGCAGTGACGGTGTGCGAGCGAGAGCTCGCCACCAGCATCGGACCACCTTGAATTGATCGTTCCGGACGTTCGGCAGGGGCTTCGGCAGCGCTGACGCACCCGCTAGCGCAGCGGGTCGAACGGCGCCAGCTCCGCGGGCACCTCACCCTTGAGCACCGCTTGGGCCACCAACTGTCCGGTGATCGGCCCCAGGACGATGCCCCACATGCCATGGCCACCGGCGACGAACACCCGCGGCGCGGCGGTCGCGCCGATCAACGGCAGGCCGTCAGGAGTGCACGGCCGGGAACCGACCCACTCGTCGCGACGGTCATCAAGGTTCACCCCGTTGAGCAACGGCCGCACCGCGTCGACGACGGCGGTGATGCGTCGCGGGTCCAACTCGTCGGCGGGCCGGCGGAACTCCATCATCCCGGCTACCCGCAACCGGCTGCCCAACGGAGTACAGGCGACCCGCTGCGCCGGGAAGTACAGCGGGCCGGCGGGCATCCGTTCGACAGGCACGCTGAAGCTGTAGCCGCGCCCGGCCTGCACCGGGCGACGTACGCCGAAGCGTGCCGCCAGCTCACCGAAGGCCGCTCCGGTGGCGATGACCACAGCGTCATGGCGGCGCTGCTGCCCGAATGGGCCGGTGACGCGGACGTCCGTGGTTGCCGGCTGCAGACCGGTCACCTCGCTGTTGTCGAGGATGCGGCCGCCGCGGGCCCGGACCGCATCCGCCAGCGACGGGATGAACTCGGAAGGGTTCAGGTACCGCTGCCCGAAAATCTGGACGGCGGCACCGACCCGGTCGCTCAGAACGGGCTCCATCGATCGGACCACCTGTCCGGTCACCGGGCGGAAGGTGACGTCCTGACCGGCGTCGCCCATCTGTTCCAGCTCGTCCAGCAGCCCACGGCTGTCACGCTCGCGGGCGAAGCAGGCCAGGAAGGGTTCCGCCGGCGTCGTCACGGCGCTCACACCGCCGGCCGCGAGGGCATCGAAGGCATCCAGGCAGCGCTCGTTGAGGGGGACGTAGGCGGCCATGCCCCGTCGCCACCGCCGGGCGGTGCTGTAGAACACGAACGACAGCAGGAAACGCCACAGGTCACGGTCGGCCCGCAGCGGCAGGTACACCGGGGATCGGGCGCTGAGCACCGCGCGTAGACCGTAACGCAGCACCGCAGGTTCCGGCAGTGGGGCGGTCAGCCCCGGGGTCAGCCAGCCGGCGTTGCCCCACGACGAGCCGGCGCCAGCGTGATGACGCTCGTAGACCGTCACCCGTGCGCCGGCTTCCTGCAGGAACCAGGCCGTGGACAAGCCGACCATGCCCGCTCCGATCACCGCGACGTCACACGGTGAGCCGCGCACGAACGCGGGAGTGCCTGTCACGCCGAGCTCGTCAGACATACCACTCCTCTGCTGCGCTGTGCCGTCTCGACAGCCGTTGGGTAGCTGGGCGCGCCATCCGGGCCTGCTTTCCGGCCATGATCGCCTGGTCACCGCATACCGGGCCAGGGCTGTGGCCGGTCAGCTGATGCGTCACACCTTGCCGACGCTCGGAAACCATCAGGCGACGGCAGCGCGACGGCAATCTCGCCCAGCCCGGGCCCGTTGTCGCTGACCTGGCAGGTCAGCACGTCGTGGTGCTGCCACAGACGCACCTCGCCGCCGCCCCCGCCCAGACCACGCACTCCATCAACATTGGTCGATAGCTGCGGGCCTGGTCGAACAAGCGGCCGTCACCGGCGAATCATCGGGGTTAGGAGTTCTAAAAGCTGGCCGGCCGACCGGTCATGGCAGACGGCGCCTACCGCGGCAATCCTGAGGTAATCATCCCGTACCGCAAGCCCGCTGACGGCAGTGATCTGCCCGAGTGGAAGGCGGACCTGAACAAGCAGGATCGCTCGGTCCGAGCGCAGGTCGAACACGCCCTGGCCCGCATGAAATGCTTCAAGATCCTGCGCGACTACCGCCGCGCCGCCCACACATTGGCCGACACCGCATCCGGCATCGCCCACCTCCACAACATCATCCTGGCCGGCTGATCCAGGAACCGTTGCGCGGCAACGCCATCACCGAGTTACGAGACATCCTTAGACGCACTCACATGTCGCAACGGGGCACCCTGCGATTAGCAGGTCGACTCGGGCAGCGGGCTTCGAGCGCCGGGTCACATCACGACGCGGACACCAGGCCAGCGTTCGGTGGGGCGGTGGCGGGCGAGTCGCCGCCGGGAGATCTCCGCGCTGGCCCTGGCCGGGTTGCGCCGCCACACCCCATCGAGCAGATCGTCGGGGCCGTGGGGCGCGCATACCGTGATCTGGTCATGCGCGTCGAGGCGTACGGCCACGGCGGTGGCGTACTCGGGCCAGGTGGCAATGGCATCGGCGACGGTCCGCAACGGCGCCACCGGACCTCCGCCGAACTTGGCCGGGTACCAGGTGTGCACCGCGGCCTGGTTTTTGCCTCCCACGGCGGATTCGGCTAGCGCGGATGATCACGGGCGACCTCCTCGCCACCCGAGCCCCGGGCGGCGGCGCCGCGTGCCGCGGCCGCCGGGGGACTTCGGCCGGTCGCGATGTACGCCCGGCGATCGGCCGTCTCGTGACACGCTGCCGTGGGGACGACCCGGACGGGAGCGGAAGTAATGACCATCGGTATCGCGGTGAACGGCAGCTGATGGGCCGAGCGGTGATCATGCTGGCCGCGGTGGCGGCGGCCGTGCTGGTGGACGTGCTCAGCGGCGTACTCGTCAACCGGATCGCCCATGGTCGCTACAAATGGCTGCTGGCGCCGCTGCGCCAGGCCTGCCGCCGCCCGACGACCGCCGTTCTGCTACTCGCTGGCCTCTACGCCGCGCTGCCGGGAGGGCCGGGCCGGTGGCTGCGCGAGGGCCGGCACGCCATCCTGTTGCTGCTGATCGGCAGCGTCGCCTTGCTGGTGGTCAGGGCGCTGCACGTCGCCGAGATCGTGGCGTTCAGCCGGCTGCCGGCCGGGGTGATGGCCGACCGTCGGATCCGCCGCACCCGCACCCAGATCCGGCCGGTGCGACGGTTGACCTCGACGGCGGTCACGATCGTCGCGATCGGTCTGATCATGACCACCTTCGAGCCGATACGCCTGTTCGGCATCTCGGTGCTCACCTCGGCCGGTGTGATCGGCGCCGTGATCGGCCTGTCCGCCCGGACCGCGCTGGGCAACGCCTTCGCCGGCATCCAGGTCGCCTTCGCGGACGGCCTCTACATCGGTGACGTGCTCGTCATCGACGGCGAGTGGGGTCGCGTCGAGGAGGTGAAACTGACTAACGTGGTGATCCGGCTCTGGGACGACCGCCGGCTCATCCTGCCCACGACCTACTTCACCGAGCGCCCGTTCCAGAACTGGACGCGACACGAGACCCGGGTGGTCGGCAAGGTCCAGATCCACGTCGACCACACCGCCAACCTGGACGACCTGCGCGTCGAGGCGCAGCGCCTGATCGAGGCGTCGCCGCTGTGGGACCGGCATCAGTGGGTGCTTCAGATGGTCGATGCCAACCCGCAGACCGTCGTCATCCAGATCCAGGCGTCCGCCGCCGACGGGCCGAGCGCCTGGGACCTCCGCTGCGACCTGCGCGAGGCGATGGTTCGCTACCTGCGGGAGAAGCACCCGCAGTGGCTGCCCCGCACCCGCAGCGAGTACAAGCCCTGATTCCGCGCCCGGGATGCGGCATTCGCGTTGCCGACCAGCAGCCGGGCCGTTAGACCACCATAGGGCTGACACGCAACGAAGGTGGGGAACCCGATGCTGGTTGACCTGCTCGCCCAGGACGCCGCCCCGGGAGACCTCATGGCGGCGCGGGTGCAGATGGCCCTGTCCCTGGGCTGGCACATCGTGATCGCCTCGTTCGGCGTCGGCATGCCGGCGGTCACCGTCTTCGCCGAGTGGCGCGGTCTGCGCACCGGGGACCCGACCTTCACCCGGCTGGCGCACCGCTGGGCCAAGGCGATGGGCGTGCTGTTCGCGGTCGGCGCGGTGTCGGGGACCATCCTGTCGTTCGAGATGGGGCTGCTCTGGCCCGGCCTGATGGGCCGCTTCGGCGACGTGATCGGCCTGCCGTTCGCGATGGAGGGCATCGCGTTCTTCGTCGAGGCCATCTTCGTCGGGATCTACCTGTACGCCTGGGACCGGGTGCCACCCCGGGTGCACCTGCTCTCCGGACTGCCGGTCTGTGTCGCGGGCGTGGCGTCCGCGTTCTTCGTGGTGTCGGCAAACGCCTGGATGAACCAGCCCCGCGGCTTCGACCTGGTCTCCGGCGAGGTCACCGACGTCAGGCCGTGGCAGGCGATGTTCAACCCGGCGACGCCGCCGCAGACCCTGCACATGATCGTCGCGGCGTTCATGGTGACCGGCTTCGGCATCGCCAGCGTCTACGCGGTGGCCCTGCTGCGCGGCCGCCGGGACCGCTACCACCGGCTCGGCTTCGCCATCCCGTTCACCGTCGCTGCGGTGCTCTCCCCGGTGCAGGTCGTGGTCGGCGACTGGGCGGCGCACTTCGTCGCGGAGTACCAGCCCACCAAGCTCGCCGCGATGGAGGGGCTGGCCCGCACCGAGGCCGGCGCGCCGCTCTCGCTCGGCGGCGTCTACGTCGACGGGGAACTGCGGTACGCAGTCGAGGTGCCCAACGCCCTGTCGCTGCTGGCCAGGTGGGATCCGGACGCCGTGGTCATGGGCCTGGACCAGGTGCCCGACGATCAGGAGCCACCGGTGACGGTGGTCAAGTGGGCGTTCCAGCTGATGGTGGCCATCGGCTTCGGGCTGGTAGCGCTTTCCGCCTGGTGGGCGCTTGCGTGGTGGCGGCGTCGGGGTCCGCCGCGCTCGCCGTGGTTCCTGCGGGCCGCCGCCCTGTCCGGGGTCGCCGCCGCCGTCGCGGTCGAGGCCGGCTGGGTCGTCACCGAGGTCGGGCGGCAACCCTGGATCGTGTACGGCGTGCTGCGCACCGCCGAGGCGGTAAATCCGGCGCCGGGCCTGGCCACCGGCCTGGCCCTGGTCGCCGCCGTCTACGCGGTGCTCACCGTCGCCACCGTCGCGGTTCTGTGGCGGATGGCCTGCCACCGCGACGAGCCGGTCGCTCCGCAGGAGGGCGTACCCGAACCGGTGGACAGCGGCCGATGACCGTCGTCGACGTCCTGCTCGGGGTGCTGCTGGCCGGTCTGACGCTCTACACCCTGCTCGCCGGCGCGGACTTCGGCGCCGGGATCTGGGACCTCCTCGCCGGCGGGGCGCGCCGCGGCGCAGCCCGCCGGGAACTGATCGCGCACTCGATCGGCCCGGTGTGGGAGGCCAACCACGTCTGGCTGATCCTGGTGATCACCCTGTTCTGGACCACCTTTCCGCCCGCGTTCGCCGCGTTCGCCTCCACCCTTTACATCCCGCTGACCCTGGCCGCCCTGGGCATCATCGGTCGTGGCGCGGCCTTCGCCTTCCGCAAGGCCAGTCACACCCTCACCGAGCAACGCCTCTACGGCGCCACCTTCGCGCTCTCCTCGGTGGCCACCCCGTTCTTCCTCGGCTCGATCGTCGGCGCAGTCGCCTCCGGTCGCGTCCCACCCGGCATCGCCGAGGGTGACATCTGGCGCAGCTGGCTCAATCCCACCTCCATCTACGGCGGACTGCTCGCGATCGGCGTGTGCGCGTACCTCGCCGCGGTCTACCTCATCCACGACGCGCGCCGCGCCGGTGCCGCCGACCTGGTGGCCCAGTTCCGCCGCCGCGCCCTGGTCACCGGCATAGTGGTGGGCGTCGGCGCGGCGGCCGGGCTGGCCGTCGTCGCCGCCGACGCGCCGGACCTTTTCGCCGATCTTCGGGGCCGGGCGCTCGCCTTGGTGCTGCTCTCGTTCGCCGCGGGGCTCGGGTCGCTGGTGCTGATCGCCACCGGCCGCTACCGGGCGGTGCGGGTGACCGCGGCCCTCGCGGTCGCGGCCGTCCTCTGGGCCTGGGGCGCCGCCCAGTACCCAGACCTGCTGCCGCCCGACCTGACCGTCACCGAGGCGGCCGGTGATCCCATCGTGCTCGCCACGGTGCTCGCCGTCCTCGCGGTCGGAGCGCTGCTGCTGGCGCCCTCCCTGCTCTGGCTGTTCGGCATCTTCCAGCGCTCCAAGCCGGCCGCCGGCAACCCACCGCCCCGGTGACGCTCACCCGGGCGGGCAGCCTGTGGGCGGCGCTGGCGGCGGCGGTGGCGCTGGGAGCCCTGCACCTTCTCGCGCCGGCCATCCGCCGGAGACTGCCGGTGCCCACCCACGCGGCGACGTCCCTCGGTGGCGGCATCGCCGCCGCGTACGTGTTCCTCTACCTGCTGCCGCGCCTCGCGGAGGGCAACCAGGCGGTGGCCCACGTCCTGGAGGAGGAGATCAGGCCCACCCCGGCCCGCGGATTCGTGCTGTTCCTCGTCGCGCTGGTCGGCTTCTTCACGTTCTACGCCCTGGAACGTGTCACCCACCGCTCGCAGCAGCGCCGGCAAGAGCCCACCCGGCTGGTCTTCGGGTTCCAGCTCGGCTTCTTCGCCCTGTACAGCGGCCTGATCACGTACACCCTGGCGACTAAGCTGGACGCGGGGCTCGGGCCGGCGGTGCTGTTCGCCGTCGCCATGGGGCTGCACGTGCTGGCCACCGACGGCGTCCTGGCCGAGCACTTCCCGGTCAGCCTCACCACCGGGTGGCGCCTCGTCCTGGTCGCCGGCGCCGCCGGCGGCTGGGTGACCGCGGTCGCCGTCCAGCCCACCGGCGTGCTGATGAACGTGCTCACCGCCTTCCTGGGTGGCGGGATCCTGCTCAACATTTTCGTCGACGAACTGGCCCCCGAAAGGCACTCCAGCTTCACCTGGTTCACCATCGGCCTGGCCGCCTACTCCGGCCTGCTCGCCTTCGCGACCTTCACCACCGACGTCGGCGCTGCCTGAGGACGATCACCGGCCGCCTCCAGACGGCCAGCCGGTGATGGCGGCCGGTTGTCAGCGACTGACCGTCACGTCGACCGGTCCGGCGCTCACGGTGCCGTCATTCAGTGGGGTGCAGCGGATGCCGCCCGTGCGGCGCAGCGCCTTCTACGCATTGGGGGCCGATGGCGACGTCCTTCAGGCACAGGGGGTTGGCCGGGCGGTTGTCCCGCAGGCTGACCGGCCTGCGCCGGCGTCGTCGTCAAGCCCTCCCAGCACGGCCGCGGTTTGGATGATCTGCTGCAACAACTCGCCGGGGTGGAGCCCCCGGGACACACCGCGACGGCTCGCCGAGCTGCTCGTCGGGTGTCACGTGCCAGCCGGTACGGCGGCGGGCCGGACCGAGAGGTCGAGCTCGCCGCCGACGACATTGACATCGATGGTGTCGCCCGGATTCGCCCCGTCCTCGAGCAGCAGGGTCGACAGCCGGTCTTCCAACTCGCGCTGGATGCTGCGCCGCAGTGGCCGCGCCCCGTACTCGGGCTGGTAGCCCCGGTTGGCCAGCCACTGCGTGGCGTCCGGGCTGATCTCGAGGTTGATGTTCTGTGCGTGCAACCGACGGCGGGTGCGGTCCAGCAGCAGGCCGGTGATCTCAAGGAGCTGGTCCCGGTCCAGGCCGGTGAAGACGATGATCTCGTCGATCCGGTTGAGGAATTCCGGCCGGAACCGCTGCCCCAGCAGCCCCATCAGTTCCTCGCGCTGGTCGTTGACCGGACGCCCTGCCGCCTGCGCGGCCAGAATGCGGTCCGCGCCGATGTTGCTCGTCATGATCAGGATGGTGTTGCTGAAATCGACCGTGCGACCCTGCGCGTCGGTGAGGCGACCGTCGTCGAGCACCTGCAGCAGCGCGTTGAACACATCCGCATGCGCCTTCTCCACCTCGTCGAAGAGCAGCACCGAGTATGGCCGGCGCCGGACCGCCTCGGTGAGCTGACCGGCCTCCTCGTACCCGACGTAGCCCGGGGGCGCTCCGACCAGCCGGCTGACCGTGTGCTGCTCCTGGAACTCGCTCATGTCGAAGCGGATCATGCTGGACTCGTCGCCGAAGAGCGCCGCGGCGAGGGCTCTGGCCAGTTCAGTCTTGCCGACGCCGGTGGGTCCGAGGAAGAGGAACGACCCGTCGGGTCGCTGGGGGTCACTCAGCCCGGAACGCGATCGGCGTACGGCGGCCGCCACAGCCCGTACGGCCTCGTGCTGGCCGACCACGCGCTCGTGCAGTTGCTCCTCGATGCGCCTCAGCCTCTGCTTCTCCACCTCCGTGAGCTGGGTGACGGGAACACCGGTACGGCGGCTGACCACCTCGGCGATGTCGCTCATATGCACCTCGGGCACCGGAGGCGTGCCCTCCTGCGCCGCCGCCAGGTCCCGCTCGGCCGCACCGATCTCGGCTTTCAGCGCACCCGCGCGTTGATAATCCTCGTTCGCCACCGCGCTGTCCTTCTCCCGGCGCAGCTGGGACAGCCGCTTCTCGATCTCCTTCTTGTCCGGAGCGGGTGTGCGGGAACGCAGCCGGACCCGGGCCCCCGCCTGGTCGAGCAGGTCGATGGCCTTGTCCGGCAGAAACCGGTCGGTGATGTAGCGGTGGGACAGTTCAGCGGCGGCGTCCAGCGCTTCGTCCGTGTAGCGCACCTGATGGTGCGCCTCGTACCGGTCACGTATGCCCTTGAGGATCGCGACGGTGTCCTCCACGCTCGGCTCCGACACCAGGATCGGCTGGAACCGGCGCTCCAGCGCAGGATCCTTCTCGATGTAGCGACGGTACTCGTTCAGTGTCGTCGCACCGACCACGTGCAGTTCGCCGCGGGCCAGGGCGGGCTTGAGCATGTTGCCGGCATCCATCGCCCCCTCGCCACCGCCGCCCGCGCCGACAACGGTGTGCAGTTCGTCGATGAAGAGGATCAGCCCGTCCTCGCCCGACGTCACCTCCTGGATCACGTTCTTCAGGCGCTCTTCGAACTCACCGCGGTACTTGGTGCCCGCCACCATCCCGGACAGGTCGAGTGCGACCACACGCCGGTTGGCCAGGGTTTCGGGCACCTCGTCGTTGACGATGCGCTGCGCGATGCCCTCGACGATCGCCGTCTTGCCGACGCCCGGCTCGCCGGTGAGCACCGGATTGTTCTTCGTACGCCGGGAGAGCACTTCGATCGTGTCGTCGATCTCGTCATCACGGCCGACGACCGGATCGAGCCGACCTGCCCGGGCGTCCTCGGTGAGGTCCCGCCCGTACTGGTCAAGGGTGGGGGTGCTGCTGGCCCCGCGCCCGTCGGCACCGCCCGCCGGCGGCGTGGGCCCGGTGACGGCCCCACCGAGCGCCCGCAACGCCCGGCCCGCGGTCGTCTCCGGGTTCGCGGCGATGCCGAGCAGGAGGTGTTCGGGGCCGATGTACGTCGCGCCGGACCGTCGCGACTCGCGGTGCGCGTCGAGCAGGGCGCGCTTCGCCGCCGGCGCGAGCGGAGGCGTGTCCTCGCGTGGCCTGCCCTTGGGGACGGCCGACTCTATCTGGCGGGCCAGGTCGTCGGGGTCGGCGCCGCTCGCGCCGAGCATCCGGCGGGTGGGGTCGGCCTGGGTGGCGGCCCACAGCAGGTGTTCGACGTTGAGGTACGGGCTGCCCCACTCCGTAGCCTGCTCGGCTGCCCGTTGCAGCAGTTGCCGCGACTCGGTGGAGAGCAGCCGGGACAGGTCGACCCGCTCCACCGGACGTCCCGCGAACGGATCTCCCCCGAAGAACCGACTGATCAAGTCGTCCAAGGAGCCGCCAGGGATGCGGAACGCGTCGAGCGACATCTCATACCCTTTCTGCCGGTGGGGTGGGTCCTCGGCACAGGCCCACCTGAACGCTACGCACCTTTCGCCCACAGAGTTGGCCTTATGGGTTTCTGGGGAGGCCAGGGTTTGTACTCGCTGCGGGTGCAGGGCAGCCACTGAGGGTGGTTGTCGCGGAGGTCGCACCGGAGCGTCCCAGGCGCTGGGCCCCGTCGGCGCCTGCGGCCTGCCCACCATCGGATCGGCGCCTTGACCGGCAGGCCGGGAGGCGCGGGACCCCGGTACCCGCGGACCCTGCGGTCTGCCCTCACGAGCGCTGCGTTGTTACCGGTGGACTTGACCCAGGCGTCCGGCAGGCGTCCGAGTTTGGCCATCGGCGGGGGACCGAATTGCGCTCAGTGTTCCGACAGCACCACGCTCTCCGCCGTCTTGCGCCCCAGACATCTCCGCCGAGTTCGGGCGGCGAAGGCGTGATCGAAAGGCGGCGGTGTACTTGCGGTCGCGGATGAGGAACCCTCCCCGCAGCACACCGGCCACCCCGCCCCACCCTCGATGCGGCCGGATCCGGTGATGGCTCCGGGTTTCCGCTGGCCGGCCCGGTTGATCCGGAACGCTGAACGGGTGGAGCAGCGATCGGGACGTGCGCCGGGACGCCTGCTGTCCGTCAGGCGTGCGCTGTGGTCGTTGGCCGCCGGTGTCGTCGCCGGCACGGCCACCGCGCTCGTCGGGGCGCCGGAGCTGACGCCGCTGGTGGTCTGGACGATCGCGGCGGGCACGATCCTCGTTTGGGTGTGGCGGGCCTGCTGGTCGGCGAGCCCGAAGCGTACCGAGCAGCTTGCCGAGGCGGAGCAGCACTCCCGTTCCACCGACTCGGCGATCCTGATCGCGTCCGTTGCCAGTCTCGCCGCCGTGGCCGAGGCGCTCGTGCGCGCCTCGAACCAGCGGTGCCGTCGCCGACTTCGAGCAGGATCCGGGCCGCGGTCCTGACGCCGATGCCGGGCATCGAGGTCAGGACCGGGGCGAGAGGGTGCGCATCAAGCATCCTCTCAACCTCGCCGGCGACCTGGTCGCGTTGCCGCAGGGTGTCGCGGAGGCTGTCAGCCAGGCGAGGCAGGATCGTCTCTGCTGCGCTGGTGCCGGGAACGGTGACGGTCTGCTCGTCGAGGGCGGTCATGATCTGCTCGACTAGGGCGCGTTTCGTAAGTCGCGTTGGCCGGGTGAGGTCACGGCGTGGCGGTGATCGATAACTGAAGAGGTCTCCGGTAAGTGGATTAGCGACCAAGCAAACCTGAATACCGGAGACCTCGTGGCCAGCCTAGCGGCGGCGGCGCGGCATGACCTGAGCGACATCCAGTGGCAGCGCCTGTGCCCGTTGCTGCCTGCGGAGTCGTCGTGGGGAAGGCCGTGCAAGTGGACCAGGCGACAGATCATCGACGGCATACGGTGGCGGGTACGTACCGGTGCGCCATGGCGTGACGTGCCCGCGAACTACGCCCCGTGGCAGACGCTGTATCGGTGGTTCCGCCGGTGGCAGCGTGATGGCACCTGGGCCCGGATCCTGGCCGGGCTGCAAGCTGCCGCCGATGCGGCCGGGCGGATCGACTGGACCGTCAGCGTCGACTCCACGATCAGCCGCGCCCATCAACACGCCGCCGGTGCCCGTCGTGACGGCGACCAGCAGAAAGAACCACCGGGCGGGATCTACGCCGAGCCCGCCGATCATGCGCTGGGCCGTTCGCGGGGCGGGTGGACCACCAAGACTCACCTAGCCTGCGAACAGGGCCGCGAGGTTCTGGCCACCGTCGTCACGGCCGGGCACCGCGGTGACAGCCCGCAGTTCACCACAGTCCTCGACCGCATCCGAGTTACCCGCTGCGGTCCCGGCCGGCCCCGGACTCGACCGCAGCAGGTTCTGGCGGACCGGGCCTACACGTCCAAGGCCAACCGTGCCTATCTGCGCCGCCGGGGAATCAGGGCCTGTATCCCGAGCAAGACCGACCAAGACGCCCATCGCCGGGCCAAAGGCTCCCGCGGCGGCCGGCCACCCGTCTTCAACCCGGAGACCTACCGCCAACGCCACGCCGTGGAGTGCGGCATCAACCAGCTCAAACAACACCGCGCCATGGCCACCCGCTACGACAAACTCGCCGTGCGCTACGAAGCCACCCTGACCATCGCCGCCATCAACCAGTACCTCCGAGCCTTTGAAACACGGGCTAGGCGTTCACCCATGCGGGGTGCGTGGACGGCGGCGATGGACAGCAGTTTGCGGCGGCCGGCCTTGCGAAGCCCTGCAGGTCCGCCGCAGCGCGACAGCAATTCCAGGACCGCCTTGTGGTGGGCTCTCGGGCCGAGGACGCGTTCCAGGGCAGGGTGGATCTGGGTGAGCAGTCCCCGGATGCGGTTGGACACGCGGGTGGCTTCACCAGCGAGATCGTCGTCGAAGCCGACCAGAACCTCCAGCTCGGCCAAGGCTTCGTCACCGACGTCGACTCGGCGCAGTGTGTGGGGCAGGGTGCGGGCGGCGTCGGCGATGACGCAGGCGTCACGGGCGTCGGTCTTCGCCGTGCCCGGGTGCAGGTCAGCGATGCGACGCATCGCCAGCCCGGGCAGGTAGGCCACCTGATGACCACATGCCCTGGCCACCGCGACCGGCAGGGCGCCGATCGAGGCCGGCTGGTCGACCACCACCAACAGCCGACCATGACGGGCGAGTTTGTCGAACAGCTGCCTCAGCCGGACCTCGGTATTCGGCAACGCCGCGTCATGCAGCCGCTTGCCGTCCGGCGCCAGCCCGACCGCGTGGTGATCACCCTTGCCGACGTCCAAGCCGAGGTAGACGCCGTATCCGTCGTGCACCGCCACCCGCCTCCACGCATCGCACCGTGGTCTCGGCCGCTGGTCCAGGCGTCGGACTGCCGGCAGCCACGTTACGAAGAGACCTACCCCAACACGGGTGGCCGTGTCCCTATCAGCGGTCCACCGACGCCACCCGACCCGGCGACAACACCCCCCGGATCATCCGAACGACAGGGGCAGGAAGTCATACCGGGCCGGGCGACCGAGAGTCCCCGGCTGGGGACGATCAAAAAGACCTCCGATAACGCTAGGCCGTCAAGTTGTGGTCGCAGCCGGGCGCTGGAAAAGCGTTCCGGAGCCACGGCCAGGCACATGGACGGTCCGTAACTGCTGGAAGCCGTGGTGACGGTAGTAGGCGTGCAGCCGCGTGTTGGTCTTCCAGGCATCCAGCCGGAGCCACTTCTTGCCGCCGTGCGCGGCTCGTTGTGCGGCCTGGTTGAGCATCCACGCTCCGACGCCGTGTCCGCTGAAGGACCGGTCGACGGCGAGGTGACTTAGAGCTCCTAACTCTTTAAGCGTTGGAGTCGGCGCCAGCAGATGATGGCGCAGGCGAGAGTGAGGAACGCTTCGTGGATGTCGTCGCGGATCTCC
>NZ_JBITLH010000028.1:0-21964 GCF_044465125.1 Micromonospora sp. NPDC049836
AACATTCCGAACCCGGAAGCTAAGCCCTCCAGCGCCGATGGTACTGCACTCGGGAGGGTGTGGGAGAGTAGGACACCGCCGGACAATCTTTCAGTGAGGGCCACCCCCAACGGGGTGGCCCTCACTGCATTTCCCCACCCATCCCTGACGTCGCCACCGACGCGTTCGGCCGAATGCCCGCCTGGTGGCCGGCGACTCTCGTACCGTCGGGACGGGAACCGGCCGCCGCGCCGGCAGACGTGACGTGCGGTACGTCCCGGTCCCCGATCGAGCCGCGCCGGTCGGGGTACCTGCTGATGGTTCGACCGGAACTGACCGCCGGGCACCGGCGGAGGCAGGAGTGGTCCATGAAGATCGGAATCATCGGGTCGGGAAACATCGGCGGCACCCTTACCCGTCGGCTGCGGTCCCTCGGGCACGACGTGACGGTGGCCAACTCGCGCGGGCCGGAGAGCCTGGCCGACCTCGCCGCGGAGACCGGCGCCACGGCCGGGACGGTGGAGGACGCCGTGCGGGACGCCGAACTGGTCGCCATCGCGATCCCGGTGAAGGCCGTGCCGGACCTACCGGCCCAGCTCTTCGACGGCAAGCTTGTGATCGACACGGACAACTACTATCCGCAGCGCGACGGCGAGATCCCCGAGCTGCTCGACCGCAGCCTCAGTTCCAGCCGGTGGACCGCGGACCGGCTCAACGGCGCCCGGGTGGTGAAGGTCTTCAACACCATCCAGGCCGGACACCTGATGGAGAACGGCAAGCCGGCGGGCAGCCCGGACCGGATCGCCCTGCCGGTCGCCGCCGACGACGCGGACGCCAAGCGGGTGGTCATGGAGTTGGTGGACGAGCTGGGCTTCGACCCGGTGGACGCCGGCACGCTCGACGAGAGCTGGCGCCAGCAGCCGGACACCCCCGTCTACGGCACCGACCGGGACGCCGAGGGGGTGCGGCAGGGCCTGGCCGAGGCGCGACCCTGACCGCGTACGACGAGGAAAAGCCCCGCCGGCGACGAGCCCGGCGGGGCTTTCTCGTGCCTGCGCCCGACGGACGTCAGGCGGCGGGCTTCGGGGCGCAGATGAAGCGCGGCTCCGGGTCGTAGCGCCAGCTGAACTTCTCCCGCTTGACCACCTTGCCGCCCTTCTTGATCACCCGGTACGCGTCCTGGGCGAAGCCCACGCTGCCCGCCGCGGAGATGCAGCTGGGGCCCGGGTCCAGGTAGACGGTCTTCGGTTGGGTGATGTTGCGGCGCGGACCGTACTCGGTCTTGACGCTGTCGTAGATCTTGGTGCTCCAGATCGACACGGTGATCGTGCTGCCCGTGTACGAGGTGTCGATGAGCACGCCGTACGGGGTGTTGTTGCGGAACTTGAAGTCCAGCTGCGGCCAGTAGATCGTCGACTCGATCACCGCGGGGTAGCGGCTGAAGTAGAACGAGTGCGGCTTGTGCTCGACGTCCTCCAGGCCGGCGTAGTAGGTCGCGTTGAACAGCGTGGTGGTGAACTGTGAGACGCCGCCGCCCACGCCCGGAACCAGTTTGCCGCCCACGATGGTCGGCGCGTCCTGGTAGCCCTGGTCGTAGCCGCGCTCGCCGGTGTGGCCGTTGAGCGAGAAGGTCTCGCCGGGCCGCACGATCGCGCCGTCGACGTCCTTGGCCGCCTGGACGATGTTCTGGCTGCGGGGAGAGGAGAGGCCGCCGGTGAACCGGGTGGTGAAGGTGGAGACCCGCTCCCGGATACCCAGCTCGGCGAGCTTCGCCTCGGTCAGCTCCGGCTGGGCCGGCGTCAGGTCGGCCCGGACGGTACGGCCGTCGGCCTTGGGCAGCACGGCGAGCAGGCCCTGGCTGAGGGCGGCGGCGTCGACCTGCCGGCCGGCCCGCCCCGGCACCACCTTGGGCTTGCCGCCGGAGATGGTCAGGCCGGCGTCCTTCGGCGCCACCTCGATCCGGGCCAGGGCATCGCCGAGGGCGGCCCGCAGCCGCTTGACGTCGACCCGGGGGGTGAGCTTGCCCGCCTGGTCGGAGGAGAAGCGCAGGCCGCGGGCGATCGCGGCGGGCGGGATGGTGACCGAGCCGCGATCGGTGGCGAGGGTGACCGGCGCGGCCACCGCCGGCCGGGCCAACTCGGCGAGGAGGCTGTCGACCTCGGCGCGGCTGGTGGCCGGCCACTGCTCGACCAGCGGCACGGTGACCGGTCGGGCGGCCAGCCAGCCCGCCTTGACCGCGGCGGCCGCGCCGTCCTGGTCGACGGTGAGCGCGGGCTTCGGGTAGACCGGCTTGGGGGTGGTACCGGTGAAGATGATCGCCGGCATGGTCATCTCCCGGCCCTGGTTGCCCATGGCCTGCCGGAGGGTGGCCGCCAGCCGGTTGGCGTCGACCGTCACCACGGGGTCGACGCTGCGGGAGCCGACCAGGCGGCTCACCGGGTGCGCGTCGATGGCGGACGCGGCCGCCACGGTGGCGTCCACGTCGATCGCGAGGCCGATGTCGGCCGGCTGCACCGGCATGCTCCGCTCGCCCACGGTGAGGGTGATGGGGGCGCTCAGCGTCGCGGCCCGGCGGTCCAGCTCCGCCGCCAGCACCCGGGCCGCCGCGGCCCGGCTCCGGCCGCCCAACTCCGCGCCGAGCACCGTGGTGCCGCGGGGCACGTCCCCCGCGTACGCCCAGGCGCCGGCGCCGAGCACCGCCGCGGTGAGCCCGCCGGCCAGCAGGATCCGGCCCCGCCGGTACCAGGCGGGGCGGCCCGGTGCCCGGGCGACGGTGGGCTCCGGTTCGTCGTCCGGCCAGCTCACCGCGGTGACCTTCACCGTGGGCCGGTCGTCGGCGGGCGGGAGTTTCTCCCCGTACAGCGTCACAGCAACCTCGATCGGAAGTACCACGTGGGGACCGCTTCCCCCACCCGGAAGACACCTACGGTAACCAACGCTCGACCCGGTCGGGAGTCGCTGGCCGGGCACGGCCCGTCGACCGGCCGGTGGGTGTCGCGACGGTCACCCGGGCCGGGGCGATTCCCGCGCCCGGGTCGTGGCACTGTGAGCGGGTGCGGACCGACGAGCAGAGCCCGGCGTACGGCGGGGGTTGGCTGGACCGGGCGGCGGCGTTGCGTGCCGACCCGGGCTGGATCTCCGCCCGCCTGGCCGACCGGGAGAGCGTGCTGCTGCCGTTCTGGCAGGACCGTTGCCTCGTGTCGGCGGAGCGGGCGCCGGTGCGGTTGCCCACGGTCGACGCGGCCGGGCTGCTCGCCGCCGTGGACGAGCCGGTCTTCCTGGGGCTGGACGCGGGGCGGGCGGTCTTCGCCGTCGACCTGTCCGGGCACCCGGAGCCGGCGGCGTTGCGGCTCGCCGGGGCCGCCGAGGCGGTCGACGTACGCGCCATCGTGGCGGGGCTGGGGGCGGCCGAGGCGGCCGTCCAGGCGTACGCCAAGGGGATGCTGCACTGGCACCGGGGCCAGCGCCACTGCGGCGGCTGCGGGGCGCTGACCCGGGTCCGCGACGGCGGCCACACCCGCTCGTGCACCGGGCCGGACTGCGGCCGGCTGCACTTCCCCCGGATCGAGCCGGCGGTGATCATGCTGGTGGAGGCGCCCGGCGAGCCCGGTCGCTGCCTGCTGGCGCGGCACCGGGGCGCGGCGGAGGATTCCTGGTCGACGCTGGCCGGCTTCGTGGAGATCGGCGAGAGCCTGGAGGACGCGGTCCGCCGGGAGTTGGCCGAGGAGGCCGGGGTGACGGTGTCGCGGCTGGCGTACCAGGGGTCGCAGGCGTGGCCGTTCCCGGCCGGGCTGATGGTCGGTTTCCGGGCCACGGCCGCCGGCACCGAGTTCGAGGTCGACGGGGACGAGTTGGTGGAGGCGCGCTGGTTCACCCGGGATGACCTGCGGGCCCGGGTGGCGGCGGGCCGGCCGCTGGGCCGGATCGACTCGATCGACCGGCACCTGCTGGGGTCCTGGTTGGACGGCCGGGGCTGAGGCCGGGCCGACCGGTCAGCCGGCCCGGCCGGACGGGTGAGTCGCGGATCATCCGCAGCGGTCCGTCAGCTCCTCGTTACCGAACTGTGATGTATAGCCGTGACGGCTACCACACGTGAAACCTGCCGGTCTCCGTGTCGTAATCCGGGTGGTTTGCCCGGGGGTTCGCGGTACCTCGATGTTAACCGTCGGTAACACTCGGCGATCTTGATACCACGGTTGTGTTACTGGTCAGTAGCAAGGGACTTGTGAGGTGTGTCGCTTCGCGAGAGCATCCAATCCGCGTACTGCGCGGTCCGTTCGGCACAACGGTCTCCGCGCCGCCCCGCAGCTTTCCCGTCCCGAGGCGCGACCCGCACCCGGTGACGAACCCCCGTCGAGGAGGACCTTGTGAGTGAATCGGAGAACCGTCAGGTGAGTGGCGGCACCCGCTGGCGTCGCTTTGCCGCGATGATGGTGCCGGCGACCGTCGTGGCCGGCGGCATCGTGCTGGGCATGGCGAACGGCGCGATCGCCGCCTCGTTCGCCGTCTCGGGCCAGACCTTCAAGGTCGGCGCCTCGAAGCTGGAGGGCGACGGCTTCAAGCAGTACGGCGGCTTCGCCAAGGAGAAGGACGGCACCGTGCACCCGGTGGCCGTCTCCGAGATCTCCAACGCCAAGCTGTACGACCTGTGCCAGTCGGTCAAGGTGCCGGACCTGCCGGTCGTGCTGACCATCAACGCCGGTGGTGGCGGCAACCCGGCGACCGCCAGCGGCCTGCTGATCGACATGGACTCCCTCGAGGGCGACGCGGAGTTCACCAACATCAAGATCGGCCGCGACGCGACCGACCTGAACGCGTCCGCCACGCCGAAGTCCTTCGGCCAGAGCGCCGACAAGGTCGTCATCAACGACCTGCAGCAGGTGGCCCGCTCCACCAGCGCCGGCGTCTTCACCCTGAACGGCCTCAAGCTCAAGGTGAACGTGGGCGCGGCCGCCAAGGAATGCTTCTGATCTGATGTCGAGGCCCGCGGAGGGCGCCCTCCGCGGGCCTCGACTCTGTTCCACCGCCCTGACAGCACCGCCAGCACCGCCAGGAGGAACACGTGACAACCACCGAGACGCAGCATGCGCGGCCCAGCCGGCTCGGGCAGGCGTGGGGTGGGTTCCGCCGGTGGCGGCGGGAACGGCCCTTCTGGGGTGGCCTCTTCACGGCGCTGGCCGGCCTGGAGATCTTCGGCACCACGCAGATGAGCCTCGGCGGCCTCACCTTCCAGATGGGGCCGACCGGTTTCCTGTCCTGGCTGATCCCGGTCATCCTGATCGCCTGCGGGATGTTGCTCTGGTTCAGCCCCGCCCAGCGCATGTTCTACGCGATCGTGGCGGCGATCACCGCGCTCTACTCGCTGATCGGAGTCAACCTCGGCGGCTTCTTCATCGGCCTGCTGCTCGGCATGATCGGTAGCGCGCTCGGCTTCGCCTGGGTGCCGCGGAAGCGGCCGGCCGCCCCCGCCGAGGAGGCCGCGGCCCCCGCCGAGGCGGAGCCGGCCGAGGAGACCGACGGTGACGAGCCCGCCCTGGTCGACGAGTTGCTGCCCCGGCAGCGCGAGGACGAGACGACCGGGGTGCTCACCGACACGCTGCCCGAGCCGCGCAACCCGCTGCGGGAGTCGGCCCCGGGCGAGCCCCGCGGGTCGGCCGACCGCACCGAGGTGCTGCCGGCCGTCGGACCCGACGCCCGCGAGGGCGACGGCCGGCGCGACCCCAAGCTGTACGCGATCCTGCTGGTGCTCGCCAGCGTGTCGACCGTGGGTCTGCTCGGGCTGCGCGATCAGGAACCGGCGATCGCCGCCCCGGCCGCCTGCCCCACCACCAGCGCCCCGGCGCGGCCGGAGCGGACCGTCTCCGCGGCCCCGTCGGCCAGCGCCAAGGCCAGTGCCGAACCGACCGAGCAGAAGAGCTCGGACGGAAACCTGCTGACCAAGATCGTCGACGGCATCACCGACCTGTTCACCGGTGGCGACGAGCCCGAGGCCGCGGCGAGCAGCCCGGCGCCCACGCCCGAGCCGACGGCCACCGGCGCCGCCCCGACCAGCGGCCCGACCAGCGCCGCGCCCACGCCGAAGGCCACCTCCCCGGCCAAGCCGGCGCCGGCCAAGCCCGGCGCCTGCGACCGGCCGACCCCGGCCAAGCCGAAGCCGGTCGAGGAGGGCAAGCCGCTGCCCAGGATCGCCGCCGAGGCGAACCAGCCCAAGGTGGCCGCGCAGCCCTCGAAGCTAACCGGCTCGAGTGTGACCATGACCGGGCTGCGGTTCGAAGGGATCGTCGACCTGCCGACCGGCGACGGCACGCTCAAGGTGCTGAAGTTCGCCATGGACAAGGCGGTGACCGACGACTTCGTGCTGCTGGCCGACGGCCCCGCCGGCAAGCGCCAGCGGTACGTCACCGACCGGCTCACCGTCCAGGGCGACGTGGCCTTCTACGCCACCCGCTTCGTCGGTTACCTGCTCGGCATCAAGATCACGCTGACCCCGGACCTGCCGTTCCCGGACGGCCTCCCGATCACCTCGCCGATCCCGATCACCTTCACCGACCCGACGATCGACCTGGCCTTCGTCGACTGCAACCGGCTGACCGCCAAGCCGCGGCTCCACCTCGACCTGGCCTGATCCCGAACGGCTGCGGCCGGGAGCCGGAGGTGATCCTCCGACTCCCGGCCGTCCGTCGTACCGGGCCGGTGTCCGGGTCCCCGGCCGGGGACCCGGGGGCGGCGGCTACAGCCGGGCCAGCGCCTGGCGCAGCGGGTCGAGCCCCAGTGAGCCGAGATCCAGCGCCTGCCGGTGGAACTCCTTCAGGTCGAAGTCGGCGCCCTTGCGGGCCTTCGCCTCCTCCCGGGCCTGCAGCCAGATCCGCTCCCCCACCTTGTACGAGGGCGCCTGCCCGGGCCAGCCCAGGTAGCGGTTCAGCTCGAAGCGCAGGTTCTCGTCCGGCACCCGGCAGTGCGCCCGCATGAACTCCCAGCCCAGCTCCGGCGTCCACCGCTCGCCCGGGTGGAAGCCGAACGGGTTGTCCCGGGGAATCTCCAGCTCCAGGTGCATGCCGATGTCGACGATCACCCGGGCCGCCCGGAACGCCTGGCCGTCGAGCATGCCGAGCTTGTCACCCGGGTCCTCCAGGTAGCCCAGCTCGTCCATCAGCCGCTCCGAGTAGAGCGCCCAGCCCTCACCGTGCCCGGAGACCCAGCAGAGCAGCCGCTGCCAGCGGTTGAGCAGTTCGGCGCGGACCGCCGTCTGGGCGACCTGGAGGTGGTGGCCGGGCACACCCTCGTGGTAGACGGTGGTCACCTCGCGCCAGGTGGAGAAGTCGGTGACGCCCTGCGGCACCGCCCACCACATCCGGCCCGGCCGGGAGAAGTCCTCGCTCGGGCCGGTGTAGTAGATCGCGCCGTCGCTGGTCGGGGCCAGGCAGCACTCGATCCGCCGCACCTGCTCCGGGATGTCGAAGTGGGTGCCGTGCAGCTCGCTGATCGCCTTGTCGGCCAGCGCCTGCATCCAGTCCCGGAACGCCTCCTTGCCCTGGATGGTGCGCGCCGGGTCGGCGTCGAGCGCCGCGACGGCCTCGTCGATGGTGGCGCCGGGCCCGACGATCCGGGCGGCCACCGCCCGCATCTCACCCTCCAGCCGGGCCAGCTCCGCGAAACCCCAGGCGTACGTCTCGTCGAGGTCGACCCGGGCGCCGAGGAAGTACTGCGAGGCCAGCTCGTACCGCTCCCGGCCGGCGGCCTGCTTCTCCCGGCCCCGCGGGGCCAGTTCGGAGCGGAGGAACTGCCCGAACTCGGCGGTGGCGGCCGTCGCCGCGGCGGCGCCCTTGCGCAGGTCGGCGTCGAGCGCCCCGTCCGCGCCGAGCCGCTCGACCAGCCCGTGGAAGAAGTTGTCGCCGTCCGGGTCGGTCCAGATGTCGCACTGCTTGGCGACCTCGGTCAGCTGCGCCCGGGAGCTGACCCGCCCGGCCTGGGCGGCCTCGCGCAGCGTCCGCTTGTAGCCCTCCAGCGCGGCCGGGAAGCGGTTGAGTCGGGCCGCGATGTTGGCGCGGGCGTCCTCGCTCCCGGTCGGCATCAGGTCGAAGACCATCCGGAGTTCGTGCAGCCCGCTGGCGATCACGTTGACCTCGCTGGTGGTCTCGCCGGCCTCGTGCCGGGCGAGCTCCAGACCGAGGCGCTCCTGCATCGCCTCCTTGGCGGTCCGCTCGGCCTCGGTGTCCGGCTCGGTCACGTCGAGGTCGGCCAGGGCGCGCCGGGTCAGGTCGGCGCGGGCGGCGTATCCCTCCGGGGTCAGGTCGTCGAGCTGGTCGTCGTAGCCGGCGATGCCGACGTAGGTGGCGCCGGTCGGGCTCAGCGGGGCCCAGTCGGCCACGTAGCGGTTGGCGAGGTCATCGATTCGTCCCACCCTGCGACCCTACGTGACCGTACCGCCCTGTTGTCGAGCCTCTTTGCCGCGTTCGGGCCGGCCGCGGCGTGGGCCCGGCGGCGGGTACGACCAGCGGGTCACCGGAGTCGCTGTGGCGGCCGACACGTGGGCCGATTTTCGCGCGACTTCGTCGTACCCCTGCGGCAGAGTGTCATGAGTGACCGGCGACTTCACTCCTGACCGAGCCCCGCTGCGAAGCTGGCTGCCCGGCTTTCTCGCCCTCGGTGTGATCTGGGGTTCGAGCTTCCTGTTCATCAAGGTCGGGGTGACCGAGCTGCACCCCCTGCACCTCACCCTCTACCGGGTCGCCACCGGCGCGGCCACCCTGCTCGTGGTGCTGGCCGTGCTGCGCGACCGGCTGCCCCGGGAGCCCCGCGTGTGGGCGCACCTGGTGGTGGTCGCCGCGTTCGGCGTGGCCCTGCCGTTCACCCTGTTCGGCTTCGGCGAGCAGCGGGTCGAGTCGATGCTCGCCGGGATCTGGAACGCGACCACCCCGCTGATCGTGCTGCCGCTGGCCGTCCTGGTGTTCCGCACCGAGCGGTTGACCGTGCGCCGGGCCGTCGGCCTGGGGCTGGGCTTCGCCGGGGTGCTGGTGGTGCTCGGCGTCTGGGAGGGCGTCGGCGGCTCGCACTTCCTCGGCCAGCTGATGTGCCTGGGGGCGGCGGCCTGCTACGGCGTGGCCATCCCGTACCAGAAGAAGTTCATCGCCGACACCGCGTACTCCGGGCTGTCGCTCTCGGCGGCCCAGCTGCTGGTCGCGACGGCGCAGCTCGCGGTCGTCGCGCCGCTGGTGGTCGGCGCCCCGCCGGCGCCGGCCGGGCTCTCCGGCCGGGTGCTGGGCAGCGTGCTGGCGCTCGGCATGCTCGGCACCGGCCTGGCCTTCGTGATCAACCTGCGCAACATCCGGCTCGCCGGGGCGAGCACCGCCTCCACCGTCACCTACCTGATCCCGGTGTTCGCGGTGCTGGTCGGGGCGGTCGTGCTGGGCGAGCGGATGAACTGGCACCAGCCGGTCGGCGCGCTGGTGGTGCTGCTCGGCGTGGCGGTGGCCCAGGGCATGCTGGGCCGGCGTCGCCCGGCCCCGGCCGTCGACGCCGTCAGCCCGGCGCCGGTGCCCGCCGGCCGCTGACCGCACGCCGGGCCGCCACCGCGGCGACCCGGCCCCCGGTCAGCGGCGGCCGGCCGTCCACTTCACCAGCCGGTCGGCCGTCCAGGTGTTGACCACCCGGTTCGCCGGTACGCCGCAGAGCGCCGCCCGCTCGCAGCCGAACCGCTGCCAGTCGAGCTGCCCCGGGGCGTGCGCGTCGGTGTTGATGGCGAACCGGCAGCCGGCCTCCAGCGCCCGGCGGATCAGCCGCTTCGGCGGGTCCTGCCGCTCCGGCCGGGAGTTGATCTCGACGGCGACGCCGTGCTCCGCGCAGGCCGCGAAGACCGCGTCCGCGTCGAAGTCGCTCTCCTTGCGGGTACGCGCCCGGTGCCCCCGGTCGCCCGGGCCGGTCACCCCGGCCGGCCGGGACGACACCATCCGCCCGGTGCAGTGGCCCAGGATGTCCAGGTGCGGGTTGGCCACCGCGGCCAGCATCCGCCGGGTCATCTTCGCCCGGTCGTCGTTCAGGCCGCTGTGCACCGAGCCGACCACCACGTCGAGGCGGGCGAGCAGCTCCTCGTCCTGGTCCAGCGACCCGTCGGCGAGGATGTCCACCTCGATGCCGGTGAGGATGCGGAACCCCTTCGGCAGCGCCTCGTTGACTGCCGCCACGTGGTCGAGCTGCTGGCGCAGCCGGGCCGCGGTCAGGCCCCGGGCCACCGTCAACCGGGGCGAGTGGTCGGTGAGCACCACGTACTCGTGGCCCAGCTCGACCGCGGCGAGCGCCATCTCCTCGATCGGGGAACCGCCGTCGGACCAGTCGGAGTGGGTGTGGCAGTCGCCGCGCAGCGCGTCCCGCAGCTGCTGCGCCGCCGCGTCCAGGTCGGTGCCCTCGGTGGCGACCAGCCGGCGTAGGTAGACCGGTTCCTCGCCGGCCAGCGACTCGGCCACACAGCGGGCGGTCACGTCACCGACGCCGGACAGCTCGGTGAGCTTCCCGGTCCGGGCCCGCTCGGCCACCTCCGCCGCCGGCAGCGCGCCGAGCGTCTTGGCGGCCGACCGGAACGCCCGGACCCGGTAGGTGGCCTCGTTGGCCCGTTCCAGCAGGAACGCGATCCGGCGCAGGTCGGCGATGGGATCCCGGGCAGTCATGACCTGCAACCTACGCGTCCGCGCCGCCGGCCGCGGGGCGTCCCGCCCCGGCTGTCGGGAGTGGACCGGTCAGCCGCCGCCGGCGCCCGTCCCCGGCGCCTTCGGGCAGCCGTGCTTCCGCTGCCAGGCCGCCACCTCGGCGGCCGGCCCCCGGTTGCCCTTACCCCGCCACGAGGTCAGGTACGGCGCCGGCCACACCACGCCCCGCCGGATCCACCAGTCGTTCTGCCCGGTGCACTTCGGGGAGAGGCCGAAATGCAGGTGGCAGACGTTGTTGGCGTTGCCGGTGTGGCCGACCTTGCCGAGCTGCTGGCCGGCCCGGACCCGGACCCCGGCGTCGATGCCGGCGGCGATCGCGCTCAGGTGTGAGCCGTAGTAGCGGACCCCGTCGTCGCCGAGCAGCGAGACCGACAGCCCCCCGTTGTACGGGCCGAGCGGGCCGCTCCGGCGGAACCGGTCCACCCGGCTCACCTCGAGGATCCGGCCGTCGGTGACCGCCACCACCGGCTCGCCGCAGTCGGCGAAGATGTCCGTCCCCGGGTAGGCGGAGTGCGTCGGGTGGAAGGCCACGTTGCCCGCCCGCACCGGGAACACGTGCCGCGGCGGCGTACGGCTGGCCGACGGGGTGGGCGACGCGGTGCCGGGCGACGCCGACGGCGACGCGGCGGGCTGCTCGGCGGTGACCGGCCCGCTCGGACCCTGCCAGGAACTCCCCGGGCCGGCCGGGCCGCCGGCGTCGGGGGCGCAGCCGGCGGCCAGGACCGGGACGAGCAGCAGCAGGACCGGTAACGCGGGGCGCGGACGGCGGCCGGTCGATCGCGAGCGCATCCGGTCATCCTGGCAGAGAAGTACGGTGGGGACGAACGCCGGAGCCGGCCCCGAGACGGTCGCTCAGCGTGACCTCGGGGGGTGCACGGTCCGTGAAGGGAGCAGGGGCGATGAGCGGCTGGCACGCGGGACCCGGCGAGACCGGCCCCGGCCCGGCCCGGCCGGTGCCACGGGCCCCGTCGGGGCTCTTCCCGGCCGGCGCGCCGATGCGGCCGGTCTGGCGGGAGCCGCACCCGGTCACCGGCGCCGGGGTGGCCTCCGGCGCGGTGACGGCCTTCGCCTGGCTGCTGCTGTTCGGCCTGCTCGGGCGGGATGTGCCGGGCTATGCCTGGTGGACGCTGATCGGCGGCACGCTGGCCTGGGTGGCCGCCGCCGCCCTGGTCCGGTACGGCGACCGGGGGGTGGCGACCGGCGTCGCGATCGTCACCGCCGGCGGCTGGAGCATCGCCGCGGCGGTCGTCGCGGTGCGCTGGGCGCAGAGCGGGAACTGGCCACTCTGGTGACCTCCGGTGACGTCTCCGCTGCGTAGCGAACGCCCCTTGACGTACCCGCGGTGACGGTCCACCCTCGCGGTATGGCCTGGACCACCCCGCCGCGGCTCGACCCCGAGCGGAGCCGCCGCCGCCTCCAACTCCTCGCCGAGTTGGCCGGTGCCCGCACGGTACGTCAGCGCGAGCGGCCGCAGCGGGTACGCACCGAGCGTCTGCGCCAGCTCATCGCCACCCGCCGGCGGATCGCCGGCTGACCGACTTTCTCCCGGATCGGCCGGCCCTTCGGGGCGTTGACCGGTCGCCCGCCGACCCGACCGGTTAACGTGCATCGCGTGACGAGTCGGCATGCTGCCGAGGCCAAATTGGGGGGACCGTGTCGTACTTCGCTGCTGCCGTGGCGCGCGTCGAGGGCGGCTGGTCCGCCGAAGAGGTGAGCCTGCGGGGCGTCACCGACATCGAGGAGGTCGCCGACCGGCTCCGCGACGCCGAGCCGGACGCCGACCTGTCGCTGCTCTTCGTCGAGGCCGACGACACGTACCTGGTGATCCTGCGCCTGGACGAGGGGGAGGACCTGCGGATCTTCGGCTCTGACTCGGCGTACGCCGAGGAGTCGCGGCTCGGCGCCCTGCTGGTCGGGGACCTGAAGACGTCGGTCACCGGGCTGGAGGAGGCCGAGGAGCCGCGGGCGGCGGCCGGCGGGGACGAGTCCGAGCAGCCGGCGGTGGACCCGGAGGCCGACCCGGTGGGCGACGCCGACCTCCTCGCCGACCTGGGGATCCCCGCGCCCAAGCTGCTCGCCCTCTGCGGCCACGACGGCATGATGCCGGCCGACGTCACCGCCGAGATCTGCCAGGTCCTCGGCTGCGCGGACGAGGTCGAGGAGCTGCGTGAGGTCTGAGCCGTCCGGCCCGTTCTGGACCGGTGGCGGTGAGCCGGCCGACGCCACCGACCCGGCGCTGGAGACCGTACGCCCGGGGCAGCCCACTCCGGGCCGGCCGGGCCGGGTCGGTCCGGGCGCGCAGGAGGGGCTGGCCGACCCCGGTGGCGTGGGCCGCCGGCAGCGGCACGAGCTGTGGATGCGCCGGGCCCTGGAGGTCGCGGTGACCGGCCCGGACGACGGCGCCGACGCGGTGGAGGACGTGCCGGTCGGCGCGGTGCTCTACGGCCCGGACGGCGCCGAGCTGGCCATCGGGCGCAACGAGCGGGAGCTGACCGGGGACCCGACCGCGCACGCCGAGGTGCTGGCGCTGCGGCGGGGCGCCGAGCGGCTGGGGCACTGGCGGCTGGCGGGCTGCACGCTGGTGGTGAGCCTGGAGCCGTGCACGATGTGCGCCGGCGCGATCGCGCTGGCCCGGATCTCGACGGTGGTCTTCGGCGCGTGGGAGCCGAAGACCGGCGCGGTCGGCTCGCTCTGGGACGTGCTGCGCGACCGCCGCCTGCCCCACCGCCCCGAGGTCTACGGCGGCGTGCTCGAGCCCGAGAGCGCCGCCCTGCTCCGCGCCTTCTTCCGCTAGGCCCGGGCTCCGCTGATTTCGGCGGCCCGGGCCGCGCTCATTCCGCTAGGCCCGGGCTCCGCCCATTCCGGGGGCCCGCGTCCTGGCCATTCCGGTGGGCCCGGGCTCCGCTCATACCGGTTGGCCCGGGCCGCGGCTCGGCAGCGTCGGGTGGGTCGGTCAGGCGGGCAGGGCGGCGGGGCGCAGCAGGGTCGTGGCGACCGCCCGGGCGGCCTCGGTCCAGGCGGTCGGGCGCAGCGTGGCCGGGTCCAGCCGGACGATCGAGCGGGTGCCGTCGGCGTACCGCGTGCGGCCGTCCGGTGAGCGGAACTCGAAGGCGTACCGGGCGCTGCTGGTGCCGAGGTGCTCCAGCCAGAAGTGCACCGCCAGCGCGCCGACCCCGGTGACCGGGGCGTGGTAGGTGATGGCGAACTCGCGTACGGCGTGGAACACGTCGGGGGCGCTGTGCCGCCCGGCCGAGAAGGCGATGCCCCGCTCGGTCCAGTACGGCGTGAGCGCGCGCTCCAGCAGCACCGCGTACCGGGCGTTGTGCAGGATGCCCATGGCGTCGAGGTCGTCGAAGTGCACGGTGACGTGCTCGACGTGACCGAACTGGTGGCTCATGACGGGCCTTCCGTTAGCAGGGTCGGGTCGGGGCTGAGCGCGCACAGCCGGTTCAGCAGGCCCAGGCGGGCGTGCCGGTAGGTGGCGTCCGGGTCGAGCAGCCGGGAGCGCATCACGGCGCTGATGCCGAACGCGTCGATCTCGTAGGCGAGCTGCGCGACGTCCAGGTCGGCGGGGAGCTCGCCGAGGTCGACGGCCTCCTGGACGAGCCGTTCGAGGAAGGCGGTCCAGCGGTGGAACGCCTCGGCGAGCCGGTCCCGGATCGGGCCGGGACGCACGTTGTACTCGAATTCGGTGTTGGCGAAGAAGCAGCCGCCGGGGAGCACCCGGGCGGCGTAGAAGTCGATCCGTGCCTCGTGCAGGGCCCGCAGCCGGCGTACGCCCCGGGGGGCGCGCAGGGCCGGCTCGATGATCCGCTCCTGCCACTGCGCCACGGCCCGGTCGACGGTGGCGAGCTGGAGCGCCTCCTTCGAGCGCCAGTGCGCGAAGAGGCCCGACTTGCTCACCTCCAGCCGGTCGGCGAGCTGGCCGAGGGAGAGGCCGTCGAGGCCGACCTCGGTGGCCAGCGCCACCGCGGTGTCCAGCACGGCGCGGCGGGTGCGGTCGCCGCGGGCGACGCGGCCGTCGAGGGTCATGCGGGCAGCGTAAACCAAAATAAGACCGACCGGTCGTATTAATTTATGTGACGTGGAACGCGTCCGCCCCGCCACCGGGATGGTGGCGGGGCGGACGGAAAGAACCGGGACGGGTCAGGCGATGGCGGTGTCCAGAGCGATCTCGACCATCTGGCTGAAGGTCTGCTCGCGCTCCGCCGAGGTGGTCTTCTCGCCGGTCTTGATGTGGTCGCTGACCGTCAGGATGGTCAGCGCCCGAGCCTTGAACCGGGCCGCGATCGTGTAGAGCGCCGCCGACTCCATCTCCACCGCGAGCACCCCGTAGTCGGCCAGCCGGTCGTAGAGGTCGGGCCGATCGGTGTAGAAGGCGTCCGCCGCCAGGATCGGACCGACCCGCATGCTGATGCCGCGCCGCTCGGCCACCTCGACCGAGGTACGCAGCAGCCCGAAGTCGGCCACCGGGGCGTAGTCGATCAGCCCGTCGAAGCGCATCCGGTTCATGTTCGAGTCGGTGGACGAGCCGATCGCCGCCACCACGTCCCGCAGCTGGAGGTCCTCGGTGAGGGCGCCACAGGAACCGACCCGGATCAGCGTCTTCACGCCGTACTCGGTGACCAGCTCGTGGGCGTAGATCGAGGCGGAGGGCATGCCCATGCCGGAGCCCTGGACGGAGACCTCGACGCCGTTCCACCGGCCGGTGAAGCCCAGCATGCCGCGAACCGTCGTGTAACAGCGGGCGTCCTCGAGGTAGGTCTCCGCGATCCACTTGGCCCGCAGCGGGTCACCCGGCATCAGGACCCGCTCGGCGATCTCTCCCGGCTCAGCGCCGATGTGCGTACTCATGGCAACGATCCTGCCAGGCCGGGCCCGGGGATACCGGTTCGGCGTCCAGACCCGGGGTCCTGTACCCTACTCGGCGGTGGCGTGTCCGAGTGGCCTAAGGAGCACGCCTCGAAAGCGTGTGAGGGTTTACGCCCTCCGCGGGTTCAAATCCCGCCGCCACCGCTCGTGAAATGCGCGAACGCCCGGTCGATCCGCGAGGATCGGCCGGGCGTTCCGTTTCTGGTGTCAGTTGGTACTTTCCGAGCCGCCTAGCCCTCAGCGGCGAAGCCGGTCCTGGCCCGAAGCCCGGCGATGACGCTGCGAGTGGACAGGGTGTCGGGGTGGTCGGGTCCGAGTATCCGCAGCCGGTCGTGGAGGAGTTGTTCGAGGGCGTCGACGGCGCCGGAGAGGTCGCCGGCCTCGCCGCGGAACTTGGCGATGACGCTGCGGGTGGTCAGGGTGTCGGGGTGGTCGGGTCCGAGTATCCGCAGCCGGTCGTGGAGGAGTTGTTCGAGGGCGTCGACGGCGCCGGAGAGGTCGCCGGCCCGGCCGCGCCAGTAGGCGATGTTGTGGCGGGTGGTCAGGGAGTCAGGGTGGTCGGGCCCGAGAATCCGCAGTTCGTCGCGGTGGAGTTGTTCGAGGGCGTCGACGGCGCCGGAGAGGTCGCCGGCCTCGCCGCGGAACTTGGCGATGTTGTGGCGGGTGGTCAGGGTGTCGGGGTGGTCGGGCCCGAGTATCCGCAGTTCGTGGCGGTGGAGTTGTTCGAGGGCATCGGCGGCATCAGAGGGATCGCCCGCCAAGCCCTGCCAGTACGCGATGTTGCTGCGCACGACGAGGGTATGGATGTGGTCAGGCCCGAACAGCCGTAGACAGTCGACTAGGAGCAACTCGAACGCGGCGACGGCGCCCGCATGATCGCCGGTGTTGGCCCGCCAGTAGGCGACATTTCCCCGGATGATCAGCGTGTCGGGGTGATCCGGTCCGAGCACCCGTTGACAGTCTGCGAGGAGTTGGTCAAAGGCCATGGCGGCCGCCTCCACCTGGCCGCTCTCGCCGATGCTGCGAATGGTGCGCCAGAGCAGTGGGTGGGAGCGTTGGTGGAGCAGAGAATCTCCGCTACTGCTACGGAGAGCGGTGACGTTGGTGCGCAGATTCTGAGCCTGTTCGGGGTCACGTTCGATCTCAGGCCACATCTCGAGCAGAGCCTCGGCGGCAGCGAGAGTTGCGGCGGCGAGATCTGCGCTGTCGAGATCGTCGAGGGTGGCGCGTTGGACGAGGGCGTGTACACGGACCGCGCCGGCAGCGGGGTCATGGGTGATGAGGTTGAGTCGGTGAAGGTTGCGCAAGGCATCGATAACCGCCTGCCGGTCGATGCTCCGGCCGCTGATAGCGCCGAGGTGCCCGTACATCGCATCAGTGGTGAAAACAGCGGCGGGGATGCCGTTGGGATTCAGCAGAGCGGCGATGTTGAGGACCGGCCGGGCGAGGCCCTGCGGTGAATGAGCGTCGGCCGCGTCGATTGACAGGGACCATGTCGCGGCGACCGTGGCGCGATGGTCGTCGGGCAGCGCGTCTTCCGGTGGGGAGAGATCGGCTAGCGGTTGTTGACGGTCGGCAAGACGCTGACGGTAGGTGGCGCAGTCAGTGCCGCGGTCGCGGATGAAGGCGGCTGCCTGCGCCAGGGCCAGCGGCAGGTAACCAAGGTCCGCGGCAAGGGCTTGGAGATCCGCCCGCCTTTCGGCGGGCTCGCCCGTCGCCCGCGTGAGGTAGGCGGCAGCCTCAGCCGGGGTGAACAGGTCGACCTCGATCAGGATGCGACCATCGGTATGCAGAATCGGGTCGCGGCGGCGAGTGGTGACGACTGTGCGGCCATGCCGGTTGTCCGGTGGCCACCAGCCCGCGGCGTCCGAAGGGGTGTCAAGGTTGTCCAGCACTACCAGCCACCGCTTGTCGGTGTGTTCCAGCCATCCCAGCAGCCGACCCGCCGCTGCCTCCGCCTCCGGTTCGGTGACGGGGGCGAGCCCGATGGCCTGTGCGGCTTCGGCGTAGCTTGCGATGATGGCGTCACGACTGGACGCGGTCACCCAGAGGAGCAGATCCAACTCACCGTTGCCGTCCAAGCGGCGTGCGAACTGCGCGGCGAGTTGTGTCTTGCCGACGCCGCCCATCCCGGACAACACCTGCGTGAGCACCGCTGTCCGGCCGGCTCTGGCGGCCTTGACCAAGTCTATGCGGGCACGCCGGTCCTGCAGCCAGGCCGCTTGCCGCGGCAGCCGGCCCACCCGCACCACTCCGTCCAGGGGCGACCGCTCGCGACCGCGTTCCCGGTAACCAGAGATGCGGTCGAAGACGAACGAGGCCAGCGCGAGCACCGTGCTGAGGATGCCTGCGATCCAGCCCGCCTGCTCCGTACCCGCCCAACCAGAACGAGGCCGCCAATCTACCGGAAGCCACCAGGTCGCCACCGTGACCAGACCGAACACTGCGGCGGCTCCCAGCAGCACTACTGTTCTGGTCCGCCATCGGCGCCGGAAGACGCGGGTCATCCCACTATCATCGATAGTGGTGACAAGCGGTCGAGCACGGCCGTCCGGTCAGCAGGGGCCGTAGCCCTCGTCGAAGAGGCGGCGCGCCCAGTCCGCGTACCCGGCGATGATTTTCCGGACCGTCATGCCGTCGTGCAGGAAGAGGTACGCGCGGTCGCCGTCGCGGGCGAGCAGCCCGTCGAACCGGTACGAGTTCTGCGGGGCGGCCAGCTCGACCGCCGCCGGGAAGGTGTCGCGCACCTCGGTCACCGGGGTACCGACGCTGATCCCCTCGGGCGTGCTCATCGGATCGCCGAGCCAGAGCAGGACCAGGCGGTCGCCGGCGAAGATCGGGCTGACCGCCTCGTGCCCGGCCAGCGTCGGTCCGCACGCGTCCTCGTCCGTCCGCAGCACCCCGCGCCGGGTCAGCTCTTGCTCGGTGTCGCCGAATTCGACGTTGCGCAGCCCACCGAGGCCGACCACCTCCGCGGCGCCGACCGGGCGGGCCGGCACCTCCGGCCCTTGTGGACGGACGCCGCTGCCGGCGATCGAAGCGGCCGCCATGAGCGCGGCGATGAAGCCGAATTGCCGTAGTTTCATGCATTCCCCCAGTCCACAACGGGACTGGGGGGAGGAGGTTGCTGGTGCGGGTCGGATTGCCGGAGTTCCCATTCCTCGGCGAGTTCGTCCCAGTAGTCGGCGGAGAGCCCGCGGCGGCCGTGCGCGAGCCAGCCGGCGGTGTCCCGCTCCAGGTGCAGGCCCAGCTCGGCGAAGTAGTCGATCCACGGCCCCGGCTCGGCGCCGAGCCGGGCCAGCGCCGCATTGATCGGCCACTCGGCGCGCGGCCGGTCCAGGGCCCGGTCGACGCACGGCCCCCAGCTCAGCTCGCCGCCCAGCCACACGGCGGCCGCCTGGTGGCCCAGCCCGCCGGCGAACTCCGCCTCCAGGTACGCCACCGGCCCGCGCCGGGACCACCGGGCCAGCAGCTCCGCCAGGTCCGGCCCGGCCGGCGGTGGCGGGTCGGCCGGGCTCTCGCCGGGCGCCGTTCCGGGGCGACCGCGGGGCGGCTGCCCACCGTCACGCTCACGGACCCCGCCACCGGCCCGGTCCGCTGCGAGGACGAGCCGGAACGGCTGCTCCGGGGAGACCTCGCCGGTGGTGAAGTCGGGCAGGTGGCCGGTCAGCTCCTCGACCAGTTGCGGAGTGATCGGCAGCAGCGCGAAGTCCTGCCGGAGCGCGGCGAGCACCGCGTGGTCCAGGTCGGCGGTCTGCTCGCGCAGTAGCTCGACGTCGGCGACCACCGCGCTGAGCTGGTAACTCATCCGATCTCCCGGGCGTCCACAGGCTGTGGATGGAACATGTGTACGACGGTGCGGCCTCGGTGTGTGGCGGGGGGTCGTCGGCGCGAAGGCCGTCAGCGTCGCACCCACCCGCACCGTACCGGGGGCGTGCGGGTCGCGCCCGGGGTGTGCGGTCCAGCCGCGACGCCGGGCTCACGCCGGCTGGCCGGCTCGCTCCCGCTGGCCGGGGCCCGCTCTCCCGGCGGCCGGCGGAACGTCCGTTTCGCCGGGCAGACGGATCGACGGGTGGCTGGAATGATGACCCGCGATGCAGCGCCGGTACCGCCGCTGCCACGGGGGATCCACCACAGACGGATAGCACTGCGCGCAGCCCGGCACCGCCGGGCCGCGTGCCGACCGTTCGCATCCTCCGGGGCCGGTGGCGTCGCCGCCGCACCTCGCCCACCCGGGCGAGACAACCCCCAGGAGGAAACATGCAGGACAAGCGTTCCGACCGGCGTTCTCTGCTGCGGGCCGCCGCGGTCAGTGCCGGCGCCGCCGCCGTCGCCGCGCCGGCGCTGGGTGGCATCACCCCCGCCCAGGCCGCCGCGCTGGCCTCCACCGGCGCCATCCCGTGGGTCGGCCCCGCCGGGTCCGGCGCCACCTACGAGGTGAACCCCACCCTCGGCGCCCAGGCCGCCATCAACGCCGCGCTGGGCAGCGCCTCGATGAAGGCCGTCTTCGTGGCGCCCGGCCAGTACAAGCTCAAGTCCCCGGTGGTGCTCGGGGACAAGCAGGCACTGATCGGGGCGGGCCCGCTGGTCACCATGCTGCGCGCGGACACCGGCTTCAGCGGGTCGGCCCTGGTGATCAACCCCTGGACCGAGGCGTTGGGCACCATCACCGCCTCCCGGCAGTGCGTCAGCGACATCGGGCTCGACGCGGCCAACCTGGTGGCCAACGGGCTCAACTTCCAGATGAACGCGACCCCCGACCAGTACGGGCCGGACCCGGCGCCGTGGCTGACCCGGGTCTTCGTCACCCGGACCACCGGCGACGGCATCTACCTCGGCGGCACGTACGCCGGCGGGCAGCGCGAGTTCAAGATCACCGACTGCCGGGTCGAGAACGCGGGCGGCTGGGCCTACAACCTCCAGTCCTCCGACGGCTTCGTCAGCGGGTGTTCGGCCCAGGGCGGCGATCTCGGCGGGTACCGGATCGGCGGCGGCAACATCAAGGTCTGGGGCAGCAAGGTGTACGGCACCGGCACCTCCACGGCGGCCGCGCCCGGCTTCAAGATCGAGTCCTCCCGTGCCACCGTGGTGGGGTGCGAGGTGCAGGACACCGCCGGCAACGGGTTCGAGATCCGCGGCGCCAACTGCACGATCTCCGGCTGCACCGCCGACTCGACCGGCGTCGGCACCAGCGGTACGGACCAGAACTCGGCGGGCTTCTACATCGGCGCCTCGGCGGTGAGCGTGGAGGGCGGCGCGTTCCAGCGCGCCAAGGGTGGCGCCAAGTGGATCGTGGCGGGCGCCGGCATGCGTACCGCGCTCTACCTGGCCAGCGGGGTGGACTACGTCTCGGCGCGGCTGGTCAGCGGCCCGGACCGGGAGGCGCCGTTCGTGCGCCTGATCACCGGTACCGTGGGCGCCCGCTCGTCGGTCTCCGTCCTGGGCTGACCGAACGGACCGGGCGGTAGCAAGGCGAGGGGCCGGCTTCCTGATGGGAGCCGGCCCTCGTCGGGCGGAGGATACGAGATTCAAACTCGTGAGGGGTGTGGGCGGTCAGGGCGCCGCCAAACCAGGTCCGGGCCCTGCTCAGAGCACGTAGGAGGCAACCATCTGACCGAGTTGCCGGATGTCCGAGTTGCCCTTGAACTCCAGCCGAACCTTGCCGAGTCCGCTGAACCACAGGTCGAGTTCGGCGTCGAGGTCAAAGGTGCCGGCGGTCTCGATCGAGAACGCCTGGATCTTGCTGTAGGGGAGGGACGTGAAGTCTCGTTTCTTGCCCGTGATTCCTTGAACGTTGACCGCGATCAGGCGCTTGTCCGTGAACACAACGAAGTCCCGAACAGCCTTGAAGCACGAGACCATCTGCTCGCCAGGAATCAGCAGTGGCGCGACCGCGGGGGCGATGTCGGCTGGATTGCACGGATGCAGTTTGAACACGGAGCCGTTCGCAAAGTCGATCATGGCGTCACCCTAGCCAGGCCGCCAGCACCGAAGATCAACCAGTCGGACCTCCGTCCAGGGCGGCCGGTCGACCCGTCCTGGCTGATCAGCTCACCTCGCCGCGGGCTGTCGGGTGGACTGCTCAGCACCCCTACGAGAGTGTCCACCGGCCGCGTGGAAAGCCGCTGACCGTCCACCGATCACGTACGCCGCGCCGGGAGACCGAGCCTTCTCGCCTTCGCGATCATGAGGCCACCGGCCATCATGACCACGAAGCCGAGGAGGTAAACGCCACCCGCGCTGGCCTGGACCGCCGCGACACCTGCCGCCGCGCCAACGGCGGCAAGCACCCCGCCGACAGCAGACAGCACCCCGCGCTTAGAGCTCCTAACGAAATGATGTTGGGCGTGTCCTCGGGACGCGAGGATCGTTCTGTCTGAACGTGAGGAGGGGTGAGCAGCCGCCGTGGGTCG
>NZ_JBITLH010000029.1:0-16535 GCF_044465125.1 Micromonospora sp. NPDC049836
GTGGACAGGGCCACGATGACGTCGGATGCCGATGCGGGGCCCTGGGTGAAGGTGATCAGGTCGTCGCGGCCGTCGCCGTTGACGTCACCGAGCGCCGGGTACTCCCCCGCGATCGAGAAGAACTCGTGCCACTTCACCCCCGGACCGAACGACGACCCGGTGGACAACGCCACGTACACATCCGCCGCCGCGTCATGGGTGAACGTCACGATGTCGTCCCGGCCGTCCCCGTTCACGTCACCCACGGCGGCGATCTCCGCGCCCGGCGCGAACCAGTCGTGCCACTTCTGGCCGCCGGTGAAGGATGTGCCGGTGGACAGCGCCACGTACACGTCGCCCGTGTTGCTGTGCGCGAAGGTGACGATGTCGTCGCGGCCGTCGCCGTTGACGTCACCGGTCGACGCGGTCTCGCCGCCGATGGAGAAGAAGTCGTTCCATTTGACGGAGGTGCCCGCGAAGCCGGTGCCGGTGGAGGTGCTCACGTAGACGTCGGCGAGGGAGTTCTGGGTGAAGGCGAGGACGTCGTCGCGGCCGTCACCGTTGACGTCGGTCGACGAACCGCCGGCCATGCCGTGGGTCCGGGCCGCCTGGTTGAGCAGCGTCCGCGCGGTCGCCGCCGCCTGGTCGTACCGGTCGGGGAAGCCGGAGCGCTGCACGCACTGGGCCACCTGGCCGGCGCTGTAGCCGGGGTTGTTGCGGTCGCAGACGATGGCCCGGGTGACGTACTGCGTGGTGGCGTAGACCGGGTCCATGATCTGCTCCGGGGTGCCCCAGCCGTAGTCCCAGCGCTGCTGGAAGACGCCCAGGGATGATTTGTCGCCGCAGGGCAGGTTGTTCAGGTGGGACTCGACCCAGCCGGCCTCGAAGGTGGAGAGCATGACCTTGTCGTTCGCGTCGTGGGCGCGGGCCACCCGGTAGACGATCAGGGTGACGGCGGGGTCGTGGGTGGCGGGCACGGACGGGCAGGCCAGTGTGCCGATCGGCGCGGCGGTCGCCGGCGCGCCGGCCCAGACGGCCGCGATCGTCACGCAGAGGGCGACCAGCATCGCCAGCGGTCTTGGTCTCACGGTGCTCCTCGGGGCGGACGGGCGCGACACGGGCGCGGGTGAGAAATCGATTGCTGACGAGTGTTGTAGTCATCAGGATCGATGTCAATGCGTTCCGGAAGGAATTTGCCGCCCGATCGGCCGCCGCCGGTAGGAATCTTCTGAACCGCGGCGGACCCGGCAGCGTCCCGGTGGTCGGGACGGTCCCGGCGGGGCGGCGGCCCGACCGGAAATCGATTACTTGCCCGGGATAGGATTCCGGCGGTCCCCGGGGGCGGCGGCCCCGACCGTGGGTCGTGTTCCGCACCGGAGACCGTGTGAGCCGGGCCGGGCCAGCCCTGTGCGACGAACGATGGGGGCGGGATGACGACCATCTACGACGTGGCGCGGAAGGCGGGGGTGTCGCCGGCGACCGTCTCCCGGGTCCTGAACGGACGCGCCTCGGTCGACCCGGAGATGGCCGCCCGGGTACGGCAGGCGACGGTCGACCTGGACTACCGGCCCAACGCCGTCGCCCGCAGCCTGCGCCGCAGCCGGACCAGCCTGTGGGCGGTGATCATCTCCGACATCGGCAACCCCTTCTTCACCTCGATGGTGCGCGGCGTCGAGGACGTCGCGCAGGAGGCGGGATTCTCCGTCGTCCTGTGCAACGGGGACGAGAATCCGGAGAAGGAGGCGCGCTACGTGGCCGCCGCCCTCGCCGAGCGGATGGCCGGCGTGATCATCTCCTCGTCGGGCCGGCCGGCGCTGATCAACCGCCTGGTCCAGGCGGGCATCCCGGTCGTGGCCATCGACCGGCAGCCGCGCGGCATCGCCGTGGACACCGTGCTGGTCGACAACACCCACGGCGCCGAGCTGGCGACGACCCACCTGATCGACAACGGGTACCGCCGCATCGCCTGCATCACCGGCCCCCGCCGGATCTCCACCGCCATGCACCGGCTGCGCGGCTACCAGAAGGCGCTGAAGGCCAGCGGGAAACCGGCGCCCGACGAGCTGATCCGGTACGCCGACTTCCGCGAGGAGGGCGGCTACCGGGCGATGGCGTCGCTGCTGGCGACGGAGGAGCCGCCGGACGCGGTGTTCGCGACCAACAACCTGATGACCGTGGGCGCGGTCGAGTGCCTGGTCGACAGCGGTATCGGCGTGCCGGACCGGTGCGGCATCGTCGGCTTCGACGACATCCCGTGGGCCCACCTGGTCCGGCCGTCGCTGAGCACCGTCACGCAGCCCACGTACGACCTCGGGCGGAGCGCCGCCGCGCTGCTCGTCGAGCGCATCGCCGATCCGGCGAAGGCGCCCTCGACCGTGGTGCTCCGCACCGAGCTGCGGGTACGGGAGAGCTCCACCCCGTCCAGCGGGCGGACCGGCGCGGCGGCCGGCCGGGCGCACCGGCGCCGACCGGCCGGCCGGGCCGGCTCACACCTCGACCGCGCCGCAGAGGTGGACCCGTACGCCGAGGGCGGCGAAGAACGCGGCCTTCACCCGTAGCGCCCGGTCGGCGGTGGGCGCGTCCGGCGCGTAGACCACGTTGACGTGGTTGGCCTTGTGCCGGGCCATCAACTGATCGCGGCCCACGCCGTGCAGCACCGCGTGCATGATCGGCCACTGCGGCGTGGTGGCCTCGAGGCGTCGCCGGGTCTCCGCCTCCGGCAGCTCGACCACGGTGCCCCGGCCGAGGTCCACGTGCAGGACCCCGGCCATGATGAAGACCCGCGACCACACGATCTCCCCCGGCTTGGACACCCCGCTCAGAGTGCCGCCGCCGAGCGGGAAGTACATCGGCGGCTGACGCATGCTGTACGAGCGGTGGTAGCCGCCGTGGTGCGACGCCGGCACCGAGCCGGAGATCTCGAAGACCCAGACGAAGTCGTCGCCGTACCGCTCGCCCCACCGGATGTCGTGCAGGGTGGTGGCCGGGTCCAGGCCCATCGCGGTCCAGATCCGGTTGGTGCTCAGCGAGTCGACGGCGACGCCCTCGTCGACCTCGTTGAAGTGCGGCAACGCCGCCCCCGGGTACAGCTCCCGGGAACCGTCGCGGCTGGTTACCGGGGGACGCAGCACGTTGTTCAGCAGCCCCTCGGCCAGATCGCTGGCCGGCACGGTGTCCTTCAGGCCCTGCTGGTACTGGATGCCCACCGCGTCCAGGCCGAAGTCGTCGGCGATGCGCAGCGCGGCGATGTACATCCTGCACTGGCTGAGCAGCTGCGCCTCGGTCAGTTCGGTGGCCTCGTCGGTGCCGGTGTGGAACGTCATGCCGGCCGCGTCGAGCCAGGCGCGCACCGCCCGCGCCTCCGCGTCCGGCACCCGGGCCATCTCGGCCACCAGCGCGCTCTGCGAGAGCCGCTCCTTGAAGATGCCGAGCGGGTTGAGCAGCTCGTCGTCGATGATGGCGTTGTACATGCCCATGCAGCCCTCGTCGAAGACGCCGATGATGGCCCGCTCGGTGACCAGTTGCCGGGCCAGCGCCTCCCCCAGTTCGACCTCCGGGTCGGGCGGCAGCGCGGGCAGGTCGCGCACGTGGCTCTCGTCGTGCACCAGCTCGCCGGTCTCCAGCCACTGCTTCAGGCCGTCGCGCGCCCACTCGTCGGTGAAGTCCTCGCTCCACAGCGTGGCGTACCGCACGCCCGCCTTGGTGAGGCTGCCGGCGAGGTTGAGCAGGCCGACCAGGCCCGGATACTGCCCGCTCCAGTTCGCCACCAGCAGGATCGGCCCGCGGTGGGCGCGCAGGCCGGCCAGCACGTGGTGGCTGTACTGCCAGACCGCCTCGACCACGATGAGCGGGGCGTCCGCCGGGATGGTCTTGAATACCTCGATCCCGGCCCGCTGGCTGTCGATGAAGCCGTGGCCGGCGACCGGGTCGACGTCGTGGCCCCGGCGGGACCGCCAGCCGAGCGCCGTGAGCGCGGCGGCGAGGTCGGCCTCCAGCTGCCGCTGGGTCGGCCAGCAGGTGACGTTGGCGCTCAACCGCAGGTCGCCGCTGGCCACCGTGTAGACGGTGCGGGGCGGGGCGGCCGGCGGCTCGGTCAGCACGGGCAGGGTGTAACGGGTCACGGGGCGGCTCCCTCGGCGGTCGGGTGTCGGGTGGCTCGGGCTTCGGTCAACAGGCGTTCCTGCCGGGCGGCCAGGGCATGGGTGACCGTCCGGGAGCCGGCGTACAGCTCGCGGTAGAGCCGGTAGAGCTCGTCGTAGTCGGCGGCGACCTCGGGTCGCGGCCGCCGGACCGCGGTGATCGGGTTCCACTCCTCGATCGAGACGTCCTGCCCGGTCCGGGCGGCCAGGAAGGCCGCGCCGTAGCTGGCGCCGATGGTCTGGGCCGGGATCTGCTGGGCCCGCCCGGTGACGTCCGAGACGATCTGCGTCCAGAGCCGGCCCTGGGTGCCGCCGCCGACGGCGACGATCCGGCGGATGTCGCCGCCGGCCGCCTCGATCGTCTCGAGGTTGTGGCGCACCGCCAGCGCGGTCGCCTCCAGTGCGGCCCGGTAGAGGTCACCGGGGCCGTGGGCGAGCGTGAGGCCGGCCACCAGGCCGCGGGCGTCCGGGTCCAGGACGGGGGTCCGCTCCCCGGCGAAGTACGGCATCATGAGCAACCCGCGGGCGCCGGGACCGGAGCGTTCGGCGAGCTGGAGCAGGTCGGCGTAGTCGGGGCCGCCGAGCAGGTCGCGGAGCCAGCCGGTGATCGCGCCGGCGGTCGCCAGGCCGCCGGCCAGGTTGCGGGTGCCGGGCAGGGCGCCGACCGTGCCCCAGAGGGACGGGCTGGTCAGCCGGTGCGGGACGGTGTGCACCAGGAACATGGTGCTGCCGTACATCAGCATCAGGTCGCCCACCCGCTGGGCGCCGACGCTGATCGCCTCCGACCAGGCGTCGATCGTGCCGGCCACCACCGGGATGCCGGCCGGCAGTCCGGTGGCGGCGGCGGCCCCGGCCGTCACCGCGCCCGCCACGTCGCCCGGCCAGCACAGCGGTGGCAGCGCCAGCCGGGGGGCGACCGGGTCCACCCACGGCCGGTACCAGTCCTGGGCGTCGGTGTCGTAGAACGGCGTGCACTGGCTGGCCGAGTGCTGGTCGAGCAGGTACCGGCCGGTGAGCTGGTAGGCCAGCCACGAGCTGGGCATGAAGAGCCGGCGGGCCCGGGCGAACAGGTCCGGCTCCTCGTCCGCGACCCAGGCGATCTTCGGCCCGGCCGCCTGGCTGGACAGCGCCGAACCGCACCGCCGCAGGATCTCCTCGGTGCCGAACCGCTCGTTCATGACGGCGATCTGGGCGCCGGCCCGGGTGTCGACGCCGTACAGGATGGCCGGGCGCAGCGGCGTGCCGGCGGCGTCGGTGAGCAGCACGCAGGGGCCCATGCCGCTGACGCCGACCGCGAGCACCCGCACCCCACCGGGGGCCAGCAGGTCCCGGGTGAGGGCGACGAACTCCTGCCACCAGAGTCGCCCGTCCATCTCGACCCGGCCGGGCCGTGGCCGGTCCACCCGGTGGGCCACGGTCCGCGAGCGGACCAGCCGCCCGTCGAGGTCGACGAGGACGCCCTTGCTGCTGGAGGTGCCGATGTCCACGCCGAGCACCACCGGTGTCGGCCGGCCGCCGGCCCGCTCCGGCACCGGATCGCCGCCCATGCCCGCTCCCCCGACCGCCGCCCGCGCTCAGGCGCCGCCGAGCTTCGCGTACGCCTCGGCCGCGTTCTCCCGGGTGATCCGCATGGTGCCCAGCGTGGTGCTGCGCGGGATGTCCCGGCTGCAGTCGACGAGGATCTTCCGGGCCAGGTCGATCGCCTCCCGGCCGCCGGTGGCGTACTGGAAGGTCGCGGCGAGCCGGCCCTGCTGCACGGCCCTGATGCCGCCGGAGGGCACCGGAAGCGCGTCGATGCCGGTGAACTTGATCTTCTTTTCCATCCCGGCCGCCTTCGCCGCGAGGTAGGCGCCCTCGGCCATCGGGTCGTTGTGCGCGTAGATGGCGGACACGTCCGGGTGCGCCTTGAGCAGCGCGTCGGCCACCGACTGCCCCTTCTCCCGCAGCCAGTCTCCCGGCTGCGAGGCAACGATCTCGATCTTCGGGTTGCCGGCGATGCCCTCCCGGAAGCCCTGCGCCCGCTCGGCGGCGGGCGTCGAGCCCGGCAGCCCGGCGATCTCGATGACCTTGCCGCCGGCGGGCAGCAGCGTCGAGGCGTAGAACTCGCCGGCCGCCTTGCCGATCGCGACGTTGTCGCCGCCGATGAACGCCGTGTACGCCTCACCCTCGACCTTGCGGTCCAGCACGATGACCGGAACCCCCTGGTCGTACGCCTTCTTCACCACCGCGGTCAGCGGCTTGGCCTCGTTGGGCGAGATGATCAGCAGGTTGATCCGCTGGGTGAGGAAGTTCTCCACGTCGGCGACCTGCTTGCTGTTGTCCTGCGCGGCGTCGGAGACCACCACCCGGAAGCCGGGCACCGACCGCGCCGCCGTCTCCACGTCGTTGTTCATCACCTGCCGGTACGGCTCGGCGTTGTTGGCCTGCGACATGCCGATCAGGAAGTTCTTGCCGCTGCCGCAGGAGCGGGCGGCGCCGGCGTCGGCCTGGTCGGACGGCTTCTCCACGCTGCATCCGGTGGCGGTCACCACCGCGCCGGTGACGAGCAACGCGAGCAGGGCGGTACGGGTACGCATATCGGGCTCCTCGGGGGTCGGTTCGATCAGGCGATGCCGCGGCGCAGCTTCTGCAGGGCGGCGGCGGCCACGATCACCAGTCCTTTGATCAGCAGTTGGACGTTGGCGTCGATGTTGTTGAGCGCGAGGATGTTGTTGAGGATGCCGAGCAGCAGCGCGCCGGCGAGGGTGCCACCCATCGATCCGGAGCCGCCGGCCAGGCTGGTCCCCCCGATCACCACCGCGGCGATCGCGTCCAGCTCGTAGCCGGCGCCGTCGTTCGGGCTGCCCTGGTTGAGCTGTCCCGCGTGGACGACCCCGGCGACCGCCGCCAGCAGGCCGGCGACGGCGAAGACGGCGACCTTGACCCGGGTGACCGGAACACCCGAGAGGCGGGCCGCCTTCTCGTTGCCACCGATCGCGTAGACGTGCCGGGCGAACGCGGTGGTCCGCAGCACGGCGATGGCGGCCACGCCGATGGCGATGAAGAGCACCGCCGGCACGGGGAGGACCCCGTTGATGGAACCGTTGAGCAGTTCGAAGGCGGGCGGGGCCTGCTGGGGCCCGTCGCCGTAGGCGATGGGGATGCCGAGTCCGCCCGACCAGATGCGCGCCAGTCCCCGGGCGACCTGGAGTCCGGCCAGCGTGACGATGAACGACTGGATGCCGAGGCGGGCGACGGCGTACCCCTGCACGGCGCCGAAGAGCCCGCCGATCACGAGGACCGCGGCGACGGCGGGCAGGATGCCGAGGCCGGAGTCGACCATGAGCGTCGCGGTGCCCACCGCCGACAGGCCGAGGATGGCGCCGACCGACAGGTCGATGCCGCCCAGCAGGATGACGAAGGTCATGCCGACCGCGATGATGCCGATCTCCGACACCGCGCGGACGATGTTGCCCAGGTTGCCGGCGCTCAGGAAGAGGATCTCGCCGTCGCGGCGGGGCGAGGCGAGGATGGCGACGGCGAACACCACCGGCAGCGCGAAGAGGCTCTGCGCGGCGAACAGGCGGTCGGCGAGTTCGCGGCGGCTGCGCGGCCGGCGCAGCCAGCGGGCCGCGGTCGCGCGCAGCCCGACCGTGCCGGCGGCGGGCGGGACCGCGGTCACGGCGGGCTCCGGCGGCGGCACCCGGGTGTCGGTCATCAGGCGTCCCTTCCGGCGGCCGGGCCGCCCATCGCCGCGGCGAGAATGTCGGCGCCGGTGCAGCCGGTGGTGGGCAGGTCGGCCACGGCACGGCCGCCGCGCAGCACGACGATCCGGTCGCAGACCCCGATCAGCTCGGGCAGTTCGGAGGAGGCGAGCAGGATGCCCATGCCCCCGTCGGCGAGCCGGCGCAGCAGCCGGTAGATCTCGGCCTTGGCGCCGATGTCGACGCCGCGGGTCGGCTCGTCCAGGAGCAGCAGCCGCGGGCCGGCGAGCAACTGCCGCGCGAAGATCACTTTTTGCTGGTTGCCGCCGGACAGGGCGCCGACCGGCGCCGCCGCGGAGGGCGTCTTGATGGCCAGTTCGGCGATCTTCTGCCGGACCGCCGAGCGCTCCCGGCGGCGGCGGACGAACCCGGCCGTGGTGACCGTGCCCAGGGCGGCCAGCACGATGCTGCGCCCGACCGGATGCTCGAGCACCAGAGCGGAGCGCCGGCGGTCCTCGGGCACGAAGCCGACGCCGGCCCGCAGCGCCGCGCGCGGGTGGCGCGGCGCGTACGGGCGGCCGGCCAGCCGGACGGTGCCGGTGCGCCGGCCGGGCGGCCCGGCGCCGTAGAGCGTCTCCAGCAGTTCCGTGCGCCCGGCGCCCATCAGGCCGGCCAGGCCGACGATCTCGCCGGCGCGCACGGTGAGGTTGACCCCGGCCGGCTCCGAGCGGCCGGGCCGGGCGGCCTTCGGCCGCACGGTGAGGTCGGTGATCTCCAGCAAGGGCTGGCCGGCGTGCCCGCCCGCGCTGCCCGGGGGATGGTGCGCGGCGTCGTCGGTGGACGCCGCCGCGGCCTCCGGCGCGAAGAGCGAGCCGACCGGCCGGCCCACCATCAGGGCGATGATCTGTCGGCGGTCCAGCTGCCCCGACCGCACGACGCCGGCCACCCGGCCGTTGCGCAGCACCGTCACCCGGTCCGCGACGACCTCGATCTCCTCCATCCGGTGCGAGATGTAGACCACCGCGACCCCGCGCCCGCGCAGGCCGTCGATGGTGTGGAAGAGCCGCCGCACCTCCACGTCGGCGAGGGCGGCGGTCGGCTCGTCCATGATGAGCACGCGGGCGTCGAGCGCGAGGGCCTTCGCGATCTCGACCAGCTGCTGCTCCCCCACCCGCAGCGAACCGACCGGCCGGCGCGGGTCGAGGTCGGCGCCGAGCTGGTCCAGCTGCTCCCGGGCGGTACGCAGCATGGCCCGCCGGTCGACGGTCCGCAGGCGGGTGCGGGGCTCGCGGCCCAGCACCAGGTTCTCGGCCACCGACAGCGCCGGCACCAGGTCGAGTTCCTGGTGGATGGTGGCGATGCCGGCCGCCTGCGCGGCGGCCGGTCCGGTGAAGCGGACCGGCCGGCCGTCGACCGCGACCGCACCGTCGTAGTCGGTGATCACGCCGGAGAGGATGTTGATCAGGGTGGACTTCCCGGCGCCGTTCTCGCCGAGGAGCGCGTGCACCTCGCCCGACCGGAGCGCGACGTCGACGCCGTCGAGGGCCAGCACGCCGCCGAACCGCTTGGCGATGCCGGTCATGCCGACCACCAGCCGGTCCTCCATGCCCGCCTCCCCCGGTCCGCTGGGAAATCGATTTCTTGGTGCCGAAAAATTAGATGCTTTTCGATCTCCTGTCAACCGTCGCGGGCTCAGGGCACCGCGTTGATCGCGGTGTAGGCGGTGTCGGCGAAGGCGACGTCCCGGCGCGCCCCGCTCGCCGTGAACCGCCAGGTGCCGCCGGGATACTGCCCGGGCGCCCAGGACGTGCCACCCGAGCGCCACAACGGCTGCCAGGCCGCCATCCCGTGGCCGGCGTCGTACCAGGTGTTGTCGCCGCGCCAGGCCGACGCCCACCGGTGCACGGCCACCACCGAGAGCCCGTCGCCGGTGGCCATGGTCCAGCGCGGCATGCCGGCCACGTCACCGGTGGGCCGGGCCTCCACCGCCGGGTCCCCGACCGCCGGCAGGGCGCCGTCCACGTTGAACGCCACCTCCCAGACCGCCGCCGTCGGCCGGTTGTTGACCGACCAGGTGACGTCGCTCTGCAGGGCCGGACCGGTCCACCGGGGCGCCACCGTCAGCAGCCAGTCGGCGGTGACCGGTTCGTCCCCGAACGGGATGCCGACCAGGTTGATCCGGGAGCCGTCGGCCGACACGTCGACCCGCGCCGGTGCGCCGGCCCGGTCCGTCACGTCGAAGCCCCCGACCGCCAGGTACGGGCCGGTGCCGCGGTGCGACGAGTCGAGCGCCGGCCGGTAGTTGCCGGCCCCCGCCGGATCCACCGCCAGCGCGGCGATCCGGGCGTTCGGCCAGGTGCGGACGTCCGCCCGGAGGAACCCGGTACTCACCGTGTAGCCGCGGGCCACCACCCCGGTCGACCAGGTCAACGGGGCCAGCCACAGCCCACCCTGCCCCCAGCCGGCATGGCTGAGGTACCAGTTCGGGCCGTCCACGACCACCTCGGCGGCGTGCGCGTCCAGCACCGTCACCCGCTCCGCGCCGTCGAAGCGCAGCGGGTCACGGCTGCGGTAGACCGCCGTCCGCCGGTACGCGGCACCGTAGTCGGTGCCGTCACAGCAGACGAAGAGGTACCACCACTCCCCCCGGCGCACCACGAACGGCGATTCCGTCTGCCCGCCCGCCTGCCCGGTGTACGGCGACGAGTAGGCGATCCCCCGGGCGCTCCAGGCCCGCAGGTCGGTGCTGGTCCGGTACGCCACGACATGGTTGCCGCCGGTCGGGCTCGAGGTCGCCGTGTAGTACATGACCCAGCGGTCGCCGACCCTGGTCACCATGGGATCCCGGGCCTCCCACCCGTCGACGAAGAGCGGGTTGGCGGCGCTGCGGGTCCAGGTGAAGAGGTCCGTCGAGGTGGCCAGGTGCATCCGGTAGTGCGCGTAGTCCGGGCTCCCGGCCGCGTAGAACATGTAGTAGACGCCGTTGTCGTAGACCACGTGCGGGGCCCAGATCCACTGCTCGCCCCGGCCGGGGTCGGCGACCAGCGCGGTGGGCTGCCTGGTCCACGGCCCGGTCGGCGTCGGCGCCGTCGCGTGCCCGAAGGACCGCTCGTCCTGCGGCGCGCCGGGCTCGGCGTGGGTGATGGCGAAGGCGTGCCAGACCCCGGTCTGCTGGTTCCGCACGATGGTGTGGTCGTTGTAGTACCAGCTCGTCGACTCGCCCGCGCCCGGATCGTAGACGCGGGTCAGCGCGCCCCGCGCCGGCGTCTCGCCGACCGACTCGTACGGCGTCGTGGTGACCGCCGCCAGCGGGCCCACCCGGCGCAGGGTCACCGTGTCCAGACCGGCGAAGAAGCCGACCGAGGACCCGGCCCGGCCGGTCACCGCCACGGTCAGCCGGTGGTTGCCGACGGTCAGCGACGCCGAGCCCAGCGGCACCGCGCCGGTACGCTGCACGCTACCCGCGTAGCCGTCGAAGAGCTGGCCGACCGCCACCCCGTCGACGGCGAACCGCAGCGTGCCGTAGTCACCGGCCCGGGTGAGCACCGCACCCAGGTCGTACTGGCCGGCCGGCACCGACGGCAGCGTGACGGTCAGCGCGTCCCCGGCCCGGCCGGCGCGGAACCAGAGTTGCCGCCCGCCCGACCAGCTCACCCCGCAGCAGTTGGCCTGCGCCTCGACGGGTGCGGTGGCCGAGACGACCGGCAGCGACTCGGCCTCGACCCGGACCGGCTCGTCGGCGGCGGCGGCCGGGCCCGCCGGGACGGCCACCAGCGCCGCGCCGAGCAGGAGCACCGCGAACATCCGGTGGGCGCGCATCACGACACGCTCGGGCGGGGCAGGTCGCTGCCGGGCGCGAACTGGTCGTGCCACCGGTCGGCCGCCGGGCCGAACCGACCACCGTCGGACAGTGCGACGTACACGTCAGCCTCCGTTCCCCGGGTGAACGACACCACGTCCGCCCGCCCGTCGCCGTTGAAGTCCCCCATCCCGGGCAGGGCGTCCCCGAGGGCGAACGCGTCGTGCCACTTCCAGGCGTTCTGCACGAAGCGGCTGCCGTCGGAGAGCGACACGAACACGTCGCCCGCCAGCCCCCGGGTGAACGTCACGATGTCGTCGCGCCCGTCGCCGTCCACGTCGCCCAACGCCGGCAGCTCCGCGCCCACCGCGAAGCTGTCGTGCCACTTCCAGCCGTCCTCGATGAATCGGTTGCCGTCGGAGAGCGACACGAACACGTCGCCCGCCGCCCCCCGGGTGAACGTCACGATGTCGTCGCGGCCGTCCCCGTCCACGTCGCCCACCGCCGGGAACTCGTCCCCCACCGCGAAGTGGTCGTGCCACTTGACGCCGGGGCCGAACCCGGAGCCGGTGGAGAGCGCCACGTAGACGTCGGCGGTCGCGCCGCGGGTGAAGGTGATGATGTCGGCCCGGCCGTCGCCGTCGACGTCGCCGACCGCCGGGATCTCGGTGCCGACGGCGAAGAAGTCGTGCCACTTCACCCCGGCCGCGAAGCCGGAGCCGGTGGAGAGCCCGACGTAGACGTCGGCGCTGTCGCCGCGGGTGAAGGTGATGATGTCGGCCCGGCCGTCGCCGTTGACGTCGCCGGTGAGCGGGATCTCCGCGTCCACCGCGAAGAAGTCGTTCCAGGGCTGGCTGTCCGGCCCGAACCGGGCGCCGTCGGAGAGCGCGGTGAACACGTCGGCGGCGGGGCCGCGGGTGAAGTCGACCGCGTCGTCCCGGCGGTCGCCGTTGGCGTCGCTGGTGTTGCGGGTCCGCGTGGTGGCCGACACCTCGGCCGACGCGGCCGCGGCGTTGCCCGCCGCGTCGACCGCCACCACCCGGTAGTAGCGGGTCTGACCGGCCGGCAGCGGGCCGTGCCGGAACCCGGTGGCGCGGGTGGTGCCGATCAGGTTGGCGGCGGTGATCGCCACGCCCGGCGTCCGGGACGAGTAGATCCGGTAGCCGACCACGCCCGTGTCGTCGGAGGACGGGGACCAGCTCAGCGCGAGGGCGTGCACCCGCCCTCCGGCCAGGGTCGGTGCGGCCACCGGGGTGGGCGCGCTGGTGTCGGTGAACGGTGGCACCATGCTGTCGGCCAGGTACCGCGCGGCGGTCCAGGCCGGGGCGTCCGGCGCCGGGGTGAGCCGCACGGTGACCGTCGAGCGGCCCGCCGTCAGCGCCGCGGGCAGGACGAAGTCGTCGGCCAGCCAGCGCTGCCGGTCGTTGCCCAGCGGCTGCAACCACACCCCGGCCGGCGTGCCGTCCACCGCGACGGCCGCCTGCTGGTAGCCGCTGCGCTGGTCGCTCTGGCGGCGCAGCCGTACGCCCTGGTTCGCCGGATCGATCGCCAGCCGGAAGCTGATCGCGGCGCTGCCGGCCCGGACCTGCTCGGTCTGCACGACGGCGTCGTCGTCCCCCTCGAAGCTCGCGGTGAGCGCGGCCTGGCTGGCCGAGTCGGTGTAGCCGTGGGCCGACCGGCTGGCCGCGTCACCGGTGACGACCGTGTCGGTCCGCCGGATGGCCGCGGTGCGCTGGGTGTAGAGGAAGGCGGTCGAGCCGTACTGCGCCGGCATGTCGTTGGCCGGCCCGTGCTCGATGCCGAACCGCAGCGCGGTGCCGTAGGCCACCGCGTCCCCGATCATCAGCCGGTACGCGGCGTCGCACTCGTCGACGCAGCCGCCGACCCGGAACAGGTGTGCGGTGTTGCCGGTGAAGACCCCGCTGTACTCGCCGCGGTTGAAATACCACCCGGACTCGTAGAAGTCCTCGGTGCCGGTGCCGTGCAGCTGCGGCGTCGGCGATCCGTCGACGTACACCCGCTCGTCGCCCTCGAGGTAGTTGCGGGTGTTTCCGCCGGTGATGTGGCCGCGCATGGTCTGCGAGACGCCCACGAACCGGCCCCGGCCGGCCTGGTCCGCGATGATCCAGTCGGCCCCGCCGACGGTCTCGGCGCGGCGGGACTGGGTGCTGAAGTAGCCGTCGGTCCCGCTGGCGGCCAGTCGCTGGGTCCACTCGGTGCCCGGTGCCGACGTCACCTCCGCCTGGACGCCGCTGACCGTGGTGCCGGTCGTGTTCACCAGCGACAGCGTCGCGGTGGACCGGAACGGCATCGGCCACCAGGCGCTGTACCAGCCGCCGGGCGCGGCGTCCATGGCGAACATCAGCGAGCGGACCGCGCGTTCCCCGAGGCCGCCGCCGAAGAACTCGCCGACCGGGCTGTCCACGGTGGTCCGCCCGTCGAAGGTCATCCGCAGCCGCAGGCCGGTGAGGGTCGGCTCGGTGGCCACCGCGTCGGGCACCCGCAGCCGCAGCTGGGTGACCGCCCGGGGCCCGGTCAGGGCGGCGAGGGACGCCTGGCCCTGCGCGGGCACCGTGACGCTGGTCCGGGCGGTGGTCGCGCCGGGCTGCGCCGGCTTGGGGTCGCGGGTGCCGGCCGCCCGCAGGACGGCGAGGACGTCGGTGGCCTGGTCGGCGGGGTCGAACCGGGACACCCCGACCGGGTCGGCGAAGGTGCGGTAGGTGACGTGGTAGAAGAGCGGGTTGTACTGGGTGGTGATCCGCATGGAGTCGCGGTAGGGCATCGGCACCTTGATGGTGACGCCGCCGGAGGTCTGGTTGGCGTTGCTCACCAGCGGGAAGGTGAACGGGCTGCCGAGCCGGCCGTCGACCAGGTCCTGCAGGTTGGCGTCGATCACCGTGACGCCGTCGAGTTCGATCCGGATCCAGCCGGTGGCGCTGACGTCGCCGTTGTCCCGGGTGAACCAGATCGACTGCACCTCGCCCGCGCCGCGGGCCTCGGCGATCACGCAGCCGCCGAGTTGGCGCAGGCAGGAGTAGGTGCCGCCGAAGCCGTCGTCGTTGGAGCCGTCCCGGCCGAAGCTTGAGAACTGCCGGGTCCGGCTGCCCGCGGCCAGCTCCGGCAGCCGGTCGAGCCGGCGGTAGGCGTCCCAGCCGACCGGGCCCTTCTCGTCGGCGGCCGCGAGGGTGGGAGCCGCGCTGGCGGGCGCGGCGGAGGCGGTCACCGCCGCGGGTGCGGTCACGGCCAGCAGCGCCACGGCGGCGGCACCCAGCCAGCGGGGGATGCGGAGCCTCATCGGTGTCCCTTCCGAGCGGCCGTCGGAGCGGTGAGAAATCGATTGCTGGGGAGTTAACTGCGCCGTTCTCACGCTTGTCAATACCTTCCAGCGCGCTTTCCGCCAATGGGCAAATTTCTTCACCTCGAGGGCCCGACGGAGCGACCGTCCGAGCGGGACGGAGCCGGCCCGCACCGGTGCCCGACCCCGGCCGCCGGCCATTTCCACCTGCCCTGACCAGCGAAAACAATGGCCGAAGGATAGCTTCAGCCGGGCCGATCACGCCGACAGGTATTGACAGACTCCGAAGTGCGCGGTTTCACTTCTCCCCAACGGCACCTGCCGAGCGAGCCGTCACCCGGGGCGCGAGGTCGCCCGGTCGCCTGCCGTACCGCCGCCGCAGCCTCCCCACCCGGCGCGACCTGCCACGCCCGCCGGTCGGGCGGCACCGGGCTGTCCCCGGCGTGCCCATCGCACCGCTCAACCCCGATCCAGGCATCTCCCGACAGGAGTGACTCCATGTCCCGGCTCCCGACAAGCACCGTCGCGCGCGCCCTCGTCGCGCTGCTCACCGTGGCCGCGGCCGTCCTGACCGGAGTGGTGGCCAGGCCCTCGCCCGCGCTCGCCGCGCCGAACTTCAAGGCGCCGTTCCCCTGCGGGCAACGGTGGACCTACGACCACCACAGTGCCGAGGTGCGCCAGGCGCTGGACTTCGTCCGGGCCGACGGCGGGGTCACCAACGGCACCCCGCAGGTGGCCTCGGCCGCCGGTGTCGCCCACCGCTACTCCCAGCCCAGCGGCGCGGGCAACTACATCGCCATCGACCACGGCGGCGGCTGGACCACCTACTACTTCCACCTGAGCGCCTACTCGGTGCCCGACGGCGCCTACGTGCAGCAGGGCCAGCAGATCGGGATCACCGGCAGCACCGGCAACTCCAGCGGCCCGCACCTGCACTACGAGCAGCTCTACAACGGAGTCGGCCAGCCCATCGTGATCAACGGGGTGTCGCTGGCCCCGTACCCCAGCCAGTACAACCAGAAGTTCCTGACCAGCGACAACTGCGGGCCGTCCCGGACCGGCGACGGCTACCTGGCGGGTTCCCCGACGGACTTCACCGGCGACGGCCGCGACGACGTCGTCGCGTTCACCCGGGGCACGCTCAACGACGTCTACGTCGCCTCGTCGACCGGGTCGTCCTTCGCCGGGACGTCGGTCAAGTGGCACGACTTCTTCGGCCTGGACGGCGAGACGCTGCTCTCCGGCGACTTCGACGGCGACGGCCGGGACGACATCGTCACCTTCACCCACGGCTCGCTGGCCGACGTGTACGTGGCGCTGTCCACCGGGACCGGCTTCGGCCCGTCGAGCCGGTGGCACGACTGGTTCGCCCCCGGCGCCGAGGTCCCGGCGGTGGGTGACGTGAACGGCGACGGCCGCGACGACATCGTCACCTTCACCCACGACGCGGCGGCGGATGTGTACGTGGCGCTGTCCACCGGCTCCTCCTTCGCCGGGACAGCCACCAAGTGGCACGAGTACTTCTCCATCGCCGGGGAGTACCCCGCGCTCGGTGACGTCAACGGCGACGGCCGCGACGACCTGATCACCTTCACCCAGGGCCCCGCATCGGCATCCGACGTCATCGTGGCCCTGTCCAC
>NZ_JBITLH010000030.1:0-14754 GCF_044465125.1 Micromonospora sp. NPDC049836
CGATGGTCATGGTGGCGACGCCGCCACCAGTTCAGAGCCAAAACAAGCCACTACCAGCGAAGACAACGACTCCGCGAAGTGCGGCTGGAGTACTAAGGCGCCCTGTGTCGCCGCTTCCTGAAGACCAAAATTCAGCCGGCGTTGACACCGAACTCCACTTTCTCGGCTATTACGCAGTAACGTTCCTGGTTCCACGAACGTTTCAACTCGGCAAATCCGCGCACAGTCAGGGACAGACAGGTCGCGGCGAGGGCGCTGAGGTTACGCGGAGTTGACCAGCCAGGTCCGGCCGTCGATGAGTTCCCGGACCGCGTCCAGGTGACCGGCGTGGCAGGCGGTCTCGCTGATCATGTGCAGGAGCACCTCCCGCACGCTGTCCAGCCGCCAGTCGCCGAACCGGTCCGGCGGCCACCAGGCCGGCCCGGCGTCCAGCGGGGTGGCAGCGATGACGGCGTTGGCGCGGTCGATCTCCTGCCGGTAGCGGTCCAGCACCACGGCGGCCGGGACGTCGGGGTCGACCTGCCAGGCGTTGGCGGTCCGGCTCAGTGTGGCGATGATCTCCGACTCGCCGCCGACGACGCAGCGGAACCAGAACCGCTCGTCGTTCTCGGTGAGGTGACGCACCAGGCCGAGGCAGGACCACCCCGACGGCAGTACCGGCCGGCGGAGGGCGTCCTCGTCGAGGCCCTCCAGGATGCCCAGCACGTGCCGGCGTTGACCGTCCAGGTGCTTGATGAGCAGTTCGTTCTCCGCCGGCGTGGCTGGTCGTGACACAGGATCCTCCTCATCTCGCGGTGACGCGCCGTCCATCGCGCGTCTGCCGCTGGGTCGACTCGATACAGCTGACGATCGGCGGCGCCGGTTCCGGACAGTCGGCGCGGAAGCTGTTGGGCGGCGCACCTGCTCGGCCGGGCACTGCGCGAAAGCGTGGATACGGTGCGACATCTGCCGTTCGCCGGCACGGTTGCGCTGGAGTTGGCGAACCGGCCGGGCACCGTCGGAGAGGACGCGCGGGAGTTGGCTCTCGCGATCGGAGTGCGCGGGTAGCCCTCCCTCGGGCACGAACTGTCCCCGCCGCCACCCCCGGCCACGGGGCAGCGGTACCAGGCGCGCGAGCAGGCAGCGGCGCAGCGGCGGCTGCTCGACCAGGCTGAGCGGTTGCGCGGGGACCGGTGGCACCGCGGGCCGACGCAGACCGTGCCGACGGCTCAGGCGGGGAGCAACCGGCCTGCCCGCCACCCGCCCGCCACCGCTTCCCAATCAGCCGTGACCACTGGCCGGCGGGGGAGGAGCGGTGAACCAGGAGCAGCAGATCCGTGGCGTGCATCGGTGAGGTCTCGACGGCATGTGCGTCGGGTGGGCGAGGCTCATCCCGTACTCGTGTTGGCAGGTGGAGTGGGCGACCAGCCGGCAGGCGCGGGCGAGCTGCGGTGGCCGCGCCGTGCCGCGCACGGTCCGGCGCAGCTCGGTGCGGACGGCAGGGTCGCCAGCGCTACCGCCGCGAGTACGCGACGTGCTGGCCGTCGGGTTTTCGTGTGGCGACCGTCCCATTCACTTTTACTAACGACGGTAGTAAAAACTAGTGGACTAGTTTTTAAGCGCCCCAAGAGAGGGTGTCATGTTGAGAAAGCAGCTTCTGACGATGGCGGTGGCCTTCGCAACCGCCCTCGCGGTCCCCGTCTGGCTCGCCCCGGCCGGGGCATCGGTCCCGGCCGGGACCACCGACGCACACGACGCCCACGATGCCCACGGCAGCGCGACCACGTCGCCCTCGACGTCCGAATCGGACCACGGCGCAGCCGTGGACTGGAAGACCATGGACGAGCAGATGGCCAAGCGGGACAAGTCGTTCCCGGCCGCCACCAAGGGCGAAGGTGGCAAGGACCTCGCGCCCACCGTGCTCGCCGACGGGACCAAGGAGTTCCACCTCACCGCCGCGCCGACGAAGTGGGAGGTCGAGCCGGGCAAGATTGTCGACGCCTTCGCATTCAACGGAACGGTACCGGGCCCGACGATCCACGTGAACGTCGGCGACAAGGTCAAGATCGTGGTCGAGAACCAACTCCCCGAGTCGACCAGCGTGCACTGGCACGGCATCCAGCTGCCCAACAACATGGACGGCGTGCCCGACGTGACCCAGGACCCGATCCAACCGGGCAAGAGCTTCACGTACACCTGGGACGCGACGCGCCCGATGGTCACCTGGTACCACTCGCACCACAACGGCACCAAGCAGGTGACCAGCGGTTTGTACGGCGGCATCGAGGTGGGTGACATCCCGACGCCGAACAACATCAAGCCGAGCCAGGTCGTGCTGATGCAGGTGCAGGACGCCGGCACCGTCGGCATGACGATCAACGGGAAGTCGTTCCCCGCCACCAAGCCGATCGATGCGCACCTCGGCGACTGGGTCGAGATCACGTACATCAACGTCGGCACCATGGAGCACCCGATGCACCTGCACGGGGTGGACCAACTGGTGATCGCCAAGGACGGGTTCCCGTTGCCCGCGCCGTACACGGCCGACACCGTCCCGGTGTCGCCCGGCGAGCGCTACACCGTCCTGGTGCACGCCAACGCCAAGGGCGCCTGGGCGTTCCACTGCCACATCTTCCCGCACTCCGAAGGATCGCAGGGGATGTTCGGCCTGTTCACCTTGATGCGCATCTCCTGACCGGGCAGTGACCCCCGCTCGGAGACCAGCTTCCACCATCCCCGCTGTGGCATGTCATGCGACTTGGAGGTTCCTGCCGTGCCCCTCAACTCATCAAGTCCCCCGGTGCCAAACGTCCCGGACCCACCGTCTTCGAACCCGGCCGGTCGCAGCAGGGCCGCGGCATGGCTCGGCGACCTGTTCCCGATGCTCACCAGCGGTGTCGCGCTGGGTCTACTCATCGGATTCGTTTTTGTCGGGCTCGCGCAGCCGCACAGCGCCCTGGACCTGTCCGCCTCGGGAGCGACGTCCGCCGCGACCGCGGGCGAGTCCGCCCCGGGCGTCGGCAAGAAGCTCAGCTTCGACATCGAACTGGGCGACATGTACGTCAAGCCCGCCTCGATCAGCGTGCCGCGCGGGGCCGATGTGACGGTCAACGTCACCAACAAGGGCAATCAGCAGCACACCCTCTCGCTGGAGGGCGTGGACACCCCGTTGCTCGACCCGGGCAAGTCATCGACCGTCCACTGGGGCGTGATCAGCAAGTCGACCCAGGCGTGGTGCCTGGTGCCGGGCCACAAGGACGCCGGCATGCTGCTGGCGATCAATGTCGAGGGTGAGCAGGCGCAGGCCGCGACGGGCGGCGCCGCGGACACCGCCGGTGGGGGCAACGACGCGACGATCGACGCCAGCGCCAAGCCGTCCGCCGACTGGAAGCCGGTCGACCCGACGCTCCAGCCCGTCGAGGGCGGCACGACGCACAACGTCACGCTGCACGTTCAGGAGAAGACCATGGAGGTCGCGCCGGGCGTCAAGCAGGTCCGGTGGACGTACAACGGCACCGCTCCCGGGCCGGTCCTGCACGGCAAGGTCGGCGACGTGTTCAACGTCCGCCTCGTCAACGACGGCACGATGGAGCACTCCATCGACTTCCATGCCTCGAAGGTGGCGCCCAACATCCAGATGCGGACGATCAAGCCCGGCGAGTCGCTGGACTACCAGTTCAAGGCCCAGTTCGCCGGCATCTTCACCTACCACTGCGGGGCCGACCCGATGATCTACCACATGGGCAACGGCATGTACGGCGCCGTGGTCGTCGACCCGCCGAACCTCCCCAAGGTGGACAAAGAGATCGTTCTCGTCCAGTCCGAGTTGAACCTCGGACCGCAGGGCCAGCCCGGTGACCTGAAGAAGATGATGGCGGGCACGGACGACGCGGTCGTCTTCAACGGGTACTACAACCAGTACGCCTTCGCCCCGATCAAGGTCGCTCCCGGTGCGCGCGTCCGGGTATGGCTCGACAACGCCGGCCCCAACCAGAACATGGCCTTCCATGTCGTCGGCACGATCTTCGACACGGTGTGGAAGGAAGGCGCGTACCGGTTGCAGCCCGGCAACGCGGAGCAAGGCGGATCGCAGACCCTCGACCTGCTGCCCACCCAGGGTGGCTTCGTCGAGTTCACCCTGCCCGACGCGGGGACGTACCCGTTCATCACGCACAAGATGATGAACATGTCCCGCGGCGCGCTCGGCATCTTCCAGGTAGGAGACAACAAGTGACCGCCGCGACCGACGCCACCGTAACCACCGGCGCAACTTCTCCGGCCGCCCCGGCCGGCACGGTCTCGGCAGTGCGGAACACCGCGCTGCTTGCCATCGCCGCCGGCTGCTCCGTGCTGGCTGGCCTGATCCACTACGGCGTGGTACCGGAGCACCGGAGCGAGTGGGTCGGTTATGGGGTGTTCTTCACGCTGATCGGGGCGTTCCAGCTGATCTGGGCCGCCGCGGTCTGGACCGTCCGACGTCCGTGGCTGGTCAGCCTCGGTGTGGTGGTCAACGCCGCCGCGATCGCCCTGTGGGCGGTCAGCCGCACGGCCGGCCTTCCCTTCGGCCCGGAGACGGGCGAACCTGAGGCGGTTGGTGTCATCGACACGCTCTGCGTTCTCGCCGAGGGGGTGGCCCTCACCGCCGCGGTCGCGATGCTGTGGGATGCGATCCGCCGACGGCCCAGCTGACCGACGCCACCGGGGGCCGCGGACCACCTCCGCGGCCCCCGGTGCTGTCGCCGCCCGTGTCGACCCATGGATCGCCCGAAGCCCGAAGGGTGGCCTGGCCTGGCCGCGCCGATGCCGGCGGGTCGCGGTGTGTCCTCCGCCACGTGATTTCTACTAGTAGATTCGGCTAAACTCGCTGTGTGTTAGGGCAGCCGTTGACTGACTCGGATCCGGCTACCGTGCTGGGTGCGAGCCGCAGTCGGGTTCTGGAGGTGCTGCGGGCGGCGGCCGAGCCGGTTGCGGTGCAGGATGTTGCGGAGCGTAGCGGGCTGCATCGGAACACCTCCCGCTTTCACCTGGACGGGCTGGTCGATTCGGGTCTTGCCGAGCGGGCGGCCGAGGACCGCAGCATGCCTGGTCGTCCCCGGATCGTGTATCGCGCGCTCGTCAGCCAGGTCCCGGCCGGGCAGCGCAACTATCGGCTGCTGGCCGAGATGTTGACCAGCGTCGTCGCCGACACGCTGCCCGAGCCTGACCGGGCCGCGGTGACAGCCGGCGAGGCATGGGGCCGCTATCTGGCAGACCGGCCGGCGCCGTCGCAGCGGATCGATGCGGCAGAGGCAGTGCGTCGCCTTTCCACCGTGCTGGCCGATGCCGGGTTCGCCCCCGGTGCGGCAGAGGGCGCGGCGGATCCGGTGATCCCGTTGCGGCACTGCCCGTTCCGTGAAATCGCCGAGCAACACCGCGAGGTGGTGTGCTCGTTGCACCTGGGCCTGATGCGAGGGGTGCTCGCGGAGATACGGGCGCCGTTGGCCGCCGACCGGCTGGAACCGTTGGTGCAACCATCCCTGTGCCTGGCTTATCTGGCTCGCGCCCCGCGCTTGCCGGTCGACCCGGCCGGCACGACCCTCTCACCGGTCACGAGCGGGCGAGCCAGCCGGCGACGGTCAGGCCGGGCCGGCCAGGTCGAAGGTGGTCAGGACGGTCACCCGGACGGCGGAGCCGGCCGCCCGGGCCCGCCTTGAGGACGAAGCGGGCAAGGTCGTCGGACCCGTCAGGCAGGATGACGGCATCAGGGCCGCCTGTCGCATCGGTGGCGCTGGCAGAGCGGCCACCGGAGTGGGAGCTCAACGTGTTCGGGTCGAACATGGCGGCGATCAGCCCTTTGTTCCTTGCCCGCCCTGCGGACCGCCCTTGACGAAGGGCCGAGGCTAGTGGCCTGCGTATGGGTCGTAGAACTGCTCGTCGTCGACGCCGAGCCAGTACGTCTGCTGACGTTCGGCGGTGCTGCCCGACGCAGCCCAGTCTGTCCCCCGTGCGAGCTACCTGCGAATGTCCACCGTGCGGTGACTACTTCGGGCGGGTAAATCCATAGCGTTCGGGGTACCCCGCGACGCCTCCGCCGCGGCTTCTCAAAGGAGTCATCGTGCGTCTGGTATGGCAGCTCTTGGCGGTTGCGGCGGTCTGGGTCCTCGGCAATCTGGGCACGGCGGCGGTGAAGGACACCCCCTGGCTGGCGCTCGTCGCCGGCCTGCTGACGGCCGTCGTCGGGGTCCTGGTCTACGGCTGGGTGGTGCGGCGAACCGAGCACCGGGCCCCCCTCGAGGTGTCGCTGAAGGGAGCAGGTGCCGGGATCAGCTGGGGCACGCTGCTCGGCATTGCGCTGTTCGGGGCAGTCATCGCGAACATCGCCTTCTTCGGTGACTACACGATCAACGGCCTGGGCTCGCCGGCGAGCGCCGTCAGCCTGCTCGGGATCATGGCGGGTGCCGCTGTGGCCGAGGAACTGGTCTTCCGCGGTGTCCTGTTCCGCAACATCGAGCGCTGGACCGGAACCTGGATCGCGCTCGCGCTGACCGGCTCGCTGTTCGGCCTGATCCACCTGGCCAACGCGAACGCGACCCTGTTGGGTGCCGTCGCTATCGCCATCGAGGCAGGCGGGATGCTGACCGCCGCGTACATCGCCACCCGCAAGCTGTGGGTGCCGATCGGTCTGCACTTCGGCTGGAACATCGCCGCGAGCGCCATCTTCAGCACCGAGGTGTCCGGCAGCAACACCGCGCAGGGCCTGCTGGACGCGACGATCTCGGGTCCCGTGCTGGTCACGGGCGGCGACTTCGGACCGGAGGCCAGTGTCTACGCGGTGGGGTTCGGCGTGCTGGCCACCGGCGTGTTCATGTGGCTCGCCCACCGGCGTGGTCACGTGGTCCCCGTCCGTCGCTCGGCCCGGGCGGACGTGGCCGCTAGGCTCTCCCGGTGACCGATCTCCGGCGGGTCCTGGACCGGTGGCGGCAGCTCGATGTCACGGTCCGGGACCTGCCGCTCGCGTTGCTGCCGGCGGTCGCATCGATCGTGCCGGCGTTGCACGGGCTGGGGACGGAGGTCGGCGCGCTGCCGACCCGTCCCTTCGACGCGCTGGCCGTCGTGGCGATCGTCCTCCAGTGCTTCCCGCTCGCCGTTCGCCGGCGGTGGCCGGCCGCCTGCCTCGTCCTGGTGTTCCTCGGCTTCGCCCTCGACCAGCTCCGGGGTTACCACACGATCGCGGGCGCCGGGCTCGCTATCGCGCTGCTGAGCGCGGGTGCCTACCTGGAACACCGTCGTCGCACGGTCGCGATCCTCCTCTCGGGTGCCTATGTGGTGCTGGCGCTCGCGATCGACCTGGTCGGCGGTGCCGAGCGGGCGGACGGGTACCTGACGTTCTACCTGGCGCTGGTCCTCGTGTGGGCCGTCGGCTCCTGGCTGCGCTCCACCCGGGTCGCCGAGACCGAACGGCGCCTCCGGGTCGCCGAGGAGACCCGCACCGCGGAACGCACGCGGATCGCCCGCGAGCTGCACGACGTCGTGACGCACCACGTGACGGCGATGGTCGTGCAGACGGAGGCTGCCAGGTACCTGACAGACGCCCCCGATCGTCTCGACGAGACACTGAATGCGGTCACCGACACGGGCCGGCGGGCGATCGGCGACCTCCGAAACCTCCTGGACCTGCTCGACCCGGGCCACGACGGCGCGGCCCGGGCACCGTTCCTCCGGGACCTGCACACGCTCGTCGAGCAGGCCCGTCAGGCCGGGCAGCCGGTAGAGCTCACCGAGGAGGGCACGCAGTCGGAATCCGCCGGGAGCGCCGAGCTGGTCGCCCACCGGGTGGTGCAGGAGTCCCTGACCAACGCCCTCAAGCACGCCCACGGCAGCCCGACGGCGGTCGGCGTGCGCTACGACGAACGGGAGATCACCGTGCAGATCAGCACTGCCGGGACCGGACCTGAGCAGGTCCCCGTCGGCGCCCGCCCGCGGTCTCCCGGCGGGAGCGGTCGGGGGCTCGTCGGGCTGCGGGGAAGGGTGGAAGCCTTGGGTGGCGAGTTCAGCGCGGACCGCGGGGCCGACGGCGGATTCGTCGTCCTGGCGCGCATCCCCACCGGGAGCCGGTCGTGAGTGTGGCGATCCGGGTCCTGGTGTGCGACGACCAGGCGCTGATCCGCACCGGGTTCGCGACGATCATCGACGCCCAGCCCGACCTCGAGGTGGTCGGCGAGTGCGAGGACGGGCGGGCCGCCGTCGACCTCGCTGGGCGACTGAACCCGGACGTCGTGGTGATGGACGTCCGGATGCCGGTGCTCGACGGTATCGAGGCGACCCGCCTGCTGGCCGGCGCCGGGGTGGCGCGTCCCGTCAAGGTGCTCGTGGTGACCACGTTCAATCTGGACGAGTACGTCTACGAGGCGCTGCGCGCCGGGGCGAGCGGGTTCCTGCTCAAGGACGCCCCGGCGGCGCAGCTGCTGAACGGCATCCGCACGGTTGCCTCCGGGGCGGCGCTACTGGCGCCCGAGGTGACCAGGCAGCTCGTCGGCAGGTACGCGACGCGGATCCGGCCCACCGAGGGCGCCCCCGGCGACACGGCGCTGACCCGGCGCGAGCTGGAGGTGCTGCGTCTGATCGCCGACGGCCTGTCGAACGGCGAGATCGCCGCGGCCCTGGTGATCAGCCAGGAGACGGTCAAGACGTACGTGTCGCGCCTCCTGGCCAAGCTCGGTCTGCGCGACCGTGTGCAGGCGGTGGTCTACGCGTACCGCAACGGGCTGGTGACCTGAGGGTGGCGCACGGCGACGCCCGCGCCCAGGCTGTGCACGGGCGTCGCCATCAGCGTCAGCGACGGGCGGTCGTCACTCCGCCCCAGGCGCTGCCACGGGTGAGGTGCGGGCCGCGGCCCGCGCCGGTAGCACCGAGGCGAGGAGCCCAGCGAGGAGGGCGATGGCCAGGACCGCCGCGAGGTCCGTCCACGGGACGGTGTACCGCACGTCGCCCATGAGGGACAGCGCCGTAACCGCGCCGGCCCAGCCGAACACGAGCCCGAGCACGATGCCGAGGATCGGGCCGACGCCGGCGATGAGCACGCCCTCGACGGCGAGCTGGGCCTTGTCCTTGTCATGCCGGACGCGTTGCGACGGGGGTTCCTGCTGTCAGGTAGCGGAGAAGTAGTGGCCGTTGTCCAGATCGGCGAGGAGGCGGGGCTGAGCGGGTGCCCAGCCGAGGGTGCGGCGGGTGATGAGGTTGGACGTCGGGTAGCTCTGCGTGGCGACGTTCGTGAGGAACCCGAAGTATCCCGGCAGCATCAGCTCGTCCAGGGGGACGCTCACGGCGGGCACGCCCAGGCGGCTGCCGATGGCCTCGGCGATCTCGCGGAACGGGAGGCCTCCGTCCTCGACCGCGTGCCAGTAGCTGCCCGCCGGGCCCTTCTCCAGCGCCAGGCGGAACAAGGAGGCGGCGTCACGGGCGTGCACGGCGTTCCACCGGTTCTCGCCGTCTCCGGGGTAGCCGGCGAAGCCCCTCTCCTTCGCGAGCGCGATCAGGGTGGGGAGGAAGCCCCCCTGGTCGGTCGTGCTGTGCGCGATGTTGGCGATCCGCACGACCGAGGACCGCACGTTCTGCTCGGCGAGCCCGATGACGGCGGCCTCCACGACGTTACGGGCCCGCAGGGTGCCCTTGTGCTCGTCGCCGACGGGAAGGGCCGGGTCGTCCTCGGTGCTCGGACGGCCCAGGTCCCTCCCGCTGCCGGGCGAGCCGATGCTCCCCGCCGCGACCAGCGGCTTTCCGGTCCCCGCGAGAGCCTCGCCGTACGCGAGCATGATCGGAAGCTCCGCGGCGGCGACGGCGGCCACCCCGCCGGACGGGAGCAGGTCCTGCCGGTGCGCGACGTGGATGACGCCGTCGGAGTCCGCAGCAGCCTCCTTGAGCCCCTCGAGGTCCTGGAGGTCGCCGCGGCGTACCTTCGCGCCGAGCGCGGATAGCGTCGCCGCTGCGGTGTCCGAGCGGGCCAGGCCGGTGACCTCGTGCCCGGCGGTGACGAGCTCCGGGATGATGTACGAACCGGAATGGCCGGTCCCGCCAGTGACGAAGACGCGCACGGTACTACTCCTTGTGAGTGATGCGGGGGAAGCGTTGGTGGTGCGGGGTGGGCTCAGCCGGGGTGGGCTCAGCGGGGGAAGTCGACGCCGAGAGCGACGTCGAAGGTCCCGGCGCCGTTCCGGGCCAGGCCCATCAGCAGCGGCCCGACCCCTTCCAGCCAGCGGGCCATCTCCAGGCCGCCGACATCGAAGGGACGCAGCCCGAGGCTCTCGATGAACGCCGACACGCTCGCCTTGGCCCGTGCGTCATCTCCGGCGAAGAACACGTCCAGCGGACGCTCCTGGACCAGGACGTGGCCGAAGACGGTGTTGAACGCCTTCACGACGTGCGCGCTCGCCGGGGCCGCCTTGACGATCTCCTGCGCGCCGGACGTGCCCTCAGGAGTGACAAGGCCGGTGGCGTCGGCGTTGAAGGTGTTGGAGATGTCGATGATGACCTTGCCGGCCAAGGCATCCCCGTACTGGGCGATGACCGGCACGGCGCTGGCGTACGGCACGGCGAGGACGACGATGTCGCCCACAGGGACGGCGCCGAAGGTCCCCGCCGTGGCCCCGACGCCGAGCTCGGCGGCAAGGCCTCTGGCCTTGGCCGGGTCGCGGCCGATGAGTTGGACGGAGTGGCCGCGCGATACCGCGCGTGAGGCGATGGCGTGGGCCATGCCCCCCAGGCCGATGAAACTGATGCTGCTCATGATGAATACTCTTTTCCTCTGGTCTGAATCGAACGGCTTGCCCGTCCGGTTTCTTAGGTGGTCGTTTATTGGCTGGTCGCTTCTTAGGTGGTCACAACCGGCCGGTACGCGCGATCACCTCGCCGGCGAAGTCGAGCAGCTGGTCAAGGCTGGTGAACATCGCGAAGGCATCGAAGTACGCCTCATCAACACCGGACTCGGCGTACCGCTTCAGCTGGTCCGCGACCGAGTCCACGGACTTGCCCGGATCGAGGTTGATCCGCATGGCCGTCTTGAGTGCGTCGGGATCGCGACCGGCGTCCTGCGCCGCTCGACGCGCGATCGACCACAGGCGGCCAGCACCCTCGTCCTGACTACTGATCGACGCAGCTGTCCCAGGGCAGGGGACTGGTCGTCCACCACGCCTGCAGGAACGCCAGCATGTCATCGAGCATCCTGCCGCGCGGCGGCTCGTAGTAGAACGTGCTGAGCGTGCTGGTGTTCAGGCGCACCCGGCTGGTCGCCGCCGCAGCAACGGTCAACAGCAGCATCGGATCGAGGAAGCGGGTCATCTGCGGCCCTCGGTCCAGATCCTCGAGCCCGCGGACGAAAGCGCTCAGGGCGGGGGCGTCGCTGACGGCGGGCCCGACAACAGGAATCACGAAACCGAGCTGCATTGCGTTGAGACTCCTCGGGCGAATTCCTTCGCCACTGTTGATGTCTGACAGCGTCGAGCCGGTGGTCCATCAACCAACCAGAGCGCAGGCATTCTGTTCGCCGACTGCTTGGTGATCCCCAGGGGGCAGCTGGGTCAGCCCGTGAACTCGTTGACGCCTAGGGCGAAGTTCCCGTGGCCGATCCCGTTGCCGGCGAGGCCGACCGTGAGCACTCCCGCTCCTTCGAGCCAGTGCGCCATCTTCAGGCCGCCGACGTCCAGCGGGCGCAGGCCGAGGCTCTCGATGAATGCCGCCACGTCCGCCTTGGCCTTCGGGTCGTCACCGGCGAAGAAGACGTCGGGCCGGCCGTTCTCCAGAACGCCACGGAAGATGGTGTTGAAGGCCTTGAACACGCTGGCACTGGCCGGGGCCACCTTGGCGACCTCCTGCGCGATCGAGGTCGCCTCGCTGTGGGCCAGGCCGTCGAACGGGGCGTTGAAGGGGTTGCTGATGTCGACGATGGTCTTGCCCGCGAGGGCGTCTCCGTACTGGGCGACGGTCGAAACGACACCGGCGTACAGCACGGCAGTGATGACGATGTCCCCGGCCGGGACGGCGCCCCACTCGCCCGTCGTCGTGCCGCCGCCCAAAGCCTTGGCCAGGCCCTCGGCCTTGGAGCGATCACGTGCCATGATCTCGACGGAGTTGCCGCCCGCTACAGCGAGCGTGCCGATCGTGCGGGCCATGTTCCCCGCACCGATGAACGTGATGCTGCTCATGAGGTGTGCCTCTTTCCCTGTGCTCGAGGCGCCTGTTCTCCAGGCGCCGCTCTGACTTGTTCGTGCGTGGTTCAAATAGCGGTGGTGCCCCCGTCGGCGACCAGTTCCAGACCGTTGACATAGCTGGAGTCGTCGGAGGCGAGGAACAGGGCGATGCTGGCTATCTCTTCGGGACGGCCCATCGTTCCGCGGGGGATGAGGGACTCGAATGCGGCCCTCGTCGCCTCGTCGAACAGCTCTTCCTGCTTGGCGGTGCCGACCTGGCCGGGGGTCAGGACGTTCACCCGGATCTTGCGGTCGCGCAGCTCGTTGAGCCAGACACGGGCCCATGCCTGCTGGACGGCTTTGCTTCCCGCGTAGAGGCTCCAGCCGGGTCGGACGCGTCACCCTGGACGGCGATCACGTTGCGGCCGATCAGCCTGACGGCGTCGTCCAGCGCTTCCTGCCGCCGGGCCTGGATGAAGACATACGCTCCTTCCTCGACGAACAGCTTGGCCCCGGCCAGCGCCAGGCCGGTGGATCCACCGGTGATCACCGCGACCTTGCCATCGAGCTTTCCACGGTCACTCCTTTGAATTGATGGGTTTCCGAAACGGGAACGGAAGAGGCCCAATTATTGATGTGCTCATCCTGGTTCAGGCCCTGCCATCAAATGCCGATCCCGAATTCTTGTACACATTTCTCTCGGCTGTCATGAACGATGCCATTGGCAGGAACGGGTGTCCAAGACCTGTTTCAGCCGTGGTGATAACCTCGAGGCATTGCCGGACCTGGAGGGCCCATGGATCTGGACCTGCGCAAGCTGCGCTACTTCGTCGCCGTCGCCAACAGGCTGCACTTCGGCCGCGCCGCCGACGATCTGCACATCGCGCAGCCGGCGCTTAGCCGGCAGATCCGCGCGCTCGAACAGGATCTCGGCGCCTCCCTGTTCACCAGGGACAGCCACGGCGTCACGCTGACCGACGCGGGCCGACAACTCCTGGACGACGCCGGTCCGCTGCTCGCCTCCGCGCACGCGGTCCGGCGCCGGGTGTCCGCGACCGCCCGTGGCGGCCAGCGGCTGGTGATCGGTTTTCGGTCCGGCATCCCGGTCATTCCCGCGGCGCGGGAGTTCGGTGGCCGCCATCCGGACGTGGTCGTGGACGTGCAGCGCATGGAATGGGACGACCAGGTCCCGATGCTGCTCGACGGCCGCGTCGACCTCGGCTATGTACGGCTGCCCATCGACGAGACCGGCCTGCGCCTGGCTACCCTCTACACCGAGCCGCTCATGGTGGCGCTGCCCGCCGATCACCGGTTGGCCGGAAAGGAGGAGGTCACCGAGGCCGACCTGGCCGGTGAGCCGCTGATCTGGCATGCCGACGCGAGCACGCAGCCCACCAGGCGCCCGCACCCCGACTCCGGGCTCCGGGTGCGCGGGGTGGAGGAGAAGCTCGAGCACGTCGCGGCCGGCCGCGGCATCTCGTTCGTGGGGCGTTCGGAAACCGTGTTCTACTCACGGCCGGACATCAGCTACGTGCCCGTCTCGGACTTGGCGCCCGACCAGGTACTCATCGCGATGGCGGCGTCACGCACCTCGCCGATGGCCGACGACTTCTTCGCCGCGGCTCAGGCGACGGCTGAGATCACTGCAGAATGCGGGAACTACGAGATGTGGCAGATTGTTACCGACGCCGCTTCAAAGCGCGGTTGAGCAGCTCGGCTGACATCAGGTTCCTCACTCGACCGGTTGCTTTGTGCTCTGGAGGCCTGCGGGCTATTGCGATCGCCGTGCGGAGGGTCACATACCTGCGTGCTCAAGCCCGAGAAGTGGAAATGAGCGACGCAGACCGTGTGATGGACGGCGCGGAGCGGTTCGAGGCGGACGTGGTCGCGCGCGGACTCGACGTTGAGATCGTCGAGCATCCGAAGGCGCAGAGTCCGACGACGGAGTGGCCCTCGACGCGACGGGCTACCGGAGCGGCGTCACGCCGACCGGGTCGACCACGGCCTGGCCGGTCGTCGCCGACGAGCGAATAGTCGGCCGCCGTATCGCTGTGGGCGCGGGGACAGCGCTCATAGTCGACGCGGGCGGCGAGTCCGGCCCGACCTCGGCCCCAGCCGGCCGCCGAGCCGGTGCTGCGCCGGCCGGTCGCGCCGATGCTCGCCGCCCCGGTCGACGCGGTGCCCGATGCTCCGGGTCGGGTTCACGAGCCGAAGTGGAACGGTGCTCCAGAGATTTCGAGGTGTCTCAGGGGCGAGACGTCCCCGCGCAGTCAACCTGACCATGCCGACCCACGCGGCTTGATCGAGACCACGGTGAGTTGCTACCGGCAGCTCTGCGACATCGATGCGGTGTCCGCTTTTGGCTCCCCTCTGTGTCAAGACACCGCCGGGAGGAGGGTTCTATCCTGGGTCTCGGCGGGTCCGGGAAGTGACTTCTCCGAAGAACCGGCTGGGGGATGAGAGTCGGTCACGCTGGAGTCAGTAGTCGTTCCCCGGTGTCCTCCCGGGCCCGCCGCCGCGGCCACCGCGTCGTCGATCATGCACCGGTAGACGATGTCGGACAGGCGTCGTTTCAGGGCGCGCATCGCTTCCATCGATGTCTTGCCGGCGGTCT
>NZ_JBITLH010000031.1:0-13410 GCF_044465125.1 Micromonospora sp. NPDC049836
GATGACAATCGACGGCAGATCCCGCCGCAGGTCAGAGGCAGTTCGACCCGATTGCAGCGGATACGCTGATGGCCTTCCACATTGCAACGCCAAGTGATGACCGCAGGTGCTTTGACCTGCGGCGGAGCACCGAAGATGGCCCTGATTTGCATGATCATGCCGTCTCCAGGCCGTCCGGGGTCTGCGGGTCGTCGGCGAAGGCGTGGTCGATGGCGCGACGGGTGCGGTCCTCGCTGGCCGGCAGCAGGTGCGTGTAGATCCGGAGAGTGAAGCCGGGGTCGGAGTGCCCCAGGTACGCCGAGAGGGCCTTGACGCTTTCGCCAGCGTCGAGCAGGACCGAGGCGTAGGTGTGCCGGAGCACGTGCATGCCGTTGTGTCGGTTGTCGGGGACGCCGGTCGCACGGATGGCGGGCTTCCAGACGCCCGAGTTGAAGGCAGTCCGGCTCAGCGCCGTACCGGCCGGGGTCGTCAGGTAGAGCGGCACCGTCCGCGGCTCGCCGGTCGAGCTGCCCCACGGGAGGGTGACGTCGACCGACGGGTACTGCTTCGCGTGCTCGGTGAGCCGGCGCGACACCGACTCGGGTAGTGGAACATCGCGGACCTTGCCACCCTTGGGTGGCGCGAAGATCAGGCGTCCCCGGACGAGCTTGACCTGACGAGTCACGTGCAGCACCGGTCGGGCCGGGTCGACGTCGTCGGGGCTGACGCCGAAGATCTCACCCTGTCGGAGGCCGCAGCCGGCGCCCAGGTCGACGGTGACCCGGTACCGGTCGGCGACGGCAGCGCGGAAGCGGGCGCGTAGGTCGTTCGGCCAGGGGACCACCTTCGGTGCCTGGTACTTCGGTGGCCGGATCGTCTTGACCGCGAACGGGTTGCTGACCACCTTCCGGTCGTCGACGGCCGCGTTGAAAATCATGGACACGTCGTTGAACAGGACGCGGCGGTAGCTGGCCGCCAGACCCTTCGTTTGCAGTTGGTGGGCCCATGCGCGGATCGTGGCGGGCTGGATGGCGGTGAGCGCCTGGTCCCCGAAGGCGGGGTAGACGTGGAGCCGGAACTCGTATTCGAGTCGGTCCCGGGTGAGTTCGTCGGTGGTGGCGGCGGCGAGCCAGTCATCGGCGTACCGCTTGAAGGTGATGCGACCGGCGTCCGGGTCGACGTAGGTGCCTTTGAGGATGTCGGCCTGGACGCGGGCGAGGAAGGCTTGTGCCTCGCGCTTCTTCTTGTCCGGGAACGACTGTGACTTCTCCTTGCCGTCCGGTGCGGTGTACCGGACTCGGTAGCGCATTCCCTGGCCGCATTCCGGTTTCGGTTCCTGTCGGGTCTTGCCGTCCGGGCCGGTGACGGTGCGGTACCAGCGGTCAACGATGTGGGCCATGTCAGGCCGCCGTGGACTGGTCGGCGAACCAGGCGCGGACCGCGTCGGGGTCGTAGCGCAGGTGGCGGCCGACGCGGGCGGCGGGTGGTCCGTACTTGCGTTTGCGCCACTGGTAGAGCGTCTGGACGGGGACCCGCAAGTACGCGGATACGTCTTCGATCTCCCAGAGCGGTTCAGGGGCGGCGGGTGTGTTCATCGGGGCTCCTTTCGAGTGGTGGCGGTAGGAGGTGCGGCGGTGGTGCCGGCACGAGGTTGCTCGGGTACCGGGTCGGTTGTGGGTTCCGCTGTGGAGTTGTCAAAGATCGAGCGCCCGGCGAACCGAGCAGGCGTTGACACGTACGTGTCAAGCCACGTGGGCTTGGGTGGCGGCGCGGTGGGCGGCGCGCTCGTCGGCCAGGGCGTCGAGGCCGGCTTGGTGTCGGGCGCGGGCCATGGCGGCGGCGGTGTTGGCGAGCAGGGCGTCGCCGGTGGTGATCCAGCCGGTGGCGTGGTAGCCGAGTTCGTAGATGACCTGTTCGGCTTGTTCGTCGTCCCAGGTGTGGGGGTGGCCTTCGGTGCGTCGCCAGATGGTGCGCTGGTGGCGGATGAAGCCGAGGGTGGCGGAGAAGGCGCGGCTCTTGGTGGTGATGTGGCCGCCGTAGCCGAACTGGTGGGCCCAGCGGCGCAGCCGGGCGTAGTCGGGGTGCTCGCCGAGGTCCCAGCAGGCGCGGATGAGCCGGCCGAGGTGGGTGCGCTGGTCGCCGTGGACTTCCACCGAAAGGTCGTCGACGCGGCGAAGGTTCAGGCCGGTTACCTCGGTGCTCTTGGTGACGTACTTGGCGATGTAGCCGGTGATCTGCGCGAGGTTGACCTCACTGCCGGGAGCGTTGACGTGCTTGACGTCCAGGCCCTTGTCACCCCAGGCGATGTGCCAGCCCTGCCCACCGTTGGCCGGGTGGGGGGTGGAGGTGTAGGCCGTCTTGACGAAGGCGGCCCGCGCGGCTTCCTCGAACATGTCCCGGGTGATGGCCGCCGGCGGTGGGACGATCGCGCCGGGGCAGTCGGGGTTGTGGCCGTCGAGGCGGATCAGGGCGTGGTAGTGAATGACCCCGCGTACCTGGAACTCGTAGACCTTGATGTAGCGGCGGCGTAGCTCGACGCCGTGGGACCGGCCGAGGCGGCGTAGCTCACGGTCGACCTGTTGGATGGTGCGGCGCCACAGCTCAGGGGCTTCGTGGTTCCACACGACCTGGCCGGCGTGGTCGTAGCAGTCCAGGCACAACGGCTGCCCGAGCTGCCCGTCACCGGCCTTGTGCCGCTGGCCGCAACGCAGATCCACACCGTGGGAGCAGACCCGGCCGAACGGGTGGCACACCGAGGCGCGGCAGGTGCAGCCATCTTTCTTGCGGCAGTCCGCGGCATGGACCTTCACGACCCGGTGATGCACCGGCCCGAAGGAGGGGGCGGTGGCGGTGAGGAAGATGGCGATGTGCTCGTGCAGTGGCGGCAGTCCCCATCGGTCGCCTTGGAGGCCGGCCTTGATGAGGTGGTAGGTGTCGCGGCGGTAGACCTCGGCGCAGGAGGGGCAGACGGCGGCGCGGCGGTTGCCGCAGGGGGTGTAGATCGCACCGTCGGGCATGTCCTCGGTGTCGAGGGTGGCCATGCGGTTGCCGTCGGCGTCGTTGACGTGGATCTGCCCGGCCAGGCGGATCGGGTGCTTGCAGGCGGAGGCGGCGCGGACGTGCCCAAGCCAGTCGGGGTAGTCCGGGTCCTGGGCGCGGGTGCGGCCGGAGGCGACGGTGCGGGGGTCATGGCCGCGTACCCAGCCGTGATCGGCGGGGCGGGTGGTGGTGGGGGTGGCCCAGGGCCAGTAGCCGGCGGAGGGCTCGGCGAAGGCTCCCGTACCCGGGACCGTGGTGGTCCCGGGTGCGAGAGGCAGCGTCGAGGAGGTCACGCGGTGGCTCCCACGGCAGTGCCGTTGTGCTGGTGGTCGCTGATGGTGGTCGGGTTGTTGAGGGCCGTCAGGAGGTCGGCGGCCGTGTGGGTCGGTACGCGCAGCCGGACGGCGAGCTGGCCCGGGTTGATCGGTTCACCGTGGGCCTTCTCGTGCGCGGCGGCGACGAGCCGGGCGTTGGACAGCAGCGCGGGTGGCGGGCCGGCGGTGACCGGTGCCGCAGGTGCCGTGGTCGGGTCCTCGTCGGTGGTTGCCGGGGTGGGCTCGACCGTTGTCGTGGTGTCGGTGTCCTCGCCATAGGTGGGCGGGTTGATGGATTCGTGGGTGGGTGCGGGATCGGTGTCGGGTGTGGGGTTGGTGGCCGGGGTCGCGGCGGCCGGGCGGACCAGCGGCGAGGCGGGGATGTCGGATGACGGGGCCTCGGCGGTGGTGGCCGGCGCGGGTGCCGGGACGAGATCGGTGGGCCGGGTGGTGCGGGTTCCGGTGGCGAGTAGCGCGGAGGTGGCCATGAGCATCAGGCCATCCACGGCGAGGGGACCGAACCAGACGACGAGGGTTTCCTCGTTGTAGTGGTCGAGCAGTCCGGACAGGTGCCGGTAGGACACGAACGCGGCGACCAAGGCGACGGGCGGCAGCCCCACCCAGCGCAGCAGGTTCCAGCCCCAGCCGGCCGGCCAGGGCGTACGAGCGAGGATCTCGATGGCGATGAACAGGAACAGCGGCCAGACGATCGCGGAGACGACCGCACCGACCTCCGGCGTCCAATCGGCCGGTGCCCCATCCGGGGCGATGAAGGAGTGAGCGATGTTCGCGGCGACGGAGACAGCGCCGCCGGAGAACGCGCCGATGTAGGCGTAGACGCGGCCGTTCTTCTTGGCAGTCATGACGCCGCCCTGGGGGCGGTGGCGCGTTGCTCGGCGCGTATGCCGGTGAGTCCGGCGCGGACTGCATCGCAGGTGGCGCAGGGGTCGCCGTGACGAGCGGTGCAGTCGGTGAGGTGAGCTTCGTGGATGATGCGGATGGACTCGGCGTAGTAGCCGGACAGGAACGATTCGAAGGCGAGCGGGCCGCGCTCGGCGAAGTCGCCGGCGATAGCGGTGACGGCGTAGTCATCGGGAGTCATGCGCTGCTGGGCGGCGACGTTCACGGGCGATTTGGTCATCGGGCACCTCCTGAGGTGCAGTCGAGGCATGCGCCGGTTCGGCGGGGGATGTAGTAGGGCTTGACCTGGCCGCAGTCGGGGCAGGTACGCCGCACGGTGAGTGCCTTCTCGATGGCCGCCCGTTGGGCGGCGGTGGCGGTGCGCTTGGGTTGGGCGAGGTCGAGTCGGTAGAGGTAGGCGACGCGCTTGCCGCGCCGCCAGAGGATCTGCGCGGCGGGGTCCTGGCCGCCGGGGCGCAGGTGACGCTCGCGTAGTTGCCGGCGCGTGAGCAGGTCGGCCGGGGCGAGCTTGAACGGGTAGGTCGGCAGGCCGAAACGCTCGCCGGTCGGGTCGTAGAACACCATCGGGTCCTCCGAGTCGGCGTCGTCCTGGTCCTGGTCGCCGCCGGGGGTGCCGGTGGCGAAGGTGGGGTGTTCGTAGGTGTCCCGGTCGATGTCCTCAGGCAGGAACGCCGCCGAGCAGACGGCGCATACGATCGGGCCTTCCTCGAAGGCCGCTGTGGAGATGCGCAGCTTGCGGGGGCACTCGCACTCGCACGAGACGCCGTTGTTGTTGTTCGTGCGGGTCTTGCCTTCCCCGGTCGGTTCCGGGTGGCGGTAGAAGCGCAGCGCGTCAGCAAGGCCGGCGATGGTGGACCGGTAGCGGGCGCGGGTGAGGTCGGTCAGGGTGCAGGGCGAGTAGCCGAGCTTGTCGTCCTTGGTGGTGGCCATGCCGAGTTCGGCGGCCAGGGTGGCGAACTTCTTGTTGTGCCAGCGGCCCTGCCGGGAGGTGTCTTGAATGCCTCGGGCGTCGGCCAGGGCGTGGGTGGCTTCGTGTAGCAGAGTGGTGAATATGGCTTCCGGTTCGCGGGACAGTCCCTCGCCGGAGATGAGGATTTCGGGGAGTTGGTTGTCGCCGGCCTGCCAACGGAGGGCGGCGAAGTGGCCCCACTTCATGCCCTGGTTGGGCTTGGTGGGCGAGCCGGAGCCGACGATGAGGACGGCGGCCGGGACTTCCGAGTGCTGGGCGCGGATGGCGGCCCAGGCGGATTCGAGCGCGCCGACGAGTGCGGCGGTGGAGATGTCGTTTTGACACGTACGTGTCATGTCGGTGATGTCGATGGCGGTGGTCATGCGGCCCTCCGGGTGGTCGGGGCGGCGGCGAGGGGACTGGTGGGGCGGGCCAGGTCGCGGGGCCGGTCGGTGGGCCGCTGGTCGGCGGCGGTGTCGGTGTGTTCCGTGAAGACGGCGGTGGTCCGGCGCTGGGCGCGGGCGGCGTACATGGCCAGATCGGCGCGGTGCAGCCAGGTGGCGGCGGGATAGCCGGAGTCGGCCAGGGCCGCGCCGAGGGTCGCGCCCACCGCAAGGGGGCGGGCGTGGTAGGTGACCGGGGTGGTCAGCCGGGTGTGGATGTGGGTGAGCCAGTCGGCCAGCCAGGTGTCGGCGTCGTGGTGCCGGGTGGCGGGGCCGGTGGTGATGACGGCGAACTCGTCGCCACCGAGGCGGGCAGCGATGCCGGCGGGGCCGGCAAAGCCGGTCAGGCGGTTGGCGACGGCGGTGAGGATGTGGTCCCCGGCGTCGTGGCCGTGGGTGTCGTTGACCTTCTTGAAGCCCACCAGGTCCACCAGGACGACCGCGACGTGCCGGCCGGCGGAGTAGGCGGTGCGGATGAGGGTGTCAGCGGCGGCGGTGAGGCCGGCGCGGTTACAGATGCCCGTGAGCGGGTCGTGGGTGGCGGCGTGCCGGACGGTGGACAGTTCGGCCTGCAGGCTGTGGCGGGCGGTGAGGTAGCCGGCGGTTGCGGCGGCGCTGATGGCGCTGGCGGTGACCAGGGCGCGCAGCCGGGGGGTCATCGGGCAGCCCGCCAGGCGAGGAAGCCCTCACGGGTGGGGTTCTTCTCGGCCCACACGCAGGCGTCGGCGTAGGCCTCGAGATCGTCCTCGGTCGCGTGCGACCAGTCGTAGTCGTCGGCGGCGGCGCGCAGGGTGATGATGACCTGCTCGGCGGTGCGCCGAGGGTGGTCGTTCCAGTCCAGCGGGTCGTTGCAGCTGGTGTCGCCGCTGAGGTCCAGGAAGTCGGACAGGGCGTCGAGAGCCCGGGTGTAGTCCCGGACACCGGGCTTGGCCGTCTCGTCGTGGGGGACGAAGAGGCAGCGGCCGTGAGCGGCCATGCCGATCGCGCCGGCGGCGCAGGCAGGCGGGAACGGGCTGTCGTGGGTGACGCGGTAGTAGACGCCTTGCGTCCAGCCGTGCAGTTCGAGGTAGCGGGCGGCGCAGCGCAGGGTGTCGGCCGGGGTCAGGTCGGCCAGCGCGCCGTGGTGGGGCTGCTTTTGGGTAGGGTTCATGGCGGCCACGTCCTTTCGCGGGCGTTGGTTGGTGGCCGACGGGCCGGGTTCGCTTTCCTAGGGCTGGTCCCGGTCTGTCGGCCGTTCCTCTATCGGTGGTGCAGGTGGAGCCGGAGGAACACCCGCTGCCGGTCGTCATGAGGGCCGGCGACGGTGGGTGCGGAGCGAAAGACGAGTACGCCCGCGTCGCGGGCGATCGCGGTCAGGGCGGCGATGTCCTCGCCGGTGCCGACGAGCACCAAGTCCAGGACCCGGGTCGGGACAGCGGTGCCGGTGTTCATGCCGCCGCCTTGATGTCGGTGGTGGGGGTGTCGGTGCGGCTGTGGCGGCGGGTCCATGCGGCGTAGTCGGCGACGCGGATGATGTCGTCGTCGGTCATGTAGGCGGCCTTCACCAGTGCGGGAATGCCGCCTTCGGAGATGAGAAAACCGGCGCCCTGGTTGTTGGGGTCGATGGTGTTGGAGGAGAAGCCGCGGGCGGCCCAGCCATGCCCGAGCACGATGTCCGACGACACGTCGGTGGTGCAGCGGCCGGCGAACCGCCACGCGAACAGGTCCCGCAGCGACGTCGGGATGATGTCCGACGACGGGCGCTGCGTCGCGGCGGCGACGATGATGCCGACGGCGCGGCCACGGGCGACGATGTCCCGCAGCAGCGCGGCGAACAGCTTCTGCGTCTTCTCGTCGCCGGCTGTGGCGGAAAAGTAGGCGATCTCGTCGCAGGCCACCAGGATCTGGCCAAACACGTCGTTGCGGCCGACCTTCCGCCGGCGGCGCGCCTTGAGGAAGGTGTAGCGGTTGTCCATGACGGTCTGCACGCGGCGCAGGGTGCGGATGGCGTGCTCGATGTCGGGGCCGACGAACACGTCGCAGGCGTCCTCCCACAGCCCCAGCTCGACCTGCTTGCCGTCGAGCAGGCACAGCCGTACGTCGGGGCAGAGGGCGGCGTGGCCGACGATGGTGTTGAGCAGGCTGGACTTGCCCGCGCCGGGCTCACCGCCGATGAGGATGTTTCGGTAGATCATCGGCAGGTACACGGCCTGGCCGAACTCGTCGATGCCGAGGAACACGGGGTCAAAGATGGACAGGCCCGCGCCGACCGGCACCGTGTCGGCCGGGGTGGTGGGCAGTTCGATGGTGTCCGTGAGGTCCATGACTGGCTCCCGGTGGGGTCGGTTGACACGTACGTGTCAAAGCGGGTGAGGGTGGGAAGGGCGCGGACGCTTGACCCGTCGTCGGGTGCTTGGTCCGCGCCGTCCCGGTGGTTAGGCGTAGTCGGAGGGGTCGAACCCGTCGGTCGGGCTCGTCTCGGTGGTGGGGTTGCGCGGGCGGCGCGGCCGGGGGGTGTCCGCGGTCGTGGTGACCGGCCGGTCCGGCACGTCGGGCAGATCGAGGCCGACAGGCGGCATGCCCGGGGAGGTGGGAGCATTGGTCGGCACGTCGGTGGGGACGTAGTCCGGCAGCGGGGACACGACCTTGCCCGCGAGGGGTTCGCGGCGGGTGATGTCCAGGCGGATCAACGCCGCGTAGCGGCGAGAGGCGCGCATGACGCGGACCTCGTTGGCCCAGCACGCGACGGCGAGCTTCTGCACCTGGCCGTCCTGCTCCAAGTCGCGCAGGGACAAGCCGGGGCGCAGCCACACCCACACCCGTTCACCGGCCGGAGTCGGCCGCGCGGGAAGGATCAGCGGCAGCGAGCCGGAACGGTTGGTCGCGATGAACGCGGCGAAGCACAGCCGCAGGCGGTGCCGCACCACCAGGCACCAGATGAACGCCATCACCCGACGGCGCACCGGACCGATCGCGGCCGGCAGACCGACCAGCAGGGCCACGACGAGCAGCGAACCCCACATCGGCGTGGATTGCATCAACGCGTTCCAGCCGTAGACGGCGGCCAGGCCGAGCACGATTTCCGGCAGCCAGTGCCAGAAGACGCGCAGGACCGGCCACGCCACGATCAGCGCGAACACCACCGCGCCGCAGACGGCACCGATAATGCCGCCGAGCAGGGCGCCCACGATCGGGTGCAGGTAGTGCGAGGCGACGGTGGCGGCCAGCAGGCCGACGACGCCCAGGACAATCCAGAAGGCGATGGTGGCCCGACGACGGTACGAGCGGGCAACCGGAGCTTCGATGACGGTGACAGTGCCCCCACGGTTCGACCAGCCGAACGGGGACCGCGACATAGACTTGGACACGACAAGTCCTCCCGAGTAGGGACCGGAGTTGTTGGGACAGGACGCGGGGCCGCAGACGACGCCAATCAACGGCGACCCCGTGTCCACCTACCTCTTCTCGCTGGTAGAGCAGGAACGCCCGCCGCTACGCGGCGACGGTGTCCAGCGGCGTCAGGCCCGAGGCCCGGAACGCCACACCCGAACGGACCTTGCCGTCCCGGTCGTTGACCCAGGGCAGCGCCTCCAGGTCCACCGGCTGCACCGGCTGACGAACCGTCACCGGCGGCATCACCGGGTTCACGACCGTCACGTTGATGACCTCCGCAGCACCCTCCGACAGGGCGTAGAGATGCACGGTCCACATCGGGTTCTTGCTCTCCCGGTCGAACTTCTGCTGACCGTTCTGGTCCAGCTTCGGCACCGGGTTCACCGACACCTCGTACGACACCCGCGAGGTGTCCAGCAGCAGACGTCCCATGACTGACTCCTTAATCTCGTGAGCTGAGCCCGTATCGGTGGGCCAAGTGCGTCCCTCATGGACGGCAGCTCTTGTGGAATCAGGGTGCGTCGATCAGTAGTGACGACTTCACCACGCAGCATGGACGACTAGGGACGTCCTTGCTAGGGTTAGTCGTCCCTGCAAGTCGTCTCCGTCGTCCGTCGAGCAGGAGTTGTCATGCCGAACGACCGCCTACGCAGCGGGATGCTCAAGAAGGGGCTGACGCCGGCCACGCTCGCAGAACGGATTGGCGTCGACCCGAAGACCGTCGAGCGGTGGGTCACGCAGAGCCGGAACCCGTACCCGCGTTATCGCCACACGATCGCGGAACTACTGGATGAGAGCGAGTCGTACCTGTGGCCGGACGCTCTGCCAACGCAGCGAGCGGTGCAGGTGAGCCAGTCCGAGGTCGTCCACATCTACCCACGCCGCGGAGCCGTCCCGACGGACCTCTGGCAGCAGCTCCTGGAGAAGGCCACGCGACAGGTCGGCGTCCTGGTCTACGGCGGACTGTTCCTGCCCGAGTTCAACCACCGGTGGGTGCCGACGCTGCGCGAGAAGGCGTTGGCCGGGGCCCAGGTGGAGCTGCTATTCGGCGACCCGGAGGGCGAGCACATCGCGGAGCGCGGGGACGACGAGGGCATCGGCCCAGCCATGTCGAGCAAGATCCTGAACGCACTGGCCTTCTACAAGGACCTGCGGGACCTCGACAACGTCGGGATCTACTACCACGACACGATCCTCTACAACTCCATCTACCGCTTCGATGACGAGATGCTGGTCAACACCCACCTCTACGGCACGCCCGCGGCCTACGCACCTGTCCTGCACCTGCGCCGGCTTGGAGGCGGAGACCTGTTCGACAGCTACGTCGCCAGCTTCAACCGCGTCCTCGGAAAGAAGCAGGCCGTCTGGCCGGAGCACTGAGCCGCCGGCGGTGAGAAGCTAGGGCTATGGCCCGGATCGAGCACTTCAACAACCCCAACGCCCCGAAACCGAACACCATCGTGGCTGCAGTGACCGTCTTCGTTCAGGACGAGCAGGGCCGGGTGTTGCTCATCCATCGGACCGACAATGGCTTGTGGGCGCTGCCCGGTGGCGCCCAGGACTTTGGCGAGTACATCGCCGAGACGGCGGTCCGGGAGACGCGCGAAGAAACCGGCATCGAAATTGAGGTAACTGGCGTTGTCGGCATCTACACCAACCCGAACCACGTCGTGGAGTACAGCGACGGTGAAGTACGGCAGCAGTTCTCGATCTGTTTCCGGGGCCGCTACCTCGCCGGGCAACCGTCAACTAGCGACGAGTCTTCTGAGGTCCGGTGGGTTGCGGAGGATCAGCTAGGGACCCTCTCGATCCACCCGTCGATGCGGCTTCGAATTGGCCACGGCTTCGAGCAGCGCAGCACCCCCTACATCGGCTGATTCGTCATGCGTTCCTGCGTTCGCCGGACCGCCTCCATCAGGGCAGGCTCCGCCTTCTGCCAGAAGCGCGTGACCAGGTCATCCGGGCCGTACCGCTCTCGGATTTCGGCGAGTCTGGCCGTGACGGTGAAGTCTTGACCGTCCGGCCCAGTGGTCATGTCTGCATACCACAGTGCGTCTGAGGTGGGAGATTCCTCTCGCGGAAACTCGGTGGACAAGTTCTCGGCTAGCCCGCGTTCCGCAGCTTCGTACGACGCGCAGGAATGGTGCGCAACGAGGCCGGCTAGACGTCGGTGGAAGCCTTGGCGGACGAGCCATCTTCCGCCGTCCAAGGCGTGGAACCCGGTGTCGACAAGATCTGGCGCATAGCCGACATCATGCAACCAAGCGGCCGCGATGAGTAAGTCCTTGTCGTCTCCAACGAGCATTCCGAGACGTTGCGCCTTGGCCGCAACCGCGCGCACATGCGTCCAGCGACGCGGCAGGGCATCTGCCAGCCACTCCTCGGCAGTCTTCGCCGCTACCTGAGAGATTCCCTCCACAAGTGCATCCTATGTTTTCTTGCTGAACTTGGCTAGCGGAGGGCCCTCAACCTCGCCGCCTTTCAAGCCTGGACCTGAGGTCGTTCGGGCGACTGAGGAAGTCGAGTAGATAGAGATATCCCATGAGGGGAAGGTCATGTGAAAGGTCGCCGTCGTGATGTGCCAGCAACGCGTTTGTAATATCAATGCGATCACGCTTATTGCTGCCATGCCCGTGGGTCGCATTGCGGAGCAATTTGACGTACTCCGCTGCGGCCTTGGCAAGTGGCATGCCCATAACGCTCTTGCTGCCATCACCTTCAACCGTGACGCCGAGGAAAAAGCCATCTTGCACCTCCCGAAGTGCGGAGACGGCGCGTTCGGCTAGTGGTATTAGCACTTGCGCAGCACCTCCCGCGATCTTCTGCTGAAGAGAATCAAGGGTCTTCTCGGCAAGGGAGACGTGGCACATGTCATTTAATGAGCGGCCCGTCAACTTCTCCAGAGTGTCGAGCACTGTGAATAGCAACACCCGTTGGGCGTGACCATCCCTGTAGCAAGCCAGAATGGACGTGACGCGTCGAAAAAGCTGCTCGGTGGTTAATAGTATTTGGTGGTTCAGGTTTGCGCTGTAGTTGCCCTCACGATCAGCGAATAAGGCAAAGTCCGTGAGGACACCAAAAAGTTCATTAAGGCCGTGCGACCACCAAGTGATCGCATCGCTGCATGCGTGCGGTGAGTGCTCCGCGGCTTTCCAGGTTTTTCGGACCGCGCCTCTACTTGGCAAGAGCTGCAGCATTTCAGCGGCGCCGGGCCGGGTGCCGGTAACGGTGCGACCGAGACTGAAGATTATGGGACCAATCGTTCGATGTGAGGCAAAGGCCCAAACTCCGGGAGTGGTTGCCCCTAAAAGAGGCCCGATATACGCGTCTAGAAGGGTCAGTCCGTCGAGCAGGCCGTCGCTACTGGCAAAAACCCGACCACCGCTCTCGTGGTGCTTTTTTAAAGATGCAAATCTGCCGTCTCGGAGGTCGGCATCATATGCAAGGCGGATGAGAACAGCGATCAACTTGGTGCGATGCATGAGTGCTTCTGAACGACGCAGTAGGTGCACGCCTGCGTGAGGGAAAACTAGAGAGTCGGGTTCGTTTGTAAAAGGCAGGGACGTCAGATGTCGGTAAGCCTCTTCGACACCATCCCCCAGCTTCTCGGCTGGGGCGCAGGAGGTAAGCACTTGCCACCAGTAGAACAGGTCGACTAGGTCCCCCGAGGAAAGCGCCCGCTGTTTGACCTCATTAAGTTGCACTAGCGTACTCTGATTAAAGTTCCCTACTTCAATCCCGTCGCGCAGGGCGAGTATGCTTAGGCGGTCGAAGCGAGGTCGCGGTTCAAGAGGGCCCGCTATGTGCTCCGCGCTAACGAGGGCTGGTCTGGTTCTTAGATAGCGCTCCTTAGTTTGCACGGTCCATTGGCCGTCTCCCGACGCGACTTTTCGAGCGTGAAGATCTGCATTCGTGAAGAGGCCGGTAGGTGCGCCGCCCCAGACCCAGCCAGGAACGTTGATCAGGGCTGAGGTCGCGATCTCTTGCCTAGTTGACACCGGTACCCTCGCATCTTGATGTTGCATGACACTGTAAGCGCACACACCGACAGGCTGACTCCCGCCTTCATCGCACCGCTCCGCCAGGGATTTCCAGCAGACGAGCGTGTGAGGACTTTCTGTACGAGATCAAGGCGGCCCGCTTCGCAGGCCGCTCGCGCCGCCGAACCTGGGCCGGGCCGATGGCCCGCCGCCGCGCCTCTGGCCTTCGGCCGCCAGCGCGACGGTGATAGCCCGCCGGCGGCGCGACATACGAAGAAGCCCCGGGCCGCCATGATCGATGACGGTTCCGGGGCTCTAACCCGACTTGGGCCAATTAGTGCGTGCCGTGGATCGCGTCGAGAGCGGCGTGGAGGTCGTCGGGTAGGGGGTCAGCAGCGGTGATCGTGTGTTCC
>NZ_JBITLH010000032.1:0-10496 GCF_044465125.1 Micromonospora sp. NPDC049836
GCGGTGACACACCGAGCAGGCAGGGCGAGAGTGCGCCGGGACTTGCGGGTCTTGGTGTCGCCGCCGTCCCGGTCAGAGCGCCAGACGTGAACTGAGGGCGGTAGCGGCGGGTCAAGATTGGGTTGACCGTGAAGGTCTACGTGGTCCCAGCGCAGGGCGCGGAGTTCTTCGGTGCGCGCGCCGGTCAGCAGCGAGAGCACGACATAGGCGTGCAGGCGAGTTCCCTCGGACGCGTGGAGAAGCGCCCGAGCCTGGGCAAGCGTCAGGGACTTGGAGGGGCGTCCCTCCTGGCCGCGTGGGACGGTGCACAGCGCGACGACGTTGCGCTTCACCTTGTCCCGGGCCATGGCTCGGTTCATCGAGCGGTTGAGGCACCCGTAGAGATCACGAAGAGTGCGGCTGCTGAGGGTGGTGGCCTTGTCGGCTAGCCAGCGGTCCACGTCCTGGGCGCGAAGCTCGCGGAGCTTCCGAGCGCCAAGCGCGGGGATGATGTGGGTGCGGCACAGGATCTCGCACTTGGTCTTGGTGCGGTCTGATCGGCCGTTGAGTCCGTAGGTGAGCCAGTCGGTGACGGCTTCGGTGACGGTGTAGTGGTGCTCGGCGATGGCGAGCCCGTCTTCGTAGTCGCGGATCTTCTCCCGCAGTTTGGCGCGGGCTTCGGTCTTGGTCTTGCCGCTGCTTTTGCGCACGACGCGCTTACCGGCCGGGGTGTAGCCGACGGTGACGGTGGCGATCCAGCGTTGCCGGGACTCGTCCCAGTGCAGGCCGCCTTCTCCTCGGGCGCGGCGTGTGGTCATCGGGTGCCTCCTTCCTGGGCTTCCTGTTCGAGCAGCTCGACGTAGGCGGTGATGGCGGCGGCGGGGACGAGGCGGGTACGGCCCTGCCGGACGGAGTGCAGTCGGCCGGCGCGGATCTGTTCGTAGATCACGGTCCGGGAGATGCCGAGCAGGTCCACAGCCTCGGGGATGCGGTAGAGGGCCTTGCCAGGGGCGTCGATGGTGGGTGCGGTCAAGCGGGGTGGTCCTTCCTGTCGCGTGCGGGTTGTTGACACGTACGTGTCAAGCGGGGTGGGGTTGGTTGACACGTACGTGTCAGCCGTGGAGCTGGTCGCGCATGGCTTCGCGGGCGGCTTCTGCTCGTTCGCGGGCCATGGCGGCGGCGGTGTTGGCCAGGAGGGCGTCGCCGGTGGTGAGCCAGCCGGAGCCGGTGTAGGCGAGGGTGTTGATGACCACCGTCGTTTCGGTGTCGTGCTCCTGGTCCTGGTCGTGTTCGACGGTGCGGCGCCATACGACGCGGGCGTCGCGCAGGATGCGGAAGGTGACGGAGTAGCGGCGGCTCTTGGTGAGGAAGTGCCCGCCGAAGCCGAGCATGTGCGCCCATCGGCGCAGGCCGGTCCAGCCGGGAGCGCGGCCGAGGGTCCAGGCGGCGTCGATGAGGCGTTCGGGGTGGGTGCCGTCGGGGTTGGCGTACAGGTCGATGGTGTCGGCGTTGAGTCGCCCGCAGGCGTGGCCGGTGGCCTCGGTGCTTTTGGTGGCGTACTTCGCCAGGTACGCGGCGACCATGGCGTCGGTGATCTCACCGTCACCGGCGATCCGGACCGGGCGGATGTCGGCGTAGCGGCCTTTGCCTTCATCACCCCATGCGATCGGCCACCCGGCCGGGTGGTGCGGGTGCGGGTCGGTGGTGAACCGGGTGGAGGCGGCGGCGTGCTCGACAGCCGCCACGAGGTCGAGCAGCCCGAGCGGGGCGGGCGGGGCGACGATCGCGCCGGGGCAGTCGGGGTTGATGCCGTCGAGGCGGACGATGACGTGGTAGTGCACCACGCCGCGTCGCTGCATCTCCGCGACCTTGCCGTAGGACAGACGGAAGGAAGCCGCGGGGAGCCCGAACGCCCGAGCCGTCTTGGCCAGCTCGCGGCGGATCGCGATGGTGGTGCGCCGCCACAGCTCGCCCGCTTGGCCGTTGAAGACGACCTGGGCGTGGTGGTCGTAGCAGTCCAGGCACAGCGGTGTCCCGAGGGCCTTCTCGTCGGCGGCGTGCAGCCGCTGGCAGCGCAGGTCCACCCCATGCGGGCACAGGGCTTCCTGGCGGCGGGGGCGGCACGGGATGGCCTGGCCGGTCTTGCTGGTCCGGCGGGTGTGCACCGCGCCGAAGCTCGGGGCGGTCAGCGTGACGAAGACGGCGGGGTGGCCGGCTACGGCGGCGGGGACGCCTTTGCCGCCGATGAGTCCGGCGCGGATGAGCTGGAAGGCGTCACGGCGGTAGACCTCGGCGCAGGAGGGGCAGACGGCGGCGCGACGGTTGCCGCACGGCTTGTAGATCTGCCCGTCCGGCATGTTCTCCGTCGATGCCAGCGCCAGGAGTTCCCCGGTGGCGGGGTTGATGGTGGCTGACTCGCCGGTGAGCCGCACGGGCCGGGTGCAGGCGGCGGCGGGCATCACGTGACGCAGCCACGCGTGGTAGTTCGGGTCCTGGGCGCGGAGCCTGCCGGACTCGGCGGCGTCAACGGCGCGGCGACCCGAGACGAAGGGGTGTGGTCCCGGGCGGTGGGTGCCGCCCGGGTGCACAGGTGTTGCGGTCACCGTCACGCGCAGCTCCGCATGTCGGCGGGTAGCTCACCGAGGATGCGGGTGAGCAGACCGGCGTAGTAGCCGGGCAGCGGGAGACGGTGGTTCTCCCACAGGAACAGCAGACGCACCAGCAGGTACGTCTTGGGCAGGATCACGCCGTCCTTGGCCGCCTCAATGCGCATGCGGCCGATGAGCTGGACGGGTTCCCACCCGCGCAGCAGACGACGCTGCCGGGCCGGGTGCATGACAGTGACGGTCATCAGGCCGCCACCGCCTCAGCGTCGGCACCGGTCAAGGCCATCTGCCACCGCTCGACGGTGCGGGCGGTGTCCAACGCCGAGCCGGAACCAGTCAGCAGCCGACGCAGGCACCGGGCGGTGCCCTGCGCGTGGGACAGCCGGACGCGGTCCGGGGTCAGCCGGTCCCGCAGGCCGATGTCACCACGCACGGTGACCTGTTCGAACAGGTCCGCCACCTCACGGATCAGATCGATCCCGAGATCAGTAACGGCGGCCGTGACAGCGGCGACCATGCGCAGCACGTCACCACCAGCCGCCATCTCCTCCGGGGTGCGGTGGTAGTCAGCGACGTAGAACGCCACCTCCAACTCCCGCAGCGACAGCGACTCCACATCAACCGGAAGCGGGTGACGCGACGCGGAACGGATCGGGGTGACAGTCATCAGGCCACCGCCCCGACCGGCGCGACCGGGTGAGCGTCGAACAGACGCGACAGCAGATGCCGGTAGTACGGGGAGACACCCACGGTGCCGTTCTCCCACCGGCACAGGTTGCGCTTGAACGTCGTCCACTCCGGCAGCCGCTCACCATCGGCCTCAGCCAGACGGCACAGCCGACGGAACAGGTCAAGCTGCGACCAACCCCGCGCTACGCGGAGCTGCTTGACCGAAAACCGCGCCGAGTCCTCCACCGGCGCGGTACCCAACATCGCGGACAACGCATCAAGCAGCGCGTTGACCGCAGGCGACCCGACAACCGGGTCAGACGCGACCGCCAGCCGAAGCGCGGCCAAGGCAGTCACGGGCGCAGGGCAGTCAGGAACGGAGACGGAGACAGGGTGGGTGTTGGGAACAGGTCGCAGTCCAGGAGCCTCAGCAGTGGTCGAAGCAGCGAGCGAGCCAGGAAGCCCGAACACGGGCGCGGAGGCCGCACGCGCCAAGGTCAGATGACCAGAGGCGGCAGATACAGGGACGCGGGTACGCTGAACAGGCATCGTGTGGTCCTTTCGCGAGGGTGACCGATGCGCCGACCTCGGCGGGGGTAGGAGCCCGCCGGGGTCACCACTTGAACCTTACTAGCCCGGGCTAGCCCAGTCTATAGAGGTAGCCAGCTCATCTATTGCGCCCTAGAGCGCCCTGGTCAACTTCGATAGGCTGACCAAGTGGGGAAAGTTGATCCGAACGACCGGCGACCGCCGTATACGCAGATCGCTGACGAGCTGCGCCGGGCCATTCGCTCAGGGGAGCTACGGCCAGGAGATCGCCTGTCGTCGGGCCGCGTCCTCGCGCAGGAGTACGGCGTCGCGCAGATGACCGTGAAGAGCGCCTTGGGCGTCCTACGCGACGAAGGATTGATCGTGTCGTCGCAGGGTCGCGGCGTCTTCGTCGCTGATCCCTTGCCCAGCCCGCAGGCGACCAGCTCTGCTTCGTCGACCGAGCTATCGACACTGCGGACCGAGCTGCGCGAACTCGAACGACGGGTCGCCGCGTTGGAGAAGAAGCGAGCTCGCTGAAGCTTGATGGGCATGAAGCAAGGAAACTGCGCCACCTGGCCTGGCGACACCATGTGAAGACCCATGTGAACTTTGCCCGGCCCATGTGGGGTGTTCCGCTCACTGCCGACGCAAGTACCCTCGGCGGCAGGGAGGGCCGCGATGAACGATCCGAACGACAGTCTTGCCGCTTTGATCTCCGAAGCCGGATGGTCCTGGGCCGGGCTAGCGCGCCGGGTGAACGACTTGGGCGCGAACGAAGGCCAATCGCTGCGCTACGACTACACAGCCGTGAATAGGTGGGTGAAAAAGGGTGAACGCCCACGGTCGCCGGTCCCCAACTTCATTGCACAGGCACTGTCCGAACGGCTAGGCAGACGGATCACACCATCTGACTTCCGAATGCCCGACGAAGAAACGCTCGCAGAACGAGGATTGTCGTACGGCGGTAGTGCAATAAGCACCGTGGAGACAATCATCGATCTTGGAAGGGCAGACGTGAAGCGCCGACAGATCATCAAGGCACCTTTCGTGCTGGCCGCGTTAGGTGCGCCTAGCCGTGATTGGCTGCTCGCGACGCTAGACGAGATGAGCACCGAGCGCGGTCCCCGTCAGGTTGGCATGCGCCAGGTGGCAGGCATCCGCGACATGTTCGCGCTTTTCCAGGAGATGGACGTCATGCGTGGCGGCGGCCACGCACGGACAGCACTTATCGAGTACATGAGCAGCTATGTGGTGCCGCTGCTCAAGCGCGATCATCAGCCTCCGGTCGAGAAGGCGCTTTACGAGGCAGCGGCCGAGTTGGCATACCTGATCGGCTGGATGGCCTACGACGACGGCGAGCACGGCTTGGCGCAGCGGTATCTGATTCAAGCGCTGCATCTCGCACAGGCGTCGGGATCCGTACCACTTGGCGCTCATGTTCTGGCCGGCATGTCTGACCAGGCAAACCTACTCGGTCACCCTCGCGAAGCTCTGATGCTAGCCCGAGCCGGACGCCGTGGACTCGCAGAACCAGAGTCACCCGCATGTACGACCGACCTCTACATTCTCGAAGCACGGGCGTTGGCCGCCCTTGGCGAGAGGTCTAACGCAAGCAAGGCAATCTCCCTCGCTGAAAAGACTTTCGGCCAGGTCAGGCCCGAACAGGAACCCGAATGGGCCAAGTTCATCGATGCGCCGTACGTATTTGGAGAAGCCGCTCACTGCTTCCGAGATCTGGGACAGGTCCAGCCCCTTGAACAATTCGGTCGCGAGTCAGCCGAGGGAGCGAGGAAACAAGGACGCGCCCGACGCGGAGCGTTGAGCCACGCAGCGCTAGCAGTCGGCGACCTGGCGCGAAACGACATCGAGGCAGCCGCAGCAAAGAGTATCCACGTAGTGGAGCTAGCCGCGTCTGTGAACTCAACCCGATGCATCGCAACAGTGCGCGACCTACAGAGACGGATGAGGCCGTTCTCTGCGATTCCCGAGGTGCAGCAGTTCAACACCCGCGCCAACGAACTGCTTGGACTTGCTGCCTAGCCTGATCATGAACTGACCTTCGGTTGGTGAGAAGTTTCTATACGTCTTCAAGGCGGCCCGCTTCGCAGGCCGCGCGCGCCGCCGAACCTGGGCCGGGCCTTCGGCCCGCCGCGTTGCCTCTGGCCTTCGGCCGCCGGCACGCGGTGATAGCCCGCCGGCGGCGCGACATACGAAGAGGCCCCGGGCCGCCATGATCGATGGCAGTTCCGGGGCTTCGGGTTGGTCGAGACACAGGCAGTGCCTCCGGCGGGGCGCTCGGGCGCTCTGGGATGGTGACGCCACCCCGGCAACCTTCATCCGGGGCAAGCCGATCAGGTGGGGCCTGCCCGGTCAAGGTCGTTCAGACAGTGGGGTGCTCCACCTTGACCGGGCAGGCCCCACCTGATCCACGGTGTGCGGACGAAGGCCGACGGGATGGCTTGGGGCGCAGCCGGGGAGGAGCAAGGCGGGGGGCGGCGTGGGTGACTAACCGGGTGACGACCGCGACGGACGGCAGCGGACAGAGCCGAACGACGGTGGACGATGTAGCGAGGTCAGGCAGGGAACCGCCGCAGGTGAAGCCAGCACGATCATTCCTTCGGGACGAAGAGGTCGTCGGTTCGAATCCGGCCACCCCGACAGAGGTCAGAGGGCACATCCGATCCATGGATGTGCCCTCTAGTGCTTCCGTACAGCAGTGAAGTACAGCAGCGGCCTATCGCAGGCTCTCGCCCAGGCGCTTGAGGGCGTCACGGGTGGCGCCCGACGATGCCTGCGAGTAGATCTCCATCGTCACCGACACCTCGGCGTGCCGGAGCACCTGCATGATGACGCGCGGGTGCACGTCCAGGTCGACGAGCAGGGTCGCGCAGGTACGCCGGGCATCGTGCACGGTGATCTTCCGAACCCCGGCCCGGACACAGCGGGCGTCCCAGGAGCGGGAAGGCCGTGCTGGGCCGCTCAGCGGATTTCGGGCCGGCGCAGCGGCCGGTGTGATCGAAAGCCGGCAGGACGTGACCCGCGTCAGCGGCAGGAAGACCGCTCGGCAACTCCGAAGTCGAGTTCAGCGATCCGGCGGGAAGGCCGCGCTGGTGTGCTCAACGAGGGCCAGAGTAGCACCGGGTATCGACACGTCAACCTGCCGTGAAACCGCAGGGCGGCCGACTGCCGGCCGACTTCCGGCCTGTCCTCCGTCGGCTGATGTGCGACACGCGTTCGCCAGGTGATCTGCGACAGGTAACGTCGCTGGGTGACGACAGCACGATTCGGTGAACGGACTACGTTTGCCGTAGAGGTGGGCGGACCTGCCACGCCTGGACTGCGGACAGTCGACCTGTGGTTGGCCAACAAACGGCTGACCGTCAGCGACAACGCTGCTTACCTGCCATCGCTCTCCACGTACATGCAGGCGGACGCACACCGGGTGCGCGGTGGCGACATCGCACCGTGCCCCTTCCCGGGCTATGAACCGGGAGAGGTCTTCCGGCTGCTGCACGCCAAGGAGACTAAGTTCCGCGAGCAGTTCTGGTTCATGCGCTGGACCGAGATCACCGACAACGTGTCGACCTACGCTTACCTGGACGGCGACCTGGTGATCGTCTTCGAGTTCTGGCGCAAGGACCACTCCTTCCCTGAGGAACTGGGCAAAGCCTTCTCGGCGCGACTCCCACCGGAGAGCTTCGTGGGCATCGTTGAGGAAGCAACCCGCATGTTGGACGCCGATTCCACTCGTAACCCCAGTTAGTCAGCGAACTCTAGACCTGTCGCACATCACCTCGCGGACATGCGTTGCACATCAGTTGTCGGATCACAGGCCGACTGCCGGCCGGTGTGGGAGGACTTTCTGTACGTCTATCAAGGCGGCCCTTGACGGGCCGCACGCGCCGCCGCCTGGGCGCGCGCCGGCCGCTGCCGCTGTCGCTCTGCGGCCGTCACGCCTGATGCCCTGCGGCTGGCGCGGAGAGCGGGAAGCCCGGGGGCCGCCGCAGAGCGACAGGCCGTTGACCGGTGAGGGGTGGGCCGGCAGCCGGCCGGGCCGCGCGGCCAGCAGCCCGCGCGGCGTAGGGGAGCGCACGCCGGCCGCGTCGGCGACCTGGCGGCGGTCGCAGGATTGCGGTTACTGCGCCTCCGGCGGGGGCGCTCCGGCTCCAGGATGGCCGGGGCTCCGCCGGCGGGTCACGGTCCGTGGGTGGTGGCGGTAGGCCATCCCGCCTGCCCTCGGCCCGGACGAGCCGAGCAGACCACCGCCCGACCCGCCAGCGTCCGTACGAGCCGTCAAGGTCCGCTTGACGTGGCGGGCCGGGCGGCGGCCCGCTCCCCAGGAGGGCGGGTCGACGGCAGACGGGATGGCAGAGCCGGCACAATGATGCGGTGGCCGATGAAGAGGAAACCAGTGCTGTCGACATAGGGCAACTACTCGGGAACCTGCTTGCGAAGACCTACTACGGCCATGCCGTTGGTGAGGTCCTGTCAATCGCGCTTGCGCTTGAGTCAATGATTGACTCAGCGCTCATCAAAGCGCTAGTCAAGCCAGACCGAGAGACTATTGCATTTGCGACTGAGAAGCTGTTTGGTCAAATGGGACGCGAACGCAAGTTCTCTCTACTTCTGCCCACGCTGCAGCTCGTTGGTGCACAAAACCCAGGCCAGATTTGTGATCGGATCAAAAACTTATTTCAGTTGCGGGATAAAATCGCGCATAGTGCAATAATCGAAATGACTACCCAGGCGAACGCACTGAACCTAGTTGGCTACCGTCGCGGGAAGTTGCAGACACACGGACTAACGCCTGAACTGATTAGCAAGACAATTGAAGAGGGGCAGCAGGCCATTCAGGACCTTTTGCCATACTCGGCTGTATTTCCCAAGCCGAGAGTGAGCGATTAGCCAGTAGTAGCCAGTTACTCGTAGGAGATCGGAGTAATGTGAGTGGGAATCAAGAGGGAATCAACGTCTGACGAGACGCTCGCTCAGGCCCACAAAGCTGGCACCCCTGTACGGATTCTTCAACATGCCGAACACGCACGATTCGGCACGATCACCTATGAAGTGCGACGTCTGTGGAAGCTGCACTACATGATGGCGCGCAGTGGTTACCTTGAGCTTCAGAGGCGCCATGAGCGTGTTCTCCGCCTCCCGATTCTCCCCAGCAACGACCGGATGATGGCTGCCGAAGATGAGCCAGATCTCACCCTCCTGGTATACGTCGCTGGGACGCAGATGGTCATCAACACGGTGCTAACGATGCAGCATCTGTGTCAAGAGATGGAGGCGTCGCTGGGTGTCAGGCTTGAACGCAGCACTCTTGGGGAACGGACGAGAGAGGCTTTAGGGCTGGCTAAGCTAGGAGTGTCTACAGCCGGGCCGGGCTATTCGGCACTGCGTGAAATTCTTGAACGTCGGGATGCGGTTGAGCACCCGAAGCGAAACAACGTCTTCAATTCGCACCCGAATGATTGGGACCGAGTGCCGCTAAATTGGTTTCTCACCGAGCGTGCACCGAGAGCCTTCGAGTTGTGGGATCAGTGGTTCGGGCAGATTATCGCAGATTGGAAGCGGCATCCGAGCCAGCAGCCCCAGCTTCTTAACGTCACCCTACAGCAGCGCGGCGTAAAGTCCACTCGGCAGGCCAAGAAGCCGCCGAAAGGTGCAGGTTAGAGATGGCTGGCGTCGTACGCCCTCGCTGAACTGGAGCTATGCACGCCGCGACGACCGTTGCCGGTACGCCCTTAGGAGCGAGGGTTGACCATGGCTGAGGGATCGGTGGGCTGAGACCATGGTTGGTCTTGGGTTCAGTGCTGCTCTTCATGATGGCCGCCTTCATCCTCACTCTGATCTCGACCGCAGTTCTGGCGGAACCGGACGGGGAAGGCAAGGTGATGTCAATGAAGTTGGTCCTCGGCTGTGCTACGTGTGTCCTCGGTGGTCTCTCAACCACCTAGCGGCATCAGCACTGGTTGAGTCCACTGATCCTCGTCGCACGGGCTGTGTCTGGGGCACACAGGGGGCACAAGACACCGTGAAACGTCGTCAAACAACGACCAACCACGGCAGCCCGAGAGATCGCGCCAGCAGGTATCGAGTGCTGTTCCCGCTGGTGGCGGGACGGCGGCTCTTAGTTCCGCTTCAACGTCTGGGTTTCTAGCAAGGTAGGTGGCGCGGTCGGTACCGGGGCGGGCGACAATCTCGGCGTGGGCGAGGATTGGGTCCATGGCTGACGCTCCGAGGGCACTTCGCTGCTCCATCCAGCATCGTTGGGGAAGCAGCGAGGACGCTTCCTCGGTTGACCAGCTCGCGGATCTGCTGGATGAGCTAGAGGTCGATGACCCGGAGCATCCTGACGTGTGGATCAGCGATAACGAGGCTGGGTACAGCGTGTCGGCGTTCGCGGGAAGCCGAGGGCTTGTGATCTGGGAGGACCACGACGAGGTTCGCGGCCCGCTGTACATGGATGGATACTCGCGGGCCAGGATGATGAACCTGTTCACGATGGTCTTGCAGGGGAGAACGACTGAGGTTGATTCGCTGCCTTGGTCGCCGGGATACGGGAGCTGAGGGCGACCGCGCGGGTCAGAGTCCGCGCCTGAGCAGTTTGCCCGTGTCAACACCGGTTGAACCCTGACCCCTCTGTTCCGGCCGAACTTTGACCCCCTCGCTGGTTGTAGATGTTCAGTCGTTGGTCTTGGTGGCTGC
>NZ_JBITLH010000033.1:0-9954 GCF_044465125.1 Micromonospora sp. NPDC049836
CGACCCACGGCGGCTGCTCACCCCTCCTCACGTTCAGACAGAACGATCCTCGCGTCCCGAGGACACGCCCAACATCATTTCGTTAGGAGCTCTAAACCCGACCCACCGATCAACCGCCCCAGGCTCGCCTGCCCCAGGCCTCCGTACGGATCCTCCTCGTGTCCGGGCCCGTCGCGGAGGACTGGCCCGTTGTCGTACGCCTCAATCTGCCGAACGGGCCAGCTATCCTCACCAACCTCGAAGTACCAGACGGAGTATCTCCAATCGTCGAACTTGTCGCCTCGTGGCTCATCCCAGCGACGGCGGTTGAAGCGACTCGGCACAGCGAAAGCCTAGGGTCTCGCGCACGCACATCCGCCGCCGATCGTCGGGGACGGGTGAGCGTGTCCGTTTGGCCCTGGTCGTACTTTGGGACTCGTCAACTGACCCAGGGGTGACGCGCGGGGCGGGGCGTGGGGTTCGGGCCGGCTGACGTTCCGCCTCGGCGCCGTAGGCGGCCGGGGCGGCGGCTCCGCAGGAGCCGGTTACCGCGCCCCGCCCCGCGCCGCGCGGAGCGCCTTGAATGGCGCGCAACCTGGGTCAACCTGGAGGGCACTAAGCAATCCGCGGAGCTCACACCGAGCGGGAAGCCGTCGCGCAAGTCGCAAAGATGGCGCCGGGCGGTCTGCGCTTCCACGACCTAAGGCACTCCTACGCCACCGAGTTGGTGTCTCGGGGAGTCCCGGTCAATGACGTCCAGGCCGTGATGGGCCACGAGAAGCCGTCGACCACGTTGAACCTCTACACCCACCGATCAGACGGGAGGGATCAACGCATCCGGGAAGCGTTCGCTGACGATCCGCTGACGCCCAACGACGACTGACGATGGAATCAGCAAGAGCCACCCTCTCGCGATGGTGGCTCTTCTGTGTATTTCGATGGTGGGCGATACTGGATCGAACCAGTGACCTCTTCGGTGTGAAACAGGACGCTGCACCGACTCTGACCTGCGGAAACGAGAACTTGCAGGTCGGGGTGGGTGCAGTTGGATGCCGTTCAGGGCGGTTGGGCGCTGTTCAGTGCCGTTCAGTGCATCCATCTGCTCCCCGCCTGCTCCCCCGAAATCGGCACGAGACCCTCGGCCGGTTGACCGGCGGCAGCGGTCTGCTGCCATGCAGGCCGGCACCGGTGTGGTTGCCGGTTGCGCAGTGTCAGGCCGTCGGCTGCGACGCGGTCGCTGCCGCGCCGTCACCGCATCCTGCAGCTCCCAATCTGCTCCCTGAGGGCGGCCATCAGCCGGCTCACCGGGCTGACCGAGGCCGCATCCAGCGATGGCTGCCGCACCCTGGTGACTCGTCACAGTGGCAATCCGGCAGCCCGCGGCTGGACTAGTCTCGCCATCGACACTGTGCCTGCCGGTCGGGTCGCTCATCGCCTCCGGCTTGTATACAAGAAATCGCGACACGTCACGGGTTACCCGGCGGACCTCCGTCAGCTGAATGACGCGGGCGATCATGCGCAGCGTCTGCCGGCGGACACCGGCCCGCGTCGCGGGCGTCTCGGCGTCCGAGGCGGCGAACAGTCTGGCGAGCCAAGCGCCGTCCGCGCTGGTGGCCGAATGGCAGATGCACAGCGACTCGTAGGCGTCGAGCGTCGCGTCGTCGAGCGTCCGTCTGCTGACCAGGTCGAGCACGTCGCCGAGCCCCTGAGCGACAGCGCCGGTATCCATCTGGTCACCGGGACCGATGTCGCCGGCTCTGGTCACGATTCGAAGCAGAACCTCGGAGCCCCGGTACGCCGGCCAGAAACCCCAATTCGGCTTGGCGTAGACACCCGGCGCGGCCAACTCCGCCACATCCGCGCCGCCGTCGGACGCCCGCATCAGGATCTCGTCGTATCCGTGTGGTAGGGACAGCGCCTCGTGGGCGAAGCCGGCGGCGCGGTAGTGACGCGCCGACACCGCCCCAACGACGACCTCAGCCCGGCGCAACAGGCTCTGTGCCGCGCTGCGGGGCAAGCCCCGCCTCTGCGCCTCCGCGGAGATCAGGCCGTGAAGCGCGTAGTAGCGGGCGTTGAGAGTAACCGTCGTGACCCCGGGGACAAGCCGATCTACAACGTTCATGGTGAACCGCTCCACCGACAGCGGAAACCGGCCCGCGTAAGTCCTTGATCCTGAAGACGACCACCCAGGACCAGTCACCACGGCCGCCAGTCTGCCGCCGGCTCCGACTCGGCGCAAGCACGGACGAGCGTCGAGGTGATAGCCAGGGTGACGACGTTGGAGACAGAATCTCCGGCTGGCCGACGCCGACGCCGTCTATCCCGCGGGCCAGCTTGTCGGGTGGCCTCGGCACCGGCCATCGTCCTCGCGCCATGGACTGCGGGGGGTATCCACCCTGGAGACATCTCAGTCAGAAGCGGCAAGCCGCCGATGGCCTCGTCCTCCGGCGCACCGAGTCGCTGATCTTCCGCAGATGGCACGATCATCGGGGCGCAACGCTCCATAGGTGCATGAGACCATGGGCACCGCGCTCTTGCCCTCATGGGACAAAAGGTCGTTGAGCACCATACTCGCTGCAGAGACATCCGCCTCTTAGCCCCAGATCGCTATGGCCGGCCCTGGACCGAACAGTTGGTCCTCGATGAGGCGGATCTCCTTGATCCTGCTTCCCTTATCCAGCTCGAAGGTGAGCCAGCCGCGAACGCAGTCTTTCGGCAGGACTGTGGCGGAGTAGGGCAGGGCAGGCTGCCGCGGTTTGGGAGTGATGTCGGCCGGCTGTAGTTGGTAGTCGTCGGTGGTCTTGAGCTGCCAGGAGCTCCAACTCGGGGTCGGCAGGCTCTCCCCCGTGGTGGCGTTGCAGATCTTCACATCGGCCGGCACCCACACTTTGCCCTTGTCGGGCTCAGAGTCGGCCTGTCCGTCAAATTTGGCCGAGTAGACGGTTACTTTCCAACCAGCGCCGGTGAATGTCTGGCCGATCTTGAGCCGGGCCGGGCCCTGGTCCTCAGTCGGGGATGGCGACCCGTCCGCAGCGGTCGGGGTTCTCGTGGCAGGCGCGGCCGAACTGGCCTGCGAAACTGGACCGCGGGGTGCTGGTGTATCGGCGCTGTTGCCGCAACCGGCAAGGAGGACCGCTGCTGCGGCGACGGCAGAAGGTGAGCGTGTCTTCATGACCCGTAACCTACCGTCCCTTGTGAGTGTCGCAGTGAAAGCCTCCAGGTCACGCTGCAGGAACACCTGACGGTCCGCCCACACGGCCTGCGCCGCGGTGGTCATGGCTCCTTCGTCGTACGAGGCAGCCCGGAACTCAGGCTCGCCGACGCCTTGCGCTCGGCGCAGGCCCCCGGACACCTCGCTGCCAAAGGGGTCGCTGGACCGTTTCGTCCGGCACCTCGCCGCGTCGCACCTCACGCGCTGCTATCGGCAGGCAAAGGTCAACGTGGACGACGCGATCCAGCGCCGCGTCGTGCAGCCACTCGGCACGTTCGGCGTCCTCCGGAGAGCGCAGCACGCGAACAGCGACTCGACCCGGCGCTCCAGGGACTCCGCCTCTCGGTCGAGCTCGGCCGCCAGGTCTTCAAGCGGGCCGATTCCGCGGCGGCACCGTGACCGGATGTCCTCGGGCTTTCGGGCCTTCAGCGCGTGGAGGTGCTGCTGAGCGGCGGACCCAATGCAGGCCAGGTGGTGCCCGGCGTGGGGAGAGCGCCGTGCGGCAGGCCTGCCTGCACGAGATCAAACGCGCGTACGGCCCCCGGCGCGGCCGTGACCCACGGTCTACCGACACCGCCCTGACTGTTGCCAGCCCTACCCCGAGCCGCCCAGGACCGCCGCGAATGACCCGGCAGCCCGTCGAGACGAAGCTGCAGCCAAGATCATGGTTGGGCTCCCGCTGCACGTCCACATCGCTGGCCAACCCTTGGGAACAAGAGGTCGGCTTGGGTGGCCAGCAACGGCGACACGATCAGTGCGGGCCGCCCACCGGGCGCCACGGCGACGGAATAACAATTATTGGTACACTTGCCGACCAACTCAGGCACACTCTTCATCTACGGCCACCAGTCGAAACAATCGCAGCGGCTTTCCCGGCCCAGTCGCCCCCGTCATCGTGATCGGTTCACAAGGGCAGCTAGCCGTCCTGGTTTGCGCCTTCATCACGTTGTACGAAGTCGTGGTGCACAACGATGGTGCCGTCTACATCGATCGAAAGCGCAAGCCAGGTGCGGGCGGTCGCGGGTGCCGACGCCGGCAGGCGGACCAGGATTGGTCCACGGTCGGTGGGGACGGAGAGAGATGGACGAGCGCCGGCCAGAGCAACGCCCGGGGTGTACGCCCGAACTTCGATATCAACGGGCGGATGACGTCCATCCCTACCCTGTCTGATGATCATCCTCTCCGGCTCCTCGCCGTCGAGCACGTCTTTCACAAGTTCCACGTACTCGCTGACTTTCTGCGCGTGGTAGACATGCTGCTCGCCATCGCCGGTGGCGATGTGAGCATGAAGGTCCAGATCTGGAACTTCTGGATCCCAAGAGAGCTCGAGGGTTGCTTGCGGGGCGGTGAGCTTCGGTTTAGGCGGCGGCAGCGCTGCCGCGATCTGCTGCCGGAAGCTGCTGCAGCCGACAGCACCCGGACGCACATATTCCTGTACATGTGTCCGATGCCGCCGACTTTGGGGCACGTACGTGATGGCGGAACGGCTTACCGGACCGTATGCGGCCAAGATGACGACCGCCTTAGGCAGACCTCCACTGTAGTCGGCCAAGGCCTGTCCAGGGTTCTTGGCAGCCGGCCGCAGGTATTGTTTTGCCTCGACCACGAGCAGCGTTTCCCGCTGCGGATCGCGGCCTGCGAGGAACCTGTAGTCGGGCTGGATGCCGTTCTTGCGTGAGGCACTGATCGGGCTGTGGTAAGGCGACCGTAGTTCGGACCAGAGTTCGACGGGACCGGCAGCGCTGTCCATGCCCGCTACGGGAGTGGCCCGGAAGGGGAAGGCCAGTACGCCCTCCCGGACTCGGAATGTCAGTCGTCCAGGGAGTGCTTTGTCAAACTCAGTCACCAGCCACGCCGAGTAGAACTCGTGCCGCCTACCCCAGATCGGCAACGCAAGCATTGTCTCGACGGCCTCGCGCAGCACCTCTACGTCTACAGGGCGCCAATCGAGGTCGTCGAGCCACTCGCGTAGCCTGGCCACGATCCAGGTCCCATGCGACGGGTCCTCTGCTGCCCTCGCCACTTCCCCATGCAGCCCGAACAGATGCGAGGGAAGCCAGTGCTCTGCGTCGCTGCTTCGAACAAGGTCGGCGTCAGCCGGGAGGGCGTCAGAGAGGCTAAACCAAAGCGAGGGGCGGTCGGGAGCCAACGATCGGGCACGGTCGAGGTACGCATGTAGCACGGTCATCGCCTCGGCGCTCACCGCATCGAGCGATGGGTCGCCGGTCGGCGCTGGTGCGGGCAGACCATCTGGCCAAAAACCGGCGGCGTAGGTTGCGGCCCACGCCTCCAACCCTGAAGGCACATCGCTGATGTGATACGCGAAGGGGAAAGTCCATAGCTGCTCGTACGTGATCTCGAGCTGCAGCACCGACTCGATGCTGCTCTGGGTCACCCGCACCTGCTCCTGAAACGCGGACAGCAGAACGTCAAGCCGGTCACCCTCGGAGAACTCGTACACGATCCGCAGGCTGTCGCTGGTTGCGCTGGTCGCGGCGATCCGCTCATACAGGCTGAGCAGGTCAGCCATCATCATCGCGAAAGGCTGTAGATCGCGCAGCAGCACGCGTACGAGGGCTTCGGCTTGTACACCCATCCGGTCGAGCCCCCGGGCGACATCACGTCCCGGGGCCAAGTCGAACTCGGTCCTAACCCTCTGAACGATATCCGCGTCGTAGTCACGCGGGCGCAGTTGCCCCAGCCCGCAGAGCCGCCGCCATAGATCGGCCGCAGAGTCGATGCGATCCACAACGCTAGATTACGGTGCGCGCTAACCTCGTCGTATTCAGGCGTCGTGTTCAAATTCCAGGAATCCGAAGCCGGCGGCCATGTGCCGTAGAGCGTCGTTGACGAGGCCGTCGACCTGAGCTGACGCCACTGGCGGCGCGGTAACCGCGATGGACATCCGGGGGAGTGACTCGCGGGTTGGCTCGCCGAATGCGCTCAGGTCGAGCAGGTCGGGCAGGCTCTGGATGCGACCGTCGACCGGAGTGTAGGCGTGCTCGGCTTGCAGGTGGAGCTCGGTGACGGCCGGCCCTGCGGGTTTCTGCTCGGGCGAGTCGGTGGTGACGGCCAGCGAAAGGTCGTGATTCGCGGTGGCCCAGGCCGCGACGAAGAAGTGACGCAGATCGTCGATGCCGAGGCGTGTGCCGGCGAGTCCGGGCGGCGGCTGCGCGGGTGCGAGTAGCGCGGCGAAGTCGATGCGCAGATCGACCAGGCCGACGATGGTGGGCTGAAGGCCGTCGGGTAGCCGGAATCGAGCCCACAATCCCAGTGCTGTTCCCCCGGCCTCGCCGGCCACCCGAAGTCGATAGCTGGATCTTTCCGTTCACCGGTTTGAAGCCGGCGCAGTTCCGCGGGCTGGTCCGCCTGGTCGCCGAGCGCGGCGGGGACGCCATCGCTGATGGGCGGCCGGGCCGGCAGTGGGCTCTTGACCTGGCCGATCGGGTGCTGCTGGTGGCCGCGTACTGGCGCACGAACCTGACCATGCGTCAGATCGGACCGCTGTTCGGGGTGTCGCACTCCGCGGCCCACCGGGTCATCGACACCGTTGGACCGCTGCTGGCCCTCGCCCCGGCCCGGAGACGCCCGGTCGATCAGATCGCGATCGTCGACGGCACCCTGGTGCCAACCCTGGACCACGGCCTGGCCGCGCGCAGCAAGAACTACCGGTACTCGACGAACTTGCAGATCGCCATCGCCGCCAACACCCGCCTGGTCATCGCCGTCGGCGATCCACGACCAGGCAACCGCAACGACACCATCGTCTACCGCACCTCCGGCGCCATCCTGGAAGCGGCCGAGGTCCTGCTCTGCTACTGCGCGCTCGTCGCCCTTGCACTCGCCGAGGAAGCCGACCTGCGGGTCGGCGCGACCGCCGACCTCCGCAAGCGCCTGTCCCGCGGAGGCACGAACGGCCCCGGTTTCGGGGACTGGACGGCGATCCTCCAAGAAGTAGCTACAGGAAGGGCGTTCAGAAATCTAGACCTCGGCGACCATCTGACCGAGTTCCGTGACGCCTTCACCGGCACCGAGGTGATAGCGGCACGCCAAGCCTTGGCGCTTCGCCGAAACGACGAGGCGCACCTGCGCGGTGTCGAGGTCGAGGACCTGCCCGACGCCATCGCCGAAGCCCACGCCGACCTGACCACCCTCCTGCAACGGGCGTCGTTCCTCGCCGATCTTCCCCTCGTCTATGTCAACCGCATTCGCTGGGACTCTCTCCGCAAGGTTGCACGAGTGGAGTTCGAGGAACTGACCGGAGACAACGTACTGGTCCCGGTACGGGAGCGGACCTACGGGTCTAGCGACCTCGAAGCCGGAAGCCTCTACCTGGCGACCGAAGACGGCCGTCTGCACCTACTTCGCCCGTTCCTCATCCGCCAGCGATGCGCGAAGTGCCGCAGCTGGGAGACCCTCCACATCGACAACGTGCCGCAAATCGCCACCGTCCAGATCAAGAGCCTGGAGCGCGGCCACACCATTCAGGATCCGCAACTGTGGGACGCCTTCAGGCATGTCGGGCTTGTCGAGCGGCCGGGCAGCTGAACCTCCGCCGTGGGCCGGCATTTGCTGGAAAATGATCGATACCTAGTCAACGACAATGAGAATGGCAAGCGCACGCCGCTGGGCGCAGGACAGGACGACCTCGAGTGCTGACGCCCTCGGACGCGCCGAAGAGGTCACTGCTCACGATGCCCTGCTCACCAGATTGCCGGTGGGATTCGGGGCTCAACTCCCGGGATCCACACCGGCGCCGCACGACGGCATCCAGAACCGTACGTCGACGCGGCATGGTCCGCCTCGGCGTTGTAGGCACGCAGCATCAGCTTGAAGAAGTCCCGCACCTCACCGGCCTCTAGGCCACGGAACCGCTGACCGTCCAGCCAGTCCCGGCCAGGACAGCTCCACCGACCTACCGCAAACGCAACGTCGTGGAACGCTGCTTCAACCGGCTCAAGCAGCGGCCTGACCTCGCCACCCGCTACGCCAACACGCATCCTTCTACCGGACCAGCCTCATCCTCATCGTCGCCACCATCTGGCTTTCATGATCAACACAGGCCAGGCCCTAGTCGCATCCCAAGGATTCCAGAGACGGCCCTACTTCAACCCATCCCGAACCGCCCAGGCAGCGATGGCCCACGCGGCCAGAGTGGAGAGAACATCGATTGGCGAGCCGGGCTGCGGAAACTCTGATGTCGCGGCGGAGGCTTGCCTTGACAGCCCGTTGGAGAGGAATCGCGCTGCCAACTCCTGCCGTTGGTTGACCTCCGCGCTCGGAACCCGGCTGGCTTCCTCGGCCGTAAGTGCACGGGGCGGCGTGCATCGCAGGACCGACGGGCGTGCGCCAGTCTTGTCCTGGGTCACGAGTACGCGGGCCTCCAGAGCGTTCGCCGCGGGGATGAGGGTTGGTCCGGGCAGCGCCATCAAGCCGGACGCGATCAAACGGACCGTGGCCATGTACCAGTCCTGTCCGCCGATGCTGTGGGCAGTCACGTCCGAGACACCATCGAAGGTGAGCGAGGGCGAGAAGAGCCACCTCGACCCGGCGAGGATTTCCCCCACGTTTTCGCCGTCCCCGAGTCGGGTGTGGGCAAGACCTGCGTTCATCCATCCCGAGTCGGTCTTGTGAGCGAACGTCGGCAGATGTTCGGACAGCGCGTCCGTGAGTAGTTCGATTGAGTCCTTGCCTGCCAGGAGCGCAGGGAGGAATTCTGGGTCGACCTCGGCCGGCTTTGCGAAGCGCTCCACCACGGCGTCCAGCGCGGTGAGGTGAGAGAAGCGGCCCTCTATGCTCGCGAGGTCGCTCTTCATCGGCTCCAGGTACTCCGCGCCGTCGCCGAAGTCCTTTGTGTTTTCGCTAACGAAGTAGACCGTTTCGTCCTCGTGGTCACGTGCGTACTCGATGGCCGTCAGCCAGATTGCAGCATCCCGGGAACCAGTCTTGTCGCCCTTCTGGCCGACCCGCTTGCACGGCGCGAGGACGTTGGACTCCCGGAAGAGCGCGGTCCGCAGTACCTCCACGCTCGGCTCGATGACCTCGACCATTTGCCGGTACATGTTTCGCCAGTGTGTCCGGTGCCGCTCCGTGTCGAGCTGGCCGAGGCTGGGCACTCCTCCCCAGGGAACATGTGCCTTCAGCTCGTTGAGCGCCGAAGTCGCCTTAGCGTGAGCATCCACGTACGGGAGAGCCCGGTGTGAGGCCAGTTCCTCCAAGACCACCCACGGGACAGCGACACGGACTCCGGCGGCCTTGAGCGCCCGGAGGAGGTCGGCGGTGCTGCTGTCTGGCTTCATGCCCCAGAGGATGTTGGTGTCGAGGATGATCAAGGGTGGCTCCGTCCACGCCGGTACGACTCGTGCGGGCATACCTTCTCAAATTTCAGAACTCGGGTGCAGTATCGTTTTGGCGTCAGCGAGGCCAGCACATCTCCCGGTGGGCGCAGGCCAGCAAGTCTCGCCCATGTTTGAATTGGTTGAAGCAGCGCTTCGCGACGTTGCGCTTGCGGTAGATCGTCGCCAAGATGCCCGCCTGCTGCTCTGTGACGTCCAAAGGCCGGCGCCCCCACGGGCTAGGTGTACTGCCCAGGGACGTTGGTCAACCTGATGATGGGCGGTTTGCCGCCGGTTGCGGTGTGGGGCCGGTGGTGATTGTAGTGATGCAGCCAGGCGGGTAGGGCTTTGCGTCGGGCTGCTTCGGATGAGTAGAAGCGGCCGAAGGCCCAGGCGTCGGTTAGGGTGCGGTGGAAGCGTTCGACCTTG
>NZ_JBITLH010000034.1:0-6828 GCF_044465125.1 Micromonospora sp. NPDC049836
ATGCCCGCAGACATCACGCGATCAAGAAGCCGAACACGGCCACTGTCAAGCATCAGATGGGACGCCGATGTAAAGCATCAGCCGGGACACGACAACGATGTCCCGACGAGGCTGTTCAAAGTTTCTGTACGTCTTCAAGGCGGCCCGCAACGGGCCGCACGCGCCGCCGCCTGGGCGCGCGCCGGCCGCTGCCGCTGTCGCTCTGCGGCCGTCACGCCTGACGCCCGGCGGCTGGCGCGGACAGCGGGGAGCCCCGGAGCCGCCACGGACGGGATAGCGGGGAGAAGTGGTGGAGGTTCTCGCCGGCAGCCGGCCGCGCCGCGCCTGAGCAGCGCGGCGAAGGGAGGGCGCGTCGGGTCCGCGCGGCAAGCTCCAAGCTTGGGGGCGGTGTCCGCGCGAAGGCATGTCGGTCGTCCAGGAGCCGGCTTCGCAGCCGTGCAGGGTCAGGTCAACTGCTCACCTGGGAGGGGGAGGGGTGGCCGCTGGTGGTCAGCTCCGACCCCGGAAGCCGGGTCCGTGCCGGGCAAGGTTGGGTCAACTGCGCCACTGTGGCGATGTCCGCCGGGGGCGCGGTCCGTGACACGAGAGCCGACTCAGTCTGTTCCGACAGCGTCCGTACGCGCGTCAAGGCCCGCTTGACGTGGCGGGCCGGGCGGCGGCCCGCTCCCCAGGAGGGGCGGGTCGATGGCAGACAGGGATGGCTCATTCATCCTTCTCGGCCTCTCGTTCGACATGCGCAAATTTACACCCTTCCTGCTGGCTTGCCTGCCGCGTTTTGGTGGTTTCTGAACGGGTAGGCCGTGGCGGCTCGCCAGCGAGGTCAGGAGGAGCACATGGCGATTAATACGACGCGTGACCTGTTCATATATGAGCTAGGCATACTAGGTGAAATGGAGATATCCGGGCGGCGGGTACTCGACTTCTTGGCCCATCGAGTTAGTGACGATCTCGGGCAGATCGTACGGCGCAAGCAACAGGAATGTGTGCAGTGGAATCACAACATCAACTCCTGCGCCAAGGCATTCGGCACCTCCCCGCTTTCAACCCGGTCCGACACTGTTGAAGGCATGTATGGGCGATTTGAAAGCTTCGTACGCACAAACCCCTCAGTCGACCTCGTTGATCAATTCGCAGTCGATACTCTGATTCGGTTCCTATACCTCACCATTGCGGCACACAAGACCCTTTTTGATTGGGCGATTATTATGGGTGAGGCTCAGTGTGTGCAGTATCTACACGCCAACCTCGTCCAGAAGCAGGAGAGTGCGGCTGAAATTGAACGGTACGGCCACGAATTGGGCGTACGACTCCTAACCCCCGTCGCTCGGCCCGCGTGAGCTTACGTCGGGCACCACAGGGGCTACCAGCCTCCGGAGACAGGGAGGCTGGAAGGTCTGCAGCCGTCCGATGAGGAGGTCATCCTCTCGCTCTTGCCTGTGATCATCCTGTCCACATGCCGGCTAGGCGGGGACGCCGGCCAGCCAGTTTTAGGCCAGCCGAGGGCCGTGCTCAGGAATGAGTCCTCAGATACCCGCAATCGTCCAACGCGCGGCGGCATTTCGGCATTGAATGGCTCGCATGGAAGGTGCTGGTGCGGCCAGGGGTTTGGGGGTGAGGCTCCTCCGGGGGGAGTGGAGCAAGCAGGAAGCGAGTTTTGTCGAACTCTTTTTCGATCTTGTGCTGGTCTTTGCTCTCAACCGGGTGGTGGCTACCAGCACGTCGCAGCTGGCGTCTTCCCCCTCTAGTGCAGGGCGGTGGGCGAGCCTACTGCAGGCACTGCTGCTGATCCTGCCGCTGATGTGGGTCTGGTCAATGACGGCTTACAGCACGGCGCGCTTCGAGCCCCGCCGCCTGGCGGTGCAGGTCATGGTGCTGGTGACAGCCTTCGGTGTGTTGCTCCTGGGCGTCGTCACGCCGAAGGCGTTCGGCGGCAGTGCGTGGATGTTCGCCGGCGTCTACGTCGCGCTCCAGGCCGGCCGGGCGCTGGTGGTTGCTGTGGCGTTGCGGTCACATTGGTTACAGCGCCTCTATTGGGGAATCCTGGTTTGGTTCTGCGTGTCCGCCGTGGCGTGGCTGCTCGGTGCCGTCGCCCACGATACGGCCAGGATGCTGCTTTGGTCGCTCGCGATCGTCATCGAGTACGGATCGGCGCGGCTGGGCTGGTGGGTGCCGTGGCAAAAGCCAGAGCGCATCTTGGCTTGGGAGGCCGCTGCCGGGCATCTCGCTGATCGGTATCAACAGTTGGTGCTGATTGCGCTCGGGGAGACGATCCTCGCGGTCGGGATCGCCTACACCGAGGCGTCCGGGAGCCGGCGCTTTCCGCAGACGTTTGGGCTGGTGATCGCGTTCATCACCGCTGTGCTGCTGTGGCGTATCTACTTCTACAGGGCGGGCGAGGTGTTCGGATCGGCGGTCAAGTCGGCGGCCAATCCCGCCAGGCTGGGCCGAGTAGCCGGCAGCGCTCATCTGCTCATGATCCTCGGGGTTGCCGCCGCCGCCATCGGCAATGAACTGGTGCAGAAGCACCCCACCGGCCACACGTTCAAGTCTTGGCTTGCGTTGATGCTCGGCGGCCCGGCTCTGTTCGTGGCGGGCCGCACGCTGCTGGAGTGGGTGGTCTTCTCCCGCGTGTCCCGGCCCCGGCTGCTCGGCGTTGCTGCCCTGCTGCTGCTCGCCGTGCCGCTGGCCTTCGCCCCGCCGCTGGTGGTGGTCACCGTAGTGGCCGTGGTGCTGCTCGCGATCGCCGTCGCCGACGCACGCCGGGCAGCCGGGAAGCCTGCTGAGGCACCCACGCCGCCGGGCTGACCATGGGCGGCAGACTGAGGATCGCCATACTTCGTAAACAAGGCTGGCTGGCAAGGCTGAAGCGTCAGCAGGAAGTCAGCAGAAGCGGTAACACCCGTTGATAAGCCCTGACAGAGAACGACGGGCGCTGAGTGGAAGTCGACTAGCCTTGGTGCTTTTCGATGACGCTCAACGCCCGTTACCCGCCTGTGTTCCGCCGTGATCGTGGCTGAGCTTCGAGGTGCCACCCACTCCCGCCTTGCGGGCGGGTTGGTTGAACGGGCGCTGGCAAACCCACAAAGCGACGCGCTGCCTGAAACGCCGCCTCGCGGACGTCGTCTGCCGCACCATGATCCGTGACACGGAGACCTCTGTTGCCAACGCCTTGATGCAGAGAGGTGCCGTTACAGATCTTGAAAGGTCAGGTTGGATTCCGCGCGGTCGGGGCGTTCGGTAGGGTCGCTACTGTGAGTGGTGAGCCTCCGGTGCGGGTCGGGTTGCGGGTCGAGGACGTGGGCGCGGCCGCGTCGTTTTACGAAGGCTTCGGTTTCGTACCGGTCGGAACCGTGCCGGGTCGGGACGGCAAGGTGCTGATGGCTATCCTGCGCCGGGGTCCATTGCAGCTGCTGGTCGATGCGTTAGTGGGCATGCCGTTTCCCGACAGTGCGCGGGAGCGTCAGACGTTGGCAGGGCCGCGCGGTCTGGGCATGGTCATCGGCATCGAGGTAGAAGACGTTGATGAGATGGCCCGGAGTTGCCGCATCGCGGGCTGCGTGATCGGGGCTGGCCCACTGGATGCTGCGTGGGGCGAGCGGTACGTCGAGGTCGAGGACCCATACGGGTATGCCTGGAAGTTCTTTCATGTGCTGCCCGGTGTGCGAGACGACGGGCTGCAGGCGGCGGCTGACGCTTGGCTTGATGCTGGCAATGACGAGTCGGTAGGCCGTTCAAGCTAGGGCCAGTGCGACAAGAGGGTCAGGCCGGTGTGGGTGAGGAAGCCGTCGAGTAAATCAGGTCGGTATTGAATGCGTTTGAGCCGGTTGCGGATGATCGCCAGGAGGTGGTTGACGCCGCGGACGGCGAGTTTGCCGATGCTGCGTTTGAGGTGGGACCACACCTGCTCGGTGGGGTTGAGGTCGGGGGCGTAGGCGGGCAGGCGGATCACGGTCAGCCAATCTCGGGCGGCGATCATCTGCCGCATGGCGGCGCTGATGTGAGTGTTGAGATTGTCCCAGACGAGCACGATCGGCCCGTGCAGTTGCTGGTGGGCGGCGTCGAGCAGGCTGATGTAGTCCCGTTCGCCGAAGCTGCGTCGTTCTTCTTGCGGCCGCGATGGGTGATCGTGCGGTAGATCAGCCGAGGACGCTGGCCGGGTTTGTAGCAGGCCAGGCCAGCGATCGAGACTCGTCCGGATCCCTTGCCCGACACCGGGATCTGCGGTGTTTCACCGCGTCGGCCCCAGGTGCGAGCCTTCGGTGGGCGCAGCGTCTGACCGGCCTCGTCCTCGAAGCAGATCCACGCGTCGCGCTGCGCCGCTACCCGTTTTCCCGCCGGCCACACCTCCCGCCGCCACGTCGCGACCGCGGCCTCGTCGCGATCGACGGGCCGATGCGACGGGACCTGCACCGACCAGCCGATGCCGTGCAGCAGATACGACGTGCCGCGCAGCGTGTAGCGGGTGCGGAACATCCGGGCGATCAGGTCCGACACCCGAGCCAGAGTCCACCGCTGATCATCACCGAAGCCGTGCGCCGCCGGCCCCTCATCCAACGCGTCAGCCAGCCGCCGCAGCCGAGCCTCATCCAGTCGGCAGCGAGATCCACCAGGCCCTTTCGACGCGAGAGCGTCCTCGCCACCGGCCCGCCATCGCTTGCGCCATCCGTACACCGCGGTCTGCGACACCCGCAGCCTGGCCGCGACCTCCGGCACCGACACCCCCGCAGCGAATCACCCCGCCGCCTGCCGCACGGCCTCACGCTTGCCCCGTTACCTAATGAGTCCCGAACGGCCCGCCGTGGACCACGGGATGCCTGCCCGTTACCTGACCCTGGAGGTCTCCAAAAAGATCGGCAGCGTGGGCTCGGCGAGCTGTTCGTGTGGTGGTCCGGCTCGCTGAGTACACGCCTGCACACCTCTGGACCGAGCCAGGTCTCGTGCAAGACCGGCGGACCTTGGCAGGGCCGGACCACCTCGTGACCCTGGGCAGGATGTTGATCGTGGTTGCAGCCCGCCGCACGGCGAACACCTCGCATACCGGGAGCCGACGAGCTCTGACTGCGAAGACCGGGACCGTGCGGGTCGCTGGGATCGCGAACGGCTCATCGGAGGGTAGGCCACAGAGCCTCGTCATTAGGGCGCCGCGCGTTTCCGCCAGGGTTTGCGCAACTGATTAGGCAGGTGGAAAGGAGTGGGAGTTGACGGTGTACTGCGGCATCGACTGGGCGGAACGGCATCACGACATCGCCGTGGTCGACGAGCACGGCCAACTGATCGCCAAGGGACGTATCGGCGACGACCTGGAAGGGTTCACCACGCTGGTCGAGATGCTGGCCGCGGCGGGTGACACCGCCGACGAGCCGATTCCGGTAGCGATCGAGACCCCGCGTGGGCTGCTGGTCGCCGCGCTACGCGCGAGCGGTCGACGGGTGTACTCGATCAACCCGATGGCCGTGGCCCGCTACCGAGAGCGGTACTCGGTGTCGCGGAAGAAGTCCGACCACGCCGACGCGATGGTGCTGGCCAATATTTTGCGCACCGACATCCACGCCCACCGGCCGCTGCCGGCCGACAGCGAGCTGGTCCAGGCTGTTGCGGTGCTCGCCCGTGCCCATCAGGACGCCACTTGGCGGCGCACCCGCGCCTCCAATGAGCTGCGCTCGCTGCTGCGGGAGTACTTCCCCGTCTTCCTCGACGCGTTCGTCGGCAGGAAAGGGAACCTGACCAGCGCGGAGGCCCGCGCCGTGCTGGCCATCGCGCCGAGGCCGGCGGTTGCGGCGAAGCTGTCACGAGCCCGGATCGCGGCAGCGCTGCGCCGCGCTGGCCGCCAACGTGGTGTCGACGGCCTGGCTGCCGAGTTGCAGCAGGCGCTACGCCGTCCACAGCTGCGCCAGCTGCCCATGGTGGAAGACGCAATGGGTACCCAGGCTCTTGCCCTGCTGGCCACGCTGAACGTCGAATGCGCCAGCGTCGACCAACTCGCCGAGGCAGTCAGCGCGGCGTTCCGTCAGCATCCTGACCATGCGATCGTCACCAGCTTCCCCGGTCTGGCCGACGTGACGGGCGCCCGCATCTTGGCTGAGATCGGAGACGACCGTAGCCGGTTCGCCGACGCCCGCGCGTTGAAGGCATACGCCGGATCGGCGCCGGTCACCCGGGCATCCGGCCGCAGCATCTCCATCACACACCGCAAGGTGAAGAACGATCGGCTCGCCGCCGCTGGCTATATCTGGGCATTCGTCGCCGCTACCCATGCCGAACCCGCCAAGCAGCACTACCAACGCCGCCGCGACCACGGCGACCGGCATCCGGCCGCCCTCCGCAACCTGTTCAACCGGCTTCTCGGCTGCTTGCACCACTGCCTCGCCACCGGGCAGGTCTATGACCCAGCAAGGGCGTTTCCCGCTCCAGCCGCCGCCTACGCACCGCCCATGTGATCCTCGCCGATCCGTATGATCACGAGGTGACGCACCGACTACGCCTTGCTGCAGATGCGGATCTCGACGGCCTGATTACCATCCTCAACGGCGCCGTCACGTGGCTACAGCAGCAAGGCCTGGACCAGTGGGGCGGGTGGCCGTGGCACGCTGAGGAGCTACGTCCAAATATCGAGGCGGGCGTGCTCTGGCTGGCAGAAGCCCGCGACGGAATCCCGATCGCGACCATGACGCTCGACGACGTGCCCGACAAGGACTTCTGGACACCCGCAGACGACCCGACGTCAGCGCTCTACCTTAGAGCTCCTAACGAAATGATGTTGGGCGTGTCCTCGGGACGCGAGGATCGTTCTGTCTGAACGTGAGGAGGGGTGAGCAGCCGCCGTGGGTC
>NZ_JBITLH010000035.1:0-5915 GCF_044465125.1 Micromonospora sp. NPDC049836
CGCAGCCACCAAGACCAACGACTGAACATCTACAACCAGCGAGGGGGTCAAAGTTCGGCCGGAACAGAGGGGTCAGGGTTCAACCGGTGTTGACAGTTGAGCCATATGTGGGCCTGACCGAAGCGGATTTCTCGGCGGTCCGTCGTTGGCTCGGGCAGGGTGACGGCGCCGCTTGATCAAATATGTGGGTCTTGTGATGCATCTGTGGGTGGTTGGGCGCGTCTTTTGTGGCGCACGCCGTTGTCCTGCCTAGGTTCTGGCTTGTCGAAGGTCAGAACTGGATGGGCGGGAGAACGGCGTGCGTTCTGCCAGGGTATGGGCTGGGGTGTTCGGGGTCGAGCAGGCGGTGGTGGAGGACGTCGAGTTCGATCCGGTCGAGTCGGTGTTGGTGGCTCGGGTGCGGGTGGGTCGGGGGGCTCGGCAGCGGTGTCCGCACTGTCGTCGGCGGTGTGCGCGCTATGACGCGGGTGTTCGCCGTCGGTGGCGGGCGTTGGATGTGGGTGTGGTGCCGGCGGTGATCGAGGCGGACGCGCCGCGGGTGTCGTGCCCGGAGCACGGCGTGGTCGTTGCGGCGGTGCCGTGGGCGCGTCATGGGGCGGGGCATACGCGGGCGTTCGATCAGATGGTGGCGTGGTTGGCGGTGCACACCGCGAAGTCGGCGGTGTCGCAGCTGATGCGGATCAGCTGGCGCACGGTCGGGGCGATCGTGGCGCGGGTGTGGGCCGATACCGGTGCCGTGGTGGATCGTCTCGAGGGGCTGCGTCGTATCGGTATCGATGAGGTCAGCTATAAGAAGGGCCACCGGTATCTGACGGTGGTGGTGGATCACGACAGCGGCCGGCTGGTCTGGGCTGCGCCTGCTAAGAACGCGGCGACGCTGAACGGGTTCTTCGACCTGCTCGGCGCTGAGCGGGCCGCGAAGATCACGCATGTGTCCGCTGAAGGCGCGGACTGGATCACCACGGTCATCCGCCGTCGTTGCCCGAACGCGGTCCGCTGCGCCGATGCGTTCCACGTGGTGGCCTGGGCCATCGATGCCGTGGATCGGGTTCGCCGTCAGGCCTGGAACGAGGCCAGCGGTCGTGGGGCCGGTCGTCGGGGTGTGGCCGTCGGCGCGGCCCGGCAGTTGAAGAACACCCGCTGGGCGTTATGGAAGAACCCCGAGAACCTCACCGACGCCCAGCAGGCCAAGCTCGCCTGGATCGCCAAGACCCATCCCCGCCTGCACCGCGCCTGGGCGCTCAAGGAAGGCCTGCGACTGGTGTTCACCCTGGCCAAGACCAGCCCCGCAGCCGCGATCGAAGCCCTCGACCGGTGGGTCGGGTGGGCCCGACGCAGCCGCATCGACGTCTTCGTCGACCTGCAACAACGCGTCACCCGCCACCGCGCTCAGATCATCGCCGCCATCGAACACGGCCTGTCCAATGGCCGCATCGAGTCCGTCAACGCCAAGATCCGCCTGCTCACCCGGATGGCCTTCGGGTTTCACTCACCCGACGCCCTCATCGCCTTGGCCATGCTCAGCCTCGGCGGCCACCGACCCCAACTACCCAGAAGATGATCAACGCCGACCCACGAACCCAGCAGAAGACCCAAATATGTTCCACGCGGCGAATCGCGCATTGGTCTGCCGAGATGAGTGTGTCGGGAGTCAAACGGTGGACAGCCGTTTCGCAGCGGTCCGCCGGATCCTTTTCGTTCTGCCGAACCTCGCCAGGTGATCGAGGGTGCGTACCGCCGTGGACGTCTCTGCAAGCCTGATCTGAAGCCAGTCGGTCCAGGTCGACAGCGTCTCCCGGGTGAGTTCCGGTACGGCACCCTGGACCCGCAGGATGTCAACTTCTCGCGCGCGCCGGCAGGCATACTGCCGGTCGCTTTCGTTGCGTGCCAATCCGATCCACTGCTCGCGCTGGGGCACCTCGACCCACTCCATCATCTGGGTCACCACGGCGGCGACCAGCACGTCGTCCGGGTCGAGGAAGAGTGCGGCGAGCAAGCTGGGATGGCAAGCCACGTCGCAGATCGCTCTCTGATAGAGCGGCCACCGCTGATGTTCGTCGCTATCGTCCGCGGGGGGCGCTATATCGAGACACTGGGCGAGGGCCTGAAGATGCGCGTCCAGACGGTCGCCGGTCGGCGATGCTTCACTGTCCCCATCGCGGTTCACCGACACCACAACCCCACCTGACGCACCTCTCCGTGTGCCTTCACCCGAGCAGGGTAGGCGAGGGCATCAGTCCCCGTGCCATTCATTCTCGCGACGGCCCCGCATGCCGCCGCTCGGGGCATCCGGTGACAGCACCTCGGCCGTCGCCGTGCTCCAAAGCCCGTGGGACTGGCACGGCTCGAGGTGTGTCAGTCGACGTCCCAGGACGCGAGGTAAGCGCCGCAGTGCAGGCACTGGAACAGGTACGCCGTCGGCCCGCTGGCGCGGTCGAGCTGGCGCAGGATCGCCTCGGTATTGTGCGGCGACCAGCCGAGCTGTTGACAGCTGCCCCGAACCATTTCGAGGGCGTCGGGGTGGCTCTGCAGGTCGTGGTAGCCGGCTGGTCCGAGGAAGGCGGCTCCGTCACCGCAGTGGTACAGCCACGATGGTTGCTGCCATCCGTAGAAGCCCGGCGTCCGCCGGGTGACCTCCTTTACGATCTGCAACGGCACGTCGTCCGGCACGTCGACGGCATCGCTGAACTGGGCGTTCATACCCCCATCTGGGTCACATGCGGCGGTTCCCAGGGCCGCGGCCGCGTCGCCCGAGCGGATGCAATGCAGGCACAGGCTGCCGGGCTGCCTGCCATAGATTGGGCCCGTGTAGCGCACGTCGCGGGCCAGGCCGCACACACTGCACACGTGATCACTCCGCACTGCCGAACCTGTTGCCAGAGGGTCGGGGTGATAGCGGAACACCGGCTCGGACACGACGCTGATCCTGCCAGCTCGCGGTCGCGCTTGCCCGCGCGCATCAGGACTGGCAATCCGGGCGTAGGCCATGCTCGACGCCGCGGTTCAGTGGACGCTGGTAGAGCTCTCCTCGTGGCGTGTGCTCGCAAGGAGTGTGCCGGGGCGAGACCAGTGCCTCAACGCGTGCCGGGCGCCCCGGGTGAGAGCAGCGAGTCCGTCCTGCAGCTCTGGTTCGTGCCTCACCCGCGCTGGGCTTCGGGTCGATGACCTGGCCGAATTGAGTTCGATCGGGTTTGTTGGCTCGGGCAGGATGGCGGGGTGATCTGGGCGAGACGGGGCAGCAGCATTCCGCGGTCGGCGGCGGGGGAGCACGGAGCGGTGCGGGTCGCGGTCGACGGTGCCGCTACCGGGCGGTGGGAGGCGTTGAACCATCTGGTCGAGGTGCTAATCGGACGTGGTGCTGGCCACGCGGATAGAGGCGCTGCTGGACCTGCTGTAGTGACCCGCAGAGCAACAGGGTGCGCTGTCCGGAGCTGGAGCAGGCCGCGTTTCGTGGTGAGGTTCCTCCCCTAGACATCGGTGGATGTGCGGCGCGCCTATGCCGAACTACAAGTTCGTTGGGAGCGCAAACGCCGTCGATCGGTGCCCGAGACGGCTTGACGTGCTTGGGTCGCACGGGCGTGTAGGAGAGGTGTGGGCTGCTGCGTCGTGTAGGAGGTGAACGCTCGTTGTGCGGTGCTCGGCCGGTTCGTGCTGTCGTGAATGTGCGAGTGGTGCTGGCGGGTGGACACCCGCCGCGTGGGACTGCTCTTTCGGCGGAGTAGAAAGAGGCGCCGGAGCGACTAGGCTTAACGGGCAATCGGTTGAAAAGGTCAGATAAGGCTGCTGGGCTTCATGGCGATTCGATTCAACACCCCACCGGGCTGGCCCTCCGCACCCGAGGGTTGGCTCCCGCCGGCCGGATGGCAGCCGGACCCTTCGTGGCCAGCGCCGCCGGACGGCTGGCAGCTGTTCGTTGACGACGTCCGCCCGCCTGGGTCCGCGATCTCCGGGCCCGCTAATCTGCCGGCGCTGCGGACTCCCCCAGATGTGATGAGGCAAGCCGCGCAACCTGGTGTGGTCACCTTGGCCGGCATTCCTGTTTCCGCTACGCCCCCGCAGGCTGCACAGCCGCTCCCCCAGCTGCCGCTCGAACCAGGAGTGTTGTGGGCAGCCAAGGGTCAGCCGCTTACCGGTATCGGGGGAGGCCGGTACAAGTTGACGGCCACGATGCTGTTTTTCGAAAAGGGCGTGCTGTCGACGAACGCGCAGCAGGTACCGGTTGCTCATGTACTCGATGTCGACCTGCGTCAGTCGATCATGCAAAAGGGCCGCGGTGTCGGGAACATCGTTGTGCAGGTGCAGCGCTCAGGCGGTGTGGAGTGGGTCATTCTGGAAGACATCCCGGATCCGCGTGGCGCTTTGTCGATCATCAACAAGGTTGTGCAGGACGCGCGATTGATCGAGCAGCAGCGAAGCAACACCCGTATCTACGCGAACCTGCCATCCGTAGCGCCGGGGCCACAGGCAGCTACGGTTGCTCCGACGCCACCGCCTGCCGTGGCGCCGGATCCGATTGAACAGCTGCGTCAGCTCGGCCAGTTGCGCGATGCAGGCATCCTCACTGAGCAAGAGTTCGCCAACAAGAAAGCCGAGATACTGTCCCGGCTGTAATCGATCCCAGTGATAAGTGGTCGAGCAGTCGTCTGTCCTGCCGCGAGCTCGGTGAAGATGCCCGGAGGGAGCGGTTTGGGAGCTGCGCATGCGGCAGTGCTGAGGCAACGACCGCCTCGTAGCTGAGGGAATGACACCGCTCGTTCGGCGTCCGCACGGGCGACAGCCTGCGCGATGGGGGACCATGCCAGCCGACGGGGCGCCGACGGTTTCGGCCGAGATTGGGGGAGCAGGGTGGGAGCAGACGGATGTACTGAACGGCGCTGAACAGCGTCCAACGGCGGTGAACGGCATCCAACTGCACCCACCCCGACCTGCAAGTTCTCGTTTCCGCAGGTCAGGCTCGGCGCGGCGTCCTGTTTCACACAACTGCACTCAACGGCACTGAACAGCAGTCAACGGCGCTCTATGTCGCCTGGTAGGGGAGTATCTGCAGGTCAAGGCGGTAAGGACCGTGTGAGTGTTCATGCCTTGCAGGTGGGTGCAGATTGGGTGCAGCTGGACGAAGTGGTCACCGTGTCCGAAGTGCTCACTGGCGTTGGACGGAGATGGGCACCGTGGCCTGCGACGATGTTGGCGAGCGAGTGGGTGTGACCCTCCCAGAGAACGCCGAAGTGGTCAGGGTTCGCTGCTTCCCCGCCTGGCTGGTGCCGGCTGTCGTCCTGGGCCTGTCGACGCCGATCACGAGGACCATGCGGCATCGACGTACGGCTCTGGATGCTGTCGTGGTGGCGTGGTTTAGATCCCGCGGGTTGAGACCCGAATCCCATCCGCAAATCTCTGAGCCGGGCTTCCTGAGCGGTGACCTCTTCGGTGGACCCGAAGGAGTCAGCACTGGCACCTCCGCTCTACGAGCCGGCGCCGTCCGCTCGTGGCGATGAGCGGAGGCTGTCTCGGTCTCGTGCTTGAGGGAAGGCCTAGCTGTACTGCCCAGGCACGTTGGTTGAGGTCGTGTGACGACACGACGTAGATGAACGTGATGACGAAGGCCTCCGGTTGTGGAGTGGAGCTGTCTAGGAACCGCTCCGGCAACCAGGAGGCCTTCGTGTCCCACGCTAACGCCGCTTTGACTCCTCGTGCACGCCTTCGCCTGGCGCGCCTGATCGTAGATCAGGGGTGGCCGGTCGCTCGAGCCGCGGAACGCTATGACGTGTCGTGGCCGACGGCGAAACGGTGGGCGGTGCGCTATGCCGAGCTCGGCGCCGATGCGATGGTCGACCGGTCGTCCCGGCCACACCACAGCCCTGCTCGCACGCCGCAACCGGTGGTCCGCAAGGTCGTGCACCTGCGGTGGAAGCACCGCC
>NZ_JBITLH010000036.1:0-5358 GCF_044465125.1 Micromonospora sp. NPDC049836
GATGGTGTGTGGTTGTTCTTTGAGAACTCAACAGGGTGCTTGTAAAGCCAGTGCCAATTGTTTTATACCCCGGACTGGTCAGTTTTTGCTGGCTGGTTGGGATTCCTTTGGCAACACTTTTGTTGTCGGGATGGATTGTTCAACAGGTTTTTGTTGGAGAGTTTGATCCTGGCTCAGGACGAACGCTGGCGGCGTGCTTAACACATGCAAGTCGAGCGGAAAGGCCCTTCGGGGTACTCGAGCGGCGAACGGGTGAGTAACACGTGAGCAACCTGCCCTAGGCTTTGGGATAACCCTCGGAAACGGGGGCTAATACCGAATATTACCGTTGACCGCATGGTTGGTGGTGGAAAGTTTTTCGGCCTGGGATGGGCTCGCGGCCTATCAGCTTGTTGGTGGGGTGATGGCCTACCAAGGCGACGACGGGTAGCCGGCCTGAGAGGGCGACCGGCCACACTGGGACTGAGACACGGCCCAGACTCCTACGGGAGGCAGCAGTGGGGAATATTGCACAATGGGCGGAAGCCTGATGCAGCGACGCCGCGTGAGGGATGACGGCCTTCGGGTTGTAAACCTCTTTCAGCAGGGACGAAGCGTAAGTGACGGTACCTGCAGAAGAAGCGCCGGCCAACTACGTGCCAGCAGCCGCGGTAAGACGTAGGGCGCGAGCGTTGTCCGGATTTATTGGGCGTAAAGAGCTCGTAGGCGGCTTGTCGCGTCGACTGTGAAAACCCGCAGCTCAACTGCGGGCCTGCAGTCGATACGGGCAGGCTAGAGTTCGGTAGGGGAGACTGGAATTCCTGGTGTAGCGGTGAAATGCGCAGATATCAGGAGGAACACCGGTGGCGAAGGCGGGTCTCTGGGCCGATACTGACGCTGAGGAGCGAAAGCGTGGGGAGCGAACAGGATTAGATACCCTGGTAGTCCACGCTGTAAACGTTGGGCGCTAGGTGTGGGGGGCCTCTCCGGTTCTCTGTGCCGCAGCTAACGCATTAAGCGCCCCGCCTGGGGAGTACGGCCGCAAGGCTAAAACTCAAAGGAATTGACGGGGGCCCGCACAAGCGGCGGAGCATGCGGATTAATTCGATGCAACGCGAAGAACCTTACCTGGGTTTGACATGGCCGCAAAACTGTCAGAGATGGCAGGTCCTTCGGGGGCGGTCACAGGTGGTGCATGGCTGTCGTCAGCTCGTGTCGTGAGATGTTGGGTTAAGTCCCGCAACGAGCGCAACCCTCGTTCGATGTTGCCAGCGCGTTATGGCGGGGACTCATCGAAGACTGCCGGGGTCAACTCGGAGGAAGGTGGGGATGACGTCAAGTCATCATGCCCCTTATGTCCAGGGCTTCACGCATGCTACAATGGCCGGTACAATGGGCTGCGATACCGTGAGGTGGAGCGAATCCCAAAAAGCCGGTCTCAGTTCGGATCGGGGTCTGCAACTCGACCCCGTGAAGTCGGAGTCGCTAGTAATCGCAGATCAGCAACGCTGCGGTGAATACGTTCCCGGGCCTTGTACACACCGCCCGTCACGTCACGAAAGTCGGCAACACCCGAAGCCGGTGGCCCAACCCTTGTGGAGGGAGCCGTCGAAGGTGGGGCTGGCGATTGGGACGAAGTCGTAACAAGGTAGCCGTACCGGAAGGTGCGGCTGGATCACCTCCTTTCTAAGGAGCACCATCCAGCGAAGGCTGGTATGGAGCCCGCGCCGCCCGAGTGTGGTGGTGGGGTGCTCGATGGCGGAGACACTGGCAAGTTTTTCCTCGGCAACGGTCGGGGGCGCCTAGTACAGCCGGCCTTCGGGTTGGTGGGAACGGATGCCCGCGATGCGGCTGGGAGAAGACGTAAGCACCCTGTTGGGTCCTGAAAGAACAACCCGTGGGTTGTCTTTCAGAGCCGAAGCGCGAGGCGGTTGTCTCGTGGTGGCGCCAGGCATGACCTGGTTTCTCATACCGCCGGCGGTGGCCGGGCTGGTGGGAGACGGTGGGGTTGTGGGTTGGTCGTTTGTTGAGAATTGCACAGTGGACGCGAGCATCTTTGTGGTCAAGTTGTCAAGGGCGAACGGTGGATGCCTTGGCACCAGGAGCCGATGAAGGACGTGGGAGGCCGCGATAGGCCTGGGGGAGCTGTCAACCAAGCTGTGATCCCAGGGTGTCCGAATGGGGAAACCCGGCACCAGTCATGTGGTGTCACCCACACCTGAACACATAGGGTGTGTGGAGGGAACGCGGGGAAGTGAAACATCTCAGTACCCGTAGGAAGAGAAAACAAATAGTGATTCCGTGAGTAGTGGCGAGCGAAAGCGGATTGAGGCTAAACCGGCTGCGTGTGATACCTGTCAGGGGTTGCGTGGTCGGGGTTGTGGGACCCTGCTGAGCGAGCTGACACTCGTTCGAGAAGTTATCAAGTCAGTGGCTAGTCGAACAGTCTGGAATGGCTGACCGTAGACGGTGATAGTCCGGTAGGTGAAAGTTGCTGACCTTCTGTGGGTGTTCCCGAGTAGCGGCGGACCCCTGAAATCTGCCGTGAATCTGCCAGGACCACCTGGTAAGCCTAAATACTTCCTGGTGACCGATAGCGGACGAGTACCGTGAGGGAATGGTGAAAAGTACCCCGGGAGGGGAGTGAAATAGTACCTGAAACCGTTCGCCTACAATCCGTCGGAGCCTTGCGGGGTGACGGCGTGCCTTTTGAAGAATGAGCCTGCGAGTTAGTGGCATGTGGCGAGGTTAACCCGTGTGGGGGAGCCGTAGCGAAAGCGAGTCTGAATAGGGCGCTGTAGTCGCATGCTCTAGACCCGAAGCGGAGTGATCTAGCCATGGGCAGGCTGAAGCGCGGGTAAGACCGCGTGGAGGGCCGAACCCACCAACGTTGAAAAGTTGGGGGATGACCTGTGGTTAGGGGTGAAAGGCCAATCAAACTCCGTGATAGCTGGTTCTCCCCGAAATGCATTTAGGTGCAGCGTCGCGTGTTTCTTGCCGGAGGTAGAGCACTGGATGGTCTAGGGGGCCCACAAGCTTACCGAAATCAGCCAAACTCCGAATGCCGGTAAGTGAGAGCGCGGCAGTGAGACTGCGGGGGATAAGCTTCGTAGTCGAGAGGGAAACAGCCCAGATCACCAGCTAAGGCCCCTAAGCGTGTGCTAAGTGGAAAAGGATGTGGGGTCGCATAGACAACCAGGAGGTTGGCTTAGAAGCAGCCACCCTTTAAAGAGTGCGTAATAGCTCACTGGTCAAGTGGTTCCGCGCCGACAATGTAGCGGGGCTCAAGCACACCGCCGAAGCTGTGGCACTCACACATGAACTTCGTGCCTCCTTGATGGGGTATGCAGGTGTGTGGGTGGGTAGGGGAGCGTCGTGCCGGGGGTGAAGCAGCGGGGTGACCCAGTTGTGGACGCGGCACGAGTGAGAATGCAGGCATGAGTAGCGAAAGAAGGGTGAGAAACCCTTCCGCCGGATGACCAAGGGTTCCAGGGCCAGGCTAATCCGCCCTGGGTGAGTCGGGACCTAAGGCGAGGCCGAGAGGCGTAGTCGATGGACAACGGGTTGATATTCCCGTACCCGCGAAAGAGCGTCCCTGATGAACCTCGTTGTGCTAACCACCCAAACCATCCAAGGTCTTCGGACTGAGGGTGGGGAGCGTGGGAACCTGGCGGGTAGTAGTCAAGCGATGGGGTGACGCAGGAAGGTAGCTGATCCCGGCCGGTGGTTGTGCCGGGGTAAGCGTGTAGGCCGTGCCGTAGGCAAATCCGCGGCGCATATAGGCTGAGACGTGATGCCGAGCCGATTCAGGTGAAGTCAGTGATCCTATGCTGCCGAGAAAAGCCTCTAGCGAGTTCTGAGCGGCCCGTACCCCAAACCGACACAGGTGGTCAGGTAGAGAATACCGAGGCGATCGGGCGAACTGTGGTTAAGGAACTCGGCAAATTGCCCCCGTAACTTAGGGAGAAGGGGGGCCGGAGACGTGAAGCCCCGCGCGGGTGGAGCGTTGTATGGCCGCAGAGAGCAGGGGGAAGCGACTGTTTACTAAAAACACAGGTCCATGCGAAGAAGTAATTCGATGTATATGGACTGACGCCTGCCCGGTGCTGGAACGTTAAGGGGACCTGTTAGCTCTTCGGGGCGAAGCGGAGAACTTAAGCGCCAGTAAACGGCGGTGGTAACTATAACCATCCTAAGGTAGCGAAATTCCTTGTCGGGTAAGTTCCGACCTGCACGAATGGCGTAACGACTTCCCCACTGTCTCAACCACAGGCCCGGCGAAATTGCATTACGAGTAAAGATGCTCGTTACGCGCGGCAGGACGGAAAGACCCCGGGACCTTTACTATAGCTTGACATTGGTATCCGAATTAGCTTGTGTAGGATAGGTGGGAGCCGGTGAAGTCCATACGCCAGTATGGGTGGAGGCAATCTTGAAATACCACTCTGGTTGATTTGGGTATCTAACTTCGGACCGTTATCCGGTTCAGGGACAGTGTCTGGTGGGTAGTTTAACTGGGGCGGTTGCCTCCTAAAGGGTAACGGAGGCGCCCAAAGGTTCCCTCAGCCTGGTTGGCAATCAGGTGTTGAGTGCAAGTGCACAAGGGAGCTTGACTGTGAGACTGACAGGTCGAGCAGGGACGAAAGTCGGGACTAGTGATCCGGCACTGGCATGTGGAAGCGGTGTCGCTCAACGGATAAAAGGTACCCCGGGGATAACAGGCTGATCTTCCCCAAGAGTCCATATCGACGGGATGGTTTGGCACCTCGATGTCGGCTCGTCGCATCCTGGGGCTGTAGCAGGTCCCAAGGGTTGGGCTGTTCGCCCATTAAAGCGGTACGCGAGCTGGGTTTAGAACGTCGTGAGACAGTTCGGTCCCTATCCGCCGTGCGCGTAGGATACTTGAGAAGGGCTGTCCCTAGTACGAGAGGACCGGGACGGACGAACCTCTGGTGTGCCAGTTGTCCCGCCAGGGGCACGGCTGGTTAGCTACGTTCGGAAGGGATAACCGCTGAAAGCATCTAAGCGGGAAGCTCGCTTCAAGATGAGGTATCCCACCCACTTTGTGGGGTAAGGCCCCCAGCTAGACGACTGGGTTGATAGGCCGGAAATGTAAGCCCGGTAACGGGTTCAGTTGACCGGTACTAATAGGCCGAGGACTTGACTACGAAGCTGCTACGCGTCCACTGTGCAACTCTGAACAAGCGACAACCCCCGGTGTGTGTGTGGTTGTTTGACATGTTCATAGAGTTACGGCGGTCATGGCGGAGGGGAAACGCCCGGTAACATTCCGAACCCGGAAGCTAAGCCCTCCAGCGCCGATGGTACTGCACTCGGGAGGGTGTGGGAGAGTAGGACACCGCCGGACAATCTTTCAGT
>NZ_JBITLH010000037.1:0-2372 GCF_044465125.1 Micromonospora sp. NPDC049836
TTGTCGTGTCCCGGCTGATGCTTTACATCGGCGTCCCATCTGATGCTTGACAGTGGCCGTGTTCGGCTTCTTGATCGCGTGATGTCTGCGGGCATCACGAGGTCAGGGGGCCGAGATTGGCGCTGGTGCACATGTCGGTGGTGGAACAGCGGTATCGCGCGGTTCTCGCGGTGAAGGCCGGGGACCGCATGAGCGAGGTCGCCGCACAGCTGGGGGTGACGCGGCAGAGCGTTCACGCGTGGCTGCGTCGGTATGAGGAGGCTGGTCTGGCCGGGTTGCAGGACCGGTCGCATCGGCCGGACTCGTGTCCGCATCAGGCGTCGCCGGAGGTGGAGGCGGCGGTGTGTGAGCTGCGGCGGGAACACCCGCGGTGGGGTGCCCGGCGGATCTCGTTCGAGCTGGGTCGCAAGGGCTGCCCGGGTCCGGTGCCGTCGCGGATGACGGTCTATCGGATCCTGGCCCGGCACGGGCTGCACGTGGCGGTCAAACGCCGCCGTGGCCGGGGCGACTATGTGCGGTGGGAACGGGCCCGGCCGATGGAGTTGTGGCAGATGGACATCGTCGGCGGAATCCTGCTCGCTGACGGCACCGAGGCCAAGGTGGTCACCGGGGTGGACGACCATTCCCGGTTCGCGGTGATCGCGAAGGTGGTCCGCCGGGCGACCGGCCGTGCAGTGTGTCTGGCCCTGGCCGAGGGGCTGGCCCGGTTCGGGGTGCCCGAGGAGCTGTTGACGGACAACGGCAAGCAGTTCACCGACCGGTTCGGCAAGGGCGGGGAGGTGTTGTTCGACCGGATCTGCCGAGAGAACGGGATCGTGCACCGGCTTACCCAGCCCGCCTCCCCGACCACCACGGGGAAGGTGGAACGCTTCCACCAGACCCTGCGGCGGGAGCTGCTGGACGACGCCGGGGTGTTCGCCGACCTGGCGGCGGCGCAAGCGGCAATGGATGCGTTCCGGCACGAATACAACAACGGCCGGCCGCACCAGTCCCTGGACATGGCGTTCCCGGCCGACCGGTTCCGGCCGGCGACCGGCCCGGATCAGCGGCTGATGCCGGTGAAGCTGCCCGGCTTCCTCACCGACGCCGTCGGCGATCCCACCCCGATCGCCTCGCCCGTCGACCTGGGCGTGATGGCGGCTGTCGACGATGCCGAACCGCCGCAGCCAGTTGTCGACTATCGCGGTGGGCCGGTGGAGTTCGACCGGGTCGTGCCGCCCTCGGGCAACCTGCAAGTCGCCGGCAAACAGTTCTGGCTCGGCCCAGCCCGCTCCGGCGTGACCGTGACGTTCTGGGCCGACACCGACGTCATCCACCTGCTCATCGCCGGCGCCCGGATCAAATCCGTGCGCTCACACCTGTCGGTGACCGACCTGGCCATGTTGGCCCGCACCGGCGGCCGTCCGGCCGGGCCATCACCGCTGCCCATCGACACGGCGGGCCGTCCGGGCGTGGTGGAGGTCGAACGGACCGTCAGCCGCAGCGGCAGCGTCTCCCTCGGCCAGCACATCATCCTCGCTGCCGAGATCCTCGGCGGCCGTCGCGTCGGCATCCGCGTCGACGCCACCACCCTGACGTTTTTCCATTTGGAAAGTCGCGAACTCCTGCGCACCCGCCCCAACCCGCTCACCCCCGACGAGGCAAGCCGGCTGCGAGGTGCCCGCCCGGCAGGTCCCCCGCCCCAACCCGCCACCGGACCCACCCGGGTGCAGCGGCGGGCCTCCAACAGCGGAGTCGTCATGGTCGTCGGCCAGAAGGTCGCCCTCGGCCGGGTCCACGCCGGCAAGACCGTCACCATCGACGTCACGGACACCACCCTCACCGTCGAATGCGACGATGGCCCCCGCACATTCCGGCGGACCAACGACCAGCCGGTCCGCAGCATCAAAGCCCACCGACCACGCAAGACCGACATCTTCCGGCCGGGGTTTGATCTTTAAAGAGGTGACGGCATGGACCGCTTCGAGGGCCGCTGCTGGCTGGACTGGTGGGCCAACACCTCGACCCTTCTTGGCAGTGTCGAAGTGGCCGTCGTGATCACCGCCAGCGACGCCGGCTGGGACGCCCACGGCCGCCTGATCAGCGACACCGACGAGGACCGCGACGGCTTCGCGTTCCTCTGCGACCAAGACCCCGTCTTCACGCTGCGCTTCGAAGACGGAAGCACCGTCGCCGTCACAGTCCACCCCACCGACGACCACCGCCGGTTCACCCTCACCGAATACACCGGGCCGACACATCGCCCAGTCGAGCATCACATCGATCTAACCCAACCCCAAACCCGTCTACGATGAGCCCACCGAATCTTCCCTAGGCCACTCCGTCAACCATCAGCTGGGACGAAAACGTCAAGCCTCAGGTGGGACTCGACA
>NZ_JBITLH010000038.1:0-2155 GCF_044465125.1 Micromonospora sp. NPDC049836
TGTCAACACCGGTTGAACCCTGACCCCTCTGTTCCGGCCGAACTTTGACCCCCTCGCTGGTTGTAGATGTTCAGTCGTTGGTCTTGGTGGCTGCGGGGACGCGGCCGAGGTCGCGGTCTTTGAGTCGGTAGCTGTCGCCTTTCATGGAGATGACTTCGGCGTGGTGGACGAGGCGGTCGATCATGGCTGCGGCGACGACGTCGTCGCCGAATACTTCGCCCCAGCGGCCGAAGGGCTTGTTGCTGGTGACGATCAGGCTGGCTCGTTCGTAGCGGTTGGAGACGAGCTGGAAGAACAGGTTCGCGGCTTCTGCTTCGAAGGGGATGTAGCCGACCTCGTCGACGATCAGCAGCGGGATCCGGGCGAGCTTGACGAGTTCGTCTTGCAGGCGCCCGGCGTGGTGGGCGTCGGCGAGGCGGGAGACCCATTGGGCGGCGGTGGCGAACGCGACCCGGTGTCCGGCCTGGCAGGCCCGGATGCCCAGGCCGATGGACAGGTGGGTTTTGCCGGTGCCGGGCGGGCCGAGGAAGACGACGTTCTCCCGGCCGGTGATGAAGTCCAACGTGCCGAGGTGGGCGATGGTTTCCCGCTTCAGGGAGCGTTGGTGGTCGAAGTCGAACTCCTCCAGGCTCTTGCGGGCCGGGAACCGCGCTGCCCGGATGCGTCCCTCGCCGCCGTGGGCTTCGCGGGCGGCGACCTCGCGTTGCAGGCAGGCGGCGAGGAACTCCTCATGCGTCCACGACTCCGCCCGAGCCCGCTCCGCCAACCTCTCCACCGCGGCGGCGAGGGAGGGCGCCTTGAGGGCGCGGGTGAGGAACGCGATCTCCGAGGCGACGTTGCGGTTGGTCTTGGCGGCCATCACGCGGCCGCCTCGTCCAGGCCGAACATGCGGTCGTAATCGCTCAACGGTCGCCGCTCGACTTGGGCGTCGAGAGCCGTTGCCGGAGTGCGTTGGGCGGCGATGCGCAGATCAGCGGCGGCCTGGCGGTGGGCGGGGTCGGTGATGCTCTGATGCTTGGCCCAGCAGCGGTCATGCCGAGCCACCAGCCGGCCGTCGCAGAACACCTGCACCCAGTCAGCGTCCGCGACCACCTCGACTCGTCGTCCCACCACCGACGGATGCACCGAGTAGTCGTTGCCGTCCAGACGCACGTAATGATCGCGGGGAAGTCGGGTCATCTGTCGCCAGCCGACCACCGGCGCGACTGGGGGAAGCGGCAGCATCGCTTGCTGGTCGGCGTCCCACCGGTCCACCGGCCGGCAGCCCAACCTCCGATGCCGGCGTGTGTTCGCCCGCACCAACCACTCCGCCAACTGCGTGTTGAAGTCCTGCGGTGACGCGAACCGGCGCCCGGGCAGGAAGGACGTCTCCAGATAGCCGTTCGCCCGTTCGACCAGGCCCTTGGCCTCCGGGTCCGCCGGCCGGCACTGGATTACCTTGATCCCGAGGCTGCCGCGAAAAGCGTTCATCGCCTCCGTCAGCTGCGGTCGGCCGGCCCGCCACTGCCCGACCGCGGACTCGTTGTCCCACACCAACGCCTTGGGCACCCGGCCCCAGCCGGAGATCAGCGTCCAATGCCCGGCCAACAGATCCGCCGACTGCCGCGACGGGATCATCACCGCCGACAGCCATCGCGAATACCCGCACACCATCACCAGCACCGGCGGCCGACCCACCTGCCCGAAGCCCAACGGCACGTCCGCCGGCGGGAACCACAGATCACACTGCGCCAACTCACCCGGCAGATAGTCCGTCCGCTGGCTCGGGTCGGGGCGCCGGAACAACGGCCGCAGCTGCTGCACCCGATCACAGAACACCGTCTTGCCCCGGCCCCAGCCGACCCGTTCCATGATCACCGTTGTCGGCATGTCCGGGAACTCCGCCAACAACGCCCGAATCTGCGGCTCGACCGCATCCACGATCGAACCCTTCGCCGCCCGCTGATACCGCGGCGGCTCATGACTTGCCAGAGCCTTGCGCACCGTGTTCCGCGAGACCCCCAGCCGACGAACGATGGCCTTGATCGCCATCCCCTCAGCCCGGTGCAACCGGCGAATCTCCGCCCAGTCCTCCACGCTCAGCACCTCCCGATGCTTCCGGAGGGGGTCAACCTTCAGCCGGAACCACGGGGTTAGTTTTCAGGCGGAGCCGACA
>NZ_JBITLH010000039.1:0-1697 GCF_044465125.1 Micromonospora sp. NPDC049836
ACCCGACTTGGGCCAATTAGTGCGTGCCGTGGATCGCGTCGAGAGCGGCGTGGAGGTCGTCGGGTAGGGGGTCAGCAGCGGTGATCGTGTGTTCCCCGGCCTGGATGTGGATGGTGCGGTAGCGGCGGGCGGTGGTGACGAAGCGTTTGATGGTCCAGCCGGTGGTGTTCTCGATCCAGCGGGACACGGCCAGGGCGGCGAACACGATGGTCAGGTGGGCTTCGATCGATTCGCGGGTGTGGTGGTAGACCGGCCGGGCAGCCAGGTCGGTCTTGGACATCCGGAAGGACTTCTCGACCTGTAGCAGCCGGCTGTAGGCGCCGATGACCTGCTCGGGTTGGGGGTTGGGCAGGTTGGTGATGTAGCCCTTGATCCCGGCCAGGGCCCGGTTCTTGGCCTCCAGGGCCCGGTTCACGCTTTTGGTCGCGCCGGTCAGGCGCACGTACCGGTTCCGCTTGACCGCTGTCCGGCCTGCGACGGCGTTCTCGGCCTTGGCGACCTGGGTGTCGATACCCCGAAGGGTGCGTCGGGCCCGATCCGCCTTGTACTGGTAGAAGATCGTGTGGTCGCGGCGGCTGTCTCCGGGACCGGCGGGCCAGGGCTGGACGAACACGTGCCCGTCCGGGATCTCGGTGTCGGGGTGGGCGTCGCGCCATTCGGTGACGACGTAGGGCACGTCGGGGACGCGGGCACCGAGGATGAACGACAGCCCCGCCTGTTCGATGGCGCGTTTGTTCGCCTCTGACACCATCCCGGCGTCGGCTACGACCGTGACATCCGGCAGGTGGTGCGCGTTCAGGAAGGCCCGTAGGACCGGCAGCATGGTGGTGGTCTCGGCCCGGTTGCCCTCGAACGCGTGCACCATCAGCGGGAACCCCGACCCGTCGGTGAGCAGCCCGACAGTGATCTGCGGCTCCAGCCGGCGTTCCTTCGAGAATCCCGGCTCGCGGAACCCGTCTGCTTCGTCGGTCTCGAAGTACAGCGTGGTGACGTCGTAGAGCAGCAACGTCGTCGGGCCCAAGCTGACGTGCTCGGCGCAGGCGCGTGCCAGCCGGGCCCGCCACCGCCCGCCAGCGGGATCGACTTGCCCAGGCTCCGAGTCATCGGCGTCCCGGGCGGCGTCGTCGGGGTTCTGATCGGCGCCAGCGTAGATGCGCAGCCGTCGCTTCACCGTCCGGTAGGACGGCGGGTCCATACCGGCCTCGGCAAGTACCCGTAGGGAGTCCAGCTTGCTGGTCGGCTCGATGATCCTGGCCAACACCAGCGCCTTGAACACCTCGTCCCGGCCAGTCGCGGACGCGAACCCCAACACGTCGTAGCCACGGCCGAGCGCGTCCAGCAGATGCCCCATCCGTGACGAGGTGATCGGCAACGCTGCGCCCTGGTTGGCCGGGCTGCCCGGCAGTCGCAGGTCCAACTCGCCCTGCCCCGCGGCCAGCCGCTGCCGCGCCACCGCCTTGAGTAGCTCCAGATCCGCATCCGTGTGCGCGGATCCGATGTGCTCGATGTCCCGCGAGCCCCGCCGCTGGGAGTGCACGATCTGCACCGCCCGCGCTCCGGACGCCGTCTTCACCGTCCGCACGTACGCCACATCCGACACCATAGAACCCGACCCATTTAGTGCGTGCCTCCCGACACAACACCCCAGGTCACAGCCCCGCAGACCCCAGAATCAGCCAACCGTGGCCCAAGTCGGG
>NZ_JBITLH010000040.1:0-1681 GCF_044465125.1 Micromonospora sp. NPDC049836
GCGAAGGAGGAGCCGGTGGACAGCGCCACGTACACATCCGCCGCCGCGTCGTGGGTGAAGGTGACGATGTCGTCGCGGCCGTCGCCGTTCACGTCGCCCACGGCGGGGACCTCGGCGTTCGGGGCGAACCAGTCGTGCCACTTGGCACCGGCCAGGAAACCCGTGCCGGTGGACAGGCCGACGTACACGTCGGCCAGCGTGCCCTGGGTGAACACCACGATGTCGTCGCGGCCGTCGCCGTCGAAGTCACCGGTCAACGGGGTCTCGCCGGTGAGCCCGAAGTAGTCGTTCCACTTGACGGACGTGCCGGCGAAGCCGGTGCCGGTGGAGGTCGAGACGTACACGTCGGCGAGGGTGCCGTGGGTGAACGCCACCACGTCGTCGCGGCCGTCGCCGGAGAAGTCGGTCGGGGAGCCACCGAAGTACCGGGCGCCCGCTCCGCCGCCGCCCTGGTTGACCAGCGAGATGTAGTAGTTCCAGTTCCAGTTGGGTCCGGGATCGGTGTGGTCGTTGCCGGCGATCTCGTTGTGGCCCTTGATGCCGTTACGGTCCTTCGGGATGCCGTACTTGTCGCAGAGGTAGCGAGTCAGGGCCGCCGAGGAGCGGTACATGGCGTCGGTGAACCAGGCGGGATTGTCCACGTAGCCCTCGTGCTCGATGCCGAGTCCGTAGGCGTTGCCGGACCGGGCGTGGTAGGCGGTGTCGCCCTCGCGCACCATCTGGGTGATCTCGCCGTTGCTCGACTTGACGACGTAGTGGGCGCTCACCCCAGCCGACGGGTTCTGGAACCAGCTGACGGTGCCCGCGTAGGAGCCCTGGGTGACGTGGATGATCACGGTGGTGATCCGGCTGGACCGGCCGACCGCGTAGTTGGCGCTGTTCGCGGGCACCCACCGGGCCGGCGGATACTCCGGCACCGCGGCGGCGAGCGCGCCGGCCACGGTCGAGCCGGCCGGGGCCACCGCCGCGTACCGGCCGAGTTCCGGTCGCAGCCGGCGGGCCGGCACCGGCACGGGGCCGGGAATGCCCTGCTGCAACAGGTCGTAGACGGCGTCCGCGTACAGCCGGGCGGTCGCGTCGTCGGCGGCGCCGCTGTACCTCGCGACCACCGGGTACCAGGCGGTGACCCGGTTGCGGTCCGCGGCGGTCAGCCCTTCGGTGTCGGCGAGTTCGCGCAGGACCGCCGCACCGCCGCGGATGTTCGCCGGGGTGGCCGACTTCAGTCGCGCGACCGGCTCGCCGGTCAGCGTCGCCGCCCGTTCCAGCGTGTGCCGGGTGGGGTTGCTGGCCAGGTGCATCACCCCGTACCCGTTGGCCTGGCTGGGTTTGCCGCCGTGGGCGTCGAGCCGGGACTCGCCGTAGCCGACGGCGACCAGCACGTCCCTGGGTACGCCGAACTCGTGCGCCGCCCGCTGGAAGGCCGAGTCCACCGCGTCGCGGGGCGCGGCCGTGGCCGGCGTGGGCGGGGCCGCGACCGCGCCGGCGAGCGCCGCGGCGGCCAGGGCGACGGCGCCGCGGCGCCATCTCGATCGCGTTCCGGCCATCGGGGCCTCCCGTCCGGGGATCACAGGGTCGCCTCGTTGCCGAGGCCGAAGTAGTCGTGCCATTTGGTGCCGGCGGTGAAGGTGGTGCCGGTGGACAGGCCTACGTAGATGTCGTTGGTGGTGCCTTTGGTGAACAC
>NZ_JBITLH010000041.1:0-1414 GCF_044465125.1 Micromonospora sp. NPDC049836
TACTCCAGCCGCACTTCTGTTCGCGGTGTTTGCGCAGCTAGGACCGCCGATGCCGGATCAGGCGTCAGAGTACGTGATCGTCCATCGTAGACTGCCGCGCTTGTGGTGGTGGACGATCTTTCAGGGTGGGCGGTAGGTCTGGATGACCTGATGGCGCGGATCGCTGGCCGGTTTCGGCGCGTGGAGCCACGCCGGCGAGCCCGGGCGTATGTGCTGGGCCTGCTGTCGCCGCTGGCTGGCAAGAATGGCTGGACCCTGGCCGAGGCGGCCGGAGAGAACACACCTGACGGCATGCAACGGCTGCTCAACAGGACGGCATGGGACGCCGACGCAGTCCGCGACGACCTACGCGACTACGTCGCAGAGCACCTCGGCGACCCTGACGGCGTTTTGATCATCGATGAGACGGGGTTCCTGAAGAAGGGAACCAAGTCCGCCGGCGTCCAACGCCAGTACTCCGGGACCGCCGGCCGGACCGAGAACTGCCAGCTCGGGGTGTTCCTGGCGTACGCGTCCGCGCACGGGCGGACCTTGGTCGATCGGGAGTTGTATCTGCCGCAGGGCTGGTGCGGCGATGACGCCCGGCGGACCGAAGCCGCCATACCGGCGAAGGTGCGGTTCGCGACCAAGCCGGCGCTGGGGTTGCAGATGCTGCGCCGCGCGCTGGACGCGGGGCTGCCGGCCCGGTGGGTAACCGCCGACGAGGCCTACGGCAAGGACAGCAAGTTCCGGCTCTGGCTGCAGAGCCGCCGCATGAGCTACGTCCTGGCCGTGGCCTGCAACCAAAAAATCCCGACCGACGGCGGCAGCGCCCGCGCCGACGAACTGGCCGCCGCGGCCCCTGCCCCCGCCTGGAAGCGGCGCAGCTGCGGCGCCGGCGCCAAGGGACCCCGTCTGTTCGACTGGGCCGTGGCCACCCTGCCCGACACCGGCACCGCCGAGCACGGATTCACCCGCTGGCTGCTCATCCGCCGGTCGATCACCGACCCCACCGAGCACGCCTACTACCTGTGCTACGGACCCGCCGACACCGACGACGAGGAACTCATCCGCGTGGCCGGCACGCGGTGGGCCATCGAGGAGTGCTTCCAGACCGCCAAGGGACAGGTCGGCCTGGACGACTACCAGGTCCGCCGCTACGACGCGTGGTACCGCCACATAACACTCGCTATGTGCGCCCACGCCTACCTCGCCGTCACCACCGGGGCGCAAAAGGGGGCGCCACCGACCGGCCCGACCTTGTCCCCCTCAGCCTCGCCGAGACTCGACGTCTCCTGGCACACCTGATCACCCGCAGACGAACCCGCGACCACATCAATCGATGGTCATGGTGGCGACGCCGCCACCAGTTCAGAGCCAAAACAAGCCACTACCAGCGAAGACAACGACTCCGCGAAGTGCGGCTGGAGTACTA
>NZ_JBITLH010000042.1:0-1321 GCF_044465125.1 Micromonospora sp. NPDC049836
CGATGGTCATGGTGGCGACGCCGCCACCAGTTCAGAGCCAAAACAAGCCACTACCAGCGAAGACAACGACTCCGCGAAGTGCGGCTGGAGTACTACGACTGCGCGGCCCGGATGTGGTGACGGCCCATCGGTAGCATCAGCGGCTTGCCGGAGACCGGATCGGGATGACCTGGCTGTCCAGGCCGAAGACGGCGCGGACGCAGTCCTCGGTCAGCACATCGGTCGGCGCACCTGCTGCGTGCAGGCCGCCGTCGGCGAGGGCGATGAGGTGATCTGCGTAGCGGGCCGCCATGTTCAGATCGTGCAGGACCATCACGATCGTGGTGCCGCGAGTGAGGTTCAGGTCGGTGAGCAGGTCCAACACCTCGACCTGGTGGCTGACGTCGAGAAAGGTGGTCGGCTCGTCGAGTAGCAGCAGCTCGGTCTGCTGGGCCAGCGCCATGGCGATCCACACCCGTTGACGCTGCCCCCCGGAGAGCTCGTCGATCGACCGGTCGGCCAGGTCGGCGATGTGGGTGGCGTCGAGGGCGGCGGCCACCGCCCGGTCGTCGTCCCTGCTCCATCGTGACAGCAGGCGTTGGTGCGGGTTGCGGCCCCGGCCGACCAGGTCGGCCACGGTGATGCCCTCGGGCGCGATCGGTGACTGGGGGAGCAGGCCGAGCGTTCGGGCCAGCTCCTTGGCCGGCATCCTGTGTACTTCGCGGCCGTCCAGCATGACGTGGCCGGTTCGCGGGGCGAGTAGCCGCGACATCGACCGCAGCAGCGTCGATTCCCCGCACGCGGTGGCACCGACGATCGCGGTGATCCGGCCGGGCGGGACGAGCAGATCGAGTGATTCGATGACGACGCGGCCGCCCTAGCCGACGGTCAGTTTCTCGACCGCCAGTGAATGGTCGGTGGTCACAGCGAGCCTCCCGCGCGGTTCGTGCGGACGAGCAGATAGATGAGGTACGGGGCGCCGAGAACGCCGGTGATCACACCCACCGGCGCGAGACGCCGAAGCGTTCGGCGACCTCCGTCACGGACAGGCCAGCTTCAACTTCCAGCACTGCGCGATAGCGCTGCCCGGTCACACTCAACTCCACCAGCACTCGGCGGAGTGTCACCCATCAAGTGAAGCCACCGTGCAACGCATCAACCGGAGTCGGACAGACGTGCCGACGTGCCGACGTGCCGACGACGTGCCAACGACGTGCCGACGATGTCCCGACAACGATGTCCCGACGTGTGCAACCGACGGTGATCGTTTACGCCTGGGTCGTGGTTTTCTGCTTGAGGCGTTCGTAGGGGGTTTGGCCGCCGAGGCCGCCGTGCGGTCGAT
>NZ_JBITLH010000043.1:0-1023 GCF_044465125.1 Micromonospora sp. NPDC049836
TGTGCAACCGACGGTGATCGTTTACGCCTGGGTCGTGGTTTTCTGCTTGAGGCGTTCGTAGGGGGTTTGGCCGCCGAGGCCGCCGTGCGGTCGATGGTAGTTGTAGTAGTCCTCCCACTCGCGGAGCTTGTCGTTGAAGACCTGGGCGTCGTCGATCACGACGCCCTCCAGCATCCGGTAGAACTCTTCGGCGTCGATGCGGTGAGATCTCTCCACCTTGCCGTTGAGCCGCGGTGTGCGGGGCTTGATGTAGACGTGCTGGATGCCCTTGTCCAGTACGTGCCAGTGGAACGCCGACTGGAACTCGGCGCCGTTGTCAGTCTGGATGACCTGCACCTGGAACGGCAGCCGCTGCAGCACGTAGTCCACGAACTGGATCGCCGTCTTCTGGTTGAGCTGCGGATAGATGCGCAGCACCCGCAGCCGGGTGCAGTCGTCGATCGCGGTGAACTGGTAGTACTTGTTGCGCCCGCCGCGCCGGCCGGCCGAACCGATGGGCTCGATGAACTTCACGTCGATCTGGACCCGGTGTCCGGGCAGCTGCTTCTCGTAGCGCTTCCACCGCTTGTCGTGCCGCTTGTAGCGCTGCGAGGCTGGCAGCCGGTTGAGGTCCAGGCGCTTGAGGATTCGCCACACGCCGGAGCGGCTGATGGCGACGTCGTGGTACCGCTTGAGGTACATCGCGATCTTCTCGGGGCCGAAGTGGTAGTTCTGCCGCAGGTAGATGATCTTCCCGACGACCTCGACGTGGGTGGCGTTGGGGCTGGTCTTGGGTCGCTTGGATCGGCTGCGCAGCCCGTCGACGCCGTCGGCCTGGTAGCGGCGGTACCAGACGTAGTACGCCTGCCGGCTGATCCCGTAGTACCGGCACGTCAGCGCGACGTTGCCGGTGACCTCTTCAACATGGCGGATGATCGCCAGGCGCCGTCTGGCCTCCCGATCGAGCGGGGGCTGAGGGGTAGACATAGATGGTCTCCGTACTTGCCGGAGACCCAGGTGTCAACGATGTCCGTCAGTTTTAGA